>JAHBXX010000003.1 GCA_019636245.1 Planctomycetota bacterium | reverse complement strand
GCACCGGCTCCGGCGCCGCGGCCGCGGCCCTGCCCCTGGCCGCACGCGCCGCATCCCGCTGCCCGACCGCGACCGCCAGCGCGGCGATCGCCACCGCCGCCAGCAGCAGCGCCAGGCCCAGGCGCGCCGCGAGGCGATCGGGCAGCCACTTCATGGGCGGCCCGTCGCCGCCGCCAGGAGCCGCAGCACCGCCGGCACGTGCAGGCCGACCACCGTGTCGAACGCCCCCTCGGCGAGGCAGAGGAACGACTGCGTCGGATCCTGGAGGCCGTAGGCGCCGGCCTTGCCGTGCCAGTCGCCGGAGGCGAGGTAGGCGGCGATCTCGGCGGCGCCCGGCGTGCGGCAGGTGACCGTCGCGCTGGCGATCTCCTCGGCGAAGGCGTCGCCCCCCGGCGCCACGAGGCAATGGGCGGTGTGCACCGCGTGCCGGCGGCCGATCAGGCGGTGCAGCATCGCCGCGGCTTCGTCGCGGTCGCGCGGCTTGCCCAGTTCGACGCCGTCGAGGTCGACGACGGTGTCGACGCCCAGCACCGGCAAACCGGACGCGGGCGCTGCCGCGCCGAGCGCCTTGCGCCGGGCCCGCTCGCGCGCCAGGTCGCGCGGCGTGACGCCCGCCCGCGGCGGCAGGTGGTCGAGTTCCGGCCCCGGCTCGCAAAGCACGAACGGGATGCCGGCCGCCTGCAGCAGGGACCGCCGCCGCGGCGAGGTCGAGGCCAGTTGCAGCACGGGCTCACGCACGTTGGGATGCTCGCATGCCCACGGCCGACCGCAAGCCCCACGCCGGGGCCGGCCGCCGCCTCAGCGCCGCTTGCCGCCCGGCGCCAGCCGCACCAGGATGCAGGCCGGCGACAGCGGGTGCGCCAGGTTCGGCTTGCGCGACGGCAGGTGCGCGCCGACGTCGAGCGGCAGGTGGCCGTAGGGCTTGAGCAGCGCGCGCACGCGATCGAGGAACTTGTTCGCCGCCGCATCCTTCGGGTCCAGGCCGAGCCGCTGTTGCGCCCGCAGCGTCGACTTGTCCGAGAAGCAGAGCTCCTCGATCGTCAGCAGGTTGCCGAGGAACGTCACGACGTGCGGCTGCAGCGCCGGCACGCGCTGGAAGAAGGTGTTGCGGTCACCGACGCCGGCGTCGCGCAGGAAGCCGAGGTTGACGCCGTTCTGGTCGTTGTAGACCTGCGCGACGGAATCGCGCACCGCGAGGCAGCGCTCGAACAGGTGCGGGATCTCGAGGTCCCGCAGCAGATCCTCGACCTCGAAGGCCTCGGTGACCCGGAATTCGTTGCGGTCGACGAAACCCTCGCCGATGCGGCGCCGGGCCTCCTGGCCGTAGCCGCACGGCAGCCCGTCGGCGAAGTAGATGTGCAGCATCGCCTCGACGAGGTCCAGCTGCGGCGGCGGCTGGTCGGCGGCGAGGACCGGCGGCGGCAGGTCGGCCAGCACCTGCTCCAGTTCCGCGACCGTCGCCTGCAGGTTCGCCGCCGTCGGTGGCAGTGGCGCCCGCGGATCCGGCGCGGCTTCGACCTTGGCTTCCGACTTGGGCTTCTTCTTCGTCGACACGGCGGTCTCTTGCATGGCCCGGCAGGCGGCGGGGTTCAGCAGGCGGTACGGCGCCAACGACCAGACCGCCGACGGCGCGGCCGGCAGCCGCCGTCGACGGCGCGCGGAGCGGCTACTTCTTGCCGGCCGCGGCGCGCGCGGCCTTCTCGGCGCGGCGCTGCGCCTTCGGCTTGCGCACCTTCTTCTTCGGCGGCACGAACGCCGCCGGCTTGCCCTTGCTCCGCTTGCGCTCGGGCTTCTTCGGCACCGGTACGACCAGCCCGGACTTCTCGATCATCGTCGCGACCGTCGCCGAAGGCCGGGCACCGACCGACAGCCAGTACTGGATGCGGTCGGTGTTGAGCTTCAGCTGCTCCTGCGCACGGGGCATCAGGGGCAGGTAGTAACCGAGGGCCTCGATGATGCGGCCGTCGCGCGGGAAGCGCGGATCGGTGGCCACCACCCGGTAGGTCGGATGGTTGAGGCGTCCAAAGCGTTTCAGGCGAAGCGTGACTGCCAAGGGAACCTGTCTCCGTGCGTCGTGGACCCGCGAAAGGGGGCGAGAAGCAAACCAGATGGCTCGGGCACTTGCCAGCCCTTTTTCCTGCTGCGCCGGCCGCGATCAGCGCCGGCGGCGGCCGGGGAAGCCACCCGGGAAGCCGCCGGGGAAGCCCCGCCCGCCGCCAGGAAAGCCGCCCGGCAGGCCGCCAGCGCCTCCGCCAGGCCCGCCCGGCAGGCCGCCCCCGCCCAGCATCTGGTCGAGGCCGGGCGGCAGCCCACCGCCCTTGCCGAGGCGCTTCATCAGGTCCTGCATCGCCTTGAACTGCTTGATCATGCCGTTCACGGCGTCGAGATCGTTGCCGCTGCCGGCGGCGATGCGACGGCGGCGCGGCAGGTCGATGAGTTCGGGCCGCCGGCGCTCCTTCGGCGTCATCGACAGCACGATCGCCTCGATGCGCTTCATGTGCGAGTCGTCGAAGTCGGCGTCCTTCAGCATGGATCCCACGCCGGGCAGCATGCCGAGCACCTTCTTCAGCGGCCCGAGCTTGCGCACCATGTTCATCTGCGCGAGGAAATCCTCGAAGTCGAACTGGCCCTTCTGCAGCTTGCGCGCCGCCTTCTCGGCCTCCTTCTCGTCGATCACCGACTGGGCCTTCTCGACCAGGCCTACGACGTCGCCCATGCCGAGGATGCGCCCGGCCATGCGCGCCGGATCGAACTCCTCGAGGTCGTCGGGCTTCTCGCCGATGCCGGCGAACAGGATCGGGCGACCGGTGACCTTGACGATCGACAGCGCGGCGCCGCCGCGCGCGTCGCCATCGACCTTGGTCAGGATCAGCCCGTGCAGCGGCAGCCGGGCGTGGAACTCCTTGGCCGAGTTCACCGCGTCCTGACCGAGCATCGCATCGCAGACCAGCAGCACGCCGTGCGGCCGACAGAGAGCGTGCACCTCCTGCACCTCGCGCATCAGCGCCTCGTCGATGTGCAGGCGCCCGGCCGTGTCGAGGAGGACCACGTCGTGGCCGTGCGCCTTCGCGAAGGCGATGCCGCGCTGGCAGACCTCCGGCGGCCGGGCCTTGGTGCCCTCGGCGTGCACGGCGATCCCGAGCTGGCGGCCGAGGCTCTGCAACTGTTCGACGGCGGCCGGGCGCTGCAGATCGGCGGCGACCAGCAGCGGGTTCTTCTTCCGCTGCTTGCGCAACCACAGCGCCAGCTTCGCCGCGGTCGTCGTCTTGCCGCTGCCCTGCAGGCCGCACAGCATCAGCACCAGCGGCGGCTGGTCGGCGACCGGCAGCCCCGTCGCCTGGCCGCCGAGCAGGTCGGTCAACGCATCGTGGAAGCACTTGACGAACTGCTGGCCGGGTTCGACCGAGCCGATGACCTTCTGGCCGAGCACCCGCTGCCGGACGTCGGCGGTGAACTCCTTGGCGACCTGGAAGTTCACGTCGGCCTCGAGCAGCGCCTGGCGCACCGCGCGGATGCCCTCGTCGACGTTCGCCTCGGTCAGGACCTTCTGCCCGACGATGGCGCGGTAGGCCTTGCCGAGCGCGTTGGCGAGGGAGTCGAACATGCGGGGCGCACGATGTTGGAGCGGGCAGCCGCGGTCAAGGCCGCGATCGCCGGCCCCGCCGCCCGGGAGGCAAGCACGCGGGAAGGCGGGCCCCACGCCGGTCGTCGGAACCGTTAGCCTTGGAACGGTCCTTGCCCGCGACGCCGCCCATGACCGCACGACTCCCCCTCGCCGCCATCGGCCTCCTGTTCGCCGCCGCCTGCGCAACCCCCGTCGCCACCGGCCGTCCCGACCACGTGCTCGAGACGGAGCTCCGCCGCCTGCAGGCCCTGCAGCAGGTGTTCCGCGAACAGAACACGACGCCGATCGAGTTCGACTTCCCCGCCGACGGGCGGGTCACGGTGCGCGAGGTCTCGCTCGACGGCTGGCCGGGCAGCGCCTACGTGCGCTGTCGCTTCCACTACCAGAACCGGACCGACAAGCCGCTGGTGCAGGCGTGGGTCGCGCTCGACGTGCTCGACGCCGAGGGCCGCGTGGTCTCGAGCCAGGCCTGCAACTGCATCATCCCGGTGCCGATGGCGATCGCACGCGGCAGCTACTACTCCGACGAACTGCGCACGCCGACATACGACGCGCACCTGCAGCCGGGCTGGAGCTGGCGCATCCGCTGCACCGCGATCCGCGAGGTCGACGAGGAGCCGCTCGATCCGCCGGCGCCGGAACGGCTGCGCCGCGAATACCCGCCGATGCAGATCAAGGACCGCAGCTGGCGACCCGGCGACCTGCCGCGCTGAGGCCCGCAGGGCCGCCGATCAGCGCCGCGCCCGTTCGACCCGGGCGCGGCCCTTCTCGTTCCAGGCCGGCGGCGCATCCCGGTCGGCGAGTTCCCGCACCGCCGCCGCCAGTCCGCGCACGATGCGCGCCATGTGCGCCACGTCGAGCCGGTCGGCCTCGTCGCTCGGCCGATGGTAGTCGCGGTGCAGGGAGCCGGCGCTGACCGAGTGCGCGACGATGCCGTGCCGCACGAACGACCAGTTGTCGCTGGCGGCGAACAGCGTGTCGGCCATGCGGAAGTCGACGAGCAGCACGCCGCTGCGCTGCAGCGGCCCCTCGAGGATGGCCGCGAAGTCGCTGAGGTCGCGGCCGGTGACCCAGGCCTTGCCCTCGTTGCCGGGCTCCGGCCGGCCGATCATCTCGAGGTTCAGGTTGACGACGACGCGCTCCAGCGGCACCGGGGGCCGTTCGCAGAAGGCCGCCGAGCCGAGCAGGCCACGCTCCTCGGCGGCGAAGCAGACGAACAGGATGCTGCGCCGGGGCGCCGGCTGCCGGCGCAGCGCCTCCGCCAGCAGCAGCACCGCCATGGTGCCGGAGGCGTTGTCGTCGGCGCCGTTGTAGATCGCGTCGCCCCCCACCGGACGGCCGACGCCGAGGTGGTCGTAGTGGGCGCTGACGACGACGTGCTCGTCGGCCTGCGTGGTGCCGGGCAGGAGCCCCATGACGTTGCGCAACGGCACCTCGACGGTTTCGGCCGCCGGCGTCGACCAGGTGGCCGACCAGGCCACCTCGCGATCGTCGGCGGGCGCCTGAGGCAGCACGCCCTTGCGCACCAGGAACACCGGCTTGGCCGCCGCGCGGCGGCCGGCGAGCAGCACGTGCGGGCCGGCGGCCCGCAGCCAGTCCGGATCGTCTTCCGCGACCTCGAGGAACACCGGCCGGCGCGCCGACTTCGCCAGCAGCATCTGCTGCAGCGCCGCGTCGTCGGCGGACGCCACCGTGCTGGCGTCGTCCCGGCCGTTCGGCACGTCACCGGGGCGCCACCAGCGCACGTCCGCGCCCGCCGCCAGCGGGAACTCCGCCGTGTCGTTGCCGAGCTTGCGCCGCAGCACGACCTGCACGCCCGCCGGGTCCAGCCGCAGCCCGGGCAAGGTCCAGCCGTGGAACCAGCCCAGCTCGGGCACCGGCTCGAGCCCTGCCTGGGCGAAGCGCTCGGCGATCCAGTCGGCGACCTGCTCGAGCTCGGGGCTGCCGGTGTCGCGGCCACGCCGTTCGTCGGCGGCGAGCCACGCCACGGTCTCCCGCACGCGGGCCTCGGTGATCGGATCGTCCTGCGCGCGCGCGCCCGCAGCGACCAGGGCGGCAGCGACCAGGGCGGTGGCACGGCGCGGCATCAAGTGCTCCTCGTCAGCAGTTCGTTCAGCGAGCCGCTGCGGTAACCGAACACGTCGAGCGCGACGTAGAGGTAGCCGGTGCGGCGGATGCGTTCCCCGAGCGCGGTGCGGACGGCGAACGCCCGCTCGAGCTCGTCGGGCGCCACCTCGATGCGCGCCAGCGTGTCGTGGTGGCGCACGCGGAACTGGCGGAAGCCGAGCTCGCGCAGCACCGCCTCGGCCTGCTCGATGCGCCGCAGCACGGCGGCGTCGATCGGCGTGCCGTAGGGTACGCGTGACGACAGGCACGCGAAGCTCGGCTTGTCGGCGGTGCGCAGGCCGTGTTCGCGGCTGTAGCGCCGCACGTCGTCCTTGGCGAAGCCGGCTTCGACCAGCGGCGCACGCACGCCGTGCTCGGCGGCGGCGCGTTGCCCGGGGCGATGGTCGCCGAGGTCGTCGGTGATCGCGCCGTAGACGACGCACCAGTCCAGAGGCGCGATCGCCGCGCGGCGCGCCGCCACGGTGACGAACAGCTCCTGCTTGCAGTGGTAGCAGCGGTCGCCGGCGTTCGCGCGGTAGCCCGGCCGTTCGAGTTCGTGCGTCGGCAGCACGACGTGGCGCACCGCCAGTTCGCGGGCGAGCGCCTCGGCCTCGGCCAGCTCCGCGCGCGGCAACGACGGCGAGTCCGCCGTGACCGCGACGGTGCGGTCGCCGAGCGCGCCGCGGCAGGCGTGCAAGAGCGCGGTCGAATCGACGCCGCCGGAGAACGCGACCACGGCGCCGGGCAACGCCGCGAGGGCCTGGCGCAGGCTTTCGAGCTTCTGCTCGTAGGGCAGGGATGCGGTCGCGGGCAGCATCGGCGGCCCGTTCTACCGGCCGCGGCCGTCGTACACCACCCGGCCGGCGACGATGGTCAGCAACACCCTCGCCGCGAGCAGGTCCGCGTCGCTGCACGTGCGCAGGTCGCGGTCGAACACCGTCAGGTCCGCCAGCTTGCCGACCTCGAGGGTGCCGAGGTCGCGCTCGGCGAACATGGCGTGGGCAGCGTGCAGGGTGAAGCCGCGCAGCGCCTGCTCGCGCGACAGCTTCTGGTCGGGCCGCAGTTCGTCGCCGCCATCGGGGCTGCGGGTGGTCGCCGCGGCGTACAGCCCGCGGCGCGGATCGACCGGCTCGACCGGGAAGTCGCTGCCGAACGGCACCACGACGCCGAGCGCGTGGAAGCGGCGCCACGCGTAGGCGTACTGCGTGCGCTCGGGACCGAGCCGCTGCGGCGCCCACGGCATGTCCGAGGTCAGGTGCACGGGCTGCATCGACGGCAGCACGCCCAGCCCCCGGAAGCGCACGAAGTCCGCCGCGTCGACCACCTGCGCGTGCTCGATGCGGAACCGGCGGGCGGCCAGGCCGCCGGCGCAGCGCACGGTCGCGTAGGCGTCGAGCACGGCGCGGTTGGCGGCATCGCCGATCGCATGCACGCACAGCTGCATGCCGGCGTCGGCACAGCGCTGGGCGAGGTCGTGGATGCCGGCGGTGGTGTTCAGCAGCAGGCCCTTCCAGTTCGGCCGGTCGGCGTACGGCGCCAGCAGGGCGGCGCCGCGCGAGCCGAGCGCGCCGTCGGCGTAGGCCTTGACGGCCCGCACGACGACCAGGCCGTCGTCCGTCCGCCACGGGCCGCGCCGAATCAGTTCGGTCTCGCCGGGATCGAGCAGCACGTAGGTGCGCAGCCGCCAGCGGCCTTCGCGGTGCAGCGCCAGCATCTGCTCGAGCACCGCGGCGGACACGCCGGCGTCGTGCACGCAGGTCAGGCCGTGCTGCAGGCAGGCGTCGTGCGCCGCCAGCAGGCGCTCGCGCACCGCGGCCGGCGACGGCGGAGGCGGCTGCACCAGCGCCATCGCGGCATCGACGAGCACTCCGGACGGCTCGCCGGCCGCGTCGCGCAGGATCTCGCCGCCACGGGGCGCCGCGGTGTCGCGAACGATGCCGGCGGCCGCCAGGGCGCGCGCGTTCGCGAGCCCGGCATGGCCATCGACGCGCCCCAGCCACACCGGATGGTCGGGGATCGCCGCCGACAGGGCCGCATGGTGCGGCATCGCGGTGTCGACCCAGCGGTTCTGGTCCCAGCCGCGACCGAGCACCCATTCGCCCGCAGGCAGCGTCGCTGCCTTGGCCGCGGCGCGGGCCACGACCTCGGCGAACGAAGCGGCGCCGACCAGGTCGACTTCGGCCAGCGCCGTGCCGAGCCCGAGCAAATGGCCGTGCGCGTCCTGCAGTCCGGGCATCACGAACGCACCGGGCAGCGCGAGCATCGGCCCGTCGGTGCCCGGCGGCATCGGCTCGCTGTCGACGATCCGGCCGTCGCGCACGTACAGCGGGCCCGGCCAGTCGAGCGGCGTGCCGGTGAAGATCGCGGCGCCGCTCAGTTGCAGGTTCGCGGACGGTGCAGCCGACGGTTCCTGGGCCACGGGCAGGCCCACGAACATGGTGACGAGGAGCCCGGCGAGCATCGGCCGGATGCTACGGGGCGGCGACCCTGGGTTGCATCCCTGCAAACCCCGCTGCACGGCTACGGCACGACCACGACGACCCGCTCGCTCGAGTCGACGCGCACCACCTGCTCCGACACCTGCTGCCCGGCGTCGTCCAACACGTGCACGAGGTACTCACCAGGAGCCACGTCCACGAGCGCCGGCAACTGTTCCGGAGCGAACTTCATCATTCCGCCCCGCCCGCGGGCAGCTACCGCTGCGAACGAACCCCGAGGTCCCTCGGACCGGATCTCCAGCACGCCCAGCCCCCAGAGAGGGGCGACCTCCAACAGACGACCGGGCTCGACGCGCACGTCCTGTCGGTAGGCATGCTGCGGTGCGATGCCCCAGGCCGGCACCAGCTGGTACTCATCCGCCGGCACGAGGAAGCGATGCAGGCCGTTGCCGGAATCGACCGGCCGATAGGATCGCAGGCCGTCACCCGCCAACAGGCCGGGCAGGTGCGGGGTCTGCACGATGACCTCGCAGGGCACGGGCAGGCCGCCCAGTTCGACGACGGTGCAGTCCGCTGGGGTCCACTGGGTCGCCAAGGGGAAACGAACGCGTTCCCTGGCCGCCTCCTGCCCACCGATCGCAACCGCCGCATCGGCTTCGACGGCCGCCGCATCCGCTACGCGCTCGGTCGCCACCAAGATCGCATGCTGCGTTACGGCGAACGGATGGAGGCGACGCAGCTGCTCGGAGATGCGCGCGGCCCAGGCTCTCTGGGTGGGTGAATAGGCTTGCAGGAGCTCCGTGCCTTCAGGGAGATCCCAACCTACCAACAGGAACTGCTCGGCATAGCCACGCGGCTGTGGCGCCGTGGGAACACCGCAGATGGCTCCAATCAGGACCGGGGCCATGGTCACGACGACTTGCACGCTGTCGCCGACTGCGGCCGCCTGCAGATCGAACGGAACCGGCAAGTAGACGACCCTTCCTGCCCGGTCGGAGCACGTAGCCCGACGGCAACTGGCCGGCGAACGCCGCCGCCGCCGTGCGCGCCGCGGCGTAGGCCTTCGCCTGTGCCAGCGTGATGCGCTCGACGGGACGCTGCGGACCGAGGAACGCCGACGGATTGCTGCCGATCACGGCCGCGAACTCCGCCTGCGTGACCTCGAACGGCGCCATCCAGAACGGCCGCGTCAGCGTGACCTGGTGCGGCGGCTGCAGCCCGTGGCTGCCGCCACCCATCGTGAACGTGCCGGGCTCGATCGCCACCATGCCGGCGGGCGGCGGCGCCACGGCGGTAACGAGCGGCTGCGCGAACCGGCCCAGGCCGGGCAGTTCGCAGCCGACCGTGACGGTCGCAACCAGGCCCGCGGGCCCCGTGCCCGACGCCACCCCCGCGGCGAGCGCCAGTTCCAGCGCCCGTTCGGGCTGGGCCAGCAATTCGAGGCGCTGCGCGTCGACTTCGACCCACTCGATGGTGCCCTCGGCGGCCACCGCGGCAGGAGCCCCGCGCCACTTCTCGGCCAGCGCCGGATCGAGCCCGGCCGCGAACGCGCGCCAGCCGTCGAGCGCCGCGAACAGCGCCTGCGCATCCTCGAGCGCCACGGTCGCGTCGGCGGCGGTCGGTGAGGCGAGTTCGATCTGCGCCCGCAGCGGCACGGCCAGGCGGCGACCGGCGACGAAGACGAGGTCGCCGGCGGCGCCGAGCGTCGGCAGCGCGGTCGTCACCACGAAGCCACCACGCGGCAGGCACGGGACGGCCAGCACCGGGTCGAGCCAGCACACCGCCTCGGTCATCGCCAGCAGGCCGGAGGCGACCAGCGCCAGCTCGACGACGAACGGCTCGAAGCCGAACAGCCCGGCTGCCACAGCCGCGGCGCCATGGCCGTAGCGAGCGCCAAGGTCACCGATGGCCTCGGCCACCGCGGCGAGCCGCGAGAACCCGGGCCGGGCGGGCGGCGGCCCGGCGGTCTGCAGGCCTGGGTTGGCCGCCAGCACCATCGCCAGCTGCACCACGTCCTCCGCCGGGGCCCAGGCCAGCCCATCGCCGAGATGGCCGCACCACGTGGCGACGCTGGCGAGGTTGAAGAGCCGCTCCTCGCGCCGCCCGGAGTCCGGCTCGCCGAGCACCTGCTGGCGGAGCTGGTCCAGCCGTAGCTCCAGGTCGGCGCGGAACGCCGCGACCTGCGGCACGGCGTCGGGCATGGGCACCGGCGGGTTGTCCAGCACCGTGCAGACGGCACGGAAGGCCACGGGTCCGGTGTCGCCGTCGAGTTCGTAGTCGCCAGCCGGCAGCCAGGGCACCTGGACGGACAGGGCGGTCGGCGCCACCGCCCGCGCCGCGGTGGTGACCACGACGGCGCCGCCTTGGCGCCAGCGCAGTTCGTAGGTGCCGCCGGCCAGGAAGGTGTCCGGCGGTGCGGACACCGCCCGCACGGCGCCCGCGGGGGCCGCAACCTGCCCGAGGTCGAGCAGCGGCCGCGCCGGCTCGCCGCTTTCCCGAGCGCCGTGGCTGCAGGCAGCGAACAGACCGAACCACCGTCGCCGGGGAGCGCCGCCCGGCCGCCCGCTACTCTGCCTCGCCGCCGCACCGGATCTCGGCGTCGGCGGTGAAGATCGTGCGCTGCCGGACACGCCCCGCCGGCACCTGCGCCCCGGGGAACAGCACGCAGTCCTGCAGCCGCGCATCGTCGCCGACCACGGCGCCTTCCATGGCGACGCAGCGCGTCAGCGCGGCGCCGCGACCGAGCCGCACGCCGGCGCCGCGGAACTCCGCCTGACCGCTCTGCTGCAGCAGCAGCAGGTTCAGTTCCAGCAGGTCGGCCGGGTAGCTGACGTTCATGTCGGCCCGCACCACCTCGGCCGCTTCGACCCGGTAGCCGTCGTCGAGGAAGATCTGGATCGAGTCGGTGATCTCGTACTCGTTCCGCATCGCCGTGCGCGGCGTGCGCCGCACGGCGTCGAAGAACGACAGGTCGAACAGGTAGATGCCGCAGCCCTTGAGGTCGGTGCGCGGGTGCCGCGGCTTCTCGATGACGCGGTGCACGGCGCCATCGGCATCGGTGAGCACGACGAAGTTGCGCTTGATCGCCTCGAGGTTCGGTTCGCGCTTGCAGGCGAGCACGCCGTCGACCCTGCGGTCGCTGCGGAAGCGGTCGACCATGCCGCCCAGGTCCTCGGTGACGAAGAAGATGTCGCCGAGGAACAGGAAGAACGGCCGGTCGACGTGCGGTTCGAGGCGCGACACCGCGTGCGCGATGCCGAGCATCTCCTCCTGCTCGACGTAGTCGATCGCGACGCCCCACCGGCTGCCGTCGCCGAGCGCCCGCACGACCTCGTGGCCGAGGTGGCCGATCACGACGACGACGCGCCGGATGCCGAGCGCGGCCATCATCTCGAGCTGGTAGGCCATCAGCGGCTTGCCGAGCACCGGCAGCACCGGCTTGGGCCAGTGCTCGGAGAAGGGCCGCATCCGCGTGCCCTTGCCCGCGGCGAGGATCACGCCCATCAGTTCCTCGGCCATGACGCCTCGCGCGGTCGGGGTCGGGCGGCCGTCAGTCGGTGATGTTGCGCACCAGCGACACGCGGTGCGTGACCAGGCTCGAGATCAGCAGATCCGGCCGGCCGTCGCCGGTCATGTCCTGCAGCACCGCGTTCGAGGCGCCCCAGGTGCCCGGGAACGAGCCGAGCTGCGGGAAGCCGCCCGTGCCGTCGCCGACCATGACGCGGAAGTCGCCGCCGAGGAGGGACGCCACCAGGATGTCCGGCACGCCGTCGCCGCTGAGGTCCTGGGCCAGCAGCGCGGTCGGCACCGCACCGGCCGGGAACGACTGCCCGGAGAAGCCCGTCGGCGAACCGAACAGCACCGTCACCGTGCCCGACGAGCCGTTGCTGACCACGAGGTCGGCGCGGCCGTCGAGGTTGAAGTCGGCGGTGAGCAGGTAGTTCGGCGAGTCGCCGACCGGCACGCTGAGGAAGGTCGAGAACGAGAGCCCGCCCTCGTTGCGCAGGATCAGGATGTCCGATTCGTTGGCGCGCGACACCGCGAGGTCCAGCAGGCCGTCGCCGGTGAAGTCGGCGGCGGCGACGTCGAGCGGCGACGAGGCCGCGCCGAGGTCGATGACGATCTCGGCGCCGAACTCGAACGGCTGCGGCGTGCCGGGCAGGATGTGCAGGCCGCCGCCGCTGAAGTCGCAGACGACGATGTCGAGGTCGCCGTCGCGATCGAAGTCGGCGGCGGTGGCGCCGAACGGGTAGAGGCCGGAGCCGACCACGTCCGGCGTGCCGGGCGGCACCTCGAAGGCATAGCCGGCGCCGGTCGACACGTTGCGCAGCAGCTTCAGGCCGCCGTCGACGCAGACGATCAGGTCGGGCCGCCCGTCGCCATCGAGGTCGGCGACCTCGAGCTGGCGCACCGGCAGGCCGATGTCGAACGTGTGCTCCACCAGAAGGCCGTCGCCGGGCCCGCGGCCGAGCACGCTCAGGCCGGTGCCGAGGTCGCTGGCCACGACGACCTCACGGTCGCCGTCGCCGTCGAAGTCGCCGCCGACCATCCACGACGCCCCCGGCAGGCCGGAGTCGTGGTTGCGGGCGCCGCGCAGGGCGCCGCCGTCGTCGGCGAACCAGAGGTTCACCCGGTCGCCGAGCGCCGACAGCGCGAACACGTCGTTCTGGCCGTTGCCGTCGAAGTCGCCGACGAACGGGCGCAGCGGGATGTCGGTCGCGTCGTAGAAGCTCGGTTCGCCGACGCCGCCCTGCGGCAGCTGCGGCGCCACGAAGACGCTGGCGCGGAAGGCGAGGCACGCGACCAGGTCGGCGAGCCCGTCGCCGGTCACGTCCTCGATCACGGCCAGGGTCGGGCGGTCGGGCACCGGCACGTCGAACGACAGGTACTCGCAGACTTCGCCGAACGGGCCGCCATCCTGACCGTCGTCGGCCACCTGCTTGCTGCCCGGCATCAGGATGTCGGTGACCACGACGAAGCGCCCACCGCCGAACATCGTCACGCACATGTCGACGAGGCCGTCGCCGCTCAAGTCGCCGAGGGCGACCGCGGCCGGCGCGCCGCTGATCGGCAGCTCGCAGTAGTACCAACCCGGCAAGCCGCCCTGGAATCCGGGCCAGACCAGCACGCGGTCGGTGTCCGGGTTGGCGACGATCAGGTCGGCGATGCCATCGCGCGTGACGTCGCCGACCTGCACGTTGAACGCACGGCCGCCGCCCGGCATGCCGATCTGGTGCGAGGTCGGGAAGGCCCCGGCGCCGTCGCCGAGGAAGATGCGGACCTCGGGGAACGTCGGCACCGAGACGACGATGTCCGGGTAGGTGTCGCCGTTGACGTCGGCGACGACGACCGCCAGCGGCTCGTCGGGCACGGCCAGCGACGGTCCCTGCACGAAGGCACCGGTGCCGTCGTTGAGCCACACTTCGGTGGTGTTGGCGGCCCGGCGCACGATCACGAGGTCGCGGTCGCCGTCGCCGTCGAAGTCGCCGCCGGCCATCCAGATCGGCAGGCCGCCGATCTGCAGCTCCTGGCCGGGCACGAAGCTCGTGCCGTTGCCGAGCAGCACGCGCAGCTCGCCGGTGACGCTGGCGACCGCCATGTCGAGCGTGCCGTCGCCGTCGAAGTCGGCGACGTGGAAGTCGACGTGGTTGGCCGAGTTCGTCGGCACCTCGGTCCGCGTCTCGAACAATGGCGTCTTGCCGGCGGTCAGGGCGCCGACGGTGCCCGAATGGCGGGCGCAGGCGGCGGCAGCGGCGAGCGAGAGAAGGAGGGTGATGCGCGAGGGCTTCATGGGCGAGGAGAGCCGGCGGCGAGACCGGCCGAGGGAACGCGCAGAAGCGTAGCACACCGGCAAGGCGGACGCGGCAGGCCGCAATCCCGATCCGGGACGGGCGCTGCCACGGCCGTCAGGCGCCGCGATCGTGTGGCGCCAGGTAGCTGCGCGCCCGCTCGACGTAGTGCCGGGCCCGCCAGCGCATGCCCTCCCGCTCGGCCTCGGTCACCTGGCGCATCACCTTGCCCGGCGTGCCGAGCACGACCGAGCCCGGCGGGATCACCGCGTTCTCCTTGACCAGGGCGCCGGCGCCGATCAGCGAGTACTCGCCGATGCGCGCGCCGCCGAGCACGATGCAGCCCATGCCGAGCAGCGCGTAGTCGCCGACCTCGACGCCGTGCAGGATGACGCCGTGGCCGATGGTGACGCCGCGGCCGATGCGCAGCGGCGCGTCGACGTCGACGTGCACGCAGGTGTTGTCCTGCACGTTGGTCTCGTCGCCGATCTCGATCCAGCTGTCGTCGCCGCGGATCGTGACGCCGAACCAGATGCCGACGTCGCGGCCGAGTCGCACGTCGCCGACGACGGCGGCGTTGTCGGCGACCATCGCCGCACCGCGACGGCGCAGCCGGCCGATCATGTCCGGGTGGACGACGAACTGGCGCTGCCCGGGGTCGGGCGGCGGATACTTCGCGGGCTTGCGGTCGGTCATCGGGGGAACAGCAGGTCCAGGTGGCCCGGCCAGACTAGCGCCAGCAGCACCGTGATGCCGTTGTGCAGCGCATGGGCGAACATCGCCGGCAGCAGCGCGGCGTGCCGGTGGCGCAGCCAACCGAACAGGAGCCCGAGCGCCGCGATCGGCAGCGCGTGGTCGAGGCCGTGCGCGAGGCCGAACAACGCCGCGGTGCCGGTCTGGGCTGCCGGCACCGGCAGCACCGTGGCGAGGCCGGTGTAGAGGTAGCCGCGGAACAGGATCTCCTCGGCCACTGGCGCCAGCCCCACCACCAGCAGGATCGTCGCCCAGGCCCCGGGCGCCGACAGGCCGTGGGCCGCGAGCTCCACCAGCGCCGGCTGCGGCGCCACGGTGTGGCCGCAGGCGTGCAGCAGGCGCAGGTAGACGACCGTCGCCAGCAGCCAGGGCAACACCCAGACCAGGTAGGTCCGCAGCACCGCCAGGCCCGCAAGCGGTCGCCAGGCGACGGCCGGCGGCCAGACGATGGCGAGCCCGAGCATGGCCGGCAGCCACCACGCCGGCGCGCCGGCGGACAGCGCCGCCACGACGGCGATCGCCAGCAGCTGCAGCAGCGGCTCGGCGAGGCGCGCCCGGCGCAGCCCGCTCATTCGCCGGCGATGACGCCGGTCGTCGGCGACGACGCGCTGGCGTAGAGCTTCCGGGGGATGCGGCCGGCGAGGAACGCGTCGCGACCGGCCTCGGCGGCGGCCTTCATCGCCCGCGCCATGCGCACCGGGTCCCTCGCCAGCGCGACGCCGGTGTTCAGCAGCACGCCCTCGGCGCCGAGTTCGAACGCGAACGTCACGTCGCTGGCGGTGCCGACGCCGGCGTCGACGATCACCGGCACCTTGGCGCGCTCGAGGATGATGCGGATGTTGTTCGGGTTCAGGATGCCCTGGCCGCTGCCGATCGGCGCGCCCGCCGGCATCACCGCGGTCACGCCGGCGTCCTCGAGGCGCTTCGCCAGCACCGGATCGTCGCTGGTGTAGCACAGCACGACGAAGCCCTCTTGCACCAGCGTGCGCGCCGCCTCGAGCGTGCCGAGCGGGTCCGGCAGCAGGGTGTCGGGATCGCCGAGCACCTCGAGCTTGACCAGGTCGCCCATGCCGAGTTCGCGCCCCAGCCGCGCCGTGCGCACCGCGTGCTCGGCGTCGAAGCAGCCGGCGGTGTTCGGCAGCAGCACGTACTTCTCGCGCGGCAGGTAGTCGAGCAGCGTCCTGCCCTGCGGCACGCCGAGCTGCAGCCGCCGCACCGCCACCGTCACGCACTGCGTGCCCGAGACCGCGAGCGCCTCGACCATCGACTCCATCGACGGGTACTTGCCGGTGCCGAGGAACAGCCGCGACGTGAACGTGTGCGGGCCGAGGACGAGCGGACGGTCGGTCGGGTTCACGCGGCCGATGGTGCGCCGCTGCGGCAGCCGGCACAAGGGCGCGCGGGGCGGATTCGCCGCCGGCCCACGCGGACGCTCACTGCAGCACGGCCACGCCGGCGTTGCTGAGCGCGAATCCGAGCGCGCTGCCGTCGAGCGCGGCCGACTGGGTCGTGAAGTAGAGGCCGGGGTAGCTGGTGCCGTGCGTCCACGACGACGAGCCGGTGCCGGTGCCGTCGAGCACGAACAGGTTGCCGGGCACCCAGCCCTGGGCCAGCGGCAGGTAGAGCCGGCAATCGGGCTGCAGCAGCACGCCGCCCGGCTCGAGGCCGAGCGCGAAGTAGAACACGCCGACGCTGCCGGGCGGCCCCCCGAAGTGCACGTGGTGCATCGTCTGGCCGCCGACCGGGGCCCCCACCAGCACCAGATCGAAGCGGCCGCTGCCGACCGGACAACCCTCTCCCCACAGGCCGGCCTGGCCGGGCAGCACGTAGGTGACGGCGAGGAACGGCCGCACGCCGGTCGATTCGCGCGAGTCGAGGCGGCGCGCCGTCGCGCCGGACACCGACTCGTCGGCGAGCAGCAGCCAGCCGTGGTTCTGCGCCGGCGTGTCGAGCCACGCCTGCACGTCGGCCACCGCGGCCGCCGTTGGCGCTGCCGACACCGTGCCGACCGCCGGCATCGCCAGCACGAAGCTCGGCGCCGCGGCGAAGTCGCCGCCGGCCTGGTTCCAGAACGCCGATGGCGAGAAGGCGTGCAGCCACGTCGCGTCGTTCGCGGCGGCCGGCGCGCCGGCACCGCCGTTGCCGCTGGTGGCCACCGAACCGCCTTCGCCCCACGCCTGCAGCAGCCGGTGGCCGGTCACCGGGAGCGGCGTCGGGTCGCTCGACTGCACGGCGCGCACGGTCAGGCCGGCGGCGACGATCGCCGCCCCCGCCGGCACCTGCGCGGCGACGTCGAAGCGCAGCACGGCCCGGCGCAGCAGGCCGTTGCCGGCGCGGCCGACGAACAGGCTCGGGCCGGAGCCGTTGCTGAGCGCGCCGGTCGCGCTCTCGTAGAGCGTGTTGTCGGCGCTGCAAGGGACCCAGACGGTGGTCTGGGCGGTCAGCGCCGCACCGAACAGGACGACGACGAGGAGGCGGAGCGAGTTCGACATGCGCAGGAGCGTCCATCCCGCGGCAGCGGGCGCGGGCAGCATACTGCCGCCGCGCCGGCGCGGGACGCTAGCCGCCGCCGAAGAACGTCACCACTTCGATGCGGTCGCCCTCGGCGAGCGGCGTCGTCGCGTGTTCGGCGCGCCGCACGACCGCCTTGTTGCGCTCGACGGCGACCTGCGCGGCGGCGAGGCCGAGCGCGCGCACCAGGTCGGCGACCGTGCTGCCGGCCGGCAGCACGCGCGCCTCGCCATTGACGTGGATCCTCAGTTCGTCGGCGCCCATGTCAGTCCTGGCGCTGCAGCAGCAGCACCTTCAGGTACTCGGATTCGGGGTGCGTGACGGCCACCGGGTGGTCGGGACCCGCGCCGAGCCGCTGCCGCAGCAGCACGCGGAACGGCAGCCCCGCCGCCGCCTGGCGCACGACTTCCTCGAAGCGGCCGCGGTCGACGTGGTGGCTGCAGGTGCAGGTCAGCAGGAAGCCGTGCGGCGCCAGGAGCCGCAGCGCCTTCTGGTTGAGGTCGCGGTAGCCGCGCAGCGCGCCGTCGAGTTCGCGGCGCGACTTCGCGAACGCCGGCGGATCCAGCACGATCAGGTCGTGCTGGCGGTTCGCCGCGCGCTCGGCGCGCACGAAGTCGAACACGTTGCCGGCCTGCGTCGTCAGGCCCGTGAGCCCGGCCGCCGCGGCATCGCTCGTCGCGACCGCGAGCGCGTCGGCGGATTCGTCGACGGCGACGGCGGCGACGGCGCCGCCGCGCAGCGCGTTGCGCGCGAACGCGCCCTGGTAGCAGAACAGGTCGAGCACGCGGCGGCCCTTGCCGAGTTCCTGCACCAGCGCCCTCGCCGGCCGCTGGTCGAGGTAGAAGCCGGTCTTGTGGCCGGCGAACGGCCGCACGGTGTGCGGCACGCCGTGCTCGACGATCGTCACCGCCGGCAGGCGGCGGCCGTGCAGCAGGCGCACCTCCTGCGGCAGGCCTTCGTGCTTGCGCGCGGCGGTGTCGTGGCGCGCCAGCACGCACTCGGAGCCCAGCCGCTCGGCGGCGAACGGCACGATCGCGTCGAGGCACTGCTCGACCCAGGCGCTGGTCGCCTGCAGCACCAGCACCGGTCCGTAGCGGTCGAGCACCAGCCCCGGCAGCCCATCGGCCTCGCCGTGCACGAGCCGCGCGCCTGTGTCCGGGCCGAGCCAGCCCGCCCGGCGCGCGAACGCCGCCTCGAGCCTGGCGCGGAAGAAGGCCTCGCGGTCGGGCACCACGTCGCCAGGCCACGGTCCGCACAACCGCAGCGCCAGCTTGCCGGCGCCGGTGATGCCGAGGCCGAGGTCGCGGCCGGCCTCGTCGTGCACGCGGACGAGGCGCGCCGGCGGCACGGCGCCGGCCTGCACGTCGTCGGCGTAGAACCAGACCTGGCCGCGGCGGGCGAGGCCGCTGCTGCGCGGCTGCAGGCGGAGCGCGTCGGCGGCGCAGGCCGGCGGCGCGGCGGGTTCGGACTCGCTGGTCATCGGGGCCGCACAGGCTAGCGGCCGGCCGGGCCCGTCGCCGCTGGGGCCAGCCGGAACACGAAGCTGCCGGCCCCGCCTCCGTCGCCCCGGAAGCGGGTCTCCTGCTGCAGGCCGACCCGGGCGCGCCGCAGGTCCATGCCCTCGGCGATGCGGCCGGCCAGGTGCCGCGCCGCGATCCAGTCGCGCTCGGCGGTGGCCGGCTGTCCGAGCTCGCCGAGCAGCCGCTCGCAGAACGGCGACAGCGTGAGGCCGTCGGCGGCGCCCTGGTCGGCGCCGGCCGAGCACAGGAACTCGCGCGAGGAGCGGGTCGTGTGGTGGCTGCCGGGCAACGCCTCGTCGGCGACGTCCCGGCCACGCGCATGGTCGAACACCGCGCCGGAGTGGCAGCAGTCGAGCACGACCAGCACGTGCTTGGCCCGGCAGCGCTTGGTGAAGTTCGTCAGGATCTCGCGGCGCAGGTAGCCCTGCGCCCTGGCGATCGGACCCGTGACGTCGGCGGCGCACAGGGCGAAGTCGTCGCCGTCGCGCGCGCCGTGGCCGGCGAAGTAGACCAGCACCGCATCCTCGGGCTCGGCCTCCTTCTCGAGCCGCTGCAGCTGGCCGAAGATGGCCTCCCAGGTGGCGTCCCGCTCGGGCAACCGCACGACCGCGCCCGGCCGCTGCCACTGCGGATCGTTCGCCTGCAGCCTGGCCACGACGGCGTCGACCTCGCGCACCGGGTTCTGCAGCCGGGACCAGTCGCGACCGTCGTAGGCCTGGCCGATCGCGATGAACAGGCCGTGCACGCGGGCGTAACCCGGCTGGAAAGTCCGCGCCGTGGCCGGCGCCGAGGCGTCCTCGGGACCAAGGCCGGGGGTCGGCTTGGGACCGCGCTCCCGACCGTCGTCCCCCCCGCTACGCCAAGCCCAGGCGAGCAGCGCCACGGCCGCCATCAGGGCCAGGGCGAGCCCCCAGCCGCGCCGCGCGCCACCGGCCGCCGGCGCCGCGGCGGCCTGCAGCGCCGTGGCGACGTCCCGCGCGGCGGCGTAGCGCGCGGTCTTCGCGAACAGGAGGCACCTCTGCACCACCTGCGCCAGCGCGCGGTCGACCTCGGGCCGCAACCGGCGCAGGTCGGGAGGTGCGGCGGCCGCCTGCCCGGGCGGGAACGGATCGGTTCCGGCGAGGCAGCGGAACAACGTGCAGCCGAGCGCGAACACGTCGGCGCGCGGATCGGCGGCCTGGCCGGCGAGCTGCTCGGGCGCGGAATAGTCGGGCAGATGCTGCGGCCGCAGCGCCCCATCGGGCACGGCGTGCGCCATCGACGAGGCCTGGCCGCGGAGGCCGAACTCCTTGGCGAAGGTGAACGCGCCGAGCTGCACCGTGCCGTCCGGCAGGAGCCGGATCGACCGCGGTCCGACGGCGCGGTGCACGACGCCAGCCTGGTGCACGCAGGCGAGCGCCGCCGCGACCTGCTCGCCGAGGGCGCGCACCTCGTCGACCTCGAGCGGCCCGCGCTGGAGGCGGTCGGCCAGCAGTTCGCCAGCCGGTGGCTCGAGCACCAAGAGCGGGCCATCGGCGGTCGGCTCGACCCAGAGGATCGGCGCGATCGCCGGGTGGCGGATCTTCGCCAGCGCCCGCGCCTCGCGCAGCAGGCGCTCCTGCACCGGCGCCGACCAGCCGGCGAACACGCCGCTCGCCGGCAGCTTGAGCAGCACCTCGCGCCCCAGCACGTTGTCGAACGCCCGGAAGCAGCGTTCGAACGGCGTCTCGGGCAGCGCTTCGTCGATCGAGAAGCGCTCGCCGAGCGATGGCGGGAGGGGCGAGGGCATGCGGATGGCAGCATAAGGGGAAGGACGGCGCCAGGCGGAAGGCGCCGGGCCCTGGCGCCGCAGGCTGGCGTCGACGCCCGCCATCCCGAGGCCCTGCCAGCGCCCGCCGGCGAGCGGGCCTGGTGCCGATTTCCCGCGGAAAGCACCGCCTCGTCCTCCCCTGCTGGCGTGGGCTCGCCGCACGACGAACTGTTCCGTTCGACCTTCCGCCACGCGCACCATGCCGCGCCCTGGCTGCGCTCCGTACTGCCCCCCGCCCTGCGCGCCGCGATCGACTGGACCTGGTTGCGGCCAGCCCCCGAGTCGCTGCACGCCGACGCGGCGGCCGTCCGCCACGCCGACCTCGTGTTCGCCGCCCGGCGCCGCGACAACCCCGCGGCGCTCTGGCTGCTCGCCGAGCACAAGAGCCACCGCGACCCCGCCGTCGAGGACCAGCTGCTGCACTACGCCCTGCGCCTGCGCGCGCACGGCCCCCGCCCGCACGACCGGCCGCCGATCGCCGTGCTCGCGGTCCTGCTGCACCACGGCGAGGCGCCGTTCGCCCCGCCGCGCCGCGACGACCCGTTCGCCCCCTTCCAGCCGCGCCTTGCCTTCCTCGTCGACGACCTCGCCGCGCAGGACGAACGCACGCTGCGCGCCCGCGACCTGACCCCGCTCGGCCTCGCCACCCTGCTCTGCCAACGCGGCCTGCGCGACCTGCCGCCTACCGACGCCCTGCACGCCCTCGATCGCTGGGCCGACCTGCTGCGCGCCGTCGACCGCGACCCCGCCCCGCCGGGCGGCGCCGCCGCCATCCGCGCGCTCGCCGGCTATGCTCTGCGCACCACCGAAGTGGAGCCGCGCGACCTGCACCGGGCCTTCGAGCGCATCCTGCAACGCCCCGAGGACACCATCATGAGCACCGCCGAGAAGCTGCACCGCGAAGGCCTGGAACAGGGCCTGGAGAGGGGCCTGGCCCAAGGCCGCACCGAAGGCCGCACCGAAGGCCGCATCGAGACCATCCTGCGCCTGCTCGGCCGCCGCTTCGGCCCGCTGCCGCCGGCCGTCGCCGCCCGCGTGCGCCAGGGCAGCCCCGCCGAACTCGACCGCTGGACGGACCGCGTGCTCGAGGCGGCGACGCTCGACGGCGTGTTCGCCGACTGACGCGGGCGCGCCGCGGCGAGCCCCTCGCCTTCGCCGCCGGTTCCTAGCGCGCCGCCTCGGCGCGCTGCAGCCAGGCCGCGTAGCCGGGGTCACCTCCGACCGCCGCGACGATCTCCGGCCGCCGTGCCTGCCACAGCGTGTCGAGGCCGACCGCACGCAGCGGGCAGACGCCGAGCCGCGCGAACGCGCTGCCGGGGGGCGATTGGCGGAAGATCTCGGCCACCGCGCGCGCGTGTTCGAGCGGCACCTTGGAGCCGAGTTGCCGCAGCACGCACAGGCCCGAGGCATACAGCCAGAACCCGGGCTGCCAGCGCGTCTCGGCGAGCGCCGTCTGCTGCAGCCACTGCAGGATGTAGCGCTCGCCGTAGAGCCGTTCCCGCGGCATCGCACCCGCCTGCGCGGCGACCAGGGCCGCATGCTGGGCGAGGCCGTCGGTGTAGCGCTGCCAGAAGGCCGGTTCGCCGACCGGCGGCCGATGCCCGGCCGGACCGCCGAGCGCCGGCCAGAGTTCCGCCAGCAGCTGCAGCAGCATGCGGCCGAGGTCTGCCGCCGTGCCCTCGGCGGCCGCGTGGCCGACGCGCTGGCGCAAGGCGCAATCGTAGGCCCACAAGTCGATGCGGCGCTGCTCGCCATCGACGCGCAGCACGCCGGTGACGAGGATCGTCTGCCGCCGCTCGGCCTCGCCGAGCTGCTGCGCCAGCGGTTCCTCCTGCCACGGCCGCGCCATCAGCGCCCAGCCGCTGCCCTCCGCCATCGGCAGCCCGGCGGTCCCCCGGTGCGGCGTCGACAGCCAGGCGTGCTCGGCGAGCCACAGCGGCACGCCGCGCGTGATGCGGCCGATCTCGTCCTCGCGGCCCGGGGCGGCCGGCGGCTGGCCGTCGATCGCCAGCGCCAGGAACAGCACCTGGCGCGCATCCGCCGCCTTCTTCGGCAGCAGCCACTGCGGGTCGTGCAGACCGGCGCACCAGATCGGCCGATCCAGGCGCACCAGGCCGATGCGGGTGTCCTGCGGCAGCGGCCCGGGCGGCGGCAGCTTCGCCAGCCGCACGCGGTCGAACGCGGCCGTGAACGGCTGCAGCTGGTCGCCGAGCGCGTGGCCGTAGTGCAGGTGCATCTGGTGCAACAGCTCCGCCCCGGGTTCGTGGCGCTCGGTGCCGAGGTAGTGGTGCAGCAGCGCGAGGCCCGTGTTCGGGTGGTGGCGGCCGGGCTGGAAGCGCGGCGCGATCAGTTCGTCCACCAGCCCGTGCAGGCGGTGCTGCACCAGGTCGGCGCTGGCCATCACCAGCGCGTCGGGTTCGTCGCCAGCCCGCGCCAGCACCTCGCGGTAGCCGGCCTCGGCCTCGGCCTCGCGCTGCTGCTGCAGGTCGAGGCGCGCCCGCCAGAGTTGCGCCCGCCAGGCGCCGGGCAGCGCGGCGACCTTGTCGACCTCGGCGCGGTAGCCGGCGTCGCCGACGGCCCGATGGCGCACCTGCAGGTAGCAGTGCACGGCGTCGGCATGGTTGCAGTCGAGTTGGAGCGCCTGCCACAGCAGGTCCTCGCAACGGGCCGCATCGCCGCGCTTGTCGGCCAGCATCGCCAGGCCGACCAGCGCGTTCGGCGATTGCGGACGCTTCTGCTGCAGCTCGCGCAACGTGAACTCGGCGGCCTCGAGGTCGCCGGCGTCGCGCTGCACCACGGCGAGGATCGACAGCGCGCGGTCGGGGTCGCGGTCGATCAGCGGCAGCCGGTTGGCCGCGGCGACCAGTTCGCGGGCGAGTCCGTCGCGCAGCCCCTGGAGGATCACGGCGGCGAGGCGATCGGGGTCGCTGCCGTGCGCCTTCAGCAGTTCGGGCAGCACGCGGTCGCGGTACTCCTCGCGCGACAGGCGCACCCGGCGACCGAATGCGTCGGTGGCCTCGATGGACTCCGACGGCGCCGGGGGGGCCGCAGCGGCATCCCCCACCGATGCGGCGGGGGCGGCGGGCGGCGTCGAGGCGGCTGCCGCGGGCGGCGTGGGCGACGTGGGCTCCGGCTTGGCGGCCGGCGAGGCCGCCGGCGGCTCGGCCGGTCCGGCCGCTTCGTCGGGCTTCTTCTTCAGGAAATCGAACAGACCCATGACCAGATCCTCGGTGACCGCGCGCAGGGGCGACCACGGTAGCCAGGGGATCGCCCCGGGACCAGCGACGCGCGCCGTGCTACACCTCCGGCGATGCCCCCGCCGCGGCAGCCAGGCTGGCTGGTCACCGACGAACCACAGCGGTTCGGCAGCGGTTGGCTCAGCGGCACGATCGGGGCGGTGCTCGGCCTCGCCGCCATGGGCACGGCCGCGTGCCTGCTGCTGCCGGAGCAGCTGACGACGCCGGCGCTGCGCGCCTTCTACCCGAGGTCGCTCGTCGAATCGGCGCTGGCCACGGCGATCGGCCTCGCCTTCGGGCTCGGCGCGGTCTCGCTCTGGCTGCGCCGCAAGAAGACGCTCGGGCTGGTGGCGCTCGCCACGGCCCTGGCGGCGGCGGGCCTGTGGGCCCTGGCGCCGGCAGCCGGCGGCGGCCCCACGCACGGCGCCGGACTCGGCCTCGACGTGTTCGTGCTCAACCTGCTGCTCTACTCGGCGCTGTTCGTGCCGCTCGAACGCGTGTGGCCGCTGCGCCCGACGCAGCCGACGTTCCGCGCCGAATGGTGGACCGATCTGGCCTGGTTCCTCAGCAGCGCCCTGCTGGTGCAAGTGACGACGTTCCTGGTGCTGGGCCCGGCCCGGCTGCTGGCCGATGCGGCGCTGCCGGCGCTGCAGGCGAACGTGCGCGCGGCGCCGCTGCCGGTGCAGTTCGCGGCGATCGTCACCACGGCCGACCTCGTGCAGTACGGGGTGCATCGCGCCTGCCACCGGGTGCCGTTCCTGTGGCGGTTCCACGGCATCCACCATTCGGCGACGACGATGGACTGGCTGGCCGGTTCGCGCCTGCACACGGTCGACGCGCTGCTGACGCGCGCCCTGGTCTATCTGCCGCTGTTCCTGCTCGGGTTCGATGCCGCCGCCGTCGCCGCCTACCTGGTGTTCGTCGCCGCGCAGGCGACCTTCGTGCACGCCAACGTCGGCTGGCGGCTCGGCTGGCTCGAGCCATGGCTGGTCACGCCGCGCTTCCACCACTGGCACCACGCCGAGGCGCCGCCCGACGTGAACTTCGCCGTGCACCTGCCCTGGCTCGACCGGCTGTTCGGCACCTACCACCTGCCGCCGGGCCGCTGGCCGGAACGCTACGGCCTCGCCGGCGGCGCCGCCGGGCCGCGCGGCTTCTGGCGCCAGTTCGCGGCGCCGTTCTCCCCGCGCTGACGCCCGCCGCGAACCGCCGCTAGGCTGCGCGGCATGCCCACGCCGCTCGATCCCGCCGCCGTCCGCCGCCGCTTCCCGGGCCTGCAGCGCCGCGCTGGCGACCGCGAGGCCGTGTTCTTCGATGGGCCGGCGGGCAGCCAGGTCCCGGTGACCGTCGCCGACGCCATGCGCGACTACCTGCTGCACACGAACGCCAACCACGGCGGCGCCTTCGCCACCTCGCGCGCGACCGACGCGATGGTGCATGCGGCCCGCGAGGCCGTCGCCGACTTCGTCGGCGCAACCGAGCCGGAGGAAGTCGTGTTCGGCGCCAACATGACGACGCTGACGTTCCATCTCGCGCGCGCGCTGGCGCGCACCTGGCGGCCGGGCGAACGGATCGTCGTCACCGACAGCGACCACGACGCCAACATCGCGCCCTGGGTGCGCGCGGCCGCGACCGCCGGCTGCGAGGTGCAGCGCATCGCCGTGCACGCGAACGCGTCGCTCGACCTCGACGACGCCGAACGCAAGATCGACCGCCGCACGCGGCTGGTGGCCTTCGGCGGCGCCAGCAACCTCAGCGGCACCATCCACCCGGTCGCGCGGCTGTGCGAACTGGCGCGCACGCAGGGAGCGCTCTCGTTCGTCGACATGGTGCACTGGGCGCCGCACCTGCGGCTGCACGCCGACCGGCTCGGCTGCGACTTCCTGGTCGCCTCGGCCTACAAGTTCTTCGGCCCGCATCTCGGCGTGCTGTGGGGCCGCCGCGCGCTGCTCGAGGAGATCGACGCCGACCGTGTGCGCCCGGCACCAGGGCACGGCGCCGAGAAGTGGCAGACCGGCACCGCCAACTTCGAGGCGATCGCCGGCACCCTGGCCGCGGTCGACGGCATCGCCCAGCTCGGGCGCGAGCGCGGCGCCCCGGCCGACCGGCGCGGCGCGCTGGATGCGGCGTTCCGCCGCATCGAGCGCCACGAACGCGAGCTGTGCGCGGCCCTGCTGCGCGGCCTCGCCGACCTGCCGGGCGTGCGCGTGGTGGGCCTCGCCGATCCCGACCGCGTGCACGAGCGCTGCCCGACGGTGTCGTTCACGCACGCGAGCCGAAGGCCCGCGGAGATCGCCTCGGCGCTGGCCGCAGCCGGCGTGCACGCGTGGGCCGGCAACAGCTACGCGATCGCGCTCACGACCGCGCTGGGGCTCGAGCCCGACGGCGTGCTGCGGCTCGGCCTTCTGCACTACAACACCCGGGAGGAAGTGGACTACGTGCTGGCGCAGTTGCGGCGGCTCGTGGCCTGACTTGCGCCGGCGCCGGGCGCTCGCCTACCTTCCGCGACCCTGTTCGCCTCGCGGCTCCCCCTCCCCACCACGATCACGAGAATCGCATGCGCCTCCCCATCCTCACCGCCGCCCTCGCGGCCCTCACGTTCGTCCTCCCCGCCGCCGCCCAGAAGGTCCGCGTGTTCGGCGGCAACACCCAGCGTGCCTGCAGCTCGGTGCTGCTGTTCGGCGAGGGCGTCATGGCCGGCATCACCGTCACCTACGGCCAGCCGGAGTGGCAGGCCGAGTACGAGCAGATGCTCGATCGGCTCAAAGGCAAGCTGAACCGGCTCGGCAAGGACCTCTGGACCACGTTCCTGAACAGCTGCGACGTCGAGATCGGCGGCACGAAGATCCCCGCCGGCAGCTGGGTCGTCGGCCTGTCGTGCGACGCCGACGGCAACTTCGGCCTCGCGTTCCTGGACGCGACGAAGGCGATGCAGGCGGGCACGATGCCGTTCGGACCGCAGACCTGGAAGCCCGACCACGTGGCCCCGATGGAACTGCGGCGTGACGCCAGCAAGGACGCGGTCGCGAAGATGACGATGGAGCTGAAGGCGGAGGCCGACGAGCCGACGCGCGGCACCTTCACGCTGTCGTGGGGCCGGCACCAGCTGGTCGGCGCGCTCGCGATCCACGCCCACGCCGGCAAGTGACTCGCGGCGGGCCGCGGCCGCTCACGCCCGGACCGCTGCCCGCCACGCCCGCCGGCCGACGACCCCGCCGGCGACCACCAGCCCGGACGCGGCCAGCGGCCAGCACCATGCCGCCGCGGGCGGCAGTTCACCGTGCACGCGCCAGCCGGCGAGGGCGGCGCCGCACCAGCCGGCCAGCAGCGCCGTCGGCAGCACGCCCACCAGCGTGCCCAGCAGCACGCTGCGCGCCGGCACGCCGGCGACCGCGCACAGCAGGTTCTGCACCGCGAACGGGAACACGGCCGCGAAGCGCAGCCGCGCCACGCTCCAGGTCGGCGTCGGGCCGGCGCAGAACAGGCGCACGGCGACCGCCCGCGGCCGCTCGCGCATGAAGGCGAACCGCCGCGCGCCGAGGCAGGGCCAGAGCACGGCCCGCGCGACCACGGCGCCGAGCGCGACCCCCGCCGTGCCGGCGAGCACGCCGCCCGCCGGGCCGAGTGCGTAGCCGCCGACGAACGCGCACAGGCCGGGCGGCAGCAGCACCAGCGCGATCGCCAGGGCGGCCAGGCCGACGGCCGCCGCGACCGGAACCGGCCCCGCCAGCGGCCCACCGGGCACCCAGGTCGCGACCAGCAGCAGCGCGCCGAGGCTGCCGAGGGTCTTCGCCACGGCGATGCCGACCACCACCGGGCGCAACGGCCCGAGATCGCGCCACTCGGCGGCAAGGGCACCCGGGCGCGGCAGCTTCACGGCGTGGTGATAGCGGGGCGGCGCGTTGCCCGCCACCGGCGCTCGCGGTCCGATGCGGCGATGCTGCGACGACTGTGCGAGACCCTGCTGCTGCCGCCGGCCTCGGCGCTGTGGCTGTTGCTGCTCGGCACCCTGCTGCGCCGCCGCTGGCCGCGGTTCGGCCGGGCGATGCAGGTGTTCGCGTTCGGGTGGTTGTGGGCGGCGTCGACGCCGGCCGTGGGAGGCTGGCTGCTGGCGGCGCTGCAGACCAGCCCGGCGCTGCCGCCCCACGGCGCGCTGCCCGCCGCCGACGCGATCGTCGTGCTCAGCGCCGAGGCCGACCGCGGCGGCGCCGAGTACGGCGGCGCTGTCGTCGGTCCGACGACCCTGCAGCGGCTGCGCTACGGCGCGGCGCTGCAGCGGCGCACCGGCCTGCCGATGCTGTGCAGCGGCGGCGCGCCGGGCACCGGCCTGCCGTCGCTGGCCGCTCTGATGGCCCAGGCCGCGACGGCGGAGTTCGGCGTGCCGGTACGGTGGCGCGAGGAGCGTTCCGCCGACACCCGCGAGAACGCCGCCTTCAGCGCCGAGCTGCTGCGCGAAGCGGGCGTTCGCCGCGTGCTGCTGGTGACCAGCGCCTGGCACATGCCGCGCGCGGTCGGCTGCTTCGAGCGCATGCAGATCGAGGTCGTCGCGGCGCCGACCGGCTTCCGCGGCCCCGCGGTCGAGGACTGGACGAGCTTCGTGCCGCGCTGGAGCGGCCTGCGGGACACCTGCCTCGCGCTGCACGAGCTGGGTGGCCGTCTGGCCTATTGGCTCGGCGGCTGACCGCGGCTCTCCTTCACCGGGTCTTCACCATCCGCCCGCGCGCGGTGGGAACATGCCGCCATGCCGCACCGCTTCCGGCCCGATCGCCTGCGCCGCGTGCTCGCCGAGATCGACCACCTGCTCGCGGCGAGCCGCGCCGCCACCGACGCCCGCCGCGCAGCGATCGAACGGGTGCCCGCGGAACGGCGCCCCAGCGCCGAGAACCTCGCCCACTACCTCGCCCTGCGCGCGCACGACCTGCGGCCGCTGCAGCGCGAGCTGCGCAGCCTGTCGCTGTCGTCGCTCGGCCGCCTCGAGGGCAACGTGGTCGACACGCTGAACGGGGTGCGGCTGGCGCTGCTGGCGCTGCTCGGCGAACTGCCGCCGGCGACCGCCGCCGGCGCCGGACACGCTCCCCTGACCAGCGACGAGGCGGACGAGCTGCTGGCCGCCCACGCCAGCGAACTGCTCGGGCCCAAGCCCGCCGAACGCAACAGCCGCATCATGGTGACGCTGCCGACCGCGGCCGGTGCCGACCCCGGGCTGCTGCGCGATCTGCTGCGCGCCGGCATGGACGTCGCGCGCGTCAACCTCGCCCACGACGCGGCGGCGGCCTGGGACGCGATGGCCGACCACCTGCGCGCCGCCGAGCGCGAGGTCGGTCGCCGCTGCCGCCTGCTGGTCGACCTGCCGGGACCGAAGCTGCGCACCGGCGCCCTGGTGCCCGGCCCCGAGGTGCTGCGGGTGCGCCCCGAGCGCGACGTGCTCGGCGTGGTCACGAAGCCGGCGGTGGTCGCGTTCCGCGACCCGGACGCCCCCGGTCCGCCGCCCGAGCCGGGCACGCCACAGGTCCCGCTGGCGACGCCCCTCCTGCACGCCGCCGCCGCCGGCGACGACCTCGTGGTCGTCGACACGCGCGGCAAGAGGCGCACGTTCGGCGTCCTGCGCGCGGCCGGCGGCGTCTGCGTCGCCGCCGCCGACCAGACCGCCTACCTCGGCACCGACTGCCGCATCGTGCTGCGCCGCGGCGTCACGGCGCTCGGGGCCACGCGGCTCGGCCGCCTGCCGGCGCTGCCGACGAGCCTCGACCTGCAGACGGGCGACATCCTGCTGGTGACCCGCAGCCAGGAACCGGGCCGCCCGGCCCTGGACGGCGCCGACGGCCGCCGCGAACCGCCGCGCATCCCGTGCACGCTGCCCGCGGTGTTCGACGACGTGCGCGCCGACCAGCGCATCCTGTTCGACGACGGCCGCATCCAGGGCCTGGTGCTCGCCCACGAAGGCGACGCGCTGCGGGTGCGCATCACCGCGACGCCGCCCGGCGGCGGCCGGCTGCGCGCGGAGAAGGGCATCAACCTGCCGGACACCGAGATCTCGGCCGCCGCCTTCGGCGCCGCCGACCACCACCTGCTCGACTGGGCGGCGCGGCACGCCGACCTCGTCGGCATGTCGTTCGTGCAGCGCCCCGACGACGTGCTGCGGCTGCACGGCGAGCTGGAGCGCCGCGGCCGTCCGGAGATGGGCATCCTGCTGAAGATCGAGACCGCGCTCGCCTTCCAGAGGCTGCCGGAACTGCTGTTCGCCGGCCTGCAGAGTCCGCCGCTCGGCGTCATGGTGGCGCGCGGCGACCTCGCCGCCGAGGTCGGCTACGCCCGGCTCGCCGAGGTGCAGGAGGAGATCCTCTGGCTGTGCGAGGCCGCCCACGTGCCGGTCGTCTGGGCGACGCAGGTGCTCGACTCGATGGCGCGCACCGGCGTGCCGTCGCGGGCCGAGGTCACCGACGCGGCGATGGGCGTGCGCGCCGAGTGCGTGATGCTGAACAAGGGCCCCTACGTCGTGGAAACGGTGCAGTTCCTCGCCGGCATCCTCGAGCGCATGCAGCAGCACCACACCAAGAAGCGCTCGCTGCTGCGCCGCCTGCGCATCGCCGGCGGCGACGCCGCCGTGCCCGGCCACTCCGGCTGAGGACCACCGTTCGGCGCTTGCAATGCGCCGCCCGCCGTGCATACTTATGCGCGTGTCGCGCATATCCATGCACCCGGCGGCCGGCCCCGAGACCCGGCGGCAGCGCATCCTCGACCTGCTCGAGCGCGGCGTCGTACGCAGTCAGGCCGAACTGCAGCAGCAGCTGGCCGACGCCGGCTTCGAGGTCAACCAGGCGACGCTGTCGCGCGACCTGCGCGCGCTCGGGGTGCGCAAGAGCGCCAGCGGCTACGAACTGCCGGCCGCGCCTCTGTCGCCGCAGAGCGCGCACCAGAGCCTCTGGCATGCGGTGCGCACCTGGCTGGTCGGCGCCACCGCGGCGCAGAACCTCGCCGTGCTGCGCACCCCCGCCGGCGGCGCGCAGCCGCTGGCGCTGGCGCTCGACCGCGCCGCCCTGTCGGGCGTCGTCGGCACGCTCGCCGGCGACGACACCGTGCTCGCGGTCTGCGCGACCGCGGCCAAGGCCCGCGCGCTGGTGCGCCGGCTGGCCCCGGGGGCGGCGCGATGAAGCGCGCGGCGATCGTCGGCGCCTCGGGCTACACCGGCCGCGAACTGCTGACCCTGCTGGCCCGCCACCCCGGCCTCCGGGCCGAGGTCGTGATGACGGCGAGGCCCGGCGCCGAACCGGAGCCACCCGCGGACCCCGACGAGCCGGCCATCGCCCCGTTCGACGCCGGCCGGCTCGCCGAAGTCGACGGCGTGTTCCTGTGCACGCCGCATGGCGCCGCGAGCGAGGTCGCGCGCGCCGCGCTGGCCAGGGGCGCGCGGGTCGTCGACCTGTCGGCCGACTTCCGGCTGCGGGATCCGGCCGCCTACGCGCGCGCCTACGGCTCCGCGCACCCGGCGCCGGACCTGCTGGCGCAGGCGGTCTACGGCCTGACCGAGCACGCCCGCGCCGCGCTCGGCGGCGCCCGCCTCGTCGCCAACCCCGGCTGCTACCCGACGTCGATCCTGCTGCCGCTGCTGCCGCTGCTCGCCGCGGGCCTGGTCGACGCGGCGGCCCCGATCGTCGCCGACAGCAAGAGCGGCGTGTCCGGCGCCGGCAAGACGCCGAGCGAGCGCACCCACTTCGGCAGCGTGCACGAGAACTGCCTCGCCTACGGCGTCGGCGTCCACCGGCACCTGCCCGAGATCCACCAGGCGGCGGGCACCGATCGGATCGTCTTCACCCCGCACCTGCTGCCGGCGTTCCGCGGCATCCTGACGACGCTCTACCTGCAGCCCGCCGCCGGCGTCACCGCCGAGGCGATGCGCGGTTGCCTGCAGGAACGCTACGCCGGCGAGCCGTTCGTGCACGTGCGCGCCCGCGGCCTGCCGGAGCTGCGCCATGTCCGGCACCGGAACCGCTGCGACCTCGCCGTCGCCGCCAGCGGGCCGCTGGTCGTCGTCGTGGCCGCGCTCGACAACCTGCGCAAGGGTGCCGCCAGCCAGGCGCTGCAGAACATGAACCTGCTGCTCGGCCTGCCCGAGACGGACGGGCTCACGTGAGGCTCCTGGTCAAGATCGGCGGCGCTCCGCTCGAGCAGGCGGCGCCGCGCGCGGCGCTGGCCGCGGCCATCGCCACGGCCCGCGCCGACGGCCACGAGGTCGTCGTCGTGCACGGCGGCGGCAACCAGATCCGGACGACGTGCCGCGCGATGGGCCTCGCCGACCGCTACCACGACGGCCTGCGCCTCACCGATGCGGCGACGGCCGAGGTCGTGCTGATGGTGCTCGCTGGCCTGGTCAACCGCACGCTGGTCGCCGCCCTGCAGCGCGCGGGCGTACCGGCGGTCGGACTGTGCGGCGCCGACGGCGGCACCTTCGCCGCCCGCCGACTCGAGCGCCCAGGCGTCGACCTCGGCTTCGTCGGCGCCGTGGACGACGTCGATCCGCGGCTGGTGACGGCGCTGCTGCGGCAGGGCTTCGTGCCCGTGATCGCCACCGTCGCGCCGCGCCGGGATGCCGCCCTGGACGAGCCGTTCCTCAACCTCAACGCCGACCACGCCGCCGGCCCGCTGTGCCGCGCCTTCGGCGGCGATGCGCTGCTGTTCCTGACCGACGTGCCGGGCGTGCTCGATGCGCACGGCCGGCGGCTCGCCGTGTTGACACCGGCCGATTGCGACGCGCTCGTACGCTCCGGCACGGCAGCCGGCGGCATGCTGCCGAAGCTCGAGGCCGCGCGCCTGGCGGTGCGCGAGAACCCCGGGGCGCTGGTCAAGATCGCCCCGGCGGCGGCCGCCGACGCCGTGCGCGCGGCGCTGCACCCGGACGTCGGCACGCGGTTCCAACCCGACGCGGAGGCAACCTGCCATGGATGACGGCCTGATGCCGACCTACGCCCGCGCCGACGAGGTGTTCGTCGGCGGCCGCGGCGCCGTGCTGTACGACCAGGACGGCCGCGAGTTCCTCGACTTCCTGGCCGGCATCGCCGTCAGCGCGCTCGGCCACGCCCACCCGGCGCTGTGCGAGGCCGTGCGCGACCAGGTCGGCAAGGTCGTGCACCTCAGCAACCTGTACCGCCACCCGTACGCCGAGCCGGTGGCGACGCGCCTGTGCCGGCTCACCGACATGGCCGCCGCGTTCTTCACCAACTCGGGCACCGAGGCGGTCGAGTGCGCCCTGAAGCTGGCGCGCAAGGCGATGCACGTGCGCGGCACGCCGGAGCGCACCTCGTTCGTGGCCCTCGAGGGCGGCTTCCACGGCCGTTCGCTCGGCGCCCTGTCGCTGACCTGGAACGAGAAGTACCGCCGGCCCTTCCTGCCGCTGCAGCCGGTCACCTGGGTGCCGCCCGACGACGCCCTTGCGCTGGCGCGCGCGCTCGAGCGCGAGCGGCCGGCCGCGCTGGTGCTGGAACCGATCCAGGGCGAGGGCGGCATCCGCGAGCTGTCCGGCGACTTCCTGCGCAGGGCCCGCGAACTGTGCACGGCGACCGGCACGCTGCTCGTGCACGACGAGATCCAGAGCGGCTGCGGCCGCACCGGGCGGTTCCTGGCCGCGCAGCACCACGGCGTGGTGCCCGACGTCGTCACGCTGGCGAAGCCGATCGCCGCCGGCCTGCCGATGGGCGCGACCCTCTGCACCGCCGCGCTGGTCGACACCTTCCAGAAGGGCGAGCACGGCTCGACGTTCGCCGGCGGTCCGCTCGTGTGCCGGGCGGCGCTGGTGTTCCTCGACGAGGTCGAGCACGGCCTGCTCGGCAACGTGCAGGACCGCGGCCGCGAGCTGCGGCAGGGCCTCGAGCAGCTGCAGCGCGAGTTCCCGGTGGTGCGCGAGGTGCGCGGCCGCGGCCTGATGCTCGGCCTGCGGCTCCACCACTCGGCCGACCGCGTGCAGAAGGCGCTGCATCGCCTCGGCCTGCTGGTCAATTGCACCGCCACCGACGTGCTGCGCATCGTGCCGCCGTTCGTGGTGACCGCCGCGCAGGTGCAGGACGCCCTGCAGCGCCTGCGCAGCGCGCTGATCCCGATCCCGGAGTCCCCGAAGGAGATGCCGTGATGTCGAAGCCCCTCCCGCTCGACCTGCCGCCGCTGTCGGTCGAGGACCTGTTGTGCACGTCGGCGCTGGCCGCCGACGACATCGAGCGACTGTTCGCCACCGCGGCCAGGCTCAAGGCCGAGCGCGACGTGCACACCTCGGTGCTGCGCGGCAAGCGCCTGGCGATGATCTTCGAGAAGGACTCGCTGCGCACGCGCTTCACGTTCGACGTCGGCATGCAGGACCTGGGCGGCAACGCCGTCTACATGGACCACCGGGACGCGCGCCTGGGCTCGCGCGAATCGGTCAAGGACGTGGCCAGGAACCTCGAGCGCTGGGTCGACGCGATCGTCGCCCGCACCTACAAGCACAAGGCGCTCGAGGAACTGGCCCAGCACGCCGACATCCCGGTGATCAACGGCCTGTCGGACTTCGTGCATCCGTGCCAGGCGCTGGCCGACTTCTTCACCCTGCACGAGAAGTGGGGCGCCGTGCGCGGCCGCACGCTGGCCTTCGTCGGCGACGGCAACAACACCTGCCACTCGCTGATCCACACCGCGGTCAGGCTCGGCACCAACATCCGCGTCTGCTCGCCGGAGGGCTACGAGCCGAACGCGCGCGTCGTCAACGAGGCGATGCGCGCCGCCGCCGCCACCGGCGCCGAGGTCACGATCCTCAACGATCCCGACGCCGCCGTCGACGGCGCGCACGCGGTCTACACCGACGTCTGGGCCAGCATGGGCCAGGAGGACGAGATCGAGGAGCGCAACGGCGTGTTCGCCGCCTACCAGGTCGACACGGACCTGATGGCGCGCGCCGAACCGGGTGCCCTGTTCCTGCATTGCCTGCCGGCGCACCGCGGCTGGGAGGTCACGCAGGAGGTCATGGATGGCCCGCAGAGCGTCGTCTACGACATCGCCGAGAACCGGCTGCACGTGCAGAAGGCCGTGCTCGCCCACCTGATCCGCTGAACGAGCCGCCCATGCCCAAGAAGAAGATCGTGCTCGCCTACTCCGGCGGCCTGGACACCTCGATCATCGTGCCGTGGCTGCTCGAGCACCACGACTGCGAGGTGCATGCCTGGTGCGGCGACATCGGCCAGGGGTCCACCGAGCTGCGTGGCCTCGAGCAGAAGGCACGCGCGTCCGGCGCCGCGTCCTGCCACGTCGACGACTTGCGCCGCGAGTGGTTGACCGACTACGTGTGGCCCTGCGTGCGGGCGATGGCGGTCTACGAGGGCCGCTACCTGCTCGGCACCAGCATGGCGCGGCCGATCCTCGCCAAGGGCCAGGTCGAGCATGCACGGGCGATCGGCGCCACGGCGGTCGCGCACGGCTGCACCGGCAAGGGCAACGACCAGGTGCGGTTCGAGCTGGCGTTCCAGGCGCTGGCGCCCGACCTCGAGGTGATCGCGCCGTGGCGCCACTGGGACATCCAGAGCCGCGAGGACGCGCTCGACTACGCCGACCGGCACGGCATCCCGGTCGCCGCGTCGCGCACGAAGATCTACTCGCGCGACCGCAACCTGTGGCACCTCAGCCACGAAGGCGGGGCGCTCGAGTCGCCCGCCAACGCCCCGCCCGACGACGTCTGGATGCTGACCACCGACCCGCGGCGCGCGCCGGACGAACCGCACGAGCTCGCGCTCGGCTTCGTGCACGGCGTGCCGACGGCGCTGGACGGCGAACCGCTGCCCCCCGAGGCACTGCTGGCCCGCCTGAACGAACTCGGCGGCCGGCACGGCATCGGCCGCGTCGACATCTGCGAGAACCGCCTGGTCGGCATGAAGTCGCGCGGCGTCTACGAGACGCCGGGCGGCACGATCCTGCTGGAGGCGGCGCGCACGCTGCGGGCGCTGACGCTGGAGCGCGACACGCTGCGGCTGTGCGAGCGGCTGATGCCCGACTACGCCGACCTCGTCTACACGGGGCGCTGGTTCCATCCCGCGCGGCGCGCGCTCGACGCGCTGTTCGCGACCGCCACGCGGCCCGTCAGCGGCACCGTGCGCGTGCGGCTGCACAAGGGCTCGGCCACGGCGATCGCGGCCGAATCCCCGCACAGCCTCTACGCCGAGGACCTGGCGACGTTCGGCCCGAGCGCTGCGTTCGACCACGCCGACAGCCACGGCTTCGTCAAGCTCTACGGCCTGCCCGGCGCCGTCGCGGCGCGGGTGCAGGGGACCGGGCCGTGACCGGCGGCGGCCAGATGTGGGGCGGACGGTTCGCCGCGGCGCTCGACCCGGAGTTCGCCCGGTTCCAGCACAGCCTGCCGCACGACCACGTGCTGGCGTTCGCCGACCTGGCGACGAACCGGGCCTGGAGCCGCGCCCTGGCGGCGGTCGGCCTGCTGACGGCGACGGAGCTGGGCACGCTGCACGCCGCCATCGACGAGCTCGAGGCGCGCTGGCGCCGCGACGGCGTCCCTGCCGGCGATCCCGCCGAGGACGTGCACAGCCTCGTCGAACGCGAGCTGGTCGCCCGCTGCGGCGACCTCGGCAAGCGCCTGCACACCGGCCGATCGCGCAACGACCAGGTCGCCACCGACCTGCGCCTGCACCTGCGGCAGTGCGTGCAGGACTGCCTCGACGGCCTGCACCGGCTGTGCGCGGCGCTGGTCGACCAGGCCGAGCGGCACGCGGCGGCGCCGATGCCCGGCTACACCCACCTGCAGCGGGCGCAGCCGATCACGATCGGCCACCATGCACTCGCCCACGCCGAGGCCCTCGGCCGCGACCGCGACCGCCTGCTCGCCGCCCTGCGCCGGTCCGCGCAGTGCCCGCTGGGCAGCGGCGCCCTGGCCGGCACGGCGCTGCCGATCGACCGCGAGGCGCTGGCGGCGGAGCTCGGCTTCGACGGCGGCCCGACCCGCAACAGCCTCGATGCCACCAGCGCCCGCGACCACCTGTGCGAGCTGGCGTTCGCCTGCGCGATGGCCGGCACCCACGTGTCACGGCTGGCCGAGGACTACGTGTTCTTCGCCGCGCACGAGACCCGCTTCCTGAGCTTCGGCGACGCCGTCGCCACCGGATCGAGCCTGATGCCGCAGAAGCGCAACCCGGACGCGATGGAACTGGTGCGCGGCCGCGCCGGCCGCCTGCAGGGCGCGCTGGCGGCGCTGCTGGCGACCCTCAAGGGCCTGCCGCTGGCCTACAACCGCGACCTGCAGACCGACAAGGAAACGCTGCTGCCGGCGATGCGCGAGACCGCGGATTGCCTGGCCATCGCCGCGCTGGCGGTGCAGCACGCCACCTTCGACGTGGACCGCTGCGCCGCCGAGGCCGCCCGCGGCTACCAGAACGCCACCGACCTCGCCGACCTGCTGGTCGCCGCCGGCGTGCCGTTCCGTGACGCCCACGGCCTGGTCGGCGCCGCCGTCAACCGCGCCGTCGAATTGGGCGTCGAGTTGCACGAACTGCCGCCGGCGGAGGTGCGCCGCCTGCTGCCGCAGCTGCAGGTCGACCTGCAGCAGGCGCTGGCGGTGCCGGCGGTCCTGGCCAGGCGCGATGCCGTCGGCGGCACGTCGCCGGCCCGGGTCCGCCAGGAGGTCGCCCGCTGGCGCCGCCAGCTGGCGGCCTGGACCGCGACGGCGACGAACGGAGGCGACGAAGATGCCTGAGGGGAAGCCGAGCCTGGTGCGACCGGCGCGCGTCGCCGACGCGACCTCGATCATGACCCTGGTCAACGAACTGGCGCTGCAGCAGGTGATGCTGCCGCGTTCGCCGGCGTCGGTGATCGAGAACATCCGCGACTTCCAGATCGCCGAGGTCGACGGCCAGTTCGCCGGCTGCGGCGCGCTGGCGGTCACCTGGACGGACATCGCCGAGGTGCGCTCCCTGGCGGTGCGGCCGTCGCTGCAGCGCCACGGCATCGGCCGGCTGCTGGTCGACGCCCTGGTCGCCGACGCCCGCCGTCTGGGCGTACCCCGGCTCTATGCGTTCACCTACGCGCCGCAGTTCTTCGGCCGGATGGGCTTCACCGTCTGCCAGCACGAGGACCTGCCGGCGAAGGTCTTCAACGACTGCCGCCACTGCCCGAAGTTCCTCGCCTGCGACGAGATCGCCATGACGCGCGTGCTCGACGCCGAGCGGTCGCCGCCGCAGCTGTTCGGCAAGCCGCAGCGGGCGATCCCGCTGCCGCAGCGCACCGCCACGTTCGTGCCGCCGCAGGTGTGAGGGCCGGCCGCCCCGGAGCCGTTCCGCTCGCCCGCCCGTGCGGATCCGCTCGGGCACAGTGGCGATGGCATCGGCCCTTCGTGCCTCCCGCGCGGGGAGGACCCTGCCCGGCCAGCCCGCAGGCGGCTTCGACCTGCTTGACCCTGGCCAGCGAGCCTACACAATCGGCCGCAGCGGCCGTCCGCGATGCCCCTCGACCTCCGCCCAGAGCCGTTACGGCCCCATTCCGTGCGGACTAGGCAGGTCGTCCCTCCCCCTCCCGCATCCTGGGATAGGTTTTGCTGTCCGTAGCACCATGAAGCACCTTGCCCCCGTTGCCCTGTTGGCCCTCGCGTCGGTGACGGTCTTCCCTGCCTGCTCCGGCGGCTCCGGCTCCACCCCGACCGGCGAGGTCAGGACCGGCGGCGACTTCGTGGTGTTGAACACGGCGCCGACGAACGGCGGCCGGATCTACCTCAACGACCCGATCAACATCGACTTCAGCAACCCGGTCGACCTCGACTCCGCGTCCCTGCTGACGATGAGCTTCCAGGCCCTCGACCAGCTGGGCAATCCGGTCAGCGAGAACGTCAACGGCACCTTCCAGCTGGCGGCGAGTCCGGGCGACACGAGCCCCGGCCGGCGCCTGCAGTTCGTGCCGAGGTATCCATCCAACAACGAGTTCACCGACGGCGGCTTCCGCGCCGGCCGCACCTACCTGGTGTCGCTGGTCGGCGGCGTGGCCGGCAACGGCACCGTGCTGCGCGACCGCAACGGGCGGGGGCTGCGGCAGCCGGTGACGTTCCGCTTCAGCACCTTCGACGGCACGCAGTCGGCCCAGTTGTTCCGCAATCCGAAGTCGGGCGGCCCGGCGCGCACCAAGCTCGAGATCTCGACCACGGCCGGGCTGACCAACGTGCCGCTGAACCTGTTCGGCGCGCCGCCGACCGAGATCCGCCTGCACTTCGACCAGGCGCTGAATCCGAGCGACGTGAACGTGCCCACCAGCCTGGACACCAACCCGCTGGTGCGCAACGAGAACCAGCGCGGCCGCATCTACCTCGACTACGAGGCGGCCTTCGCGACGCCCGGCACCTACACCTGGATCCCGGCCGACGTCGAACTCGAGCGGAACGACCTGAACGGCGCCGTCGTCGTGCTGCGGCCGGTCGGCGTGCTGCCGAACAACGCCACCGTGCGCGTCATCGCCCTCAGCACCCTCGAGGACATCTCCGGCGAGTCCAACGTCGGCAGCTTCAACTACAGCGAGGTGTTCGGCCTGTTCCAGACCGACGCGTCCTACGCGCAGCAGTGGAACGGCATCGTCGAGGGGTTCGACACCACGGCCAACATCGACTTCGGCGCCGCGTTCCCCGAGGCGCAGGCGGAGGTCGGGCTCGGGTTCGTGCGCGCCGGCTTCGCCTTCGAGGGCAACCCGACCAGCCTGGAATACGAGCCGCAGACCGTCGAGACGGTGCTCAATACGGCGTTCACGCAGATCACGCCGAAGTCGGGCCTGCCGTTCACCGTCTCGGGCGGGGTGTTCAACTTCCGGAACGTGCGCATCCCGAGCGGCGTCAACGTCATCGGCCAGGGTCCGAACCCGATGGTCTGGCTGTGCAGCGGCTCGTTCGTCGTCGAGGGCACGCTCACCGTGCGCGGCGGCAACGGCGCCCGCGTCGACACCCTGCAGGCCGCGAACTTCGCCAAGGCCGGCGGCGTCGGCGTCTGCGGCGGCGGCAACGGCGGCGACGGCACGCCGAGCGCGACCCAGCGCGACCTGCGCGGCGGCACCGGCCGCGGCCCGCTGCAGACGCCCGGCAAGGGCGGGCGCGGCGGCTACAACTCCTGCTTCAGCGGCTGCTACACGGGCAGCGGCTACGACGGCAGCGGCGGCGGCTCGGGCGGCGGCGGCGGCACGCTGGCCACCCAGGGGGATCCCTGGTACCGCGGCACCGTGCCGGCGAACATCAATCCGAACGTGCCGCCGACCCTGAACACTGCGTTCCAGCAGGTGCGCGGCTTCGGCGGGTCGGGCTGCAGCGGCACGTCCGGCGCGCGCACCGCGTTCCTGACCGGCGGCGAGCCCGGCGACCTGGTGTTCGTCGACAGCCGCACCGACAACAACTTCTGGGGCAGCGCGATCCGGCTGAGCCCGACGAGCAACCTGCGCATCACCGGCGAACTGACCGTGCCGATGGGCGGCGGTGGCGGCGGCGGCGGCGGCGACACCGTCTACCCGACGCCGAGTTGCAACCTGACCAGCCCGGACCCGCGCAACGACTTCAGCGGCGGCGGCGGCGGCGGCGGCGGCGGCGTGCTGATCGTCAAGGCGCTCGGTGACATCGTCATCACGAACTCCGGCCGCATCGTCGCCGACGGCGGCCACGGCGGCGGCGGCGAGCAGGCCGGCGCCTGCGGCGAGGCGGGCGGCGGCGGCGGCGGCGCGGGCGGCATGGTCGTGCTGATGTCGGCGACCCGCATCGTGCTCTTCGCCCACGGCTCCGCGGCGCAGAACCGCTACACCTACGGCCAGAACGACTACGACTTCGCGATCTCGGCCGACGGCGGCGTCTGCCTGACCGGCACCTTCGGCGACGTGCTGGTGACGGGCAAGTACCCCGCGAGCGGCCAGACGATGATGCCCGGCCTCACCTACGACGGCGAGCCGCTCGGCGCGCTCGGCGGCATGGGCATCGTGCAACTGATGGTGCCGCCCGGCACCAACGCGCTCGACGGCACCAACACCATCCTCGACGACAACATCCAGGTGCTCCGCACCACCACGAGCGGCGCCATCGTCGAGCTGACCGGCGCCGACAAGCGGCAGATCCTGGCCTGGCGCGGCTTCCCGAACTCGGCCGGCACCTTCGTCGACGACTTCGGCGTGCCGACCAACATCGGCAACAACGAGGGCGACATCCGCCCGGCGCCGATCCTGATGCCGGTGCCCTTCAGCTCCCGTTCGCGCCTGCAGTCGAAGTGGATCGACACCGGCGCCAGCCAGCGGCGGCAACTCACCGACGCGGATGGACTGCCGGGGGGCATCGTCGGCGCCCCGCCGGGTCCGACGTTCGAGTTCGCCGGCATCCGCACGGCCATCGGCCCCACCCGGGGGTTCATCGACTACGAGCAGGTCGGCAATGCGGCGTCGATCAACTACCCCGCCCCTGCGGTCGGCCCGCTCGCCATCACGTCGCGGGAGTCGAACGCCAGCTACCTGGGCCAGCTCGCCTACCGCCTGCAGGTGGACGGCAGCCTCGGCGAGGCCAACCGCTACGCGCAGTACGAGGCCGAGCTGATCGACGCCGTCAATTCGGTGGTGGGCAGCTTCCGCATCCTCAGCCACAGCGAGAACGAGATCTTCGTCGATCCCGGCAACGGCGTGCTGCCGCCATCGGGCACCCGCCTCCAGGTGCGGGCCAAGTTCTTCCAGATCGTCACCAACGGCAGCGAAGGGCTGGGACCCACCTACCCGGTGGGCAGCACTACGAGGGTGGTGCCCAACTCCAACATCCGCATCGGCTTCGCCTTCCACCAGAACCCGCAGGCGGGCACCGGGCGCTTTCCCGCGGACGCGCAGCAATGGCTGCACGACCTGAACGATCCGGCCTTCCTGGACTGGGTGCAACAGAACGGCGCACCGCGCTACGTGCAATGGGACGTGCTGTTCGACCTGACGTTCCAGGACAACAGCACGGCGCCGTCGCTGAATCCGAACTCGCCCCGCCCGGAGCTGCACTTCCTGCGCTTGCCGTTCCGCTTCTGAGCCAGCCCCCCGGCGCCCCCCCTGCCCGGCCGAGGGCGACCGTCGGCCCCTACGCCGCGCAGTTCCCGCTGCGGACGGGACCGACGGCAGGTTAGGTTCGCCGGTCCCGATGACCGTCCTGCTGGAACCGGTGCCCGATGCCGTGCGATTGCCCGCCGGCTTCCGGGCGGGTGCCGTGCACTGTGGCCTGAAGAAGGCGGGTCTGCTCGACCTCGGCGTGCTGGTGGCCGACCACGACGTCGAGGCCGCCGCGGTCTTCACGCGCAACCGGCTGGTCGGCGCCCACGTCGAACTCTGCCGCGACCACCTCGCGCGCAGCGGCGGGCGCGTCCGGGCCGTGCTGGTGAACGCACGCAATGCGAACTGCGCCACCGGTGCGCAGGGGCTCGACGACGCGCGCCGCTGCTGCCGCGAACTCGCGCAGCGTCTCGGCTGTCCGACCGAGCAGGTGCTGATGGCGAGCACCGGACCGATCGGCCTGCCGCTGCCGACGGAGCGCATCGTGTCCCATCTCGACGCCCTGCTGGAACGCACGAGCCCCGGCGGCGGCCTCGATTTCGCGCGCGCGATCCTGACCACCGACACGCATCCCAAGGCCGTGCAGGTCGATGTCGGCAGGCACTGCGCCACCGGCATCGCCAAGGGTGCTGGCATGATCCACCCGGACATGGCGACGATGCTCGCCTTCCTGCTCACCGATGCGGAACTGCCGCCGGCCGGAGCGCGCGGACTGCTGCCCGATCTCGCCCGGCGCAGCTTCCACCGGGTCACCGTCGACGGCGACACCTCCCCCAACGACACGCTGCTGCTGCTGGGCGGCCATCGCCCCGGCGCCGTCGGCCACGAGGGCGCCGTCGCCACCGCACGGGCGCTGCTGCAGGTCGGCCAGCGGCTGGCGCGGCAGATCGCCGCCGACGGCGAAGGCGCGACGCGGCTCGTCACCGTCTGCGTACGCGGTGCCGCGGACGAGGACGAAGCCAGCCACGTCGGCCGCGTCATCGCCACCAGCCCCTTGGTCAAGACCGCGGTCACCGGCCGGGATCCCAACTGGGGCCGCATCCTGTCGGCCGCCGGCCGTGCCGGGGTCGCCTTCGACCCCGAACGCGCACGCGTCTGGATCGGCGACACCGAGGTCTACGCCGACGGCATCCCGCATCCCGAGCGCGAACCCGAGGCCCATCGCCACCTCGCCGAACGGTCGAAAGTCGTGCTCGGCATCGATCTGGCACGCGGCGACGCGAGCGCCGAGGTCTGGACCTGCGACCTGACCGCCGACTACGTGCAGACGAACGCCGACTACCGCAGCTGATCGGGCTGCCGGTCGGCGCCACCTTCGTCACCAGCGGCGGCGCGAACCCGCCGGTAGACGGCCGGCGGCGGCACCCCCTTGCTCTCCCACCACACCCGGTGGTCGGCGCCCGCCGGTGGCAGGTCGGCCACGTAGCCGAGGGTGGCGTGCGGCACGCTGTCGCAGTAGCGGAGGTAGGGCTTGAGGTCGAGCACCGGCGTGCCGTCGAGCAGGTCGTGGTCGGCGATGTGCAGCACGCGCTTCTCGATGCGCAGCAGGCGCACGCACGACAGGCCGATCGGATTCGGTCGCTGGGGCGCCCGGGTGGCGAAGACGCCCCGCTTCCGGGTGTCGCGCGGCGGCACCAGTTGCGAGCGGAAGCCGCGCGCCAGGTGGCACCAGAACAGCACCCAGACGTGGCTGAACCCGGCCAGGTCCGCGAGGCCGTTCTGCAGACCCTGGCGCAGTTCGATCGTGCCGGGTGCGCCGCGGCCGAGGCCGCTCTGCCGGGGCGCGTCGTGGTGCAGGACCTGGGTGCAACGCACGATGCCGATCGGTCGCAGCGGCGGCAACGGCGGCTCCGCGGGCGTCGCCATCGACCGCCTAGCGGACCGCGGGCCCGGTCAGCGGCACCTTGACCGGCTGGCCGGCGGGCAGGCGGCGCGCTTCGGCTTCCGTCCAGCCGTTGGCCGCCAGGATCTCGCGGAATCGGTTGCCGTTGCCCAGGTGCTTCTTCGCCAGGTGGATCAGGGTCTCGCCGCGTTCCAGCAGCACGACGAAGTGGTCCGGCCCGGCGCCCTGACCGGGCGGCTCGGGGGGCGCTTCGCGCGGCACCTCCGCCGCGTTCGGACCGGCCTCGGGGCTCGCCATCGGCACCCCGGCGGCGACCAGCGCCCGCTGCAGGGAATCGCCGCCACCGCCGAGTTCGAGCCAGAGCGTGTCGGGACGCAGTTCGGCCGCCGCCGGGCGCGCACAGGCCACCGCCGTGAGCGCCGCGACCAGCGCCACCGCCTGGAGGAGTGCCGTCGCCCGTCGCATCGGCGCATTGTTCGCGCCATCGGCGCCGCATGCAACGGTGGAACGCTCGCACCCGGACGGAACGGCCCACGGGCCCCCGGCCGATCGGCGCGACCACGCACCGCGTGGTCCTTGCGCCGATCTGGCGCGCCGACGACAACGTGCGCCGTGACCACGCTCCGCCGGCTGCTGCTGACCGCCCTGCCCAAGGTCGCGCTGTCGCGCGCCTGCGGTTGGCTGGCGTCGACCCCGCTGCCCGGCCCCTTGCGTCCGGTGGTCTACGGTTGGTTCGCGCGCCGCTACGGAGCCGCCCTCGACGAAATGGCAGGCGACCTCCGCGCCTGCCGCAGCCTGCAGCACTTCTTCCGCCGCGGCCTGCGGCCCGGCGTCCGCCCCGTGGCCGCGGCGCCGCTGGTCTGGCCGTGCGACGGGCGCATCGTGACCGTGGGCCCGGTGCGCGACGGCCGCATCCCGCAGGTCAAGGGCAACGACTATGCGCTCGCCGATCTGCTCGGCGACGCGGACTGGGCCGGACGGTTCGAAGGCGGCTGCCAGGCCACGATCTACCTCGCGCCCGGGGACTACCACCGCGTGCACGCCCCGTTCGCCGCGACGATCGAGGCCGTGACCGCGTTGCCCGGCACGCTGTTCCCCGTCAACCCGCCGAGCGTGCGCTGCATCGACCGCCTGTTCGTGCGCAACAGCCGGCACGTGTTCCGCTGCCGGCTGCCCTCGGGCGGCGCCGCCGCGGTCGTCATGGTCGGTGCCTACAACGTGGGCGGCACGACGGTCACGCAGGCCGCGGGCAGCGTGCACCCCGGTGACGAACTGGGCCAGTTCGGCTTCGGCTCGACCGTCGTGGTCGTGCTCGGCGCCGATGAACCGCGCTTCGCCGAACTCGCCGCGGAGAGCCGGGTGCGCATGGGCGCCGCCGCCACGCCCCCTGGCGCCCCGGCCTGAGCCGGGCCACGACGTGCGACGCTAGCCGCCGACGGCGCGCAGGGCGACCCGGGCCTCGTCGCCCGCGCGCCCCTTCTTGCGCAGCGCCAGGTGCTGCAGCAGTTCGGTGCCGAAGCGACGCTCCTCGCCGACGGCCTCGGCGAAGTGCGACCCCACGCGCAGCAGCGCCTCGGGCGAGATGGCCGACTCCCGGCGCAGCCGTTCCGCCAGCGGGAACCCGGAGCGCACGAGCGCCGCGAAGAAGCCCATCGTCGGATCGCCGGCCGCGTGGCTGTCGCCGCTGGGGTACGCCATGTCCTGCAGCAAGCGGGTCAGGGCGAGCTGGTAGCGCCCCTCGTCGTTGGCATGCGCCGAGCTCACCAGCCGGGCCAGGAGGTGCAGGGCCTCGGCGTAGCGGCGCGACCGCCGCAGACGCACGGCCCGTTCGACGATGTCGGCCCCGATCTTGCCACCCTGGGCCGCCAGCACGACGCCGAGCAGCAGATCCGCGGTGCGCGCATGCGCGGTCAGCAACCGCGCCGCGCGATCGAGCAGCCCCCGCACCGCCTTCGGCGGCATCGCGGGCGCCAGGCGCACCAGCACGTCCGCCGCCGACTGGGCCAGCGCCGGATCGCGGCTCGTCTGCACGACCCGGACCAGCGGTTCGAAGGCATGCTTGTTGTGCGCCAGCGCATCCGCCGCGGCCGACCGGAAGCGCTCCTCTTCGTGGTCGAGCAGCTTCAGGGCGACCTTCACCATGTCGGCGCCGGTCGCCGTGCGCAGCATGCGCAGCGCGAACAGGCGCTGTTCGGGCTGCCGCGCCGTCAGCAGTCGCTTCAGGACAGGCACCATGGCAGCGGGAAGCTCAGGCAATGCGGCCAGCACCTCGCGCACGGCCTCGTGCACGTCCCGCTCCGCCGGATCGGCGAGCAGGTCCATCATGCTGCGCACCTGGGCCTCGGTGAGCTTGCTGCCACGCAGGGCCCGGAACGCCGCCGAGCGCACCAAGGCCGGGTTGCCGGCGGCCGACAGCTTGAGCATCAGCGGCCGCGCACCACCGGCGTCGATCGCCGCCAGCACCGCCAGCACCTGCGCCACGCACTGCTCGGGCAGCGCCGTGTCGAGATGCGGAGTCATGGCCTCGCGGAACTGCTTGCGCAGCGCCGGTTCGAAGGCACCGGCGGCGGCGACCAGCAGCTGCCCGGCAGCCGCCGTCGTCTCCGGCGTCCCCAGCGCCCGCACGAAGACCGCCAGCCCCTCCTTGGTCGGCGCACGCCCCAGGATGCCCAGGATGCGCGCTCGCTGATCGCCCAGCGCCTGCCCGTAGGCCTCGGCGAGCACGCCATGCGCCGGAGCACCGATCTCGCCGAGCAGGTGCGCAGCGTGGTCGGCGAGCGCCTCCTGCTCGAGCAGAGGAGTTGCGAGCGCCGCGATCGCTTCGCGCGAGCCGATCTTGGCCAGGGCATCCAGGCAGAAACGACCGAGCACCGGCGACCGGCGCAGCGCGCTCCCGAGGGCTCTCACCACGATCGGGTCCTTCGCGTGCAGTTCGCCAAGGATCTGTGCCGCAGCCACTTGGAGTTCGGGCTTGCCCGAATCCAGCACGTGCACGATCGCCTTCAGGGTGTCGTTCATGGCCTGTGGTTTCCCGCGATTACGCAGAGCCGCTTTCTACGGCAGCGCCTCGGCGGCCGGGCGCGGGCGCATTATGGCAGAGTCGGTGGTCGGCCGCTACTGGCTGCGGCGGGCGAACTGGCGCTCCACCACCGCTCGTGGCCCTTGGTTCGAGCTTGCAACCCCTTTCCCGACCGGATGCTATGCGCCAAGACCGCCTTGCCATGAGCGCTTGCCACCTCGCACCAGGCCGACGCGGCCGGGCCCGATGCACGGCGGCCGGGCCACCCCCACCCCGCCGCCGGCGATGAGAATCCTGCTCCTGAGCCCGTTCGTGCCCGATCGAGGGGCGCCCCACGGCGGCGGCATCTACCTGGCGACGCTGGCCGCCGCGCTGGCCCGCAGGGTCGAACTCGGGCTCGTCGCGCTGGCGCGGCCTGGGGACGACACCAGGGCCGCGGCAGGTCCGTGGACCTACCGCCACCTGGTGCCCCACCTCGACCTGCCCGACCGGCGCCGGCGCGTCCGCCATCGTCTGCGCATGCTGTGGCATTGGCGCCGCCTGCCGCTGGTCGCCGCCAAGCACTGGCAACCCGCGCTGCCGGCGGCCCTCGCCAGCGCCCGGGCCGAGTTCGCCCCGGATGCCGTGCTGCTGGAGATGGCCCAGATGGCGCAGTACCTGCCGTTCGTGCGCGACCTGCCGACGATCCTCACCGACCACGAAGCGGGCTGCCCGGCCAACACCCACACCGGGCTGGGACCGCTTGGCGACCGGCGCGACTGCCGGTTGTGGCGTCGCTACGTGCAGCACTTCTACCCGATGGCCTCGTTGCTGCAGACGGTGACGACCGAGGACGCCGCCGCTTTGCGGACGTTGGTCCACCGACCGGTCGAGGTGCGCGAACCGACCTTCGACGTGCCCGCAACCCCCGTCGCGCCCGATGCCGCGCCGCCGCGGGCCCTGTTCCTCGGCGACTACAGCCACCGGCCGAACCCGGAGGCGGCGGCCATGCTGGCACGCGAGGTGCTGCCGCTGCTGCGAGCCGCCGAACCGCGCACCGAACTGTGGCTGGCCGGTCCGCACGCCGAACGCGTGCAGCCCCTGGCGACGGCGCCGGGCGTACGCGTCGTGGGCTTCGTCCCCGACCTGCACGCGCTGTTCGGCGAGGCGCGCCTGCTGCTGGCCCCGCTGCTGTCGGGTGGCGGCTTCCGCATGAAGTCCCTGGCGGCCTTGGCGCACGGCCTGCCGGTCGTCACCAATGGCCTCGGTGCCCGCGGTTGTTCGGCGCCACCGCCGGCGCGCACCGTGGCCGAGGGCGCCCAGGCCCTCGCCGATGCCGCCCTGCCGCTGCTGCGGTCGCCCGCCGCGGCGGCCGACGCGGGCCGTGCCGCCTTCGCCTGGGCGCATCGCAACCTCACCGGTGATGCCGTCGCCCAGACCCAGGTCGAACGGCTGCAGCGCCTGCGTCCGGCGGCCACGACCTGAACGGAACGGGCACGCCTGGCCAGCCGGCTCAGCCCTTGCCGACCGGCACCTGCTCGACCTTGGCCACCGCGGTCGACGGCCCGGCAGGGCCCGGCTTCGGCCGCTTGCGCAGACGGAACTTGCGCAGCGTCTCCTGCAGGAACGACTCCATCTTCGACGTCTCCTTGCCGCGCACGAAGTTCCACAGGATGCGGAACACGCGCCCCGGTCGGAACAGGAAGCTGTTCAGGTAGAAGGCGGCGACGACCTTGTACTTCCACCGGGTCAGCTGCCGCGCCGTGAACGCGTCGCAGAACTTGCGGTCCTCGGAGAGGAACTTGTTGTGCACGTAGATCGGCAGCTTCAGGAAGGCGTCGTCGTAGCGGATCCTGCCCTCCTGCTCGAGCTGACGCGTGATCTCGGTGCTGGGCAGCGGGAAGAAGAACCCCGCCGAGACGTCGTCGATGCCGGCGCGGCCGAGGCGCGCCGCCAGCCGGACGGTCGCCTGCATGTCCTCCTTCTCGTCGGTCGGATAGGCCAGCACGAAGAAGGCGCCGACGTTGAGGCCCGCCTTGACCGACGCGTGCACGGCGCGGAACAGCTTCTCGTCGGTCAGCATCTTCTTCATGTGCTTGCGCGTGCGCTCGCTGCCGGACTCCGGCGCGAAGTTCAGCGAACGGCAACCGCTGCGCACCAGCAGCCGCGCGACCTCCTCGTCGATGATCTCGCTGCGCGTGCCCGCCGGCAGCTGCCAGGTGATCCGCAGGTTGCGCCGCTCGACCTCGCTGCAGAACTCGACGACCCAGTCGCGCTTGAGGATCGCGGTCAGGTCCTGGAACGGGAAGTTGGTCGCGCCGTAGCGCCGATGGTAGCTCTCGATCTCGTCGAGCACGTCCTTCGGCTCGCGCGCGTACCAGCGCGTCGTCCACATGTTCGGCGAGCTGCAGTAGGTGCACTGGTACGGGCACCCGCGCGTCGCCAGGATCGGCACCGTCTTGCCGTAGTAGATGCCGCTGACGAGGCGATTGCTGGAGTAGGCCTCGATGTCGAAGTACTCCCAGGCCGGCCACGGGATCTCGTCGACGTTCTTGATGCGGTCGCGCCGCGGGTTCTTCTGGATCCGGCCGTCGGCGGTGCGGAAGGCGATGCCCGGGATCACCGTGTGGTCGAGGCCGAGTTCCAGGGCGCGGAACAGCGCCACCGCGGTCTCCTCGCCTTCGCCGAGCACGAGGTAGTCGATCGGGGCCTGCTCCATCGACAGCTCGGGCACGGCCGTGAAGTGCTCGCCGCCGCAGACGATCGGCACGGCGGGGAACGCCGCCCGCACCTTGTGGATCAGCTCGCGCAGGATCGGCCAGCTGTAGCTCCACATGCTGGTGATGCCGATCGCCTGGGTGCCGGCGGGGATCCGGGCGATGATCTCCTCGGGAGTCAGTCCGAGCCGCCAGATGTCACCGTCCGGGACCATCTGCTCGGGCGCCGCGCCCAGGGCGTCGACCACCGTGATCGCGTGCTTGTCGTCCCGCAGCACCGCCGCGATGTAGGCGAGGCCGAGCGGCAGGCTCGGTCGCAAGGCGGTCAGGCCGTTCTTGTTGATGTAGACCGGCGGGTGGATCAGCGTGACGTTCATGCGGCGTCCCAGTGGGCTGGAGGACTATAGCACCGCGATGTAGCCCCGAAATGGGGCGCATTGATTTCCTCGGCCGGCCCGAGACTCCCATCCCACGTGGGATCCCAGGGTTCCGGAACGTCGCGTTGCAACCGCCGGCGGCCCGCGCGAGATTCGGCGCGGCGCCAGCCCGGCGGCTGTCGGCGGCGCGCCTCCGTGCACGAAGTCATCATCGTCGGCGCCGGCATCCACGGCCTCTGCACCGCCTTCCACCTGCTGCAGTCCGGCCGTCGCCGGGTGGCGCTGCTGGAGGCGCTGGGCCCCGGCCACGCGCGCGGCGGCTCGCACGGCGCGACACGCATCCTCCGGTCCTCGTACCACGACCCGAAGTTCGTGCGCCTCGCGGCCGAGGCGCACCGATCCGATTGGCCTCGGCTCGAGGCAGCCCTGGGCGGCCCCCTGCGGCTGCCGACGCCAGGGGTGTTCCACGGCCCGCCGGGTCCGTTCGACGAGTACCTCGCGGCCACCCTCGGCAGTGGCACCCCCGTCGAAGCGCTGCCGCTCGACGAGGCCCGCGCCCGATTCCCGCTGCTGCGCTTCGGCGACGGCGACCGCGTGCTGCTCGACCACACGGCCGCCGTGGTGCTGGCCGCGACGACGATGGCCCGGTTGCGCGCCCACCTGCCGGCCAACGGCGTCGACCTGCGCTGGCGCACCCCGGTGCGCCAGGTGCACGTCGAGGACCGGGGCGTCGCCCTCGCAACCGATGCCGGGATCCTGCGGGCCCGCGTCGTCGTGTTGGCCACGGGCGCGTGGCTGCACCGCCTGCTGCCCGACCGCCCGCCGCTGCTCGCCTTGCGGCAGGCGGTCGGCCATGCCGATGTCGACGCCGCGCCGGCGGCGCTCCGCCCGGGGGCGTTCCCGGTCTGGGCCCGCATCGGCGCAGGTCCCGACGCGTTCGCCTACGGCCTGCCCGACCTCGACGGTGCGGGAGCCAAGATCGCCCGCCACCGCACCAGCGGCCCCGGCGACGACCCCGATGCCGACGCTGCGCCCGCCGACGCGGCCGACCTGCTGGCACTGGCGCGCGAACGGTTCACCGCCCCGGTGCACGGGCTGCGGAGCACCGAGTCCTGCCTCTACGCGATGGCGCCCGGCCAGGACTTCACCGTGGCGGCGCAACCCGACGCCGCGCGGCTGGTGACCATCGCCGCCTGCAGCGGCCACGGCTTCAAGTTCGGCCCGACGATCGGCCGCCTCGCTGCCGCTCTCGCCCTCGCGGCCGCCGGATGACCGGTAGGCCGTCTGCCCCCTGGCCGTGCACGACGAGGATCGCCGACGAGCCTCGCCCCGGCCGCGCTGTGGTTGGCCCGTCTTCGCCGGGGCCGGGCTGCCCTGGTTCGGCGGCCATCCGCGCACCGCGGCCGTGCGGCCAGCGGCAGACGATCGCGCGCCGACGCTGCGATGCCCTCGTCCCCATTGGCAGGGACAACCGCGGCCCCGTCGGCCGAGGGCTCAGGCTCTGGTCTGCTTCTGGACGAGCAGCGTGTTGGAGATCGACACCTCGGGTTGCCCTATGGCGTCGTCTTCGCGCAGCTCCAGCAGTCGACAGCCGCTCGCCCGCAACAACTCGAACAGAGCCGCCTGCGGCAGGACGTGCATCTCCATCTCCGTCTCGTTCTCCTGCGCCAGGTAATCGTCGATCCGGAAGCGGTAACCGATCCGGTATGTCGGCACCTGGAAATAGGCCAACCCTCCCGGCCGCAGAACCGACAGCATGTCACGCAGCAACCTCGCCATGACGGGCGGCGGGTTGTGCTGCAGCACGATGACGGTGAACACCACGTCGAACGAGCCCAGGGTCGGCAGCGCGTCGACCGACCGCAGGAGTTCGAAGCGAACGTTGCGCAGCCGTTGTTCCTCGGCGTATGCGCGGGCGAGTTGCAGGTGCGCCGGCGATATGTCGACGCCGACCACCTCGCGCGCCACGCGCGCCATGTGGGCCGTGATGCGACCGACGCCACATCCCAACTCGAGCACCCGGCAGTCGGCATGCATGGGGACGCCAGATCGCTCCGCGGCCGCCATCATCGCGGCCACGTCCGTTGCCCCGCTGCGGTAGAACGCCTCGCGGGTGTCGCCAAGCCGTTCCTGCCGGAACGCCTCATGGGTCAGAACCGACCAGTGCGGCTCGGTCTCACCCAGATGCAGCCACTGCTTGCCGGTCTTGGCAAACAACCGGGCGAGCTTGGGCGCCGGCACGTCCAGATCGACCGCCATGGGCGGGCTGTTCCGGGGCGGCCGCGGCACCCTGCTCGCCATGTGCAGCCGGTATCGCTGCTGGAACTCCGTCGACGCCAGGAACCGCTCCCGCAGCGACTTCACGTCCGGTGAGGCCGAGCGCAACCGCTCGACCACGGCTTCGTCCTCGGGCTCGCGTCCCAGCAGCATCCGGTAGGCGTTCACCACGTCTTCGCGTGTCGTCATGGTCCTTCCAACTCGGCCCCGGGCACGTTCGCGCCTTCCTTGTTCCTTGCGCACCAACGAAGGCGGAAGGCAGGGCGCCCGCGGGCGGGGAAGGCTAGCGGCGGGGAGCCCGGCCAGGCAATGCCCGCAGGATCCACCCGCCATCGCGGGGAGGTACCGGTGGGTGCTGCAAGGCTGCATCCCCGGCCGACCGGAAACCCCGCACCCCACGATCCCGTCCCACGGCCCCCCACCCCCCCCGAGCGGCCTGGTCTCCCCGCCCGAGATGTGCCGCCCTCGGCGCACACCGGCAGCCGACAGCCACCCGCCCCGGCCCGGCCCGGCCGCGCGGCGAACGGGCGCCGACACTGCGTTCGGGCCGCGGCCCGAGGACGAGATCGTCGGCTGCGGCGACGGCGCCAGGGGCTGCGCACTCGACCGGGCCGAACCGGGGCCGGTGGCGGATACGACTCCGGTCGCAGCAGCCCTAGCCTTCGAGCCCGTTCCTCCAGGTCCTGCGCCATGAACCAGTCCAGCTGGGTGCGGTCGGGCATCGCGACGACGGCCGCCGCCGGATGCCGCGGCGCGGCGGTCCCGACGGCAGTCCGAGGCGACGGCGCGGCACGCGCCGGCGCCTCGCTGGCAGCGCAGGACAGCGGCGACGGACGCACCGGCTGCCGCGGCCTGTGGTCGGTCCTGGGAGCGAACAAAGGGCGCGACCGGGAGCCGCACCGTGTCGAACGATGACCGCGGAAGCCGCCCCGCACCGACGGCGGCGACGGACGACCACGCGGCGCACGCGCCCGAGACGTTCGCGCACGGCGCCGACATCGGCGTGCGTGGCCACGGGCCCACGCTCGCAGCGGCGTTCGCCGCGGCGGCGGTCGCGTTGACCTCGGTCGTGACGGATCCGGCAGGCGTGCGGCCGACCACTGCCGTCGAGATCCGCTGCCGCGCGCCGGATGCCGAGCTGCTGCTGTTCGAGTGGCTGAACGCGCTGGTCTACGAGATGGCGACGCGCCGCATGCTGTTCTCGCGCTACGAAGTGGCCATCGACGGTGACGAGCTGCACGCCCTGGCGTTCGGCGAACCGGTCGACCGCGAACGACACCAGCCGACGGTCGAGGTCAAAGGCGCGACGTGCACCGAGCTGCGCGTGCAGCGGGCGCCGCCGGGCTGGGTGGCGCAGTGCGTCGTCGATGTCTGAGCCTGGCCATGGACCTCTCCGTTCTGATCCGGCGTGCCGACTGTGTCTGGGAGCTGCCGCGCACCGGTGCGATGCACGTGCCGGGCATCCTCTACGCGACCGAAGCGCTGATCGGGACGATGGACGACAAGGTCGTCGAGCAGACCCGGAACGTCGCGTCGCTGCCGGGAATCGTGCGCGCCGCCTACACGATGCCGGACGCGCACTGGGGCTACGGCTTCCCGATCGGCGGCGTCGCCGCGTTCGAGCCGACGACCGGCGTCGTGTCCGCAGGCGGCGTCGGCTTCGACATCTCCTGCGGCGTACGCCTCCTGCGCACCGGACTGCGATCGGCCGACGTGCGGCGCGTGCAGGCGGAGCTCGCGTCCCGACTGTACGTGTCGATCCCCGCCGGCGTCGGCAGCGAAGGCGCCCTGCGCCTGGATCCCGCGGCGATGGACGCGATGCTGGCCGGCGGCGCGGCGTGGGCCGTCGCCGAGGGCCACGGCACCGCGGCCGACCTCGACCGCATCGAGGAACGCGGCTGCATGGCGGGCGCGCGGCCGGACTGCGTCTCCGCCCTCGCCAAGCGGCGCATGCGCGACGAGCTCGGCACGCTCGGTTCGGGCAACCACTACCTCGAGGTGCAGCGCGTCGCGCGGCTGCTGGACCCGGTGGCGGCGCTCGCGTTCGGCCTCGCGGCGGACGAGGTCGTCGTCTCGATCCACTGCGGCTCGCGCGGGCTCGGCCACCAGATCGGCACGGAGTACCTGCGCGAGATGGTGGTGGCCGCGAAGTCGCACGGCCTCCGGCTGCCCGACCGCGAGCTGGCCTGCGCGCCGATCCGCTCGGCGCTCGGCCAGCGCTACCTGGGCGCGATGCGCGCGGCGACCAACTGCGCGCTCGCCAACCGCCAGGTCCTGACCCACCTGACCCGCAAGGTGTTCCGCTCGCTGTGGCCCGCCGCGCAGCTCGACCTGCTCTACGACGTCTCGCACAACACCTGCAAGGAGGAGACGCACGTCGTCGACGGCCGGCAGCAGGTGCTGTTCGTGCACCGGAAGGGGGCGACGCGGGCGTTCGGTCCCGGCCACCCGCAGCTGCCGGAAGCGCTGCAGCCGGTGGGCCAGCCGGTCCTGATCGGCGGCTCGATGGGCACGCGGTCGTTCGTGTTGCGCGGCGTCGAGACCGGCGAGGCGGCGTCGTTCGCCTCGGCCTGCCATGGTGCCGGCCGAGCGATGAGCCGGAACGAAGCGCTGCGGCGCTGGCGCGGCGAAGCCGTGGTCGCCGAACTCGCGTCCCGCGGCATCCTGATCCGGAGCCCGTCGATGCGCGGCGTCGCCGAAGAAGCGCCGGACGCCTACAAGGACGTCGGCGCCGTGGCGAAGGCCGCCGAGCATGCGGGCCTGGCGGCACGCGTGGCGGAGCTCGAGCCGATGGTCTGCGTCAAGGGTTGACCGGGCCGTTGTTGTGCGCTCCCACGCCGTGCGCGATAACCGCCGCCGATGAACCTCGCCCAGGTCGCGCGGTTGTTGGCCCGCTTCGCCGGCCTGCTGACCCTCGCCCAGGTGCCGCCGCTGGTGTTCGCGCTGACCGAGGCCGACCACCCGGTCCTGTCGCCGGTCACCGGCTTCGTCGCCAGCATGGTCGTCGGGGTCACCGTCGCCTCGCTGCTTTGGCTCGCCGGCCGCCGCCGCAGCGGCGAGATGTTCCGCAAGGAAGCGATCGCCGTGGCCGGGCTGTCGTGGTTCCTCGCCGGCTTCCTGGCGGCCATCCCGTTCCTCTGGTCGGGCCTGCTGCGTCACCCGATCGATGCGGTGTTCGAGGCCATCAGCGGGCTCACGACCTGCGGCGGCACGGTGCTGGGCAGCGGCGCGAACCCGTCGCTGGCCGACACCCCGCGCAGCCTGCTGCTGTGGCGCGCCTTGACGCAGTGGATCGGCGGCATCGGCATCGTGCTGGTGTTCGTGGCGTTGCTGCCGGCCATGGGAGTGACCGGCCGCAACCTGCTGTCGTCCGAGTCCGCCGGCGTCGGCACCGACTCCTTCCAGCCGCGCGCGATCGAGAAGGCCCGCCTCGTCGCCTCTCTCTACTTCGTGTTGACGACCCTCTGCGCCCTGCTGCTGGTCGCGGCCGGCGGCTTCGGCTGGTTCGACGCGGTTTGCCATGCCTTCACGGCGGTTTCGACCGGCGGCTACTCGACCCGCGGCTCGATCGCCGAGTTCGGCAGCCTCGGCGGCGAGATCGTGCTGACGGTGTTCATGTTCCTCGGCGGCGCCAGCTTCGCGGTCATCGCGACCAACTGGCGCGCCGGCTGGCGCTGCCCGTTGATCCTGATCCGCAGCGGGGAGTTCCGGCTCTACGCCCTGCTGACCGGCGCCGTCGTCGCAACGGTGTGCCTGGTGCTGCTCGGCCAGGGCACGCCGCTGCCGACCGCGCTGCGGCTGGCCAGCTTCAACGGCGTCAGCGTGCTCACCTCGACCGGCTACGCCACCGCCGATTTCCAGGCGTGGCCGACGTTGGCCTTGCTGGTGCTGTTCTGCGCCATGTTCGTCGGCGGCTGCAGCGGCTCGACGGCGGGCGGCATGAAGCAGGTCCGCCTGCTCGTCACGCTGAAGCTGATCGCCTACACCGTCCGCCACTTCGTGCGGCCGAAGAGCGTCGAACGGCTGAAACTCGACGGCGAGGTGCTGCCGGCGACGGTGATCTCGTCGATCCTGACGGTCGTGCTGCTGTGGCTCGTCTGCGTCGTGCTCGGCGCCATGGTCGTCGCCTGCGACGACCGCCTCAACTTCGTCGCCGCGCTGGCCACCAGCGCCAGCATGCAGGGCAGCACCGGTCCGGCGCTGACGCTCGTCGAGCCGGCGTCGGCAGCCAACGCCCTGCAGCACGGCGCCGCCGCCGCGACCTGGGCCGGCACGCCCAACATCGGCCCCCTGGGTGGCTTCGGCGACCTGAGGCCGTGGACGAAGCTGGTCCTGGCGCTGCAGATGGTGCTCGGCCGCCTCGAACTGCTGACGGTGCTGGCGCTGTTCGCGCCGAGCCTCTGGCGCCGCTGAGCGAGGGGCGTCAGCGTTCGCCGAGCACGACCTTCTCGCGGCGCCGGAACACCAGCCGGATCGGCACCTCGGGACAGCCGAACGCATCGCGCAGCACCTGCGCGAGGTAGCGCTCGTACTGGCCGCGGAACAGGCGCGGCTCGTTGACGAACACCAGCACCGACAGCGGCTCGGTGCCGATCTGGGTGCCGTAGAACATCTTCGGATAGTGGCCGCCGCTGGACGGCATCAGGCGATCGCGCGCCGCCTGCAGCACCTCGTTGAGCCGGGGCGTCGGCATCTGCACCTGGGTCTGCGCCCGCAGCTCGAACAGCAGGTCGATCGTGTCCCGCACGTTGGTGCCCTCGCGGGCGGACAGGAACGCGACCGGCGCGTGGTCCAGCCCCGGCAGCTGCTGCTTGATGTAGGCGTCCCACTTCTGCAGGTCGAGCTCCGGCGCCAGGTCGATCTTGTTGCCCACCAGGACCACCGGCTTGTGGTGCTCCACGCAGTAGGCGGCCAGCGACTTGTCGACCTGGCTGATCGGCTCGCGCACGTCGAACATGTGCACGCACACGTGGGCGCGCCGGATGCTCTCGTTGCTGCGGGTGTGGGCGAACAGCTCGATCGCGTGCTCGAGGCTCTTCTTGCGCCGCACGCCGGCGGTGTCGATCGCCAGCAGCTTGCGGCCGTCGATGTCGAACTCCACGTCGACGGCGTCGCGCGTCGTGCCGGGCAGCTCGGAGACGATGACGCGCTCCTCGCCGACCAGCTGGTTGATCAGGGTCGACTTGCCGGAGTTGCGTTTGCCGACGATCGCGAAGCGCAGCACGTCGCCTTCGGTCGCGTCCTCGGCCGCGTCCTTCGGCGGCAGCGCGGCGACGATGCGGTCGAGCAGCTCGCTGCGGCCGAAGCCCTCCTTGGCGCTGGTCGCGATCGGCTCGCCGAAGCCAAGGCGCGACCATTCGGCGACGCCGATCTCGTCGTGGAACGACTCGACCTTGTTGGCGACGAGCAGCACCGGCTTCGCCAGCGTGCGCAACCGCCGCGCCACCAGGTCGTCGCCCGGCACCCGACCCTCCTTGCCGTCGACGACGAACAGCACCAGGTCGGCGGTCTCCAGGGCCACCTGGATCTGCGCCTCGACGTGGTCCTTCAGCAGCGCCTCGTCGACCAGCCCGAGGCCGCCGGTGTCGACCAGCTCGAAGCTGCGTTCGCCGTGCCGCACGGCGGCGCTGACGCGGTCGCGGGTGACGCCGGCGGTCGGCTCGACGATCGACATGCGCCGGCCGACGAGCCGGTTGAAGAGGCTCGACTTGCCGACGTTGGGTCGACCGACGATGGTGACGCGGGGAAGGGACACGACAGGGGGGCGAGCAGGATAGGGAGCGGGGGCCCTCCAGGCCAGGACCCGCAGCGGCCCGGCGCCGGCGTGCCCCGCCGCGGCCGTCCGGGCCAGCTCACTCCCACTCGACGTGGCCGAAGTTCGTGACGCGCTTGCGCACCCGCGACCGGTCGCCCCAGGGCGGCTGCCAACCCTGCCGCCGCATCGCCCGGATCGTCGGCTGGAACCACCACTCCTTCTCCCCGAACGCCGGCCGCAGCTGGTCGAGCCAGGTGGCCTGCTCGTCGTAGCGGGCGAAGAACACCCGGTTCACCCAGGTCTGGTCGCGCGCCTGCAGGAACTTCAGCACGAACACCTTCTCGCCGTGCACCTCGGCGATGCCGTCGACCAGCACCTTGCCGGGCGTCGCCGACATCGACGGACCGCGCACGGTGCGGCCGAGCCCCGACACCCGGCGGTAGGCCGTGGTGAAGATGTCGAGCGCCCGCGCCAGCGGCACCTCGAAGTACTGCCGCGGTCCCGTGTCGCGCTCGACGAACATGTAGTACGGCACCGCGCCGAGCACGATCTGTCGCTTCCACAGGTCGGCCCAGGTCTGCGCATCGTCGTTGACGCGGCGGATCAACGGCGCCTGGCAGCGCACCGTCGCCCCCGCGTTCTGCACCCGCTCGATCGCCGCCTGCGCCACCGGCGGCGCCAGCTCGCGGGGATGGCTGTAGTGGGCCATGATCGCCACGTGGCGCCCGGCGGCGTGCACCTCCTCGAACAGGCGCATCAGGTCGTCGGCATCGTCGTCGGTGGTGAAGCGCTGCGGCCAGTATGCCGGCGCCTTGGTGCCGATGCGGATGCTGACGATGTGGTCGAGCTCGGGCGCCAGGAGCGGCTCGATGTAGCGGCGCAGCACGCGCGTCTTCATCACCATCGGGTCGCCGCCGGTGAACAGCACGCTGTTGACCTCGGGATGCGCCCGCAGGTAGGCGACCAGGGAGTCGGCCTCGCGCGCGGCGAACTTCAGTTCGTCGAGCCCGACGAACTGCGGCCAGCGGAAGCAGTAGGTGCAGTAGGTGTGGCAGGTCTGGCCGCTGCTCGGGAAGAACAGCACCGTCTCGCGGTACTTGTGCTGCATGCCGGGCAGCGGCACGCCGTCGAGCCGCGGCACGTTGAGCTCCACCTGGCCGGCGGGGTGGGGATTCAATCCCTGCTGGATGCGGCGGGCCTCGCGCTGGATCTCCGCATCGCCGGCGTCCCGGCGCAGCAGGTCGATCATCCGGTCGAGTTCGCCGGGCGGCAGCATGCCGGGCTGCGGGAACGTCAGCTGGAAGATCGGATCGTCGGGCACCCGTTCCCAGTCGATCAGCTCGTCGCAGACGTACTCGTTGACCCGGAACGGCAGCACGTTGGCCACCGCCTTCATCGCCAGCAGTTCGTCGTTGCCGAAGCGCTGCAGCTGCGGGATGCGATCGAGGTCGCGGCGGGTGAAGACGCGGAACGGCCGCGGGGCGACGACGATCTTCTTCGGCATGTTCGGGATCCTGGCTGGTTCTCGCGCCCGGGCTCGCCGGGCAGCGACGATCGGAAGGGAGGGCTCCGGGGCGTGCACAGGATCACGCGGAGGAGCGGGAGCGCCCACCCTAGGGCACGGTCGCGTTCCGGCCAAGGGCGAAGACCGTCGGGCCCGGCGCTCAGGCCGGCTCGCCCACCAGTTCCGCCACCGGCGACTCGGCGACGACCTGCCCCGCGTCGTCGAGCCCGAGGCCGCAGGCCGCGACTTCGGGATCGTGGGTGAAGAACAGCCGGCCGCCGCGCGCCTGCAGCGCCGCCAACAGCGACGTCTTCTCGTCGACGAGGCGCTCCGGACAGCGGTCGTAGCCCATCGTGATCGCCCGGCGCACCCACGGCATCCCCGGAATCAGGTCGGCGGCGAACAGCAGCGGCCCACGCGCCGTCTGCAGTTCGGCCAGCAGCATGCCGGGCGTGTGGCCCTCGCTGCGATGGAAGCGCACGCGGTCGCCGAGCGCCTCGCTGCGCTCGCCTTGCACCCGTTCGACGCGGCCGGTGGCCGCCAGCAGCCCGGGCAGTTCCGGCACGAAGCTGGCACGGTCGCGCGGGTGGGGCTCCAGCGCTCGCTGCCAGGCCTGCTCGCCGACCACGTAGGCGGCCCGCGGGAACGCCAGGGCCAGCGGCGCCCCGGCGCAGAACGGCGCCAGCACCCCGCCCGCGTGGTCGAAGTGCAGGTGCGACAGCACCACGGTGTCGACGTCCTCGGGCCGGACGCCGATCGACGCCAGGTTGTCGAGCAACACGTGCCGGTCCTCCTGCACGCCGAAGCGGCGCCGCAGTTCGGGCGCGAAGAACGCGCCGATGCCGGCCTCGAACAGGATCGTCCGGTCCCCCTCGCGCAGCAGCAGGCATCGGCAGGCGAGGTCGATGCGGTTCTGCTCGTCGGGCCGCGCCCAGCGGCTCCACAGCGCCTTGGGGGCATTGCCGAACATGGCGCCGCCGTCGAGCTTCTGCGCGTTGCCGAGCACCGACCAGAGCCGCGCGCTCATCGCCTTGTCGCGCCCGGGACGGCCCGTGGATCGCGCGGCATGCCGGCCCGCGAGGAGGGAGACGCGACCGCCGGGCGGTCGAGCGGACAGCGGGTTGCGTTCCTCACGGTCCGTCACTCTACGCCCCGCGCCCCCGCCATTGCATGCCCGCTCCGCGTCGGGCACGCTCGCCGTCATGGAACCCGCTGCGACCCCACGACCGACGGAGCGCCTGCAGCGCCGCGTCGTGCCCTACTGGCTCGTCGCCGACGGGTTCAGCGCGCTGCTGCTCTCCGGCCTCGCCTGGTACCTCGGCCGCCCGCTGCTGGCGAAGTACTGGGACGGCTGGTCGGACGCCTGGGAGCACGTGCTGCTCGGCGCCTGCCTCGGCCTGGTCGCCCTGGCCGTGCTGACGCCGCCGCTGGCCTATGCGCGCTGGCGCTTCGGCTTCCTCGGCGACCTGCTGCTGCTGCGCTACGGCATCCTGTTCGTCGAGGAACGCGCCGTGCCCGTGCGCCGCATGCAGCACGTCGATCTCGTGCGCGGCCCGCTCGAACGGTTGTTCGGGCTCGCCACCCTGGTGGTGTTCACGGCCGGCAACGAAGGCTCGGCCTTCCGCGTGCCGGGCCTCGCCCTCGCGCAGGCGCAGGAACTGCGCGACCACATCGTCGAGGCGCGCGGTGACCGACGCCCCTGAGCAGGCGCCCGGCGACGCCCTTCCGGCGACCGCCGGGGACGCCACGCCCCGCCGCCCCGACGCGGTGCTGGCGCAGGGCCACCTGCATCCGGCGATCCTGCTGCTGCGGCTGCTGGATGCGCTGCGGCAGACGGCGTTCCTGGTCCTGTTCGGCGTGGTCTTCGAACCCTGGTTCCTGGTCCTGGCGATGGTGCTCTTCCTGGTCCAGCTCGGCACCGCGGTCGCCCGCTACCTGACGCTCGAGTACACGCTGACGACCGACGAACTGCGCGTGCGCGAGGGCATCCTCGAGCGGCAGGAACGGCGCATCCCGCTCGATCGCATCCAGGACCTGGGCTTCGAGTCGACCCTGCTGCGTCGCGCGCTCGGCCTCACCGTCGTGCTGGTCGAGACCGCGTCCGGCCGCGGCGTCGAAGCCCGCCTCGACGCGCTGTCACGGGCGGATGCCGACCACCTGCGCGAGGTGCTGCTCGCCGCCCGCAGCGACCGGCTCGAGGGGGCGGGCGCGGCCACCGCCGCGAACGACGTGGCCGGCACCGTCGCACCGCCGCCGGAACCGGAGTGGCTCGTGCACGCCAGCAGCTACGGCGAACTCCTGCTGCGCGGCCTGACCGACCTGCGCCTGGGCGGCTTCGTGCTCACCGGTTTCGCCGCCATCGAACTGCTCGACCAGATCGGCCTCGCGGCGCGGCTGGCCGGCGTCGTCGACGGCGCCGAACGCTGGCTGGGCCAGTTCCCGCCCGCGGTCGCCATCGCGCTGCTGGTCGGCGTCGTGCTGCTGGTGATGGCGTTCGGCGTGGTCACGTCGACCATCGGCAACCTGGTCCAGTTCCACGGCTTCGTGCTGGTGCTGCGCGGCGACGTGCTGCAGCGTCGCTACGGACTGCTGACCACGCGCCAGAAGACGCTGCCGCGGGCCCGCATCCAGCGCGTCACCGTCGAGCAGCCTTGGCTGCGGCGCCTGCTCGGCTTCGCCGTCGTCAAGGCCGATTCCGCCGGCGGCAGCCGCCAGCAGGGCGAAGACACCAGCGGCGGCTGGGACGTCGTCGTGCCGCTGACCAGGCTGCCGCAGGCGGACGCGTTGCTGCCCGCCCTGCTGCCCGGCATCGAGCGCGAGAGCTTCGGCTGGCAGCGCGGTTCGCGGCGCCTGATCGCCCGCATGGCGCTGCAGGGGGTCGTGCTCGCGGCCCTGGCCGGGTCGGCGACCGCCGCGGCGTGGGGCGCGTGGGCGCTGGTCGGCGCCCTGCTGGTGCCGCTGTGGGCGCTGCTCGGTCTGCTGGCCTGGCACAACCTGGGCTTCGCGCTCGGGGGGCCGTTCCTGGCCCTGCGGCACGGCATCGTCGGCCGCCACCTGGCCTACCTGCCGACGGCGAAGGTGCAAGCGGTCGTGGTGCGGCAGGGACCGTTCGCGCAGCTGCTGGGTCTCGCCGACCTGACCGTCTACGTGATGGGCGGCTCGCCGACCCGGCTGCCCGACCTGACGCTCGGCGACGCCCGGCGCCTGGCGGCCGAGATCGCCGCCCGGGCGGCGACCGCGGCGGCGCTCGACTGGTGACATCCTCCGGTGCCCGGGCGGCGGCCCCTGCAACCGGCGGCGCCGTCCGCGCCCGTCTGTCCCTTGCCGAGGCAGCGTCTGGCGGCCCGGGTCGCCGCGCTCGCGCGGCAGCTCCAGCGCATGCACTCCTGGCGGCCGAACCGCTGCGCCCCTCGGCCTGAGCGACCGGATTCCTGCCACCGGCGAAGGCGCACCCGCCACCCTGCGGCGTGCGCTCCCCCACCATCACGGTCGGCTGCGGCATGGTCCTCGGCATCGACGCGGTGCCCGTGCAGGTCGAAGCGACCGCGCGCCATGCGGGCGACGGCACGCCGCGCTTGCTCGGGCTCGTCGATGCCTGCGTGCGCGAGGCCTACCACCGCGTGCTGCAGGCCTTCTTCGCCCTCGGCCTGCCGCAACCGCGCGGCGTGACCACGGTGAACTTCGCGCCGGCGGCGCTGCGCAAGCAGGGCAGCGGCTTCGACCTGCCCCTGGCGCTGGCGCTCGCCGGCGCGGCCGGCCTGTTCGCGCCGGAGCGGGCCGCGCGCCTGTTCGCCTTCGGCGAGATCGGCCTGCGCGGCCAGATCCTGCCGGCCCGCGGCGCCGTCAGCGTGGCGCTGGCGGCCCGGCGGGAGGGCGCCAGCGCCATGCTCTGCAGTCCCGACGACGCCGCAGCCTGCACGGTCGTCGATGGGCTGCCCCTGCACGGCGCCGCGACGCTTGCCGATGCGGTGTTCTGGCTCGCCGGCCGGCGCGACCTGCCGCCACCCGCCCCCACACCGGCGCCGCCGGCCGCCGCAGTGCCGGACCTGATCGACCTGCGCGGCCACACCACTCCCAAGCGGGCGCTCGCCGTCGCGGCCGCCGGCGGCCACAACCTGCTGTTCACCGGCCCGCCCGGCAGCGGCAAGAGCGCGCTCCTGCGCCGCCTGCCCGGCCTGCTGCCGCCGCCGGCCGCGGCCGAGCGGCTGCAGATCCTGCAAGTGCACGCGGCCGCGGGCCTGCCGTTGCCGCCGGCCGACCGCCGCCCGTTCCGCGCCCCGCACCACACCAGTTCGACCGCGAGTCTGCTCGGCGGCGGCGCCGAGGCCAGGCCCGGCGAGGTGACCCTTGCGCACCGCGGCGTGCTGTTCCTCGACGAACTGCCGGAGTTCCGCCGCGATGCCCTGGAGGCCATGCGGCAACCGCTCGAGGACGGCCTCGTGACCGTCGGCCGGGCCCGGCAGACGGTGACCATGCCGGCCGAGTTCCTGCTGGTGGCGGCCCGCAATCCCTGCCCGTGCGGCCATCTCGGCGACCGCTGGCGGCCGTGCACCTGCACGCCGCCGGCGATCGCCCGCTACCACGCGAGGTTGTCCGGCCCCCTGCTGGACCGCATCGACCTGCGCGTCGACGTGCCGAGTCTGCTGCCCGCCGAACTGCGCGCCGCCGAGGATGCCGCTGGCGGCACGGCCGCCTGGCGCGAACGGGTGCTGGTCGCCAGGGAGCGGCAGCAGCATCGCCAGGCCCCGTCCGGTCGGCTGCGCGAGAACGCGCGGCTGCACGACCGGGAGCTGCTGCACGCCTGCGCGCCGTCGGAGCCCGTGCTGCACGCGCTCGACGAGGTGATGCGCCGCCACCGGCAGAGCGGGCGCGGGCGCGTGCGCCTGCTGCGCCTCTGCCGCACGCTGGCCGACCTGGACGACCGGGAGGCGCTCACGGTCGACGACGTGTTCGAGGCGGCGGCGCTGCGCGGTCTGGACGCCGGCGGTCCGCCGTGACCGGCGCCCGCCACGCCGCGGCCCCGTTCAGCCGTCCTTGGGCACCCGGACTATCGACGGCCGGGCAACGCGTGGCGCCCCGGCGGCCGGAGCCGCCTGCCGTTCGGCGATCGGTCCCTGCAGCCGCGGCGCCAGCGACTGCGGTTCGAGTTCGATCGACCGGCGCAGGAAGTCGAAGTCGTCCGCCAGTTCCTCCCACGCCGCCGCCGGCGCCCGGCAGACCAGGACCAGGAAGTGGTCGGCGTGCGGAATCACGTCGACGGTCGCCTGCACCTTGGCGCCCCCCGCGCGGCCGCTGGCGAGCAGCCGCACGCAGCCGCGGTCGCGCAGCTGCGCGCGCTGCCGCCCGTCGACCGGCAGGTCGGCGTGCAGCAGGCGGAACCAGTTCGCCACCGCGTCGGCCGCCGATTCGAGCGGCGTCGAGGGCTCGAGGTGGTCGAGCCGGGTCAGCCCGACCGTGGCGCCGTGCGCCTCGCACACGAGCGCGATCTGTCCTGCCGGCAGGTCCTCGCGCGGCTGCCAGGCCGGGTTCGGCAGCCACAGGCCGAACTGGCCACCGGCCTCGGCGACGATCGCGCTGGGGATGGTGGCGGCCGTGGCGGCGAACCCGACGCTGCCGGCGCTGCTCGGCATCGCCACCAGCGCCGGCCCGGCCAGTTCGCGCCGGACGGTGCGCAGCGAGGCGTCGAGCCATTCGCTGTTGCGCCCGGCCGGCGAATGCTCGACGAGCTCGGTCACCTGCAGCGGTTCCCGACCGACGGTCACGCGCCGCAACCGGGCGCCATCGAAGCTGCGCACGACCAGTTCCTCGCTGGCGGGATCGAACAGGCGCGCGCCCTGCATGGCTTCGCCCGTGGCCCGCGCCCGGGCCCGCGCCAGCAAGGGGAAGGTCGACCCGGCCGCGAACTCGAACTCGCGCTCCCGGCGCCCGCTGCCGTCCAGCCGCACGACCTGCAGCCGCTCCCCGGCGCAGGTGGCCTCGACGATGCGCTCGCCGGCGATGCGATCCGCCTGCCCACCGGCGGAGCCGCCGAACTCGACGACCGCCAGCGCCGGCTCGCTGACGCGCTCGCGGAAGTAGCAGCTGCGCGGCGCCCACCGGGCGTCGGCCGTGCACAAGGACGTGACCTGGTAGCGGCGACGGCCCTCGAGGAACTCGTACTCCTCGTGCACCGTGAAGCTGCCGTCGTTCGCGTTGGTCACCGAGGCGTGCAGCCAGCCGACCGCCGTGCCGCGCGCGTCGTGCAGCACGAACCACTCGTCCGCCGGCGGCAGAGCCGCGGGCACCGCGACGACCGCCGGCCCCGCCCCGCGGCGCACGGCGGCGATCTGCGCGATGCTGATGCCGACCACGGCGCCGGCCTCGAGCTGGATCTCGACGTAGCCGTCGACCTGCGCGGTGATCCGCCCCTCGAAGCGGTCGCCGTTGCGAAGTTCGACGACATCGAGCGCCGGCGGCGCGGCCGGACCCGACGGCTGTGGGTCCTGGCAACAGCAGAGCAGCAACGGCAGCAGGGGGTTCATGCGGCTTCGATCTCCGCCGGCCCTATCGAACCGCCGGTGGCATCGGCTTGAGCGGTGCGGACGGCGGGGCCGACTGTGCCAACAGCCGCCGCCAGCCGAACCGGGCGCCCAGGGCCGCGAGCAGGAGCGGCAGCACCAGCAGCCACCAGCCCGGGACCGCCAGCAGGTCGGCCCAGAAGCGCACGGCCAGGTGGCGACCGCAGCGGTCCTCCCAGCGCAGCGGCGCCAGGCCCTGCTCGGGAACCACCGCCGCCACCCCGAACAGCGCTTCGATCGTGTGCGCGCTGCCGTGCCGCGGCGCGCCGTGCTCGTCCTCGAACCCGCCGACGTGGGATTGCCGCAGGTAGCGCCAGTTGGAGTGCAGCGGCGCGTAGCGCGGCCGCCACGACACGAGGTCGGCGACGGCATCCGCATCCAGTTCGCGCCCCTGGTGCATGGCCTCGGCCCTGGCGGCCTGGCTGGCGAGCTGGACCTGGCCGCGCACCGGAGCGACGACGCTGGTGAGGTTGGCGAACAGGCCCAGCGCCAGCAGCAGGCGCCACAGCCACGGCCGGCGCCGCCACGGCTGGGCCTGCGGCAGCACCAGCGCGAGCAGCACGACGACGCCTGGGGTCACGTAGCGCGCCCCCCAGCACTCGCCGCCCTGCCAGCCCTTGGCGCCGGCGAACAGCAGGAACGGCGTCGCGAACAACACCCACGCGAGGCCGCGCAGCACCGGCACGTGCGCCCGCCGCAGGGCCAGCGGCAGCGCCAGCCACAGCAGCGGCGACAGCCACAGCACGCCGCGCCCGGCCGCGCAGCCCAGCTTGAGGAGACCGAGGCCCAGCGACTGCGTGTACCAGTCGGCCACCTGCGGATAGCCGGTGTCGAACACGGAGCCGTGGCGCGCATGGTTGGTCGCCAGCAGCAGCAGCAGGAATGGCGCGCCGCCGAGCGTGAACGCCAGCAGGGGCCGGAGGTCGCGCCGGCGGCGGCACACCAGCGCCACCACCAGCAGCAGCACCGCCACGGCCACGGCGTGCTGGTAGCGCAGCGACACCGCCAGGCCCGCCGCGACGCCGCCGAACGCGAGCACGGCCGGGCGCGCCGCTCCCTGGTGCGCGCGCACCACGGCCCACAGTGCCGCCAGCAGGCAGCACATCCCCGGACCGTCGGCGAGCGTCTCCCGGCCGAGCGCGAAGGCCTGCGTGCCGAGCCCGATCGCCAGCGCCGCCCGACCGGCGTCGCGCGGCGCGGCGCCGAGCGTGCGCGCCAGCACGAACAGCAGCAGCAGCAGGGTGGCGCCGCAGGCCGGGGGCACGAGCAGCGCGATCAGGCCCTGCGTCAGCACCGGGTGGCCGTGCACGTAGGTCACCGACCAGCGCAACTGGCTCGCGTCCGCGCCCGGCGCGGCCACCTCCCGCCAGCGCCGCTCGACCGCCGGCCATGCCGCCTCGAGCCGATCGCCGACGCCGGCGATCGGCGCCAGCAGCACGACGTGGCCGACCGGGAACCAGACGTAGGCGCGGCCGTTGCGGCCGACCTTGCCGAGCGCGCCATGCTCGTGGATGTAGCCGGCGGCGATCTGTTCGCCGAGCCGTTCGCCGCCCTGGTCGGCCCGCAGCAGGCCGCTGTCGCCGCGCTGCCACAGCGCCCGCGCGGCGTGCATCGTCAGCGCCGAGTCCGACGACTCGAGGTTGCCGTGCGCCACCAGGGCGAACGCGCCGAACGCGCCGAGCCAGGCCAGCACCCAGGCCCGCCACGTGCCGCCGCCCCGGCTCATCGGCCACCCCCCGGCGCCAGCGCGTGCAGGTCGACGCCCAGGCACGGCAGCGCCCACCACCAGAGCAGCGGCACCAGCGTCACCGCCGTCAGCAGGTCGACGCACAACCCGGCGCGGGCCATCTGGGCGAAGCTGATCTGGCGCGACGCGAACACGATCGTGTTGGGCGGCGTGGCGATCGGCAGCATGAAGCCGCACGACGCCGCGATCACCGCCGGCACCATCAGCACCAGGGGGTCGATGCGGGCCGCGATCGCGCCGTCGCGCAGCATCGGCAGCAGCAGCGTGGCGACCGCGGTGTTGCTGGCGACCTCCGACAGCAGCGTGACCGCACCGATCAGCGCCAGCAGCAGCAGCGCCGGATGCACGGCGCCGACCAGCGGCCGCAGCAGTTCGCCGAACGCCGCCGAGAGCCCCGTGGGACCGAACGCGGTGGCCATCGCGATGCCGCCGCCGAGCAGCAGCAGCAGGTCGAACGGCATCTGCCGCACCGTCTCCCAGTCGACCAGACGGGCGCGGTCCGGGGTGCCGGCGGGGACCAGGAAGGCGAAGACCGCCACCAGCACGGCGACGCTGCCGTCGGCGATGAACCGGTCGCGTTCGCCCGCCGGCACCAGGAGGTGGGCCCAGCCGTGCAGCACGCCGCCGCCGGGCAACTGCAGGTCGCCGCGCGTCGTCCACAGCAGCACGGCGCTGCCGAACAGCACCGCGACGCGCCGCTCGGCCAGGCTCCAGCGCGGCAGGGCCTGCGCCTCCCGCAACAGTTCGCCGCCGCGTGGCAGACGCCCCGCCGGCACCGGCAGGGCGATGCGCACGATCAGCCATGCCGACGCCACGGCCAGCAGGACCGCGCACGGCGCGAACGCCAGCACCCAGGCCAGGAACGACACCGGCGGCGCGCCGGCGGCGACCAGCGGCTCGTGCGCGGCGAAGAACAGGGCGTTCGGCGCGGTGCCGATCGGCGTGCCGAGACCGCCGAGCGAGGCGCCGAAGGCGATCGCGCACATGACTCCGGCGCCGAAGTTCGACTGCGCCCGCGGCGCGAGGTCGCCGACCGCCGCCAGGCGCTGCACCAGCACCTTGCCGATCGGCAGCAGCAACAGGGCCGTCGCGGTGTTGTTGATCCACATCGACAGGCCGGTCGCCGCCAGGAAGAAGCCCATGACCAGGCGCCGCGGTTCGGCGCCGAGCGCGCCGACGACCCGCAGCGCGAAGCGCCGATGCAGGCCGGCCCGTTCGATCGCCTGCGCCAGCACGAAGCCGCCGCCGAACAGCCACAGGATCGGGTCGGCGTAACCCTGCGTCAGCACGGCCGTCGAGGCGACGCCCAGCAGCGGCAGCAGCGCCAGCGGCAACAGCGCGGCGGCAGCGATCGGCAGCGCGTGCAGCAGCCAGCAGGACGTCGTCAGTCCGGTCACGAACAGGAGCCGGCAGGCCGGCCCCGGGTCGACCCCGGGCGGAAACGGCAGCCAGCGGCCGAGCACGCCGCAGGCGAGCCCGATGGCGAGCGCCAGCGCGAGCCGGCGCGAGCGCACCTCGTCGACGGGGGCAGGCGGGGCGGCGTGCGGGGCCACTCGGGTCTCAACCCTGCTGGGAAGCGACGCTGTCGACCAGCCAGCGCAGGTAGGCGGGCAATCCGGCCGCGACCGGCAGCTGCAGGACCTCCGGGACCTCGTAGGGATGCAGTTCGACGATGCGATCGGCGAGCCGCGCCGCCATCGCCGCCGTCGTCTTCACCACCAGCAGCGACTCCTCGGCGAAATCGCAACGACCCTGCCAGCGGAAGAACGACCGCACCCCCGGCACGACGCTGGCACAGGCGCAGAGGCGTTCCTCGACCAGCTGCCTGGCGAGGTCCTCGGCCCCCGGCCGGCCGCGCTCGCCCCGGGCCGGCGCCGAGCAGAGCACCACGACCGCGGGCGGGCTCACTTGCCGCGCGCCAGCCGTTCGGCCAGCGCCGGGTGCAGACCGGCGGCGAGGATCTTCGCCTGCGTGCGGCGGAAGTCGTAGCTCACCCGGTGGATCTCGACGCGGTCGGCGTCCACCACGGCGAAGCAGGCGCGCGGGTCGCCGTCCCGCGGCTGGCCGACGCTGCCGACGTTGACGATGCACGGTCCTTCGAGCCGGAACTCGCGCTGCTCGTCGGTCGCCTGCACGAAGCGGAAGTCCGCGCCGTGCACGCCAGGCCAATGGGTGTGGCCGACGAAGCACGGCCGGTCGATCAGGGCGAACAGCTGCTGCATCTTGTCCGGCTCCAGGAAGCCATCGCTCTTGAGCACGTACTCCATGACCGGGTCGCGCGGCGAGCCGTGGCAGAACAGGTAGCCGCCGGCCTCCATGCGCTCCGGCAGCCCGCGCAGGAACTCCCATGCCGCCCGGCGGCGCGGCCGCAGGAACGACGGCTGCAGCAGCCGACGGGAGTAGAGCAGCGCCTCGCGCGCCAGGGGATTGAAGTCGTCGAGGGCGTGGAACAGACCCCAGTCGTGGTTGCCCTTGATCGTCCAGCTGCAGCGCTGCATGACCGCGCGGGTCACGGGCAGCGGGTCGGGGCCGTAGCCGACGACGTCGCCCAGGCAGGCGATCTCGCGCACGCCGAGCGCCTCGATCCGCCGCAGCACCGCCTCGAGCGCCTCGGCGTTGCTGTGCAGGTCGGAGATCAGCGCCAGCGTGCTCAACTCGATCGCGCCTCGAGCCCGGCCAGGGCCTGCTGTACCGCCGCCTCGATCGCCGCCTCGGCAGCGGCCAGGGGCAGGCGCAGCGTCGCCCCCGCGGCCTTCTGGTGGCCGCCGCCGCCGAACCCGGCCGTGATCGCCTGCACGTCGACGTCCCGCCGCGACCGCAGCGAGGCCTTGACGGTGCCGTCGAAGCGCTCCTTCAGCAGGGCGGTGACCTCGACGCCGGCGATCGAGCGCAACGGATCGAGCACCGCGTCGGTGTCGAAGTCGGCGTTCGCGGCCCGTTCCATCCAGGCGCGGTCGAGCGCAGCCAGCGCCAGGCGGCCGCCGCAGCGCAACCGCGTGCGCTGCAGCGCCTCGGCGAGCAGCACGACGGAGTCCGGGTGGTTGCGCCGGTAGAGGCTGTCGAAGACCAGGCTGACGTCGACGCCCGCGGCGACCAGTTCGCTGGTGATGGCGAACACCTCGGCGTCGGCGTTCGAGTAGCGGAACCAGCCCGTGTCCGCCACCAGCGACAGGAACACGCCCTCCGCCGCGGCCGCCGCGAGCGGCACCTCGAGCAGGCGGAACAGGCGGTAGACCAGGGCCCCGGTCGCGGCCGCCTTCACGTCGACGAAGTGCACGGCGCCATCGCCCTGGTCGCTGCCGACGTGGTGGTCGATCACGGCGATCGGCTTGCCGCTCTGGCGCAGCCGGTCGCCGAGCGCCCCGAGCCGCGCCAGGTGCGCGCAGTCGAGCAGCACGGCGGCGTCGAACGGCGGCAACGGCGCGTCCGGGCGCGCATGGCCGATCGGCGTGTGCCGGCAAAGGAAGTCGTAGGCGCGGCCGAGCGGATCGGGGTTGACGATCACCGGCTGCTTGCCCAGCCCCCGCAGGAGGTGGAACAAGGCCACCTCGGCGCCGAGGCAGTCGCCGTCCGGGTTCTCGTGGCCGGTCAGCAGGATGCGCTCGGTGCGGCGCAGGAGATCGGGGAGGGTCGTCAAGGTCGGAGGGAGCGCCCCGCACTGTAGGGGCGTGGCGACGGGGGCTCAACGTCGGCCGGCGGCCGCGGCGAGGCGGACGCCGCCCACGACCACGAACCGTGGGGCCCGCCGCCCCTGCACGAACTCGGCCAGGGCCTGGGCCGGCGAGCCATCGCCGGCGATGGCGACGAAGTCGGCCCGCCCCGCGCGCCGCAGACGACCGAGCCCTCGACGGCCGAGCACGGCGCCGCCGTGTTCGGTGGCCATCGCCAGCAGCTGGCCGGGGCAGAGCTCTGGCCAGTACTGCGCCGCGAGCTGCAGTTCGCGGCGCAGCGACCAGCCGCGGTTGCTGGCCCGCGAGTCGGTGCCGAGCGCGACCGGGATGCCGGCGGCGAGCCACCGCGGCACCGGCGGGGGCGTGCGACCGAACCACTCGATGGTGCCGGGGCAGACCACGATCCCGGTGCCGGCGGCCGCGATGCGGCCGACGTCGCCGCGTTCGAGTTCCTGGCAGTGCACGAGGTGCGTCCGCGGTCCGAGCACGCCGAGCTGCGCGAGCCAGCGCACGGCGCCCATGCGGGGGGCTCGCCAGCCGGACGGCCAGCGACCGAGCCGCTCGAGCAGCGCGCGGAAGGGCCCCCGGCCCGTGTGCAGCAGTTGCTGTTCGGCCGCGGTCTCGGCGCAGTGCACGGCGAGGTGGCGGCCCGTGGCCAGGGCCGCGGCGAACAGAGCGGCCGACACCGAGTAGGGCGCGTGCGGCGACCAGCCGGAGGCCATCGCGCCGCGGCCCGCCGTGCGGCGTTGCCTCACCAACCGGACGCTGTCGACGGGACCCAGGTGGAAGCCGGTCAGCTCGCGATAGCACCGGCCGGCGGCCGGCGTCGCCGCCAGTTCGTGGAGGCTGTGCCCGCTGCTGTCGATCTCGCCGAATGCGGTCACGCCGTCGGCCAGCAGCTCGCGCACCGCCTGCCGGACCTGGCGACGGTGTTGGGGCGGCCCCAGCCCCCCCTGCGCGGCCATCACCGCCTCCGCCCACGGCACGAAGGCGCGCGGCACCGAGCCCGCCAACGCCGCGATGCCGAGGTGCACATGGGCATCCACGAGGCCGGGCAGCAGGCAGGCGTCGACCTCGGCGCGGCGGGCGCGGCGCAGGCTGGTGATGCGGCCGCGCTCGTCCCAGGCGATCTCCCCCGGCGCCAGCACCTGACCGGCGGCGAGCACGATGCTGCGCACCAGCAGCCGGCCCGCGACCGGGCGCTCGCGCCCGGTCACGTCTGCGCGAAGACGCGCAGCGCCCGCACCACCGCGTTCGGGAAGTCGGTGCCGTTGAACAGCAGCTGGAACCGGAAGCCGGTCACCGAATCGAGCGAGATGCCGGGCCCGGCGCCGCTGCCGATGCCGTCCCGCCACGGCGGCAAGGCGCCGGGCAAGGGCGCGGTGCCGGATTGGTTGAGGCGAGCGCCCTGGAACAGGATCCGCACCGGACCGGCCGGATCGTTGGCCTTGACCGTGCCCGCCGCACCCGAGTCGGTGTAGGTGACGACCGTGCCGTTGCCGTCGGCGTCGACGTCGAGTTCGTAGCGCAGCCACGTCGGCGGGAAGAACTGGCCCGACGCGATCCACCTCGAGGTGCCGCCGGTGTACTGGTCGCGGTCCTGCAGCAGCGCGCCGTTGCGGCCGGGGTTGTAGGCCGGTTGGCCGGTCCCCGAGAACGTCGGCAGGCCGGCCGCCGATTCGAGGCGGTAGAAGCCCGCGGCACCCGCCCCCGCCTGGCTGACGACGTTGAACACCGCCAGCGTGCCGGTCGGCAGGATCGAGATGCTGCCGGTACGGCTGCCGGCACCGCCGCGCACGTCGATGCTGCCGGCGAACAGCAGGGGTCCACCGGCCTGCAGCAGGAACGAACCGCCGGACCCGCCGCCGCCCGGCGAACTGACGCCCCAGGTCGCGTCCGGCGTCGCCGTGTCGGGGCTGTCGCCGGTGATCAGCACCCCGGCGCCGCCGCGTGCGCGCAGCACCGCGGTGTTGGCGATGCTCAGCTGGCCGCCGGCCCGGAGCGCCAGCGCACCGCCACCGCCCGAACCGCCGCTGCCGGCGACGTAGTAGCCGGTCGTGGTGTTGTTCTGCGTGCCGTAGGCGTGCGAACCGCCGCCGCCGCCGCCCGAGCCGCCGACGAGGAAGTGGTTCAGCGAGGTGAAGCCCGCCGGCACCGTCGCCAGGTCGGGGAACGCCGTGCCGCCAGGCTGGGTCGCCGCGACCGACGTGCCGAGCGGCGGCGTGCCCGTGGCCTGGCCGCCGGGACCATCGAAGCCGCCGCCGCCGCCGCCCGGCGAGAAGTTCGCGCGGTAGAGCCCGCCGAGCACCGGCGCCGAGACCGCCACACCGCTGAGGGGGTGCAGCAGCGACCCGCGGCCGCCAGTGCCGGGCGCGTTGGCGGCGTAGGCGTGGCCGGCGGGCACCCGCACGCTCTCGCCGTTGCGGCCGTAGTAGATGTTGACCAGTTCGAGGCCTTCCACCTGCTGCACGTTGCCGTCGAGCCGGCATTCCTGCGCGCCGGCGCCGCCGCGGCCGCCGCCGATGCCGCCGGCGCCGCCCGGCTGGCCGGCGGCGAAGTTGGGCACCGCGACCGTGTAGGACGGAGACGGGCCGATGCCGTTGAAGAACGACACCCGCTCGCCGACGGCCGGGCCGCTGGTCGGCACCCAGAACGGCATGTCGGGCGCGCTGATCTCGATCGTGCCTCGGACCTCGGCGATGCCGCGCACCCAGATCTGCGGCGGCACCGTGCCCGCGAACCGCAGCGTCGCCCCTTCGGGCAGCACGAAGCTGGTGAAGTAGAAGCGGCCGTCGGTCACCAGGTAGTCCTGCCCGGTCAGGCTGCGCGAGCCCGGGATCAGGAAGCTGTCGGTGCTCCACTGGTAGACGCCGCCGCCGAGAGCGGTGCCCATGGTGATGTCGAACTCGCCGTGGCGACCGTCGTTGCCGATCTGTCCCGGTCGGGCCCCGGCGTTCCAGGCCGAGCTGGACACGGTGAGGTCCTGGTTGTCGCTGTTGGCGAACGTCTCGACGAGGTTGATCGGCTGCGAGGTGCCGGCCTGGGTCAGCAGTTCGAACGTCGCCGGCAGTCCCTGCCGACCGGAGATGTCGCGCACCTCCGCGGTGACCAGCACCGTGAGGCACGAGTTGCCGGGCAACTGCAGGTTGGGCGTGTACTGCACCACCGTCACGAAACGATCGCCGACGCGTTCGGTGCCGAGGATCGGGATGCCCTCCAGCACGGTGCCGGCCTGCTGCGAGTCGCAGACCAGCGCGCCGTCGACCGTGGTCGTGCCCTTGAGCAGGAACTGGATCGGCGACGACGGGGTCAGCGGCCCCTGCAGCGCCGTCGTGTCGATCAGTTCGGAGAAGCGCAGGATCACCGTCGGCTGCAACGGGATGCCGGTGGTGACCGTCGGCGACACCAGTTCGACGGACGGCGGCAGCTGGTCCTCGTCCTGGATGCCGCGCGACACCAGCACGGTGCAGGACAGCTCGCGGGCGAGCCCGTCGCCGGACACGCTGCGCACGCCCTGCCCCGACGAACCCGCGGCAAGGGTGATGATGTAGGTCTCGTTGCGCAGGAAGCCGAACGTGCTGACGCCGTTCACGGTGCGCACCCGCGGCAGGAAGGTCAGCTCGCGGTCCTGGACCAGCAGTTCGCCATCCGGCGGGATGCCGCCCGGCGTGCGGATCGAAACGCTGGCGGCGGTCACCGACGCCGGGTCGATGCGGCTCGAGAACACGAACCGCAGCCGCTGGTTCTCGGCGATCTCCGTGACCGAGCACCCGGTCTGGCCGCAGCCCAGATCACAGCTCACGAGGCAGAAGGAGTCGCCGCTGAGGCAGCGGATGCGCAGCCCGGCGGTGTCGTCCTTGCTGCTGCCGGAACAGCCGGCACCGGCGAACAGGAGCAGGCCGGCGAGAAACACGAGGGTCGGTGGATTGCGCATGGATCGACGGCGTTCGAAGTCAGGTCCGACAGTGGGCACGGCGCGCGGGTTGGTGGCTCAGGTCGAAGTCAGGTAGTAGACGACGACCCGGTCGACCCGGACGTCCTCGGCATCGACCAGGGTCTGGTCGACCAGCAGGGCGAAGCGGAAGGCCGTCAGACCATCCGAGGCGATGCCCGTCTGGTTGCCGAACGTGCGCACCGAGGTCCGCCACGGACGGACTTCGGTGGGCAGCCCGGTGACGGGGTCCAAGGTCGCGGCCTGGAACAGCACCCGCAGCGCGGCGCCCTGCTGCGCGGGGGTGTTGGAGACCGCGGGGTCGTCGCTGAACACGACGGGCACGCCGTTGATCTCCGCGTAGATCTCGTAGCGCTCGTACTCGGGGCCGAACAGCAACCCGGTCGAGTAGAAGAGCGACCGCACGCTGACGAGGTCGTCGCGGTCGAGCAGCGTGCCGACGTTCTGCGGCACCGGCGGCGGCAGCATGCTCGCCAGCAAGGTGGTCGGTGGATTCCCGGGCGCCTCGAGGCGCACGAAGCCGGGGGAGCCATCGCCGCCGGCGATCTGCACGCTGGCGCTGTTCGGGATCACGTTCGGGCTGCCGTTGGCGAAGCGGTTGAAGACGCCGCCGGTGCCGCCGCGCACGTCGACCACGCCCGACACCTCGACGAGGTTGCCGCTCTGCAGCACCACCGAGCCACCGGAACCGCCGCCGCCGGGCGCCGGCTGCGCGTTGGTCGTGATCCCGGTGGGGCCCACCGTGACGCTGCCGCCCGACGCCCTGACCAGCGAACCGGGCGCGAGCCGGAGCTGGTGGCCGGCCCGCAGCGCGATCGCGCCGCCACCACCGCCGCCGCCGCCGCCGATCGACCAGGTGCGGACGAGGTGCAGCGCGAGGCAGGCATGGCTGCCGGCACCGCCGCCGCCGGCGCCGCCGACCAGGAAGTGCAGGGCGCTCGGGTTCCCCAACGTCGGCGTGAACGGGAACAGCGTGACCGCGGTGCCACCCGCCGCCGGCGGGCCCATCGCGTCCAGCCGCGGCGGCACGAGCAGCACGGGGTCGTTGTGGTTGTTCGACACCACGCGGCCCTGGCCACCGGCCTGCCACAGGCCGCCACCGCCGCCGCCGGCGGCCGCCGACGGCGAGTAGGCCAGGGCGGGCAGCGGCGTCGGGTAGATCAGGCTCGACGAGAGGCCGTCCGTGGGGAACAGGCTGGAGCCGCGCCCGCCGCTGGTCGCCAGCCCGGTGTAGGCGCCAGCGCCAGCGACGCGCGCCGCCTGGCCGTCGTTGCCGCTGAACCGCGAGCCCAGCGGAACGCCGAAACCACCGCAGCGATCGCCGCCCTGGCCGCCGTTGCCGCCGAAGATGCCGCCGGTGCCGCCGACCTGGCCGCCCGTCTGGCCCGCCGCCGGCGGCGCCACCGAGCCGCCCGCGATGTCGATCTCACCGAGGATGTCGAGCCGCCCGGCGACGGTCAGCACCGGCGGCACGCTGCCGATGAAGCGCAGCCGCACGTCGCTGGGCACCACCATCTGCGTGAAGGCGAACCGCCCGTCGGTCACGGCCACCGGTGCGCCGCTGTAGGTGTTGGTCGCCGGGATGATCGTGCTGTCGGTGTTGATCGTGAACTGGCGCTTGCCGTTGATCGGCCCATCGTCGATCCCGATCGAGGTGCTGAACGCGCCGTGCCGGGCATCGCCGCCGATGCGGGCGAACCTGCCGTAGCCGGCGCCCCACGACCCCGCCGAAGCGTCGACCTCGAGCTTGGCGTCGGTCAGGAAGTCCTCGGTGACGTTGCCCTCGACCGTCGGCACGACCTCGGTCAGGAAGGTGAACACCTGCGACGCCGCCGGCCGGCCGGACAGGTCCTGCACGCCGTTGGTGACGGTGATCTGCACGCAGACGTTGCCCGGCAGCGTGCCCGCGGGGCGGAACGTCAGGATCGAGATGCTGCGGGCCGGGTCGAAGTCGAGGCGCAAGCTGCCCGTCAGCGCCACCGGCGCCGAGTTCGGATCGCATTCGCGCTCGCCACCGACGCCCAGCCGCGTGCGGCGCACCGAGAAGGCGACGGGGCTGGCCGTACCGCTGAGGAACGGCGTCGCGTCGATCAGTTCGTTGAACTCCAGCACGATGTCGAGCTCGCGCGGCGCGCTCTGCAACTGGCTGGTCGGCGGCGAGGTCAGCGTGGCGCTCGGCGGCACGCCGTTGAGGTCGACGATGCCGAGCGTCGACTGCAGCGTGCAGGTCAGGGTGCGCTCGAACGGCTTGCCCGACGTGCTGCGCACGACCTCGATCTGGTCGGGCCCGCCGGGGATCGTCAGCGTGTAGGTCTCGCCCGGCGTGAAGCCGTAGAACGTCTGCCCGCCGGTGATGCTCAGGGTCGGGATGAACTCGACCATGCTGCCGTTGACGAACAGCTGCCCGACCGGCGGCTCGCCGCCGGCGGTGCGCAGGCGGATCGACGAGGAGTTCACCGACGCCGGGTCGATCGGCTCGCTGAACTGCAGGATCAGGACCTCGTTCTGGGCGATGTTCGTGCGCTGGCAGCCGGTCGAGCTGCAGCCGAGGTTGCAGTTGACCAGGCAAATGGCGCGCGCGTCGGTGCCGGTGCACGAGAACGATGCCTGGCCGACCTTGGCCTCACCGCCCCCACAGCCCGCAAGACCGGCCAGGGCAAGGACTAGGGCGATGATCGGCGGACGAACGGACATGGTTGCCTCGTATCGGTGACGGGAAGGCGGGCCCGACCACGGAGCGGCGGTCGGGTCTCCACGCAGGGAGGGCTCGGAGGCGGGCTGACGAAGAAGAGCATACCGCAGGGGCGGCTGCAAGGTCGGCGGCGGCCTGCCAGCCGGCAGGCTGCCCCCGACTCGAAGACAACTTCCATGCCCTGGGGCTGTCGCGCCGCCCGGCCGAGGGCGCGGCGCCGGATCCCCATGGCAGCGGCGCGCGGCTCGCGCCGGATGCCCCTGCCTGCGACCGGCCCGTGGCATCGAGACGTGCACTTGGGCACACCGACCGTTCGGGATCGAACGCTCCGTGACGCCGCCCGGACGAGCCACTACGTTGCGGCGATGCCGACCTCGAACCCGCCGCATCCAGGCCCGCGCTGGCTGCTGCCGACCCTTGCGGCGGCCGTGATCGCGCTCGCCGGCGTCGGGATCGGCGCCTGGCAGCTGAAGACCGAAGTCGAGGCCCTGCACCGTGAGGCGACCGCCCAGGCGGCGACCTTGCGGGAAGTGCTCGGCGAGGTCACCAGGATCCGCCTCGAGCAACGCGCCGAAGCCCTGGGGCCTGCCGGCCTGCTCGCCAAGCTGCGCGCCTACGCCCCGCTGGTCACCAGCGCCCGGGTGCCCGAACCGGACTACCAGCAGGCCCGACGGGAGCTGGATGCCATCCTGCGGGCGTTCGAAGCCATCGGACCCGATGCGTGGAAGCCGGTGCTCGACCGCCTGGGCCAACTGCGCGGCGACAGCGACTACGACGAGGCGCGCTACCTGATCCGCGCCGCCCTGCGCATCGATCCGAGGGCCGGCAAGGAGATCGCGAAGGATGTGCTCGCCGGCGTGCGCCTGCCGTCGCCGCGGCTGCGATGGGATGCGGCCCGCATCCTGCTCGAGGCCGACCGCCAGCTGGCGCAGCGTCTCCTGCGCCACATCCTCACCACCGAGTCGAGCCGTGGCGTGAACCCCGAACGCATGGGCGACCCCGGCCTGCCGATCCCCGATCCGGCGGCGCTGTCGGCCACCGGCTTCCACAACTTCGTCGCGCTCTACGTGCAGAGCGAGGATCCGGCGCTCGAGGACACGCTGCTGATGCTGCTGGGGCGCGCCGAGCACGACCTCGTGACCGTGCAGGAGTGCGTCAAGGCGCTGGGCGAACGCCGCTGCGAGCGCGCGGTGCCGGCGATCGAGGCCCTGTTCCGCGCCCCGCCCCACCGGGTCGAGAACCCGCTGTTCCAGGTGCACTGCCTGACGGCGCTGCACCAGATCCAGGGCGCCGCGGCGCGGCCCTTCCTCGAGGCGGCGCTGCGCGCCGCGACCAGCGATACGGTCGCCAACCACTGCCGCTTGCTGCTCGGCCAGGTCGGCGGCTGAGAGAGTGAGAGGAAATCCCCCTTTCAGAATCCGCCACGAGATCGTCGTGCGTAGATCACAGTGATGAGCACGAAGTCACTGTTCGGCGACGATCTCGGCGGCAAGGACACCAAGGGGAAGGCGAAGAAGGCGGAAGGCGAAGCGCGCGTGAAGCGCCCGGACCGACGGCAGTCGGTGTTTCGCCCGCAGACGTTCGACGAGCTGATTCCGCCGGATCATCGCGCTCGCGGCATCGTGAAGTTCGTCGACGAGATGGACCTCGAGTCGTTCTACGCGCCGATCAAGTCGCGAGGCAGCGACCCCGGCCGGCCCGCGACCGACCCGGCGATGCTGATCGCACTGTGGCTGTTTGCGACGAGCGAGGGAGTCGGTAGTGCTCGTCACCTGGAGCGGCTGTGCGAGCGCGACGATGCCTACCGGTGGATCTGCGGCGGTGTGCAGGTCAACCAGCACGGGCTGAGCGACTTCCGGGTCGATCACGGCGCTGCCCTCGATGACTTGCTGACACAAGTCTTGGGCGTGCTGATGCACCAGGGCCTCGTCGTGCTGAAGCGCGTCGCTCAGGACGGCGTGCGTGTGCGTGCGAATGCGGGTGCGGCTTCGTTCCGGCGCCAGCCGAGGCTGCGGGAGTGCCTCAGGGAAGCGAAAGAGCAAGTGCGGCTCGCGAAAGCGATGCTCGACAAGGAAGACCCGACGCGGTCGGACAAGCAACGCGAGTCTGCGCATCGAGCGGCCCGCGAGCGCGAGGATCGGGTTAAGAAGGCCATGGAAGAGCTGCGGGAGCTGCAGGCGACGAAGACCGACGAGGACGCGAAGGAAGCACGTGCGTCGACGACGGATCCGGAGTCGCGCGTGATGCGCATGGCGGACGGGGGCTACCGCCCTGCGTTCAACATGCAGTTCGCCGTCGACACCGACACTCGCGCCATTGTCGGAATTGGCGTGACCAACAGCGGCTCGGACATGGGGCAGATCGAACCCATGCTGGAGGAAGTCGAGCGACGGTTGGACAAGAAGCCCAAGGAGTGGCTCGTCGACGGTGGGTACACCAGCCTCGCGGACATCGAGGCTGTCGGCGAGAAGGGCGTCAAGGTGTTCGCTCCTCTGCAGCAGCCGCGATCGCCGGACATCGATCCTCATCAACCCAAGAAGAACGACACCGAGCACGTCGCCGAGTGGCGAAAGCGAATGGGCACCGGCAAGGCCAAGGACATCTACAAGGACCGTGCGTCAACGTCCGAGCGCACCAACGCTGACCTTCGACAACATCGAGGGCTTCGACATCTTCCAGTGCGCGGAATCGAGAAGACCATGATGGTCGGTCTCTGGATGGCGATCACCTACAACGCGCTGCTCTGGATCGGTCAGAACGCCGCGACCCTCTGACCCGGCGAGCCCTGCCGCCCTCCCGGCCCGCTGTTCTGCGTGACGGGAGCCGCGTCTGGGCAGGGCCGAAAGCGCCGCGCGGCAATAGCCTCAGCCCAAACCCAATCTCAACCCTCGTCCTTGGCTTTCTCTCTCAGGCTCTGACGCCCGGCGCCCCCGCTCAGGCCTGGAACTCGATCGCGCCGCCGGGCAGGAAGTAGAGGATCAGCATCTCGCCGCCGCGCACCGTCGGCACATGGACCGAGCCGCGGCCGTAGACGACCCAGCCGGGCGGCCGGCCGTCGAACTGCGGTTCGCCGCGGGTGGCGAAGCAGAGGTCCAGTTCGCCGTTCGGATGCCGATGGCGCGGCCCGGGCACGTCCATGCGCACGGCATCGACGCTGAAGCCGTGCAGGTCCTTGGCCACCCGGCCGAACCGGATGCCGGCGTTCTCCTTCGGCAGCAGCCAGTCGGAGCCGAGGCTGGCCACCGCCGCCTGGCGCACCGCGGCGACCAGGGCGCCGGCGAACGGCGCCGCGCGCTCGGCCTGGGCCGCCGCATCGGCGGCATCGACGTCGATGGACTGCAACGCCGCGGCCAGCGGCCGCAGCAGTTCGATGAACTGGTCCTTGGTGATGGTCGCGTTCATGCACGTTCCTGGGGGCGAAACACCTGCACGACGGCCGGATTGCCCTCGAGGCGCGGGCCGCCGAGCAGGTCGATGCAGTACGGGATGGCCGGGAACACGGCATCGAGGCAGACGCGGATCGACGCCGGCTTGCCGGGCAGGGTGACGACCAGCGTGCGATCGAGGATCGCCGCCGTCTGTCGCGACAGGATCGCAGTCGGCACGCCGGCCCGCAGCGACGCCGCCCGCATCGACTCGCCGAAACCCGGCAGTTCCTTCGTGCAGCAGTCGCGGATCGCCTCGGGGGTCACGTCGCGCAGGGCCGGTCCGGTGCCGCCCGTGGTGCACACGAGGCAGCAGCCCGCGGCCGCCAGGTCGCGCAGCGCCGCGACGATGCGGTCGCGTTCGTCGGCGACCAGGCGCCGTTCGAACGTGCACTCGGTGGCGAGGTAGTCGCGCAGGGCCGCTTCGATCGCCGGTCCCGACGCGTCGTGGTAGACGCCCATGCTGGCGCGGTCGCTGACGGTGACGATGCCGATGCGGGGCGACACGCGGCGTCTCCGGGGTTCAGGCGCCGGCGCCCGGCGGCGGCGGCTCGGGCGGCGTGGCGGCCGGCCCCACGGGCGGCTCCTCCTGCGGCGTGTCCTGGCCGGCGGCGACGAGGCGCTTGATCTGGATGCGGAACTCGCCGCGCTCCTCGGGCTCCGCCAGCCGCCAGCGCCCCATGTGCCGGCGCCGCTCGATGGCCGCGCCGGGCATCACCACCGAGGTCACGTGCCGGCCGGCCGGCGTGAACACGTGCACACGGCCCTTGGGCCCCAGCACGACGACGGTGTTCTGGTCGAGGTCCCAGAGGATCGAGGCATCGCTCGCCTCGGCCGCATCGGGATAGGCGCGCGACGTCGGCCGCTGGCCCGCTTCGCTGCGTTCGAGGCCGTGCTGCGTGCGCCGACCGGCGCTGCGGGTGCGATTCTCGAGTTGCCGCGCGAGGTCCTGCAGCAGCGGCAGCACGAACGCCTCCTCGTCGACCTCCCCGTGCTGCAACTGGCCCTGCAGCCGCAGCGCCTCGTCGTCGAGCCGGCGCTGGAAGCGGCTCAGGATCTGCATCAGGGCCGGATCGGCGAGGTCCATCGGATCGACCGCCGACACCGGGTGCAGCCGCAACCGCACGCGGCCCTCGAGCGTCGCCCCGCGCAGCAGCTGGAAGCTGAACGCGCACTTGCCGGCCGCGCCGAGCACCCGGAACAGGCCGGCGTCGACCTGGCCGAGGATCTTGAACACCGGCGAGTTGCCGCCGAACTCGGCCAGCTGCTGGGTGCGCAGCACGCGCCCCATCGTCACGTGCGTCAGCACGATGTCCTCCCCGGCCAGCAGGCGATCGATGTTCGGGTCCTTGCGCTCGATCGCCATCGTCACGAAGTCCGTGAACTGCGGCTTGCCGGTCGAGGTGTAGCCGTCGAACACGTGCCTCGGCTCCGTCGGCCGGCAACCCTCGGCGTGCGACGTGCCGGCGAAGTAGCTGTAGACGGCGCCGGGGCGCAGCGCGCTCTCGTGTTCGCGCACCTCGCGCACGCGGCGCAGGATCTGCTCGACCGCGGTGCCGGCGGCGTGGCGGACGTCGTTGCCGCCGTCCAGCGGCACGCGCAGCTGCAGGTCCAGGTAGCGCGGCATGGCGAACGCCTCCACGCCCTCGGCCCGCAGCAGCGCCTGCGCCATGTCGGCCAGGGCGCGCACCGCCTGGATCGCGTGGTGGGCGGAATCGCCGCGCGCGCGGCCGTGCACATGCCCCGGGCGCGGACCGCGCTCCGGCCGCCGCGGCCCCGGGCGCGGGCTCCGCTCCGGCCGCGGCTGGCCCGCTTCGCCTTCGCCCTCGGTCGTTGGCCCCACCGGCGCGTCCGCACCGGCCTTGCCGCGGCGGCGGCGGCGGCGGCGGCGGCGCCGCAGGCCCTCCTCGGCGCCGCCCGTCGACGCCGCCTCGGCCGAGCCCGGAGCCTCGCCCCCATCGCTCGCGGGGAGCGACTCGGGTCGCGGCGACGCCGCGTCGACGGCCTCGGGCGGCGTGGGTTCGGGCGGCGGAACCGGCGTCGGATCGGACTCGTTCACGGGCGCGACAACGATGCTGCCAACGGCGCGCGCGAACAAGGCCGAGACGCGCATTTCCCTTCGCCGCCCGCCCCTGGTTAGATCGGCGCCCAATGGCGCGCATCCACGACTCCATCCTGTCCACGGTCGGCGGCACCCCGATCGTCCGCCTGTCCCGCATCGCCCGCCACCTGCCGCAGGAGCTGCTCGCCAAGTGCGAGTTCCTGAACCCGGGCGGCTCGGTCAAGGACCGGATCGGCGTGCGCATGCTGCTCGACGCCGAGAAACAGGGGCGCATCAAGCCCGGCGACACCCTGATCGAGCCGACCTCGGGCAACACCGGCATCGGCCTCGCCCTGGCGGCCGCGGTACGCGGCTACCGCGTGATCATCACCATGCCCGAGAAGATGTCGCGCGAGAAGCAGGTGGTGCTCGAGGCGCTCGGCGCCGAGATCATCCGCACCCCGACCGAGGCCGCCTGGGACGCGCCCGAGAGCCACATCGGCGTCGCCAGGCGCCTGCGCGAGGTGATCCCGAACGCCCACATCCTGGACCAGTACGGCAACCCGTCGAACCCGCTGGCGCACGAGGAAGGCACCGGCGCCGAGATCTGCGACCAGACCGACGACCGCCTCGACGCCGTGGTGATGACCGCGGGCACCGGCGGCACCATCACCGGCGTCGCCCGGACCGTGAAGCGCCGCATCCCCGGCTGCAAGATCGTCGGCGTCGATCCCGAGGGCTCGATCCTGGCCGGACCCGGCCCGATCAAGAGCTACAAGGTCGAGGGCATCGGCTACGACTTCATCCCCGACGTGCTCGACCGTTCGCTGGTCGACCGCTGGGTCAAGTCGAACGACAAGGACAGCTTCCGCGTCGCCCGGCAGCTGATCCGCCAGGAGGGCCTGCTCTGCGGCGGTTCGTGCGGCGCCGCCGTGTGGGCGGCGATGCAGGTGGCGAAGGACTTCCCGCCCGGGGCCCGCATCCTCTGCATCCTCGCCGACGGCATCCGCAACTACCTGACGAAGTTCGTCGACGACCGCTGGCTGCGCGAGAACGGCTTCCTCGAGGAGGACTGGGCCATCGGCACCATCGAGGAGCTGCTGCGCGCGATGCCGCGGCGCGAGGTCGTCACCGTCGACGTCGCCGACCCGCTCAGCAAGGCGGTCGCCTTGTTCAAGGAGCGCGGCTTCTCGCAGGTGCCGGTCGCCGATCACGGCAAGCTGGCCGGCATCCTGACCGAGGCCGACGCGCTGCGGGTCCTGGTCGATGGCCATGCCACCGGCAAGACCTCGATCGCCGAGGTCATGGTGCGCAAGGTGTCGACCATCGCCCCCCACGCCCCCGCCAGCGAGCTGCCGCGCATCTTCGAGCGCGGCGAAGTCGCCCTGGTGGTCGACGACACGCGCACCGTGCGCGGCATCGTCACCAAGCTCGACCTGATCGAACACCTGACCAGGAAGCCCAGCGTATGAGCATGAACTTCGCCCGCGAGCAGTCGCTGCTGCGCCAGCGCCTGCAGGCCGCCGGCTCGCCGGCGGCGGCCGCCCGGCTGCAGCAGGAGGTGGGCGGCGACACGACGTTCCTGGGCGCCGACGGCGACGCCGTCCGGGCGGCCGCCGCCGATCTCGCGGCGGCCCATCCGCAGATGGGCCGGGCGCAGATGACCGCGTTCGTCCGCAAGCTGTGGGACAGCCGCATCCACGAACTGCGGGCGGTCGGCATCGAGCTGCTGGCCAGCCGCGCGGAACTGCTCGAGCCCGCGGACCTCGGCTTCCTGGAGCAGTTGCTGCGCGACGCCGGGGCCGATGTGCTGGCGGCGAGGCTTGCCGGCGACGTGCTGGGTCCCCTGGTGGCCAGGAACAAGAAGCTCTGGCGCGATCTGCGCCGGCTGGCGAACGCCTCCCACCTGGCCCTGCGCCTCGCCGCCGTGCGCGCCTGCCGGCTGCCGCTGCTGCACGACGCCGCCGCCTTCGAGCGCTTCGAGGAGCTGTCGACGCCGCTGTTCGCGGAGGCCGATGCGGCGCTGCAGGCCGCCATCGACGAACTGCTGGCCGCGGCCGCCTCGGTGCACGGCGACGCCGTCCAGGCGCTCGCCGCCCGCCACGGCCGCAAGCTGCCGGCGCCGCGCGGCGCGAAGGCGAAGGAGAGTGGCCCCGTCAAGGGCACGGCGAAGGCCGCGGCGGCGGCGGACCGAGCATCGCCGCCGAAGAAGGCCGGCAGCCGCGCCCGTGCCGTCGTGCCGGCGCCCGGCCGGCGCCAGACCGGCAAGAAGACCTGAACGCCTAGCTGCCGGCCTTCTGCCGCAGTTCGGCGTGCTCCGGATGCCGCCGCAGTCCCTGGGCCCAGATCTCCCGGGCGCGCTTGGGATCCTGCTGCTCGACCAGGTTGCCGAGGTAGAGGTAGGTCTGCGCCTGGTGCGGTTGCGCCGGCTGCAGTTCCTGCTGCCTCACCAGGGTCTCGAAGTGCGCGACGGCGTCCTTCTTCTTGCCGAGGAAGTCCGGCCAGAAGGTGTAGCTGACGGCCTTGGTGAACCTGGCCTCCCAGTGGTTCTCGTCGAGGTCGAGCACGTCGTCGAAGACCTGGTCGGCCTTCATCGACAACTGCCACTTGCTGGGGTCGAGCTGCAGGTAGGCCATGTAGGCGCGGGCAAGGTCCATCTGCGCCGGGATGTCGTTGCGGTTCGCCTTGGCCAGCGCCTCGAAGCGGGCGATCACCTCGTCCATGCGGCCGGCGGCGAAGGCGCGCTTCCACGGCGAGGCATCGTCCCAGAAGTTCGAGCCCTGCAGGCGCACGAAGTCGGCGTCGAGGTCGAACGGCGTCTCGGCCGCGGCGTCGACGGCGCGACCCCGGCGCTGCAGGTAGGCCTCGACGGCGGCGGCGATCTGGGCGTCGTCGACGCTCGCCACCGTGCGCTCGCCGCGCGCGGCGGCGGGCGCGGCCACGGCCGGCGCGGTGCGCAGCTGGTCGAGTTCGCGCTGCAGGGTCGCATGCGCCTGCCGCAGCGCCGCCAGTTCGGCCTGCAGATCGGCGCCAGGCACGGCGGTCGCCTGGGCGTCGGGGCGGAGCGCCCAGGCCACGCCGCAGGCGGCGGCGGCGGCGATCAGGGCGGAGAGGGCAAGGGTGGGGATCGCGGTCATGGCAGAAGAGGCGCCGAGCGTTCGACGGCGGGGCCGCGCCTACGGGAACCCGCGCCGAGGATTCTCGCACACCCGCGGACGCGCCGCAGCTGCCCTGCCAGCCGTGTTCGCCGTGGGCCGCACCCCGACCGCGGTCACCACCGTGCCGGGCGCAAACGGCGAGGCGAAGATCATCTGCGTGCGCGACGAGTTGCTGCCGAGCACCGCCGAACTGCCGCGGCCCCACGCCAGGTCGTATTCGGGGGGCAGGACCAGATCGACCTGCGCGGCGCAGGTGGTGGCGAAGAGGGCGGCGGCGGCCCGGGACGGGACGAACGGCGAGCGGGTCATGGTGGCAGGCAGGGGTTGGTGGGGAGCCGGCGCGAGTGGGAGCGCGCGCCGTGCCGGGCCAGGACCGGGGCTGGCCAATGTAGCGTGCCCGAGGCCGACGCGCAGGGTTCCGCCACGCCTCTCGCCCGCATGGGCCGGGCCGGGCACCATGCGCCGATGCAGGTCTACGACACCCACTGCCACCTCGGCCTCGATGGCAAGGTGCCGCCCGCCGACGAGCACGCCCGCGCCGCCGCCGCCGGCGTGACGCACCTGCTGGTCGTCGGCATCGACGCAGCCACCAGCCGGGCGGCGCGCGAACTGCGCCACCTGCCGGGCGTGCGCTGGAGCGCCGGCCTGCACCCGAACGACAGCACCCGGCTCGACGAGGAATGGCCTGCCCTCGACGCGCTGGCGCGCGATCCCTCCTGCTCGGCCATCGGCGAGACCGGACTGGACTGCTTCCGCGACCGCACGCCGCTGCCGCAGCAGGAACGTTCGCTGCGCCGGCACCTGGCGCTGGCGCGCGAACTGGACCGGCCGGTGATCCTGCACTGCCGCGACGCGTTCACGCCGCTGTTCGCGGTGCTGCGCGACGAACCGCCCGTGCGCGGCGTGATGCACTGCTTCTCCGGCGACCTCGGCGAAGCCCGCACGGCGCTCGACCTCGGCCTGCTGCTGTCGTTCGCCGGACCGCTGACCTACCCCAGGAACGAGGCATTGCGCGCCGTCGCCGCCTGGGCGCCGGCCGACCGCATCCTGGTCGAGACCGATGCCCCGTTCCTGCCGCCGCAGCGGCTGCGCGGCCAGCGCAACGAGCCGGCGTTCGTGGTGCAGACGCTGCAGGCGCTGGCCGACGCGCGCGGCATCGCCTTGGCCGCGGCCGCCGAATGCACCCTCGCCAACGCGCTGGCCCTGTTCGGCTGAAGGCTGGTTCGGTCACCGCGGCGGCTGCGCCGGCCGCACCGGCGAACCAGGCACGCCCTGTTCGCCCGGCGTCGCCGCGCGCGCGGCCAGCAGTTCGCGCCTGGCCTCGGCATGCCGCCCCAGTTGCTGCAGCACCGCGGCGCGGTCGAGCCGCACCGAGGGATGGCGGAGTCCTTGCTGCAGGCTCGCGTCGAGGTGCGCCAGCGCTCCCTCGAGGTCGCCGAGACCCCGGCGGGCCGCGGCGGCGAGTCGGAACACGTAGGCCTTCGGCGGGGCGATGGCGAGGCACGACAACGCCGCGCGCTCGGCGGCCTCGAAGTGCGCCCGATCGCCGGTCGCGCTGCCGGCCTGCAGGTGGGCCTGGGCGACCAACGTGCGCACCCACGGATCCTCCGGCCGACGCTCCTGCAGTCGCGCCGTCACCGCCAGCGACCGGAACGGCTGCGCCGTGACCGCCGGCAACGACACCAGCGCCTCGGCGTAGTAGCGCAGCGCCACGTCGTGGGCCGGACGCAGGGCGTGCGCCGCGGCCAGCGGCTCGACGGCGGCGGCGGCATCGCCCGCGCGCAGGTGCGCGGCGCCGAGCCCCCACAGGACCGGGAACGAGTGCGGCTGCGCCGCCAGTTCGGCGCGCCACAGCGTGACCTCGTCGCGGTAGTCGAGCGAGCGCCGCATCGAGCCCAGGCAGCCGAGCGCCAGCAGCGCGCCGAGCACCGCCCAGCCGCGGCCGCGCCAGCGCCGCGGCAGCACGCCGGCCAGCACCAGGGCGAGGCCGAGCATCGGTCCGTACAGGCGGTGCTCGGCGAGCGGCGTGTTCAACGGCACGACGATCCAGGGCAGCGCCAGCAGCCAGGCGACGGCGAGGCCGAGCCGGCGGCGGGGCGCCGTCGGGCCGCGCCACGCGGCAGCGGCGCTGGCGGCGAACAGGGTGCCCCAACCGAGCAGCACCATCGGCTCGAGGCAGGACCGACGGTAGACGACCGGAGGGTCGAGCGTCAGGCCGACGGGCAGCACCATCTGCGCGAGCGCCCGCGGCAGCAGCGTGCCCATCGTCGCCAGCTGCATGAGCAGGGTGCGGCCGTGACCGGTGGTCGGGTCCCCGGCGGGACGATCCAGCAGTTCGACCGTGGCCTGCCCGAGCAGCAGGCGGCGCACGAGCAGGTAGGCCAGCACCAGCGCCACGACCGGCAGCACGCCCGTGACCGCCCGACGCCAGTCGGTGCGGCCGACGTGGTGCGCGGCCAGGATCTGGATCGCCAACAGGACCGGCAGCACGGCCCCCGTCTCCTTGCTGCCGCAGGCCAGCAACGTGCCGAGCGTCATGCCGAGCATGCCAACGAGCGGACGATCGCCCGCCAGCCATCGGCGATGCGCCCACAGCGCCAGCAGCACGCCGTTCGCCAGCAGCAGTTCGCTGCGCGCGGAGACCAGGTTGACCGCCTCGGAAGCGAGCGGGTGCACGGCGAACAGCGAGGCGGCGGCCACCGCCGGCCGCACGCCGACGCGCCAGCTGCGCAACCACCGCCACAGCAACCAGGCCGCGGCGGCGTGCAGCAGCACGTTGCCGGCCTTCAGCGACCAGGCCGCCGGTGACAGTGCGATGTTCAGCGCCAGGCCGACCAGCAGCGCCGGTCGGTACATGCGCTGGCCGGTGGCGCTGAACGCCGACGGGTCGACCAGCAGGCGGCCCAGCTGCGAGAGGTCGTGCAGCGCCGGGTTCGCGACCACGGAGTGCACGTCGTCGAACACGCAGTCGCCGGCCAGCGCGATGCCGTAGGCAAGGCATGCCAGGCCGAACACCATCGCACCGAACGGCGGCAGCCGGTGCGCCTTCATGCGACGGCCTCCCTGCGGTCGTGGTCGAGCCGGGCCAGCAGCTGCCGCCATCGCTGCGCGAGGCACGGCACGGCGAAGTGGCGGTCGAACGCGGGCCGGGCAGCGGCGGCCGCCGCCGCCACCCGCGCCGGAGCCGCCGCCAGGGCCGCCAGCTGCCGCGCCAGCGCCACCGCATCGCCGGCCGGAGAGGTGAACAGGGCGCCGCTGCCCTCGAGCCAGCCGGCCACGGCGGGCGTGTCCGCCGTCAGCACCGGGCGACCCGCGGCCAGGGCGTGCACGAGCTTGAACGGCACGACGCGCTGCGCCTTGCCGCTGCTGCCGAACACACCGGCGACGAGCTGGCTCTGCTGCAGCAGTCGCTGCAGTCGCTCCCGGTCGACGAACCTCGGTTCGAGCTGCAGCCGGCTCCCGAGGCGGGTCGCAGCGTGCGCCCGGTCGGCGGCCGTGCCGCCGACCAGGGTCAGCACGACCCCCGGCACCGCCGCTACGGCGTCCAGCAGCACCCGCAGCCCGTGCAACGGCACCCCGGTGCCGAAGAACAGCAGCTGCAACCGCCCGTCCTCGCCCGCCGGCGGCGCCGTGGCCAGCGGCGGCGCATCGGGATCGCCGACCGGCAGCCAGCCGAAGCGCGTGGCGGGCAGGCCGGTCAGCGCGGCGACATACGCGGCGTTCGCCGGCGTGTCGAGCAGCACCAGATCGGCGGCGGCACAGGCCCGCGTGTCGAGCCGCTGCAGCCACGCGGCCGCCAGCGAACCGGGTCGCACCAGTTCACGGTCCTCGACGACCGTGTCGTACGCCGACAGGAACAGGTCGAGCACGACCGGCACGTCGACGGCGGCGCGCAGCGCCTCGACGACCGCGTGTCCGGGGTAGGGAACGACGATGCAGCGCGGCCGCCGTCGCGCCACGGCGGCCCGCAGCCGTTCGACGAGCCGTCGCCGCACGGCGCGCTGGCGCCACAGCACGCCCGGCAGGCGCCACGGCGAGTGCGCCAGCGCCTGCTTCTCCCGGCCGAGCCCCGGTTCGCGGCACCACGCCACGGCGAAGCCTGCGGCCTCGAGTCCGAGCTGCAGCGAACGGGGACGTGGATACCCCGGGCCATCGTCCCAGGCTCCCGCGAACAGCACCTGGTCGTCGGCCGTGTTCACCGGCCGTGGTCGCGCGACAGCCCCTGGAAGCGCAAGGCGGCGATCTGCTCGGCGATCAGGCCGAGCGCGAACAGCAGGCCCGCCTGGGTGAACAGCAGCACCGCCATGTTCGTGAACCGGCCCTCGGTGCAGAGCGTGTAGACGTACCACGCCAGGCCGAGCGCACCCAGCGCGAGAGATGCCGGCAAGAACACCCGCAGCGGCGCGAACATCGTCGCGATGCGCAGGATGATCAGGAAGAACCGGCTGCCATCGGCGAACAGGCGGATGTGGCTCTTGCCGCGCCGCTCCCGCACCTGGAACGGAGCGAACGCCACCGACCAGCCGCCGCGCAGCATCGACATGGTGATCGTCGTCGGGTAGCTGAAGGTGTTCGGCAGCAGCCAGACGAGGTCCTTGGCGACGTCGGCGCGCACCACCCGGTAGCCGCTGGTCAGGTCCGGGATGCGCCGGCCGGAGACGTAGCTGGCGAAGCGGCTGTAGATGCGGTTGGCGAGGTTGCGATGCCGGCTGCCGCCTCGACCGCCGCGCGAACCCACCACCATGTCGTGGCGTTCGGCGAGTTCCAGCAGGCCACGCAGGGCCGCGGGCGGATGCTGCCCGTCGCCGTCGAGCAGCACGATCCAGTCGCCGACCGCCTCGCGGATGCCGCGCTTGACGGCGGCCCCGTTGCCCAGGCTCTCGGCATGGCGCACGACCCTGGCGCCGCACTCCATGGCGATGGCCGGCGTGGCATCGGTCGAGCCATCGTCGACGACGATCACCTCGTGGAACTCGAGCGCCGCCTGCTCCAGCACCTGCGCGAGTTCGGCCAGCAGTCCAGCGAGGTTCGACGCCTCGTTGCGCGCCGGCACGACGACGGACAGACGCTTCACCCGGCGGCCGGTCGGTGTCACCACGGCACCGACCACGCCCGCGGCCGGGCGCTTCGGCCCCGGCTCGGGGCGCAGCCCCGGCCGTTCGCCGACGGCCATCAGGGCACAGAGACTCTCCCGCTGGGGCGCGACGGGGCGCAGGTGGAGATCGGCCGACATCGCTGCTGGTATCGGCCGCGCCCGTGCCCCTGCCTGAGCAGCCCCTGGAAACGACGCCGCCCGCCGCGTGCGGACACGGGCGGGCGGTGCCAGGCTCGGACCGCGTCGCCGAGGCGACGCGGTGCTGAGCCGCTCGCTCAGTTGACCACGGTCCAGCGGTCGCCGTCCGAGGCCACCGTGTTGGCGGCGACGCCAGCGCTCATGGCGATGGTGCCGGTGCCGAGGTAGGCGGCGCTGAACAGCGGGCGCGTGTTCGTGCTCTCGCTGTACTGGTTGGTGATGGAGTTGGTCGCCAGCACGTCGCCGCTCTGGTTGACGAAGAACGTGCGCTTGCCGCTGTTGCCGAACACCTGCGGCCACGCGTAGCAGGCCCAGAGGGTCTCGGCCTGGCCCGGGTCGACGCCCTGGGTGTTGCCCGGGTCACCACCGGTCGCCTCCTCCTCGATGCCCTGCGCGGTCGGATCCGGCAGGAACATCTGGAACACGTAGCCCGAGCGGGTGACGCGCGCGTTGATGACGTTGCCGAACGCGGTCGAGAGGACCGGCGGGCTGATCGTCTGGGTGCCGGCGCGGACCGCGACGCGGCCCGAGAGTTCGCCGAAGAAGCCGTACTCGCCGGCGCCGTTGCCGTTGACGTCGATGACGCCCGAGGCCTGGCACTGGGCCTGGGCCGACGAGATGTTCTTCAACGTCGCGATGGCCGCCGATTCGTTGGCGTTCAGGCGCGCGCTGAGGAGGTTTGGGATCGCGATGGACGCGATGATGGCGATGATCGCAACGACGATCATCAGCTCGATGAGTGTGAAGCCCTGTTCCCGCTTGGACATTGGTTTCTCCCTGACAACCTTGCAAACGACGCGGCCGACGTGGCCGCGCGTGTTTCCCCTTCTGGTGCTGCCCCGTGACCGTCAGCGACCCGGAGTCGCCGGCGATGCGGTGCAGAGTTCCCGGAAGCGTGCCTCCTGGGCCACGGCCTGCCAGGCGTCGGGTTCCTCGCGGATCCGACGCCTCACCTCGGCAGGCCGCGCCGCGGCGGCGCGCTCCAGCAACTGCAGGCAGCTATCGACCTCGCCCTGCTGCAACTTGAGCCGCGCGAGGTGGTAGTCGGCGATCGGGATCGCCCCGGCCGCCCGCCCGTACATGCCCTCGGCCTTGTCACGGTGCCCGAGCCACGCGTATTCGTCGCCCGCTTGCAGCCATGCCATGGGGGCTGCGGCGGCGTCGCGCGCCACCCCGTCGAGCAGCTTCTCGGCCTCGAGCCGCCGCCCCAGTCCGCGCAGGATCGCGGCCTGTTCGATCGCCCGCTGGTGCCCGAACCGCGCGTCCAGGGTCGTCGCGTGCCGCTGGAACAGCTCCACCGCGCGCTCTCGGCTTCCCGCCTGGGCCAGCATCCGGGCCTCGTTGAAGACCAGCACGTCGCGCTGCTCGGCCGTGCAGTCGGCGCACTCCCGGGCGCGCCGGTAGTGCGTCGCTGCCTCCTGGGGCCGCCCGCGCAGCATGGCGGCGAAGCCCTGGAACTCGGCGGCAATGGCCATGCCCGGCTGGACCCGCTCCACCGTCGCCAAGTGCTGCTCCGCCGCGCGGATCATCGCCGCGCGCGACTCGAGCTCGTTCCCGTCACGATCCACCGCCGGGATCGCATGCGCCAGCCGCAGCTGCACGTCCACGCTGCCGAGCAGCGTCATCACGTCGGCATCGGCGCGCAGCGTCGTCACGGCGACGCCGAGCCCACCGACCAGCAACGCCGCGCTGCCGTAGAGCAGGATCCGGTTCTGCAGTTCGTTCACGTTTCCCCCTTGTGCTGGCGGACGGCGGTCAGCCGCCGGCCAGCTTCTCCTGCAGCTTGAAGATCGGCAGGAACACCGCCAGCACGATGCCGCCGACGATCACACCCATGATGGCGATCATGATCGGCTCGATCATCGAGGTCAGGCCCTTGACCTCCGCCTCGACCTGCTGGTCGTAGAACTCGGCGATCTTCTCCAGCAGCTGGTCGAGGGCGCCCGACCGTTCGCCGATCGACATCATCTTCGTGACCATCGGCGGGAACACCGTCGACTTGCTGAACGGCTCGGACAGGCTCTCGCCGTTGCGCACGCTGTCGCGCGCCCGGTCGACGATGCGGGAGATCACCAGGTTGCCGGCCGTGTCGGAGACGATCTCCATCGCCCCGAGGATCGGCACGCCGCTCTTCACCAGCGTCGAGAAGGTGCGCGAGAAGCGCGACAACGCCACCTTCTTGAACAGGACGCCGAACACCGGCAACCGGAGCATCACCGAGTCCTTCGCATACGCCCCCTTCGGCGTGCGACAGACGACCTTCAGCCCGAACATGGCTGCGCCCGCCACGCCGAAGATCAGGTACCAGTAGTCCTGCATGAAGAAGGCGATGTCCATGATGAACACCGTCAGGCCCGGCAGCTCGACCTCGAGCGAGTCGAACACGGGCTTGAACGACGGCACGATGCCGATCATCAGGAAGCTGGCGATGCCGATGACCAGCACCAGCGAGATGACCGGGTAGGTCATCGCCGACTTGATCTCGGACCGCAGATGCGCGCTCGCCTCCAGATACTCGGCGAGGCGCGTCAGGATGATGTCGATCTGGCCGGACACCTCGCCCGCCCGGATCATGCTGACGTAGATGTGCGAGAAGACGCGCTTGTGCGGCTCCAGCGCCTTGCTGAAGTCGGAGCCGGACCGGATGTCCTCGACGACTCGATTCAGGCAGTAGTGGAAGCCGGGCGACTCCGCCTGCTCGGCGAGGATCTCGAGCGCCTCCAACATCGGGATGCCGGCGCCGAGCATCGTCGCCAGCTGGCGGGTGAACACCTCCAGTTCCCCCTTGCGCACGGACGCCCGCTTGGCGGTGCCACGGCGCTTGCCGCCGCGGCCGCCCGACCGGAACAGATCGGCAAGACCCGAAGCCTTGCTGACCTCGACAGGCGTCAGGTTGCGTCGCCGCAGATCCGCCACGGCATCGGCCTGCGATTCGGCCGTGACGGCGCCCTTGACGAGCTTGCCGCTGATGTCCTTCGCCTCGTACTTGAACTTCGTAGCCATAGTCCCTGGTCTCCCGGTTCCCCGCCGCCTAGTCGGCCATCGTCGTCGCCTCGACTTCCTGCAGGCTGGTCTTGCCGCGCATCGCGTTCAGCAGGCCCGTGCGCCGAAGTGTCAGCATTCCCTCTGCCAGCGCCTGCTTCTTGATGTCGGCGATGTGCGCCCGTTCGACGACCATGCGCTTGATCACTTCGGACATGCGCATCGTCTCGAGCAGCGCGAAGCGCCCCTTGTAGCCGCCGTTGCAGCGCGGGCACCCGGCCGGCTCGTACAGCTCCAGCGGCTGTTCGAAGTCCTGCTCGAGGAAGCCCAGTCGCAGCAGCGCGTCCTTCGGCAGCTCCACCCGCCGCTTGCAGTTCGTGCACAGCTTGCGTCCCAGACGCTGCGCTGCGATCAGCAGCGTCGAGCTGGCGACCATGAACGGATCCATGCCCATGTCGACCATGCGCGTGATCGTCGACGGCGCGTCGTTCGTATGCAGGGTGCTCAGCACCTGGTGGCCGGTGAGCGCCGCCTTGACGGCGATCTCGAGCGTCTCGTGATCGCGGATCTCGCCCAGCAGCACGACGTCCGGGTCCTGGCGCAGGATCGACCGCAAGGCGCCGCTGAACGTCAGTCCGGCCTTGGGGTTGACCGGCACCTGGTTGATGCCTTCCAGCTGGTACTCGACCGGATCCTCGACGGTGACGAGGTTGATGTCGGGCGCGGCGATGTGCTTCACCGCCGAATAGAGGGTCGTGGACTTGCCCGAGCCCGTCGGCCCCGTGACGAGGATCATCCCGTAGGGCTGCGCGCAGGCCCACAGGTAGTCCTCCATCGCCTTCGGCTCGAAGCCGAGCGACTTGATGTCGAGCGCCAGGTTCGTCGAGTCGAGGATGCGGAAGACGGTCTTCTCTCCCCAGACCACGGGCAGGATCGACACGCGGAAGTCGACCGCCTTGTGGCCGATCTTCATCTGGAACTTGCCGTCCTGCGGCTTGCGCTTCTCGGCGATGTCCAGCTTGGACATGATCTTGATGCGCGAGGTGATGTTGTTCTGCATGCGCTTGGGCAGCGTCATCGCCTCGAACAGGCAACCGTCCTTGCGGTAGCGGACGATCACCTTCTTCTCGAACGGCTCGATGTGGATGTCGCTCGCGCCGGTGTTGCAGGCGTCGAGGATCATCTTGTTGACCAGCTTGACGACCGGGGAGTCCTCGTCGCTGATCGCCGACAGGTCGGTCGCCTCGTCGTCGGCGTCGGACTCCTTGAGCTCGACATCGGCGTCGTCGAACGAGCCCAGGATCCCGTCGACGCTCTCGGTCTCGCGCTGGTAGCCCTTGCCGCGGATCTTCTCGATCTCCTCCGCCGTGCTGACGACGATGCGCAGCTGGCAGCCGGTGATGATCCGGATGTCGTCGAGCTTCAGCACGTCGAACGGGTTGGCGACGGCGACGGTGATCAGGTTGCCGATGCGGTCGACGGGGAAGATGCAGTACTCGCGCGCCACGTCCTCCGGCACCGACTCGAGCACTTCCTTGTTGACCGTGAGCTTCGACAGGTCGATCGGCGGCACGTTGGCGGCCCGGGAGATCAGGGCAAGCAGCTCCGACTCGGTGGCGACCCCCTTGCGGACGCAGACCTCCGTCAGGGACTGCCGGTTGCCCTGCGCCTCGGCGAGCAGGGCGTCGCCCGTAGGCCCATCGATCTTGCCGGCCTTCTCCAGGAGGGCCCGGAGCTTCTTCGCGAACTGGGCCATGTCACCGCTGCATCGGCTTGCGGACGGCGGCGCCGCCGCCGTGGCGTTCCATCAGGCGCTGGAAGTCCGCCTCGTCCGAGGTGTGCTCGCGCGCATCCTCGTAGCTGATGGTCCCGGCCCGATACAGCTCGAACAGCGACTGGTTCATGGTCCGCATGCCGGCGGCGCCACCCGTCTGGATCGTCGACATGATCTGGTGCGCCTTGTTGTCGCGGATCAGGGCGCGGATCGCCGGATTGACGATCATGATCTCCGCCGCCAGCGCCCGGCCCTTGCCGTGGATCCGCGGCACGAGCTGCTGGCAGACGACCGCCTGCAGGGTGAACGAGAGCATCGTCCGGATCTGCTGCTGCTGGTGCGCCGGGAACACGTCGACGATGCGATTCACGGTCTGCTGCACGTCCGACGTGTGCAGCGTGGCGAAGGTCAGGTGCCCCGTCTCGGCCAGGGTCAGGGCCGCCTCGATCGTCTCGAGGTCGCGCATCTCGCCCACCAGGACGATGTCCGGGTCCTGACGCAACACCGACTTCAGGGCCTTGTCGAAGCCGTGCGTGTCGCCCCCCACCTCGCGCTGGTTGACCAGGCAGCTCTTGTTGCGGTGCAGGAACTCGATCGGATCCTCGATGGTGACGATGTGGCTCTGCCGCGACTCGTTGATGTAGTTCACCATCGAGGCGAGGGTCGTCGACTTGCCGGAGCCCGTCGAACCCGTGCAGAGCACCAGCCCCCGCGGCAGGTTGCAGATCCACTCGCAGACCTTGACCGGCAGGCCGATCGTCTGGAAGTCGTAGACCTCGAAGGGGATGACGCGCAGCACGGCGGCGACCGAGCCGCGCTGGATGAAGGCGTTGGTGCGGAACCGACCGAGGTTCGCCACGCCGAACGAGAAGTCGATCTCGAGGTTCTTCTCGAGCTTGGCGACCTGGTCGGGGCTGATGACCGAGTAGACCAGCTTCTTGGTCGCCTCGGGCATCAACGGCTCGTAGTCCGTGTCCACGAGCTTGCCGTCGATGCGGATCTTCGGCGGCGCACCCACCGAGATGTGGAGATCGGACCCGCCGCGCTGAACCATCAGGTTCAGCAGTTCTTCCATCGACACCATTGCAGCCACTCCTGTCGTCGGCCGACCTGTTCGGCCCGACGCGGCGGCTTATCGGACGGCCAGGCGGACCGGATTGAGGCCATCCGCCCCTGCCATGGCCCGCGACGGGCCGGCCATGGCTGCCGCGAAAACCGACACCGGAGCAGCTACGGCGCGACCGGCGGCGTCACTTGTGCTCGCCGTGGTGCTGGTCGACGATCGCCCGGCGGCGCTGCACGATCTCCTGCTGCAGGTTCGGGGGCACGGCCTCGTAGTGGGAGAACTTCATCGTGAAGGTCCCCTCGCCGGCCGTGATCGACCGCAGGTGCGTCGAGTACTCCAGCAGCGACGCCAGGGGGCATTGGGCCTGGATCCTCTGCACCCCGTCCTCGAGTTCCATGCCCGACATGCGACCGCGGCTGCTCGACAGGTTGCCGGCCACGTCGCCGGTGAAACGCTCGGGCACGTGGATCACCACGTCCATGATCGGCTCCAGCAGGATCGGCCGCGCCTTGGCGTAGCCGTCGTGGAACGCCCTCTCGCCGGCGATCTGGAAGCTCAGCTGGTCGCTGTCGACGTCGTGGAACTTGCCGTCGTAGACCTCGACCTGCACGTCGACGACGGGGAAACCGGCGAGCGAACCCTTGGCCAGGAACTTGCGCGCCCCCTTCTCGACCTCGGGGATGAACTGGCGCGGGATCGAGCCGCCGACCACGGAATCGACGAACTCGAAGCCCTCCCCGTGCTGGCGCGGGGCCACGCGCAGGTAGACCTCCGCGAACTGCCCGCGCCCGCCGGTCTGCTTCTTGTGCCGGTGGTGGCCTTCGGCCCGCGCCGTGACGGTCTCGCGGTAGGGAATGGTCGGCGGCCCATGATCGACGTCGACGTGGTGTCGTCGATGCAGGCGCTGGAACTGCACCTCCAGGTGCAACGGGCTCATGCCCGTCACCAGGAACTCGCCGGTCTCCTTGTCCCGGCGGTGGTTCAGGGTCGGATCCTCCGCCGCGAGCTTCTCGATCGCATGGCCGATCTTCTGCTCGTCGCCGCGAGCCTTCGGCCAGACGTGGCGCGAATACGTCGGCTCGGGGTAGCTCGGCGGCTCGAACCGCAGCGGCGCGGTCTCGACGGTGAGCGTGTCGCCAAGGCCGAGGTCCTCCACCTTGCTGATGGCGAAGATGTCGCCGGCAACGACGGCCGGGATCTCGGTCGTGTCCTTGCCGTGGACGTCGAGCAGATGGGCGGCCTTCAGCACCTTGGAGGTGCGCACGTCGACGACACTCTGGTCCTTCGCCAGCTTGCCCCGCAGGCAGCGCAGGAAGGTCAAGCGGCCGACATAGGGGTCGGACACCAGCTTCCAGACCTTCGCCGCGAACGGACCATCGTCGGGCTGCACCAGTTCCCCGTAGGAGTCGCTGCCGGGCCGGGCAGCGCCGCGGGCGCCGAAGCACACCGGCGAAGGCAGGTGCTGCTGCACGAACTCGAGCATCTGCTCGAGGCCGAGACCGCGGTTCGGGCATACCGCGAACACCGGCACGAGCTTCCCGCAGGCGATGGCCCGGCGCAGGTTCTGCTCGAACTCGTCGGGGTCGAGGTGGCCGCGCTCGAGGTAGTGCTCCATCAGCGTGTCGTCGACCTCGGCCTCGTCCTCCTCGATCATGTCGTGGTACTTGCCGGCGTCCGGTCCTTCGTTGTGCGTGACGGCGTGCACGGAACGGAAGGCGCCGCCGGTGGCGTTCGGGTAGGTCACCGGCACGACGGCATGCCCGAATGCCTCCCGCAGGGTCGCCAGGACGCTCTCGAAGTTCGTGTTCTCCTGGTCGAGGTGGGTCACGACGATCGCCCGGCCGATGCCTCGCAGCCCGGCATGCCGCCACAACTGCCGGGCGTGGAAGGGCAGCGGGTTGGTCGCGTTGACGCAGAGGCATGCGGTCTCGACGGCGTCCATCGCCGAGATCGCCTCGGCGACGAAGTCCGGATGTCCTGGCGTGTCGATCAGGTTCAGCCGCACCGGACCGACCGGGATCCTGAACAGGTGGGAGGTCAGCGTCTGCTTGCGGTCGCGCTCCTCGGGCTCGGTGTTGCTGATGCTGGTACCGTCCTGGCTGCTGCCGAGCCGAGTCGTCAGCTTGCAGTGGAAGGCGATCGCGTCGAGCAGGGCGGTCTTGCCGGTGTGGCCGTTGCCGACGAGGGCAACGTTGCGGATGTCTTCCGAAGCACGGGCCATGGTCACTCCAGGGAAGGTCGGTGCCGCCGGGGGCACGGAAGGCGGTCCGGAGTCCCGCATGGCGTCGGCCGCTCGGCCACCGTCCGGGCACCGGGAAAGGCAGAGCCCGCCCTTGTAACCCCTGCCCCCCCCACGCGGAAGCCGCCGCCGTGCAGCCCCGCCAGGGGTCCCGCGAGCGTCACCGTGGCGATCCGCGGGTCACGTGCGGCGGGCGAGCCTCGCCAGGGCTGCTTGCGAGGGCGCCTCGGCCAGCAGGCGCCCTGCCGCCACCCCTGTGCTGGCCGGCGACCACCGGGCACCAGGATCGAGCGGGGCGCAGGCGCCCTGCGACGAGCACGGAGCGCCTGCCGCCCGGCAAGCCAGCAAACGTCGCAGCCGTTGCTGCCGGGCAGCGACTGCTGCCGGGCAGCGACTGTTGCCGGGCCGCGACCCGGATCACATCGGGTCGCCGACGACGATCTCGACGCGGCGGTTCTTCGCCTTGTTCTTGGGATCGAGCGGGTCGTATTGGCCGTAGCCGACGACGACGATGTTCGCCTCGGGCACCCCTTGCTTGATCAGGTAGGCCGCGACGGCATCCGCCCGTTCGGTCGACAGGTGCCGGTTGCTGCGGAAGCGATCCTTCGTCTTCTGGATCGGATCGCTGTCGGTGTGGCCCGTGATGAAGAAGCGGTTGCCGCTGAAGCGCGAACGGAGCACCGAGGCGACGTTGCGGAGCACGCGGTGCGAGGAGTCCTTGAGCGCGGTGCTGCCCGAATCGAACGTCACCGAGTCGTCGACACCGATGCTGATCCGGCCGCGCCGGATGGACACCAGGGCGTCCCCGCCGACCGCTTCCTGGATCTCGCGGATCACGCCCGGATTCTGTTCCCGGCCCGCGCTGGCGTTCTGCGGCGCCGGCAGCTCCCGCCGCTGCAGTTCCTCGTTCTCGTTGCGGAGCCTGGCGATGTCGCCGCTGAGCTCACGGATGCGCTCGTCGCGGTCGCGCAGCATGTCCTGGTAGCGGCTGGTGCAACCGGCGGTGAGCGATACGGCGGCGGCGAGAAGAACGAGGATGGACTTGCGGATCATGGTGCCTCCCTGACGGAACGGAATCGGATGGGTCGACCGGTGTTGGAGATGCGTGGGTGGTCAGCTCGTCCTTCTGGCCTTGCGGACCAGCAGGAACAACCCTGACAGGGACAGTAGGGCGACCGCCAGCAGGAACCACTGGGCGGTCGGGGAACTGCGCTGCCACTCGGGCCAGCGTACGAACAGGAGATCGAGGATCGGCTCGGCGGCGAACAGCGACACGACGGCGCCCAGGGCCAGGTAGGGACCGAAGGGGATCCTCGTGCCGAGCCCGGCGCGCAGCATGCTCGCGCTGCCGATGACGGCGCCGGCGACACAGCCGAGGAACAGGGTCAGCAGCGCGCCCTGCCAGCCGAGGAACGCGCCCACCATGCCGAGGAACTTCACGTCGCCGAGGCCCATCGCTTCGCGGCGGAAGAACCAGCCGCCCAGCGCGCGCACGAGCCAGGTCGAGCCGCTGCCCGCCAGGAGGCCGCAGACGCTGGCCAGCAAGGAGCGCAGCGCCACGGGCGCGGCGTCGTCGTGGGTCAACACACCGGCGAGGCCAGGCCAGAACCCGCCCAACAGACCGATCGCCATGCCCGGCTTCGTCAACGCGTCGGGCAGCAGCTGCGTGTCGAAGTCGATGAACGTGCAAGCCACCAGCAAGGCGAGGAAGGTGGCGTGCAGGGCGAACGCCGCCGCCGCCGCCGCGTCGATGCCGAGCCCACCGTCCGCGGCGGGCTGGAGGACGTGGCGCCCGAGCGGCGGCCAGATCGCCAGCGCGAGGAACAGGGCCGCCGTCAGCCCTTCGACGAGCGGGTAACGCGCCGCGATCGGTGCGCCGCAGCACCGTGCCCGACCGCGCCGCAGCAGCCAGCCGAGAATCGGCACGTTGTCGCGCCAGAGGATCGCGACGCCACAGCGCGGGCACCGCGAACGTCCGCCGAGGCTGCGTTGGCGCGGGTCGGCCTGCGGCAGGCGCCAGATGACGACATTCAGGAAGGAGCCGACGCAGGCCCCCAGCAGGGCTGCCCCTACCTCGAACACCGCCGTGGCACTCACCTGAGGCTCTACGCCGCCGCCAGCGGCGCTCGCTTCGACCTGCGCGCCATCGTTCGCGGCCACGCTGGCCGCCTGCGCACCGTGCTGACCCGCGGTGCGCGCCTACACCGACAACGCGGGGGCGAGCATACGGTCGGGCCGGACGGAATCCAGCGACCGGCCAGGAACGGGCGGTGCCAGTGCCTCTCGCGCGGCGCCGCCCCGGCGCCTCAACGATCGAGCAGGCGGAGCTCGCGAACCGTCGGGATCGGCGCCCCGCCCTGCACGCGGGCCGACAGTTCGACCCGCAGGAACGAACCGGCGCCGATCGTGACGAGGTCCCCGTCCTGGATCGGGTGCGGTCGGCTCTGCCGGGCCAATCGTGGATCGGGCTGCTGCGGCGCCAGGGCGTCCGGTGCAGCCGCCTGCCACGCCGCCGCCAGTCCCGGGCTGGCGTCGACCAGCCGGACGAAGCCGCTGTCCCGGTCGGGCGGCAGCTGCCGCCACGGCGTCAGGCCGGTGACCTGGAGGTCGCTCCCCGCGGGAACGCCATAGGTGAACGTGGCCGACGTCACGAGGGCCTGCCCACGCGCGCCGAGGATCACCGGCACCGACTGCTCGGGAGGGGGAGCCTCCAGCGCCAGCACCGTGTGGAAGGGCAGTTCCTGACCAATCTGGACCCGGCCGGCGCTGAGCAAGGTCAGCGGCGACCCGTCGGCCGAGAGCGGCCATTCGGCCCGGATCCTCCCCTGCATCTGCAGGTCACCCGCGGCCAGCAGGGCGATGCGCGCTTCGCCGAGCAGGTCGACGGCGGGCGCCTCGAACCGGCGCAGCCGCAGAGGCCCAGGACTCCCGCGCAGGACCAGGTCACCGGCCACCCGGATGCCGCCACAGGCGAGCACGCGAACGGGTGCGTCGGTGGCATCGAGCGTCACCGTCACCCCGGCGGGAATGTCGACCGCCGTGAACGGGAAGTCCGATCCTTCGCTGGCCACCCACCGCCCGTCACCGGGGTCGAAGGGTTGCCCCGGGCGCAGCTGCGTGTCGCGGCGCGGGCGGAAGAGACCCAGCCGGCCGTCTCCCGCCTCGATCCGGACGCGCGGGCGGATCACGCCCGCACGGACCTCGAAACCGGGCAGCAGGGGATCCGCACCCAGGTAGGCGATCTCGCCGGATGGCCACTCGGCGAGGGCGATGCTGCCACCCTCGACGACGTTCCACCACTGGGCGGGCCCCAACAACACCGGCTGGGCCGCATAGTCGGTCAGTGCGCCGGAGCCGACGTTCAACTCGACGCTGATGCAGTCGCCCGGACGCAACACCACGTGGCCGCCGCCGGCCACCTGCGGCTGGGACCCCAGGTCGACTTCCAGCGTGCAGCCGGGGAACGGGTCGAGGCGCGACGTGACGATGCGCAGCGACCGCGGCCGCAGGACCTCCAGGTTGCGCAACAGGCGCACCGTGATCGCATCCGCGGACACCGAGGTCGGCAGCAGCGGCAGGGTGAAGTGCAGGCGCAGGCGCGCGGCATCGACCGGCAGCGGCTGTGGCAGCTCGGTGGCGCGCAGCAGCAGGGGCACGTCGAAGGCCAGGGGTCTGAGCGCAGACGGGACTCCAGGCGGCAGTTCGGCAGGCTCGGCGATTCGCAGCGTCCAGACCGAAGGGGCCGCGAGCCGGCGACCGTCGGCCGCGCGCACCGCGTCGGGCCTTGGGCTGCCTGCGACCAGCAGGCGATAGGTCGCTCCGGGCCGGAACGAGCCGTCGGCCAGGTCCGCGGCCAGCGGCGGTTCGGGCTCGAAGGTCACCCAGTCGACGCCCACGCGCAGGCTCCCCGGGACCTTGCGCCCCTGGTCGTCGAGCACGGTCACGGAGTCCTCCGTGACGCTCGGGGGCTGCACCGGAGCCGTGAAGTAGATGGTGATCGAGTCGTTCAGCAGCAGCGGCGCGGCGCCAGCCCCCAGCGGGGGCGAAGTCCGCGCCACCTCGAACGCCTCGGGGCGTGACTCCGAACGCGAGCAGGCAGCTGCAAGCAGCGGCACCAGCACCAGCGCAGGAGTTCGTCGTCGGAGGAACATGACCGCCGGCATCATGCTACGCAGAGCGCGCGCACGATGCCCGCAGCACCCACCACCCGTGCGCGGTCGCCCGTGCCACCGGGCCGACTGCCTACGGCGCCTGCACCCGGTAGACGATGTTCATGCTGCGCAACGACGGCGACAGCCCCGGCGTCACGTCGACGTTGTTGGTCATCACGAGGCGCAGGTTCATGAACCGCGGCAGCAGGCCGGTGGCCGGACTCCGGATGAGGCCGACCTGGTCCTCGGTCACGTAGCGCGTCAGGCCGTTGGCGGTGACACGCGGGGCGCCGTTGAAGTTGGCCGTCGAGTAGCGATAGGCCTCGCACGCGTAGTTCGCGTTCAGCAGGTTGCCCCGCGTCGCGAAGCCATCGTTCGGCACCTGGCCGCCGAGGTCATACGAAGGGTTGTAGAGCACGCCGTCGTTGCCGAACGACTCCGCGCCGCGCATCTCGAGCACGACCGACGTGCCCGCGGGCTGGCGGGCCTGCGGCGGGTCGATCTGCACGACGATGTCGCGGATGCGCAGGTCGGGACCGACGCCCGCGATGCCCTGCAGGTTCGGGAAGCCGGGTTCCGGCTGCACGGCATCGCCGACCACGAACTCCGCCCGCTGCGGCTGCAAGGTGTCGAAGAAGCCGAACGTCATCGTCGAGACCTTGCGGACGAAATCGGCGCGGGCCCAATGCAGCATGCCGTCGCCCGGCGGGGCGACGAACAGCGCCCTCGCCGCATTGCCGAGACCGGCGTCCTTGACCGGGCCACCCGTGGCCGTCAGCACGTTGGCGACGTCGACCAGCACGGGCTGGCCGGACACCAGGTCTTCGCCGCCGGTGGTCTGCACGCGGACGCGGGGCCAGGCCGGGCGACCGCCGCACCCAGCTCCCTGGCGGTCGTAGTAGCCACCGGGGATCGGCCCGTTGGGGTTGGCAAAGCCCGTCGGCGGCCCGAGCAGGGCCACCTGGAAGCCGTTCGCGCCGCTGGCAAGTCCATTCGCGGCGCCGTCGCTGTAGACCTTGAAGTCGACCAGCAAGGGCAGCGCGATCGGATCGTGATCGAGGCGCGAGGAGCCGCGGAAGTCCCCGTCGTCCATCACCCACGTCGACAGGCCGGCGAGCACGAACTCGGGATCCGGATTGCTTGCCACCCACGGCGAATCGATGTTCGCCGTGACGTCGTCGTTCGGCGGCTGGGCGCTCGGCTGCTGCGCGCCGCCCAGGCCGAGGACGTTGCCATCGGCATCGACCGTGACGAGACGGGAATCGCGCCACGTGTAGGAGCGATCGAAGCGCGGATAGGGCACGTACTTGACGTTGGCGCCGGTGCGGAAGGCCTCGTTGGGGTTGATCCGGTAGACCTTGTCCTGGAACACCGGCACCTGGCTCGAGCCCGGCAGCACGTTCTCGGCGAACGTGGTCGACAGGCTGCTGTTCATGCTGGCGCAGTTCAGCGTGCAGTTGCCGTTGAGGATGAGCCACTGCTCGTCAGGTCGCCGGGCGCTGTGGCCGAGCGCCATCGTGTAGCGATCGAACACGTCGTAGAGCACCGTCTCGTCGGCGAACGGCGACCAGTAGAGCTGCTCGACGTCGATGGCGAAGTCCGACGGGGCGCGGTAGTCGAGGCTGAAGTCGTCCTCGAGGTAGCGCATCTGCATGCGGGTGCCCTGGGGCTTGTGCGGCTCGATCACCCGACCGACCGGCTGCGGCACCTGCTGCCAGTAGTCGTAGACCTGCGGCACGAACGGCGGCACGATCTGGTCGGACATCAGCGGCACCCAGTAGAGGATGCCGGGGTGCGGCGCGCCGGTCAGGTCGACCGGCAGCAACGGGAAGAGCTGGGCGTCGTTCGCCGCGTCCCAGCACTCGCCGCGCAGGATGCGGCTGATCGTGCCCAGGTTCTGGTTGTCGGCGTTCCGGCTGAAGCGCACCGTCGCCGCGCCGGACAGGCGCCCGTTCTGCAACTGGAACTGGCCGAACAGGTCCGGGGAGCCCGGCAGGGTGCCGTCCTCGTCCGCCGCCTCGAACCGGTAGGAGCGCCAGGCGACGCGGTTCTCTGCCGCGGCCGTGGCAAGGGTGAAGTCGACCGACCAGCTGATCGCCGTCGATTCCGGCACGTCGAAGGTCTGCAGCGGCGCGCCGCCCAGGTCGGTGACGCCGGCGGAACCGAGCCGGACGTGGAAGGCGTAGCGCTCGGTGGCGCCAGCGCTGTGGAAGAACCCCATCGGCGGCTGCAGCCGCAGCACGGTGCCATCGCCGGAGAGGTCCGAAAGCCGCGTCGGCACCAGCCGCGCCGTGGCGCGCTTGGGGTCGAGGATCTGCTCCGCGAACGACTCGTTGGGGTTGCCCGGCTTGCAGGTGACCAGCAGGTTCGACGAGTTGTCGACCTGATCGAGATCCATCGGCTTGCTGAACTCGACCGCCAGCGAGGCATTGGGCAGCACGCCGTTGATCACACCAGCACCCACGGACGTCGGCGCCGGATCGATGCGGACGAACAGGTTGCGCCAATCGGCATCGGAAACGGACTGCCCTCCCGAGCCGAACCGCACCCGCTCGTAGTAGCGGGCGCGCAGGGTGCAGTCCTCGCCGGTCGGGAATGGATTGGCCCGGAACGACCACTCGCGTCCGAGCGAGTCCGTGCCCGCCACCACCGACGCGACCCTCACGCGCACGACGGGCAGGCTCTGGCCCTGGTCGTACTGGGTCGGGCTGCTGCCCAGCACGGGTGCCAAGCCGAGGAACGGCAACAGGGGGTCGCCGACGACGGTGCCCACTTCGAGATTCTGGAGGATCTCGGCCCGCAGGCGCACGGTCTCGAACGACCCATCGGGCATCTCGACGACGATGTCCTGCGTCAGCGTGTCACCGCAGACCAGCGGCTGCACGGTCGGGACCTCGAGCGGTCCGAGTGGCACTCCCGTCTGGCTCAACGGGCCCTCGACGAACGGGTAGCGGCCACGCACCGGCACCAGCCTGCCGCGCTTGTTCAGGGTGATGGTGTTCGTGCTGGCGTCCACAGCCGTGATGCCCATGCCGAGGGAACCCAGGATCATCGGCGCCTCGGGCTCGCGCAGGCGACCCGACGGCCCGTCCGCGAGGTTGCCCGAGCGGAAGTCGCGGATCACGGCGCCACGGCCCGCGCTGTCGACATCGTTGAGGTCCTTGACCTGGTCCTCGCGCACGTAGAAGGTCGAGACCAGGCTGCCGCGGCTCGGGATCGCGATGCGGATGTTGGCGGTGACGTTGTCGGCCGATGGCGGCAACCCTGGGGTGCGCACACCACCCTGCGCCTCACCACCGAGGATCGTGGTGTCCAGGACGATGGCATTCTCGCTCGGGATCACCCGGCACGGCAGTACCCGGAACGCATCCGCAGGCTCCACGAACCGCGGGTCGCCCTTGAACTCGAGCAGCTGGATCGCCGACGGATTGGCCTGGAAGAACGCAGCCTCGACCGGGACCTTGCCGTCGAACTGGAGACGGATTGCCGCGTTGCGGGGCACGATCGGGATCGGCCGCGTCTGCGTGTTCTGTCCCCGGAAGGCGGCCGCGAGTTCGATCAGCCCGAGTTGCGCCGCCTGGAAGGCGCGCTGGAAGTTCCCGGTTTCCGATGGGGCCTGGTTGTCCCAGAGGATCACGAGCTCCTCGTGCCCCACTTCGCGGTCGAAGGGCAGGAACTCGTAGTCGGCGGCCGGCTGTTCGGCGCCGGAGGCATCGAACAGCGACTGCGACTCGAGGTCCGGGTTGACCACCACGTCCCTCGCTACGAGCACGTACCGCCGGTTGAAGCGGTTCCGACGGTCGGGATCACCCTGATCGATACGCTGGTAGGCATAGACGTCGACGAGCCGCCCGAGGGACGCCCGCTGCAAGGTCAGGCGCCCGGACTCACCACCGAGCTCACCAACGGTCGTGCGGCCGTCGCAGGAGGCCATGGCCAGCAGCAGCAGCATGGCGACCGCAGGGGACACGTTCTTTGCGTGCTTCATGTCAGTTTGCCTTCGTCGCACTGCGCCCCCGGTGTGCCGCCCACGGTCGGGCCGGGAGCCGGGAACGATCGACCGGAGATGGTCGAGGAGGTCTCGATGGCGCAGGGTTCGTATCGGATTCGGGAGGATGTCGGTGCCGGTCGGCCTCGATGCTCCGCTGGCATCGACGCCGCCGCGGCCAGGAGGATCAAAAGCGGAACGGCAGACGCACCCAGTGGAGTTCCGGCCGCGGGGTGGTCGGACCGAAGGCTGGGGGCGCATCGCTGGGCGCATTCTGGAAGGTGCCGTCGAACGTGATGTCCCACTGCACGAACGTCAGGCCGAGCGCCCGGATCTGCTCCTGCACCGCCGGATCGGCCAGGTTGTAGGTGAACGTGCCCGCAGTCGCCGGGAAGCGCGGCGCACCGGCATCCTTCGGGTTCGAGTGGAACGCGAAGCCGATCCGCACGTTGGCCGTCGGCACCAGGCCGCCGCCGGTGCCGACGTAGGTGCTGCCCAGGCCCTCGGCGCCACCGGTGACCACCTGGAAGAACTTCGCGCGCACCCGCAGCTTCTTCGCCACGGCAGGGAACGCAGGGAAGGCCCCGCCCTCCGGCGACAGCAGCAGCACCTGGCTGGTGTGCTGCAGGATGCGGAACGACCCGACCTGGGCATTGGCTGCGTTCAGGATCTCGGCCTCGTAGTGCACGTAGCGATCGGCGACGCTGCCCATCGCCGGTTGGTCGAGCACGATCCGATAGGCGGGCTTGCCGAGGTGCGAGAAGTCGGGATTCACGTCGGCGATCGGCGTTTCGGCGATCACCGGGCCGCCGTAGTCGACGAGCCCGCGCCCCCCCGAAACGGCGAAGTTCGCAAAACCCGTGACCGGGTTCACCGCGCCGAACTCGTACCAGGGACCGGGGACGTCGCCGCCCGAGACCACGATGCCGCGCGGCGTGTTGTCGTCGGCGAGCAGCGGACGGCGGGCCGAGGCCCCCGTATCCAGCCACTTCGAGCGAAGGCGTGTGCGCGGGCCGAAGGGCGACGGCAGCAGGATCGGCGACGGGCGGATGTCGCCTTCGTTGTCGCCGATCGAAACGACGTTGTTGAAGTCGTCACGGAACCCGGTCGGCCCCTGGATGCCGCGCCAGGCCAGCGCCGCCTGCTTGGCAGCGCCGGAGAGTTCGGCGCCGCCCTGGAGCACGCGGATGTTGTCGTCGAGGACCGTGTTGGTGCCGTCGGCGTTGAGGCCCGGAGGAGCCATCAACTGCACGATGCCCATGCCACCGAAGCCGCCCAGGGGCGCGGAGTCGTAGGTGGTCATGAACGTGGTCGTGATCGCCACGCCGTTCGCCGGGTACTTGCCGGTCACCACGGGGGTGCCGGTGCCGGTGCGGCACACACCGCCGTCCGCGGACACCGAGAAGTCGTAGTTGTTCTGCGCGTAGTTGCCGCCGCGAACGTTGATCTCGATCCTCGTTGCCGACATGAGGATGACCATGCCGCCCGAACCGCCACCACCACCACCGCCGCGGCCACAAGATGCCGACGGCTCGCCGCCGCCGCCGTTGCCACCGTCCGCGGTGATGCGTCCGTTGCCGGAGCTGTCGCCGATGACGATCGGACCGAGCGCCTTGACGATCAGCACGCCGCCGCCACCGCCGCCGCCGCCGCCGCTGCTGTCGTTGAGGAAGTTGGCTTCGCCTTCGATGGTGCAGGACGCGTTGTAGGAGAGGTCACCACCGCCGCCGCCGCCGCCGCCGCCGACGGGCACCGACAACTCGCCCGTGATCCGCAGACGCCGATTGAAGTCGATGCCCGAGCCCCAGAAGTTGTTGTCGTTGCGCGCATCGACGAACGCCACCGGGCCGGCCGTGCCGCCGTTCACGTCCCGCGTCACGGCGCCGGCCGCGCCGATGCAGCCGAGACCACCGAGGCCCGTTTGCTGCTGGAAGACCGGCTGCACGTTGGTCGGCGTGCCGGCCGGGAAGGTGCCCACGGCCGCGACCTTCTGCTTGTAGTTGGGATCACCCTGCGTGGCGAGGGAACCGCCGCCACCGCCCGAGCCGCGGTTGCATCCAGCCCGGCAGGACAGCAAGCCGCCGGTGCCACCCTGGCCGGTGGCCTGCAGCGGACCACGGCCCGTGCCGCCCGCCGCATCGCGCAGGGTCGCGGACGGCGATCCGGCGCCGCCGTCTCCGCCCCCGCACACGCCGATGCCGCCGTCCTTGGGCACGTCGGCGTTGCCCACCGACTCGACGCGGGTGCCATCGCCGCCGCGCACGGACAACGTCCCGAAGACCTCGAACTTCTCGCTGACCAGCCAGACCATCGGGTTCGAACCCTGGCCGCGCACCGTCTTGCCGGCGCCGATGCGCACGTTCTTGAAGTTGAAGACGCCACCCGACACGTTGTAAGGTGACCCCTGCTTCGGCACGACCTGGGTGAAGTTGGTGTTCAGGATCGTCTCGTTCGGTTGCGGATCGAACTCGATCGTGGTCGTCGTGCCCTCGAAGGCGAAACCAGCCTTCACGTAGCCGGGCCCCACGTCCGCCACCGGTTCGGCGAACGGCGCCGCCGGATCGATGCTGTCCGCGACGAGGAAGTCCTCGACCAAGGCGTCGAACTGCTGCTCGTAGGAACTGCTGGTCCGGAAGGTGCCGAACACGGGCTCGTAGGCCGCGTTCGCGGTGTTGGACTCACCCGCGATGTCCTCCAGCGTGCGGTCGACCACGATGCGGACCGTGGCGTTGTTCGGCAGGATGCCCAACGGCCGCAGCAGCACGGTCGCGCCGGTGTAGGTGTTCGCCTCGAGGTCGATGTCGGCCGGGATCCACCGGTTCGCGCCGAAGGCCGGGTCCGGGTCGTCGTATTCCAGGTAGATCCGGCCCCGGTTGTTCGCGTCGCGGACCAGGGGATCGGTGTCGAGCGCGATCGGCACGTTCGTGGAACTCGGATTCAGCGGTTGGTCGAACCCGAGTCGGATCTCCACCGGCGCCAGGCCGAGTTTGTTCAGCACCACGCGCGGCTCGCCGGGTGGGATCTGGACCGGGGTTGGCGTGATCGTCAGCGAGACGCGCCGGGGACCGCCTGCCACCGTGTTCCGGAAGAGCTGGTCGAGCGAGGTGCCGTCGGCGGTCTGGAACCGGAAGGTGATCGGCTGCTTCAGGGCCTTGCCGCGCTGGTCGCGCAGCACCGTGCCGTTCACACGATCCCCCCCCACCAGCTGCACGATGTAGGTGCGCCCGGGCCGGAAGCCGCCGTTGGTGTAGGTGTCGTTCGTCGGCAGGCGCGGGATGAACTGCAGCCGGCGCCCAGGCGACGCGTCGCCTGGGCTGACGGCGAGCGCGAAGCTGCCGGCGGGTGGCTCGGCGACGACGTTGCCCAACTGATCGAGGACGGTGAAGCTGAAGGTGCTGAGATCGACCGATCCCAGGTCCACGGGAAAACTGAAGTCGATGCTGATCGGCTCGTTGAGATAGAGCCTGGCATTGTCCGAGGGCTCCGTCCGCAGGACGACGAAGTCCCCCCCGGTCCTGACATCGCCGGTGTCGGAGCCCCCGCCGGAGCAGCCAGCGAAGACGATCATGGCAGCCAGGGAGAACAGCTGGGCGAGGGTCGAGCGGGTCATGGGCGGGGGACTGCAGCGGCCGCACCAGGGCGGGAGAACCCCAGCCCTGGCACGTGGTCGGGGAGAAGACTACCTCTTGCTGGCACCGATGCGCGGGCCGGGTTCGACGGGTTGCGCTGGCGGCGTTGGCATCGGGGAATCGCGGCTGGGGAAGGCGGGGACGGGATCGCGAGGATCAGGAGTCGCGCGGAGTGCCGGCCCGGCGCCGACCGAAGTCGGCGCCGAAGCGCAGGCCGTTCGAAGCAAGCAGCGGATACACGGACGCGATCTCTCCTAGTTGATGCGCTGGAAGCGGTAGGAGAGGGAGAACGTCTCGATCGTCGGGCTCACCGGCGGAGTCGCATCGGTGTTGTTGCTGGTCACCAGGCGCCAGTTGACGTAGCGGATGTCGTTGGGCGTGAAGACCTCGTTCGGCCCCTTGAACTGGATGGTGAAGTTCGGGTCCATCAGCTGGTTGGGATCGTCGACGTAGCGCGTCACGGTGCGGTTGTAGAAGTGCGTCCACCAGTTGCGGGCGGTCGACGAGCCCGGGATCGGTCGCGTGTCCCACTTGCGGATGTGGGCGTCGCCCGCCTTGTAGGGGTCGAGCGCGAAGTTCTGTGGGGTGGGCCTCATCTGGTTCCGCGGCAGAGCCGGATCGGCCCCCGGTGCCCCGTAGGGATCGTTCGGGTAGATGGGAGTCGTCTGGTTGATCCAGAAGCTCCAGAACCACGGCGTCGGGTCGACGATGCCCGCGCCGCGGAACTGCGGCACGACCGACGTTCCCGCGGGCAGGTTCTGCAGCGGCGGGTCGAACTCGTAGGCGAACAGCGGTACGACGTTCGCCGGCCGCACGCTCTGTCCGTTGGCCAGGTAGAAGGGGCCGAGACGCGGATCGAGGAATCCCTCCGGCACCCGGTGTGGGTTGTTGAGGTCGACGAATCCGCTCGTGATCACGCTCTGGCGCTTCAGCAGATCGAGCATGATCCAGTAGAAGGTGTTGTCGCGCGCCGCTGTCGCCCCGGCTGGACCGAAACCGCCCGAGGCCGTGACCCATGCGGAGTCTCCCGGCGCTCGACACAGGGCTGGCTGGGCGCCCGGGGCTCGCCCCGCGCTGACGGCACGGAAGTAGGGCCGGGGGTCGGACTGCAGCGGGATCGCGATCTGCCAGCCGTTCGTGCCATCGGCGATGAAGCCGCCACCGGCCGGGAGGTTGGGCTGGTCGCAGTAGGTCCAGAAGTCGGCGAGCAGGGGCAGCGCGATGTTGCCGATCAGCCCCCCGGTGAACTGCTCCCGGCTGGCGGTCGCGCTCAAACTGCTGTTGGGGGCGTCCAGCCAGAAGGAATTCACGAACGAGACTCCGGCGGCGAGATCGACGCGCCGGCGGCCGACGCCGTTGGCATAGGGGCTCAGCAGGTGGGGCTGGTAGGAACCGGGGCCGGTCACACCCAGGTCCGAACCGAGCAGACCATTCGTCAGCTGCATGTCGAAGGTGCAGCCCTGCTCGACCACGGTCTCGTCGCGGAACACGAAGTAGGGCTTCTGGAACTTGGGCAGCGGCAGGAAGCGATTGACGCCGTTGCCCTCGTAGACCACCGTGGCCGGATCGATGATCAGTTCCTTGTCGACGTAGGCCGGAACGGGCGCCGGCTGCGACTCGATGACGTTGCCGCTGCCGGTAGGCGAGGGGTTCCAGACGAAGTTCCGGGCGAACGTCGCCGACAGGCCCGATTCCGGCAGCGACGGCAGTGCGCTGAAGTTGCCGACGCAGGGCATCGGCCGGGTCTCGCTGTTGCCGAGGAAGAGGCTGACCCGGTCGAACACGTCGTACGACAGCTGGGTACCCGTGAAGGGCGCCCAGTACATCTGCTCGATGTCGAGGTTGAAATCGAACGGCTCCGTGCGCGAGAGGCTGAGGTCCACCTCGCGCCAGACGGTCTGCAGGCGACAGCCGTAGGGGTTCAGTGGGTTCTGCAGCCCCTGGTTCAGCAGGGTCGTCGCGGTGTTGTTCGAGATCTGCCCCTCCCCGGCGACGGTCGGCGGGCACCAGGCCAATGGCGTGCCCTGTTGCCCGACCGGGGCCTGGTTGAGGTTGTCGGCGACCTGACGAACGCGCGTCGTCGGACGAGCCTGAAGCTTGCCGTCGAAGTAGACGAACCCGCCGATGAGGTCCTCGAGCGGATAGGCGGCGGCGATCGGGGGCGTATTGGGTGCCTGGACCTCGGAGCCCAGGAAGTACGAAGGATTCGCGTCCTCGTCACGGCTGGCGAACCGGCGCACGATCGAGATCGAGAGGTTGTCGTCGAAGTTCGGGGCGTTCCCGTTCATGCGGGTGTCCACCGTGAACGGGATCACGACCGAGTTGGTCCGATCGGGGTTGTCGCCCTGCAGGTCGACCGGGTTGCCGGCCAGGTCGCGGATGCCTCCTTCGGTCGAGTTCGCGATCAGGTGCAGGAAGTAGCGGTAGTCGACGCCCACCGGCGCATTCCGCATGGTGCCGTCGAGATAGAAACCCGACGTGGGCTGCAGGCGCAACGCCGTCTGCGACCCGTCCTCGTCGAAGACGCGCGCCGTGATCAGGTAGGGCGTCCGGTACTTGTCCGGGTTGAAGGTCGCGGGATCCATGCCCAGGCCACCGAGATGGTTCGGCCGTGTGGCGATGAACTCGTCGATGCTCTCGCTCGTCGTCAGATCGCGCATCGCGAAGAAGAACGTGTCGGCCCACTTCACCGTCGACATGTCGACGGGCTTGGTGAAACGGACCACCGCGCCCGCGTAGGGCGACACGAACTCGTTGAGAGCCGGCAGCGTGCCGTTCGCGTTCGGCAACGGCGCCGGCGTGAACGAGAGGAAGTAGCGCGGGTCGTCCGCACGGACCCGGCCGTTCTCCACCCGGCCGCCAGCCTCGAACTCGCAGGCGCAGATCGCCCGGGGGCCGTTGAGCGCCAACCACGCATCCCGATCCACCGGATTGGCCGGGTAGCCGGGCTTGGTGCTGGGATCGATCGACTCGAGATTCGGGATGCGGCGGATGCGCACCCGAACGGTCTGCACCTCGGGCTGGCCGAGGTCGTCCTGGGGATCCGCGACCACCTCGGCGCTGCCGAAGGGCACGCCGGAGCTGTCGGCGATGAAGCGGAACACGTCGCCACGATCGATCTCGTGCACGATGCCGTTCTTGAAGATCGTCACCTCCTGCGTGAAGGCGTTGACGCTCTCGACCTTCGCCAGCACCATCGGCAGGTCGCCGACGATGCGCAGCGGCAACGGGTCGCGGACGAAACCGCGGGTCATGTCGGACGATGTGTCGAGAGAGTTGCCGGAACGGAAGTCGCGAACGATCGAGTTGCGGCCGTTGTTGTTGCGACCCACCAGGTCCCCGGAGGACCTCGGGCGGACCCCCGGGATCGCCAACGGTCCCTCGAGGGCCACGGCGATGCGCAGATTCGCACCCGATTGGTCGGGCGACGCGGGCAGGCCTGCCGGGTTGTTGGAGGTCTGGTACTGAAGTCCCTCGGTGCCGAGCAGGACCGGGTCCAGCGTCAGGGTTCGCTCGTTCGCGACGACGCGCACTGGCACCGGAACGAACGCATTGGGCTGGGTGGGGTCGCCGATGATGCGCAGCAGCTGCACCGCCTCGGTGTTCCGCAGCGCGGTGACCATGCCGGAACCGTCGCGCTGCACGAAGAAGCTGTCGTCGACGCCGAGCGAGCGGGAGAAGGTGAGGCGGATCGCGGCGTTGCGCGGCACCACCCCGAACGGGTTGCCTGGCCCGCCGGTGCCGAACAGCATCGGCGCGACCTCGCGCAGCTCGTCGTCGAGCGCGTCGAAGGCATCCGCGAACTCCCGGCCCGTCATCTCCCGCGGGATGAAGAGGCGGGGCTGCAAGGTGTCCGGGTCGGCGCCGATGAAGTCGTAGAGGATCTCCTGGTCCGAGATCGTGCTGGCACTGGAGCGCTCGTCGCGGATGTTGGGGCCGATCAGGACGTCTCGGCGATAGAGCGCGATGGTCGACCCGCCGGCCGTCACCTCGATCCCGTAGACGTCGACCAAGCGCCCATACTCGACCCGCTGCAACTCCGCCTGGGTCGTGACGATGGCGCCGGTCGAGTCGACCCCACTACTGCCACCGCCGCAGCCTGCCAACAGGAGGAGCAGGCCGAGCGGCGACAGGCTGCGGGATCGGCGTTCCGCGACCTGGCGTCCCCCGCCACGATCGATCGGGCCGCCATGGGGGTTCCGGAGACCTGGAAGGGAGTCGGCCATGTTTCGTCAGGTAGGTTGTCCAGGCGTAGCGGCACGCAGGCCTCGTGCGGCGGACGAGAACCGACCGCGCGCCGTCGCGACCCGAGGGGCATCTGCGGTCGCGGCACGAGCCCGGAAAGCGTACATCGAAGGAAGTATGTGGGAACCGAGAGGCAACCAGCGGGCAACAAACATCATGCCGCTTCGGTCGTGGCCCGCAAGGCGGCACAACCCTACTTCGACCAGAAGCTTAGGCCCGATGAAGGCTCGCCGGGTCCCTCCCGGCGAACCGGCGTGGGCGGCCCACGAGTGCGGAACCGCTCGGCGCCGAGGTCCAGCCCGGTGGCACGGGCTCATCCGTCCCGGCACTCGAACCCCGCCGCCAGCGCCTGCGCCTCCGACTCGAAGTAGACCCGCTGCGGCGACTTGATGTGGCGGGCCTCGGGAGAGTTGTAGCGGTGGACGACGCGCTGCTGGGTGTGGCCGACGAACCTGGCCTCGACCTCCCGCTCGCAGTAGGCGCACGACAGCACCGGTGGTGCCTCGGCCTCGCGGAGCCGGAAGTCGCGGGTCAGGTAGCGCACGCCCTCGTTGTTCGTGATGCAGCGCTCGTTGGGGCACCGCAACCCGGCTCCGGCGGCGATCCCTGGAGTGACCGCCAAGGCGGCCGGCGGCGAAGCGCGCAACTGGATCTTGCCGAGCAGGAACGCCATCAACGCCATGCGCATCGGCACGCCGAGCTCCGCCTGCCGGAAGTAGACCGAGCGTGGATCGTCGTCGATGTCGTAGTCGATTTCGTCGACCCGCGGCAGTGGGTGCATGATGCGCGCGTCCTTCGCCGCCGCGGCGCCGAGCGTGGAGCGGGAGAGGCGCGGGTAGTTGGTCGTGTCCTCGCCGGTGTGGCGCTCGCGCTGGGCACGCGTCATGTAGATCGCGTCGATCCGGTTCACCTCGACGTTGGTCAGGTTCGTGAACAGGGCCAGCTGGTGCGGCTTGCTGGCCGTGAGGTAGGCCGCCGCGTTGCTGCTGCCGGCGATTCCGGGCAGGTCGCCGACGGACGCGGCCGCGGCTTGCACGCCGAAGTCCCGCCGCAACCGATGCAGCACGTAGTCCGGCAGTTCGAACCCTGGATAGGGCATCGTCACGATGTTGGCGCCGAACCGCGCCAGCGCATAGCAGAAGGAGTGGATGGTGCGCGAGTAGCGCAGGTCGCCGCAGAGCACGACCTCGAGACCCTCGAGGCGTCCCTTCTCCTTCCAGAGCGTGTAGAGGTCGCAGAGCGTCTGCGTCGGGTGTTCGTGGGCGCCATCGCCACCGTTGATGACGGGCACGCGCGCGTAGCGGGCGGCGACCCGGGCGGCGCCATCCTCGGGGTGGCGCACGACGAGGATGTCGGCATAGCTGCCGCCCACGACGCGGACGGTGTCGGCGAGAGACTCGCCCTTGGAACGACTGGTGTTCTTCTCGTCGGCTGCGGTGATGACGCCCCCGCCGAGGCGGAGCATCGCCGACTCGAAGCTCAGCCGCGTTCGGGTGCTGGGCTCGAAGAACAGCGTGGCCATGATGGCCCCGCGGCAGAGGTCGGACCACGCCCGCAGGTTGGCGCGGAACTCGTCGGCGTGGTGGAAGAGTTCGAGGATCTCGGCGGTACCGAGGTCCTCGATGGAGACCAGATCGCGCTTGCCTTGATCGAGCATCGCGAGGCGCGATCATGCCGCCGTCGGCGCGGGGCCACAATCGGCCGGTGGCGCAGCCTCCTGCCCCCGATCCCGACCGAACAGGTCGACCTGGACGTCGACACCCCTCAGGCCTGGAGGTCCTCCAACCGCCTCAGCTCGGCCACGTCGAGCGCCGCAGGGCCGCCCACTGGCCCGCCACAGGGCAGCCGCCGCAGCTGGCGCAGCGCCTCACCGACGCGGTGGCGCACGTGCACCGCGCTGGCGTCGACACAGGACAGCCGGACGTGGCACGCGACATCCTCGGCCCAGGCGGCGGCCGGCAGGTCGCACTTGTTGGCGATCACGAGCGCCGCGGTGCGCGCGAGAGTTCGATCCACGGCGGAAGGCCCTGCGGATGCGTCGACGACCAGGAGCTGCAGCGCCCCCTCCCGGAGGGTGCGGCCCCGTTCGATCGCCCCGGCGTCGACGGGCTCCCGCGCGATACCCTCGCCCGCCGTGTCGACGAGTTCGTACGGGTAGCCCTCGAGCACGGTGAGTTCGCGCACGGGATCCCGAGTGAGCCCAGGGGTCGGCCCCGTCGCCACCCTCTCCCGGAAGAGCAACCGGTTGAACAGGCTCGACTTGCCTGCGTTCTGCGCCCCGACGAGAACCAGCCGCTCGGCTACGACCTGGGCCACGGCCACGCGGGAGCGCTCGCGCGCAGCCGCCAGCTCCCGCTGGCGATCGACGGCTGGCAGCGCAACGACGGCACGACAGTAGGCCTCGAAATCGCCGTCGAGTTGCTCCAGGGCCAGTTCGAGTTGGGTGGAGCACAGGGCCACTCGCAACAGTCGTTCGGCTGGCTTCCCGGTCGACCACGGCCTGCAGTCGAACTCCCGGGCCAGCGCCGCCAGCACCGCGGCCGACCCGTGCAGGTGGACCTCGAACCCGCGGCTGCCGCGATCGACGACCAGCACGGAATCGATGATCTCGCCGCCGCATCGGAGCAGTGCACGTCGGGGCGCAGCGCCTGGCGCGACGGTCGGAACGCTGCCGCTGCTGGTGCGAAGGCAGCCGGCAAGCCGCGCGCCGTCGGGGCCCGTCGCCCGCACGACGGCGATGCCGCCGATGCCGGTCGGGGTGAGGATCTCGATCACGGCAGGTCGGCCAGGAGCCGCAGCCCTTCGTGCACCAAGCCGCTCGCGTGCACCGCTTCGCGACGGAGATGCCGCAGCAGGTGCCGTGCGTTGCCGCCGGTCACGACGAGTCGGGCAGGACCGCCAGCAGCCGCGGACAAGGACTCCACCAATCGCTCGACCATGCCCGCGTAGCCGAGCTGCAGGCCGGCATCGACGGACGCCTGGGAACTCAGGGCTGGCACCTGCACCTCCCCGTCGGGACGGGGTACCGGCAGGGCCGGCGTCGTTGCCGCCATGCCGGAGATCCAGGCCCGCAGGCCGGGCGCGATCGCGCCGCCGCGGAAGGTGCCATCGCCCTCGACGACGTTCACGGTCGTCGCCGACCCGCAGTCGACCACGACCGAGCGCCCGTGGTGCCGCCACGCGGCATACGCTCCGACCCATCGATCGGCGCCCAGCGTCGCCGGCGTCTCGTAGTCGAGCCGCAAGGGGTAGTGGAAGTCCCGTCCGGCGAGGAGCATCGGCAAGCGTCTGGCCGCCAGTTCCGCCTCGACCCGCGCGAACGCAGGCTGCGCCACGCTGCACACCATCACCCTGGCCGTGCCCACGCCCCCCAGGAAGGCCGACAGACGGGACGCCGCCGGGTCGTCCGCCGCGAGCAGGAGTCTGGCCCCATCGTCGTGACGCAGCAGGTCGATGGTGCTGTTGCCGCAGTCGATCGTCAGCAGTCCGGGTGCGGCCGCCACGCGCGCTCAGCGATCGGGCAACTGGTAGGTGCGCTCGAGGACCTGGCCGTTCGCCAACCACTTGGTCACGAACGTGCGCACGCCGCGCCGGTAGTCGGCCTTGCCGGTCTGGATCGCCTGGGCCTGCGTCTGCACGGGACGGCCGTTGACCTCCAACAGCACCTCGCCCGGCGCGATGCCGAACTGCTGGGACACGCGCGCGTCGACGTTGCGCACGATCAGGCCCCGCAGATCGCTCGCCTTGCTGACGTAGGTGTCGACGTGCATCTGCTCGAAGAAGCGATCGCCGGTCTCCTCCATGCGCTGGAGATCCTTGCGACCGAGATGCCGGACGCCGTCGATCTGCGTCGTCTCCTCGACGTCGACCCAGCTCCCCGTCCGTGGAGCGCTCACGGCGGCCGACGGATCGCGCACCGCAGCTTCGCCACTCAAACGCTGGAGCCGACGGAGTTCCTGCAGCACGTCCTGGCTGAGGTTCATGCTGGTCTTCAGCAACTCCTCTTCCTTCGGCTCGGCCGCCACGCCATCCGCGGGCGTCACGGTCGTGCGCACGAAGAAGGCCGACTGGGCATCGGGCGCGACGCGCACCAGCTTGATGTCCTCGAACGGCGCCCAGAGCCGGGAGCTGCGCCGCTTGTCGCCGCGATCCTCGACCCAGAGTTGCTGCAGGACGTCTCGTCCGGCCATCGAGGTCGGCATCGGCGAGGTCGGTCGCGGCTGCGCTGCCCGCGGGGCGGCAGCCCCCGGACGACCGGGCGTGCGGGGGGGCGATGCCGCCACGTCGCGCGGCCCCGTCGCCCCACCACCGCTGGAGCCCACGGGCAGGTTCTCCCGCACATACCACTCGGGCAACTCGACGTTCGCCTCGGGTCGGTAGCGCACGATGACGTGCGAATCCCCACCGTGGCCCTGGTGCTTGCCGTCGAACACGATGGACACGATCTCGAGGATCTCCTCGAGCGGCCGCACCGGCTTGGCCGGCGGCGGGGCCTCGACCTTCGGCTGCGAAGCCTCGGGTGGCGGCGGCGGCAGGCGCCCGACCAGGTTGGCCTCCTTGAAGGTCGACCACCACTCGGCCGTGCCACGGTGGTAGGCCCAGTCGGGCGTGACCCGCCCCTGCCCCTTGCCCTGCGCCAGCCCGCGCTGGCCGACGTCCTGCCCCTCGCGTGTTGCCGCCGTCCGGACCTGGTCCTTCCACAGCGGCAACATCTGGTAGACCGTCCAGCCCGCGAAACCGAACAGGCCGGCCGCGACCAGGTAGAGCAGCAAGGGAATGGACTTCATCGACGGCGGTGCAGTCTAGCCAGAACCAGCCGGCAGCCCTCGGTCGAGAATGGCCGGGCTGGGAGGGAAACCACGGGTGACGGTTGGGTCGCCGGACCGAAGCCTACTGAGGTGCAGCCCCCTGCACGACGGCTGGCCGTCCGGGCCGCAGACCGGCGCGCGGCCGCGGCTCGATCCCAAGGCCCGCTGTGCGTCGTGACCATCCGGCATCGAAGCGACTCGGACTCCCGACCTCGCCGCGGTATTCCGGCCAGCTGGACGGATCCAAGACCGCGGCTCCCGACCTCCCCGCCAGGGCCGGCCCCTTCCGGCCCGCGGTGCGCCTTCCGCTCCGTGCCCTCCGGCCCACGGTCTGCCTTCCGACCCGAGGTCCGCCCGTGCGGTGGCCGCCGAAACCCACGGAGCAACGACCAGCCGGTCGGGCAACTACCAGGCGAAGTGGCTGTAGGCGCTGTTCGCCTCGGCCATCTTGTGCACGTTTTCCTTCTTGGTGACCGCCGCGCCCTGGTTGTTGAACGCGTCGAACAACTCCTCGGCCAGGGACTTCGCCATCGGCTTGCCGCGCTTGCTGCGGGCCGCGTCGACCAGCCAGCGGATTGCCAGGCTCTGCTGACGGCGCTTGTTCACCTCGCGCGGCACCTGGTAGGTAGCGCCACCCACGCGCTTGCTCCGCACCTCGACCCTGGGCTTGATGTTCTCGATCGCCTTGGAGAACACATCGACGGGCTCGGCGTTCTCGACCTTCTTGCAGACGAAGTCGACGGCCTCGTAGAAGATCCGCTGGGCAGTGGCCTTCTTCCCCTGCAGCATGATCTTGTTGATGATCTTGCTGGCGAGCTTGCTGCCGTAGCGGGGATCGCCCTTCAGGAAGACTTCGGTGGACTTGTAGGAACGGGGCATCGGAATCAGCGGGTCGAGGCGGTCAGGTTTCGGAGACGATCGGGTTCAAGCTGCCTGCGGGTCCATCCTCACTTCTTCGGCTGCCGTCACTTCTTCGGCCGCTTGGCGCCGTACTTGCTCCGGCTGCGCCGGCGGTTCTCGACGCCCGACGCATCCAGGCAACCCCGGAGGATGTGGTAGCGGACACCCGGCAGGTCGCGGACGCGGCCGCCGCGGACCAGGACGATCGAGTGCTCCTGGAGGTTGTGGCCCTCCCCCGGAATGTAGACCGTGGTCTCCTTGCCGTTGCTGAGCCGGACACGGGCGATCTTGCGCAGTGCCGAGTTCGGCTTCTTGGGCGTCATCGTCTTCACCTGCAGGCACACGCCACGCTTCTGCGGGCACGCGTCCAGGATCGGCGACTTGCTCTTGTACTTGATCTTCTTGCGCCCCTTGCGGACGAGTTGGTTGATCGTGGGCATGCAGGCTGGCTCGGCTACGTTCCAGGCGGTCGGACTTGATGGGGTGGAGGAAGATAGGGATCTGGGCGCCGATTGCAACACCCGCCGGGCACGGCGCCCGGCGCCATCGGAGCGCGCCAACCGCCGTCGCACCGGCGGCCGGCGCCCCCCGACAGCGAATCACTCGGCCTGCTGACCGGTCGGCAGGTTGTCGATCCCCTCGAGGCGGATGACGGGCCCGCCCTGGTCGAGGGCGACCTGGCGGCTGAGGCGGCCGATCTCCTCGGCAGCGGCCTGCAGGTCCACGTTCTTGCGCACGCGCGTCTTCTGGTAGTTCCGGAACCCGGTGCCGGTCGGCACGAGGTGCCCGAGGATCACGTTCTCCTTGAGGCCCACCAATTCGTCACGCTTGCCGGCCAGAGCGGCCTCGGTCAGCACCTTGGTCGTTTCCTGGAACGAGGCCGCGGAGATGAACGAATCGGACTGCAGCGAGGCCTTCGTGATGCCGAGCAGCAGCGGAGATGCCGTAGACGGCTTCTTGCGCTCCTTGCGCAGCAGCTGGTTCGACTCGCGGAACCGGAACTTGTCCACCACGGCGCCGGGCAGGAACTCGCTGTCGCCCGGATCCTCGATCTGCACCTTGCGCATCATCTGGGCCAGGATGATCTCGATGTGCTTGTCGTCGATGCTCACGCCCTGGGCGCGATAGACCGTCTGGACTTCACGCAGCAGGTATCCCTGCACCGACTTCTCGCCCTGGATCTGCAGGATGTCGTGCGGCACCAGCGGGCCATCCACCAGGGCTTCGCCAGCCTTCACGTGGTCGCCACGGTGAACGCGCAGGTTCTTCCCCTGCGGCACGAGATGCTCGCGATCGAGGCCGCCCTCGCCCTTGACGATGATCGTGCGCTTGCCGCGGCGCTTGTCACCGAGCTCGACCATGCCGTCGATCTCCGACAGCACGGCCGGATCCTTCGGCCGCCGGGCCTCGAACAACTCGGTGACGCGCGGCAGACCGCCGGTGATGTCCTGGGTACCCTGGATCTCGCGTGGCGTCTTCGCGAGCAGCATGCCGGCCGTCACGCGTTGCCCGTTCTCGACCTCGATGTAGGCCTTCTCGGGTACGGGATTGATCGCCAGCCGGTTGCCGTTCTCGTCTTCGATGATGATCTGCGGGTGCAGGTCGCCCTTGTGCTCGACCATCACCTTGCGCTGGACCTTGGTGTCGGCATCGCGTTCGACGCGATAGGTCTTGCCTTCGAGGATGTCCTCGTAGCGCACGACGCCGCCGACCTCGGCCAGGATGGGATTGTGGTGCGGATCCCACGAGCAGAGCAGGGAGGCCTCCTTGATCTCCTGGCCCTCGGTGACGTGCACGACGGCGCCGAGCGGCACAGCATGCCGCTCCAGTTCCCGTTCCTTCTGGTCGACGATGAGGATCTCGCCGCGTCGCTTGAGGGCGATCCACTGGGTCGCCGACTTGCCGGCCTTCGGCTCCTCGACCTGCACCTCGACCGTGGTGAGGTTGGCGAACTGGACCCGACCGGCGCGCTTGTTCTTGATCTCGGAGTCCTCGACCTTCTTCGAGGCCGTGCCACCGATGTGGAACGTCCGCATCGTCAGCTGGGTGCCCGGCTCGCCGATCGACTGGGCGGCGATGATGCCGACCGCAAGTCCCGGCTCGGCGAGTTCGCTGCGCGACAAGTCCATGCCGTAGCACTTGGCACACAGACCGACGGGCGCTTCGCAGGTGAGCGGCGAACGCACGCGAATCGTCTCGCTGCTCGCGACCCGCTCGATGCGCTTGGCGATGTCGACGGTGATCAGCTGGTTCTTGCCGACGATGACCTCCTCGGTCATCGGGTCGACGATCGAAACCAGCGCGACGCGGCCGCGCACCGCGTCGACGAAGCTGACGGCGACCTTGTCACCCTGGTAGACGGTGCCCTTGTCGGCGCCGTTCTCGGTGCCGCAGTCGTCCATCGAGATCACGACGTTCTGCGCCACATCCGCCAGCTTGCGGGTCAGGTAGCCCGAGTCGGCGGTCTTCAGCGCGGTGTCGGCCAGCCCCTTGCGGGCGCCGTGGGTCGACGAGAAGTACTCCAGCACCCGGAGCCCTTCCCGGAAGTTGGCCTTGATCGGCTGTTCGATGATCTTGCCCGAGGGCTTCGCCATCAGGCCGCGCATGCCGGCGAGCTGACGGATCTGCTCGACGGAACCGCGCGCCTTCGACATCACCATGCAGAAGATCGGATTCACGTAGAGCCGACCTTCGCGGGTGTCGTTGCGCAGCTCGTGCAGCATGTCCTCGCCGATGCGCTCACGAGCGTGCGTCCAGGAATCGATGACCTTCAGGTAGCGCTCGCCCTCGGTGATGATGCCGCGCTGGTGCGCGGTGTGGATCTTCTCCACCTCCTTCTGGGTCTGCGCGATGATCTTGTCCTTCGTCGGCGGAACGACCATGTCGTCCTTGCCGAACGAGAGGCCCGCGCGGGTGGCCGCCTTGAAGCCGGTCTCCTTCAGGTTGTCCAGCAGCCGCAGGGTCGCGTCACGGCCGAGCAGGAGGTGGCAATCGGCGATGATGTTCGACAGCCCCTTCTTGTCGAGGTCGTGGTTGTAGAACGGCATCCCCGGCTCGAGGATCTCGTTGAACATGATCCGCCCCGGCGTGGTCTCGACGAGCGTCTTGCCGTCGGTGCGGACCGTGTTGCCCTGGTTGCGGATCTCCACGCCGGCCGGGAACTGCACCTTGATCCGCGCATGGATGTGCAGCTTGCCCATCGAGTAGGACATCCACACTTCGTCCCGGCTGGCGAAGGTCTTGCCCTCCCCCAGTTCGCCCGGCCGCGCCAGGCTCAGGAAGTAGCAGCCGAGCACGATGTCCTGGTTCGGCGCGATGATCGGCCCCCCGTGCGCGGGGGAGAAGATGTTGTTCGTCGACAGCATCAGCGTCGACGCCTCGATCTGCGCCTCGAACGACAAGGGCAGGTGCACCGCCATCTGGTCGCCGTCGAAGTCGGCGTTGTAGCCCGAGCAGACGAGCGGATGGATGCGGATCGCGTTGCCCTCGACGAGCACCGGCTCGAAGGCCTGGATGCCGACGCGGTGGAGCGTCGGGGCGCGGTTGAGGAGCACCGGGTGGTTCTGGATCACCTCCTCGAGGATGTCCCAGACCTCCTCGTCCTTGCGCTCCAGCATCTTCTTCGCGGACTTGATGGTGTCGGCATGGCCGAGCTCCTTCAGCCGCCGGATGATGAACGGCTGGAACAGTTCCAGCGCGATGATCTTGGGCAGGCCGCACTGGTGCAGCTTCAGATCGGGTCCAACGACGATCACCGAGCGGGCCGAGTAGTCGACGCGCTTGCCGAGCAGGTTCTCGCGGAACCGGCCCTGCTTGCCCTTGATCATGTCGGTCAGCGACTTCAACGGGCGGTTGCTCGAGCCCAGCACCGGCCGGCGGCAGCGGTTGTTGTCGAACAGCGCGTCGACCGACTGCTGCAGCATCCGCTTCTCGTTGCGGATGATGACCTCGGGTGCGTTGAGGTCGAGCAGCTTCTTCAGCCGGTTGTTGCGGTTGATCAGGCGCCGGTAGAGGTCGTTCAGGTCCGACGTCGCGAAGTTGCCGCTGTCCAGCGGCACCAGGGGCCGCAGGTCGGGCGGGATCACCGGGATCGCGTCGAGGATCATCCACTCGGCCTTGTTGCCCGAGTCGCGCAGCATCTCGACCGTCTTCAGCCGCTTGATGATGTCCTTGATCTTCTGCTTCGACTCCGTCCGCTTCAGGTCCTCGCGCAGGGTCTCGCTGAGCAACGGCAACTCGAGGCGCCGCAGGAGATCGCGAATCGCCTCCGCCCCCATGCCGGCCTGGAACGACATGCCGTACTTCTGCCGGGCCTGCCGATACTCGTCCTCCGACAGCAGCTGCAGCGCCTTCAGCGGCGTGTCGCCGGCATCGATGACGATGTAGTCCTGGAAGTAGATGACCTTCTCGAGGCTGGCCGTCTTGAGCCCCAGCAGGGTGCCCAGGCGCGACGGCATCGCCTTGAAGAACCAGATGTGGGCGACCGGCGCGGCCAGGTTGATGTGGCCCATGCGCTTCCGGCGCACCCGACTGTGCGTGATCATCACCCCGCACTTGTCGCAGGTGATGTTCTTGTGCTTGATGCCCTTGTACTTGCCGCACGAGCACTCCCAGTCCTTCTCGGGGCCGAAGATGCGCTCGCAGAACAGGCCATCCCGTTCCGGCCGGTAGGTCCGGTAGTTGATGGTCTCGGGCTTCTTGACCTCGCCGAACGACCACGTGCGGATGTCCTCGGGCGAGGCCAGGCGGATCGTTACCGAAGCGTAGTCGTTGATCTTGTCGTAGATGGGTTCGACCATCGGGTGGGCCCTGTGGGTTGGGTTCGCGGAGGCGGGAGGCGCGGGAACCTGGGAATGCGGGTCGTGACTAGCCCGGCAACACGGCCTCGGCCGCGCCGCGCTTGTGCAGTTCGATGTTCAGGCCGAGTCCCTTGATCTCGTTGCAGAGCACGCCGAAGGACACGGGCGTGCCCGGCTCGAGGATGTTCTCGTTCTTGACCATCGCCTCGTAGATCTTCGTCCGGCCATCGACATCGTCGGACTTCACGGTCAGCAGCTCCTGCAGGATGTTGGCGGCCCCGTAGGCCTCGAGGGCCCAGACCTCCATCTCGCCGAACCGCTGCCCGCCGAAGCGAGCCTTGCCGCCGAGGGGCTGCTGGGTGATGAGCGAGTAGGGACCCGTGGCACGGGCGTGCACCTTGTCGTCGACCAGGTGGTGCAGCTTCAGCATGTAGAGCGTGCCCACGGTGACCCGCTGCGTGAACTGCTCGCCCGTGCGCCCGTCGTAGAGCACCGACTTGCCGTCGGTGGCGAAGCCTGCCTTCTGCAGCGCCGTCTCGATGTCGGTCTCCGACGCGCCGTCGAAGACCGGCGACACCGCACGGAAGCCGAGCTTCCTCGCCGCCCAACCGAGGTGGGTCTCGAGGATCTGGCCGACGTTCATGCGGCTCGGCACGCCGAGCGGGTTCAGCACGATGTCGACCGGCGTGCCGTCGGCGAGGAACGGCATGTCCTCCACCGGCAGGATCTTGCTGATCACGCCCTTGTTCCCGTGCCGTCCGGCCATCTTGTCGCCCACCGAGATCCGGCGCTTCGTGGCGACGTAGACCTTCACCATCTCCAGCACGCCCTGGGGCAGCTCGTCGCCGCGCGACAGACGATTCACGAGCTTGTTCTTGTCCGCCTCGGACTCCTCGATGCGGTCGCCGAACTCGCGCAGGACCTGCAGCAGTTCCTGTCGCTGCTTGGCGTCGCCGAGTTCCTCGGCCACCTGGCGGACCCGGTCCCGGATCGTGCGCAGGTCGAGGATCAGCATGTCCTCGTTCACCGCCAGCTTCCGGCCCTCCGGCGAGGTGATCGCCTGGCCGGTGATCTCCTTGGCGCTCTCCAGCAGACGCTTGGTGTTGCTGCGGAACTGCTTCAGGAACTCGATCTCGGCGTTCTTGATCTCCTCCAGGTTCCGCGTGCGCTCGTTCTCGGTGAGGTTGACCTTGCGGCTGTACTTCTCGGCGCCGATGACGATGCCCTCGACACCGGTCGGCACCTCGAGGGAGGCGTTCTTCACGTCCTCACCGGCCCGGCCGAAGATCGCGTGCAGGAGCTTCTCCTCCGGCGTCAGCTCGCTCTTGCTCTTCGGCGCGACCTTGCCGACCAGGATGTCACCCGGCTTCACCCTTGTCCCGACCCGGACGATGCCACTCTCGTCGAGGTGCCGCAGCGCCTTCTCGGAGACGTTGGGGATGTCGCGCGAGAACTCCTCCCGGCCGAGCTTGGTCTCGCGGATCTCGATCTCGAACTCGTCGATGTGGATCGACGTGTAGACGTCGTCCTTGACGAGGTTCTCGCTGAGCAGGATCGCGTCCTCGTAGTTGTAGCCGTCCCACGGCATGAACGCGACGGTCAGGTTCTTGCCGAGCGCGAGCACGCCTCGATCGGTTGCCGCGCCGTCCGCGATGACCTCTCCGGCCTTGACCTTCTGGCCAAGCTTCACGATCGGGGTCTGGTTCTGGCAGGTGCGCTCGTTCAGCGCCTCGTACTTGCGCAACCGGTAGACGTCGTCGCCGATCTCGATCCTCGTCGCGTCGACGGCGGTGACCGTGCCGGCCTTGCGGGCCCGCACGACCATGCTCGAGTTGCGCGCCACCACCTCCTCCATCCCGGTCATCACCAGCGGCGCCTGCGTCGTCAGCAGCGGCACCGCCTGCCGCTGCATGTTCGAACCCATCAACGCGCGGTTGGCGTCGTCGTGCTCGAGGAAGGGGATCAGGGAGGCGGACACTCCGACCACCTGCTTGGTGCTGACGTCCATGTACTGGACGTCCTTGGCCTCGACGAGCGCCGGATCGCCCTTGACGCGGGCGATCACGCGCCCCTGCTCGTCCCCCGCAAGCCGGCCGCTCTTGTCCACCTCGGTGTCGGCTGGCGCCAGGATGGATGCGTTCTCCTCGTCGGCACGCAGGCGCACCACTTCGTCGGTGACCTTGCCGTTCTTGATCACGACATAGGGCGTCGTGAGGAATCCGTACTCGTCGAGCGAGCTGTAGATGGCGAGGCTCGAGATGAGGCCGATGTTCGTGCCTTCGGGCGTCTCGATCGGGCAGAGCCGCCCATAGTGCGAGATGTGCACGTCGCGCACCTCGAACCCAGCCCGCTTCCGGTTCAAGCCGCCCGGTCCGAGCGCCGACAGGCGGCGTTCGTGGGTCAGCTGCGACAGCGGATTGGTCTGGTCGACCACCTGGCTCAGCTCGCCGCGGGCGAAGAAGTACTCGATCGCCGAGGAGAAGGTCTTGCTGTTGATCAGGTTGCGCGGCGTGACCGTGTCGACGTTCTCGAGGTTCATCCGCTCCTGGGCGGTGCGGCGCAGCTTGAGGAAGCCCTTGCGGAACTCGTCCCCAGCCAGCTCCTGGATCGTACGCACACGGCGGTTGCCCAGGTGGTCGATGTCGTCGACCTCGCCTTCGCCGGCGCGCAGGGCGAGGATGTACTTGATCGCCTGGACGAAGTCCGCGGCCGTCAAGGTCTGCTGCGTCTCCGCGGTCGAAGTGCCGAACTTGCGGTTGAGCCGGAAGCGCCCGACGCGCCCCAACCGGTAACGCGTCTCGTCGAAGAACTTCTCGTGGAACAGCTCCCGCGCCTTCTCGATCTGCGGCGGGTTGCCAGGACGCAACCGCTGGTAGATCTTCAGCAGGGCCTCCTCGTGGCTGTTGGTCGTGTCCTCGCGCAGGGTGTTCAGGATCAGGAAGTCCTCGGGGTCCCGCAGGACCTCCACCTCGCGAAGTTCGCTGCCGGCGATCGCGCGGGCAGCCTCCTCGGTGATCTCCTCACCGCTGCGCACGAACGGATCCCCGCTGGCCTCGTCGACGATGTCGCCGACCGCATAGGTCCCCACCAGCGCCTTGGCGAACTTGGCCTCGGGATCGGCCTTCTTCCGTTGGATCTTCTCGACCTCGTAGAACTCGCGCAGGATCGCTGCGTCGGTCGAGTACTTCTGGTCCATGGCCCGCAGCAGCGTGCTGCAGGAGAACTTGCCGGACTGGTCGATGCGGATCGCCACCGCATCCTTCTTGGTGACGTTCAGTTCGATCCACGAACCGCGCTCGGGGATGATCCAGCAGGAGTGCAGCTTCTTCTCACCCGTGTGCAACTCCACGGAGAAGTCGACGCCGGGTGAGCGGTGCAGCTGGCTGACGGTGACGCGCTCGCTGCCGTTGACGATGAACTCGCCGCCGCCGATCATGATCGGGATCTCGCCGAGGTAGATCTCCTCCTCGACGGGCTCCGGCTTGACGAGCCGCACCCGGATCTTGAACGGGTAGCCGTACGTCACCCGCAGCTTGCGGCACTCCTCGACGGTGTACCGCGGCCGCCCCAGCTCGTAGCTGACGTACTCGATGCAGAGCGTCTTGTCGTACGAGTAGATCGGGAAGATCTCGCGCAGCAGCGCCTCCAGGCCCTCGACCTTGCGCCGATTGGGCGGCACATCGGGCTGCAGGAAGCTCTGGTACGACTTCGTCTGCATCTCGACGAGGTCGGGGATCTCGGCAACGGACCTGTAACGCCCGTAGACTACGGTCTCCATGCGGTTCCACCTGCGGGCCCCGGCGACAGGGCCCAAGTCAGCAACTGCGAACGGATCGGCCTGCGATCGAGCAAGAACTCTGCGCCCACCACTCGCTGCATGCGGTCGCTCGACGGCCGGTCAAACGGCGCGAAACCGGGACCGGGCGTGCAAAAACCGAACCAAGAAGGGGGGGGCAGCGTAAGGCAGGGACACCAGGGCCCGCAACCAAAAAGGCGCGGTCCGGATGAGCTGGCCACGGACTGGAGCAGCGCACGGGCAAGGCTGCGGCCGGGCCCATGCGCTGTCGGCTACTTCAACTCCACCGTGGCGCCGGCCTCGGTCAGCTTCTTCTTGAGCTCGGCGGCCTCGTCCTTGCCGACGCCCTCCTTCACCGGCTTCGGCGCCTCGTCGACCAGCGCCTTGGCCTCCTTCAGGCCGAGGCCGGTGATCTCGCGCACCACCTTGATCACGTTGATCTTGTTCGCACCGCCGTCCTTGAGCACAACGGTGAACTCGGTCTGCTCTTCCGCCGCCGGAGCCGCACCGCCGCCACCGGCAGGAGCCGCGGCGACCGCCACGGGGGCCGCCGCCGAGACACCCCAGCGCGATTCCATGGCCTTGACCAGCTGCGCCGCCTTGCCGAGGCTCAGCGCGTCGATCTTCTTGAAGATGTCCTCGAGCTCTGCATCGAGGACGACGGTTTGTTCATTCGACATGTTGGGCACGATCTCCGATGGGGGGTGGATTCGTTGGGTTCTTGGTCTGGGATCAGGACTGGGCGGCGGCGGCCTCGCCCGCCTTGTCGACGCGAGCCTGGATGCAACGGGCAAGACCGCCCGCAACGGCGCTGACCAGGGTGGCGAGGGAACGCGCGGGCCCGCTGATGGCGGTCACCACCTGCGTGTTCACCGTGTGGCGATCCGGCAGGTCCGCAATCGTGGCCGCCGCCGCGCCCACGTAGGCTGCTCCCTCGACGACGCCGCCCTTGATCTGCAGGGGTGCGTCCTTGGTCTTCTTGATCCAGTCGCGCAGGATCTTCGCCGCCTGGATCGCGCCCTCCTTCTCGGCGATGGCAACGCCACAGCGACCCGTGAGCGCCTGGCCCAGGTCGAGGTTCAGGCCGGCGAAGGCCTTCTGCGCCAGTCGGCTGCGCACGACGCGATAACGCACACCGGCGCTGCGCAACTGGCCGCGGATGTCGACGTCCTGCTGCGGCAGGAGCTTGCCGAACTCGACCACCACGCACGAGCCCATCCTCTGGAACTCGCGCTGCAGGTCGGCCAACAGGATCTCGTTGACTAGATTGGGCATGACTCGCTCCTGCTATTCCACGGCGACCGCGACGCCCGGCCCCATCGAGGTGGAAACGACGACCTTCTTGATGAACTCGCCCTTCGCCTGCGCCGGACGCAAGGTGCGCAGATGGTCGACGAAGGCCTTCAGATTGGCCGCCAGGTCCTCGGCGCCGAACGACTTGCGGCCGATGGCGGCGTGCACGTTGGCGCCCGCGTCGGTGCGGAACTCGATCTTGCCGGCCTTGAACTCCCGCACGGCAGCAGCCACGTTGGGGGTCACCGTTCCGGCCTTCGGCGACGGCATCTTGCCTTGCGGGCCGAGCACCTTGCCGAGCTTGCCGACGAAGCGCATCATGTCCGGCGACGCGATGGTCATGTCGAAGTCGGTGAAGCCCTTCTCGATGCGATCTGCGAGGTCGGCCGCGCCGACGAAGTCGGCGCCAGCAGCCAGGGCCTCCTTGGCGCGCTCGCCTTCGGCGAAGACGGCGATCCGCACCGACTTGCCGGTTCCCTTCGGCAGACTCACCGAGCCGCGAACGAGCTGATCGGTCTTCTTCGCGTCGATGCCGATGCGGACCGCGACATCCACGGCCTCGTCGAACTTCGGTCCCGCGAGGGACTTGATCAGGGCCATCCCCTCCACGACGGGGTAACGCTTGGTACGATCGACCTTGGCGGCGGCTTTCTGGTAGCGACGGCTGCGCTTCTTGGCCATGGGTGTTCCTGTGGGCTCTTGGCTTCGGCGCCCGGCGGACTCGGTCAGCTGCGGCGGAGACCGCAACGCGGCGAGGCGCGGACGCCGGAGACGAATGTCAATCGACGACCTGGATTCCGCACGACCGTGCCGTGCCCTCGACCATGCGCATCGCAGCTTCGACGTGGACGGTGTTGAGGTCCTTCATCTTGGCCTGCGCGATCTCCCGCACCTGGGCCCGGGTGACCTGACCGGCCACCTGGCTGCCCGGCGTCTTCGCTGCCGTGGCCAGCTTGGCCGCCTTCTTGAGCAGCACGGCCGCCGGCGGCGACTTGTACTGCAGCGTGAACGTACGGTCCTTGTAGACCGTGATGATCACGGGGATGATCAGGCCGGCCTGGGCGCGCGTCTCGTCGTTGAACTGCTTGACGAACTGCCCGATGTTGATGCCGTGCTGACCGAGCGCCGGCCCGACCGGCGGCGCTGGGGTGGCCTGCCCGGCAGGGCACTGGAGCTTGACGTAAGCGGTGATTTCCTTGGCCATTTTGGCTCTCCGTGGTCCAGGCGGGTGCCCGCGGTTGCGGGCGCCCTCCCACTACAAGAGGAACCCTGGGGCCGATCGCCGTGCGCTCGGGCAGGGGGGCGAAGAGTGAAGCAGAAGGCCAGCCCTTCGTCAACACCCCGCCGAGGGATTTCTGCTCCGGCCGCGGCGAGATCGGGGCCAGGAGGCGCCGCCCGCTGCGCTGGCGGTCGCACGCCGGCGGACTACGTCAGCTCGACTTCCCAGTAGCCGAGCGACATCGGCGTGGGACGACCGAAGAAGTTCACCGAGACGTCGAGCGTGCCCTTCTCGGCATGCACCTCCTCGACGATCGCATCGGTGTTCTCGAAGGCTCCGGTCTTGATCTTGACCCGATCCCCCTTCTTGAAGGTCACCGCGACCTTGGGCTGCTCCTTGCTGGCATCCATGGTCGCCAGGACCTTGTCGACATCCTCCGACCTGGCCGGCGTGGGCTGCGTGTGGCCGCCGACGAAGTCGCCGAAGCCCGGGGTCTCGCGCAGCACGAACCACACCTCGTCCGAGAGGTCCATCTGCACCATCAGGTAGCCGGGGTAGAGCTTCCGGCGCTTCACCGTCTTCTTGCCCTGACGGTGATCGGCGATCGTCTCGGTCGGGACCACGATCTGCGGCACCAGGTGCTCGATGCCGGCCTGCTTCAGGCGGCGAACCATGCTCTCGCGGATGCGGTCCTCGCGACCGACCTGCACCCGGAGGAAATACCAGTCCAGTGCCATCAGGCCGCGCCTCCGGTCAGCATCTGCATCGCCTTCAGCAACAGCAGGTCGACCACGGACAGGAACACGAACATCACGACGACCATCACGGTGACCGCCATCGTGCCCTGCCAAGCCTCGCCCCACGTCGGCCACGTGACCTTCTGCATCTCCGCCTCGGTCTCGATCAGCGGATCGGCGATCTTGGGCCGCTGCAGCAGGGCATGCAGGACCAGGGCCACCACGAGCAGCACCCCGAGCACGATGCAGGTCGACACCCGGAGCCGTCCCAGCAGCGGGAACGGCTCCACCAGCACGGGGTTCGCGTCGCCCATGTAGCGGTCGAGAACGCTGACGAGGCCGCCGCTGTGGAAACAGCCGTAGGCGACGAGCAGCAGCACCGCCCAGAAGGCGATCATCCGCGCGTAGCGTCCTTGGTCCTTGCGATAACTCACGGCATGCCTCGACAGCGGCTCGTCCGACTGCAACGGTGCACGGAGAACCGCACGCCGTCCGGGACCACGTCACCGCTGCTTCGTGGTCCATGCCTCGCCTCGGCGAGGCCCGATCCAGTGTATGGCAGGGCAGGAAGGACTCGAACCCTCAACCCGTCGATTTGGAATCGACAGCTCTACCAATTGAGCTACTGCCCTGTACTGGCTCGAGGCAGCCAGCCGTGAAGCCGGCGGCCTCGGGCCGCTCACTATCAGGCGATGATCTTGGTCACGCGACCGGCCCCGACGGTGCGGCCACCCTCGCGGATGGCGAACCGCTGGTGCTCGTCCATGGCGATCGGCGTGCCCAGCTCCACCTCGATCTCGACGTTGTCGCCGGGCATGCACATCTCGGCGCCGACGAGCTTCGCGGTGCCGGTGACGTCCGTCGTGCGGAAGTAGAACTGCGGCCGGTAGCCCGACATGAACGGAGTGTGGCGACCACCCTCCTCCTTGGTCAGGGCGTAGACCTGCGCCGTGAACTTGGTGTGCGGCGTCACCGTCTTCGGTGCCGCCAGCACCATGCCGCGCTCGATGTCCTCCTTCTTGAGGCCGCGCAGCAGCAGCCCGACGTTGTCGCCGGCCTGCCCCTCGTCCAGGGTCTTCTGGAACATCTCGACGCCGGTCACCGTGGTCGGCCGCGTCTCGCGGATGCCGACGATCTCGACCGACTCACCGACCTTGACGCGGCCGCGCTCGACGCGGCCGGTCGCGACCGTGCCGCGACCTTCGATCGAGAACACGTCCTCGACGGGCATCAGGAACGTCTTGTCGACGTCGCGCTTCGGCTCGGGGATCGCCTCGTCGATCGCGTCCATCAGCTCGAAGATGCACTTGCTGTCGGGGTTGTCCGGACCCGGGTTCGGGGTCTGCAGCGCCTTGAACGACGCCCCGCGCACGACCTTCGCCGTGTCGCCCGGGTAGTCGTACTTCGTCAGCAGCTCGCGGATCTCCATCTCCACGAGGTCGAGCAGCTCCGGGTCGTCGACCAGGTCGCACTTGTTCAGGTAGCAGACGATCGCCGGCACGCCCACCTGGCGGGCGAGCAGCACGTGCTCCTTGGTCTGGGGCATCGGACCGTCGTCGGCGGCGACCACCAGGATCGCGCCGTCCATCTGCGCCGCGCCCGTGATCATGTTCTTCACGTAGTCGGCGTGGCCCGGGCAGTCCACGTGCGCGTAGTGGCGGTTCTTCGTCTCGTACTCGACGTGCGCCGCGGAGATCGTCACCACGCGGGTCGCGTCGCGCACGGTGCCGCCCTTGGCGACCGAGGCGTACTCCTTGTACTTGGCGAGCCCGACGGCCGCGAGGGTGTAGGTGATGGCCGCCGTCGTCGTGGTCTTGCCGTGGGCAACGTGCCCGATGGTCCCCACGTTGACGTGGGGCTTGGTCCTGGTGAAAGTTTCCTTGGCCATGGGATCTCGAACTTCGGTGGGGTCCGGCTGCGGAGCCCCGGAACGGGAATGCGGAGTTGGAGCTGCTAGCGGGACTTGAACCCACGACCTCCTCCTTACCAAGGAGGTGCTCTACCAGCTGAGCTATAGCAGCGAACGTGAGGGGAAAGAACGATCTGGAGCGGGTGAAGGGAATCGAACCCTCACCACCAGCTTGGAAGGCTGGAGCTCTACCATTGAGCTACACCCGCTGGGCGGCAGATCGCGCGAACGCCCGGGAAGGCCGCCGGTGGATCACCGAGAGCCGAACGGGAGACTTGGTGGGCGGAGCAGGATTCGAACCTGCGAAGGCTGAGCCGCCAGATTTACAGTCTGGTCCATTTGGCCGCTTTGGTATCCGCCCGACGTTGCCGTGCGCGCGAACCTCTCCCCAACGGCGCTCCCGTTCGCGAACTCACCGGCCGACCGCCGCGCGCGGCATGCGGTTCGCACCCGATCTGGAGCTAGCGATGGGACTTGAACCCACAACCTCCAGATTACAAATCAGGTGCTCTACCAGTTGAGCTACGCTAGCGGGCTAGCTGCTGTGGAAAGGCCGGAGGAGGATACCGAGGCCCCCTGCCCGTTCAAGGTCGGCCTGGGCCTTTTTTTCCAGCAGTCGGCTCAGGGGCCGGCGGCCGCCGCGAGATCGCGGACGCGCGCGGCGAAGGCGAGCAGGTCGAAGGGCTTGGCGAGCGCATCGGCGACGCAGGGCAGCGCCTGCAGCCGGTCGCGCACGGCACGATCCAGGTAGCCGGACACCACGATCACGTGCGGCGCCGGGGCCAACCCGGCCAACGACTCGATCACCTCGAGGCCCGAGGCGCCCGGCATGTCCAGGTCGCAGACCACGACCCGCACGCCCGCTTCCCGCGCCATCGCCATCGCCGAGCGGCCGTCGAACGCCTGCTGCACCTCGAGCCCGAGTCGCTCCAGCACCAGGCGCAGCAGACCGTTGACGGCCGGGTCGTTGTCGGCGATCAGGATGCGGCCCACGGTGTCGCCGAAGCCTAGCCGGCCGCGTGCCGGCCGGCACCCCGAAACCGGCACCGCGAAACCGACACCGGACCAACCCGCCGCACCGGCACCGGGGCGGCGACTCAGGAGGACAGCGGCTGCAGCCAGGAGACGTCCTCGAACGGGACCTCCATCTTCACCTTGCCGTAGTCGACCGTCACCGTCTCCCGGATCCGGTCCACCTTGTGCACCGGACAGACGCGGTGCCAGCGCGGCAGGAACACGGGATCACCCTTCTTCAGGGCGTGGCAGAACTGCATCCGCCGCCGGTGGACCGCGGCGCGCTTCGGCATCGCGGCCACGATGCGCTGCAGGGCCCGAGCCCTCTCGCCGTGCACCCCCGGAGCGATGGCGAGCGCCGCCAGCGGCTCCTCCAGCGCCGCCTGCGCCGCTCGCAGTTCGGCATCGACGACGCCGTCCGCCTCTTCCTGCAGCCAGTTCTCCTTGCGCACCGCCTGTGCCATGCGATCCTCGAGCTCCTCCTGCTTCGCAGCGGCGGCCCGGGTGAGGTCGGCGGTCCGGCGTCGGTCGGCCTCCGCATCCCGCCGCGCCGCCTGCACCCGCTCGATGACCCGGTCGAGGCTCTGGTCCCGCACGCCGAGCAGTTCGCGGGCGCGCGCAACGACGGCCGCCGGCATGCCGACCCGATGGGCGATGTCGAGCGCATGGCTGCTCCCCGGGATGCCGAGGTCCAAGCGGTAGAGCGGTCGCAGCGATTCGCCATCGAAGGCCATCGAACCGTTCTCCGCGCCGGCATGCTGGTAGGCGAAGTCCTTGAGCCGGCCGAGATGCGTGGTGACGACGGCGAAGGCGCCAGCGCGGAGCAGCTCCTCGAGCACGGCGTAGCCGAGCACGCCGCCTTCCTCTGGATCGGTGCCCGCCCCGAGTTCGTCGAGCAGCACCAGGGCCCGCGGCGACGCGTGCCGCAGGCAACGGGCGATGCGCTGCACGTGCGAACTGAACGTCGACAGGTTCTGGGCGATCGCCTGTTCGTCGCCGATGTCGGCCTGCACGGCGCGGAAGAACGGCACCTGCGCTCCGGCTCCGGCGGGGATCGGCAGACCGCTGATCGCCATCAGCGCCAGCAGGCCGATCGTCTTCAGCACCACCGTCTTGCCGCCCGTGTTCGGCCCCGTGACGACCAGCATCGGGTGCGGGTCGCCCAGCGCCACGTCGAGCGGCACGATCGCGGCCGCATCCCTCTGCCGCAGCAGCAGCGGGTGCCGCGCCCCGTGCAGGCGCAGCGGCCCCTGCTCGACGAGCGCCGGCACCACGTAGCCGTCGATCGCCACCAGCCGGGCCTTCGCCTGCAGCAGGTCGGCTGCCGCCACGAACTCCACGGCGGCGCGGATCGGCGCCGCGAGCCGGCGCAACCCGCGCGCAGCGTCGGCGAGCACGACCTGGATCTCGCGGTTCTCCGCCGACTGCGCGTCCGACAGGCGATTCGCCGCCTCGACCACCGCCTCCGGTTCGACGAACAGCGTGGCGCCCGAGGCGCTGCGGTCGTGCAACACTCCCGCGACCCGCTGCCGGAACTCCGCCTTGACCTGCAGCACGGGGCGTCCGTGCCGCCACGCCGGTTCCGGCGCTTGCAGGTGCTTGCGCACGTCGGCCGCCGCCAGCACCCGGGCCAGCACGGCCTCGACGGCGAGCCGCGCCTGTTCGATCTCGAGCCGGATCGAGGCCAGCTTCGCCGACGCCGAATCGAGCACCTCGCCGCGGTCGTCGACCAGCAGCTCGAGTTCGGCGACGAGATCCTCCAGATCCGGAGCCGGGGCGGCGAACTCCGCCAGCGCGGGTTCGCCGGCCAGCAGCCAGCGACGGCAGCGCTCGCTGGCGCGCAGCAGACGCTTCAGGTCGGCGAGTTCCCGCGTCTGCAGCGCATGCTCGCCGGCGCCGAACGGCACCAGCCAGGATCGGACCTCGACCGCGCCCCACAGCGGCAGTTCGGCGCCGTCGCGCAGGCGCGCGGCCAGCGCCGCAGTGGCCTGCAGGCCGGCCACCGTCGTGGCGTGGTCGGCGTCGGGCCCGACGGCCTCGACCGCGGAACGCCCGACCGGCGAGGCGAGCCGCTCGAACAGCATCGTGCGCACGACGTGGAACTCGAGCGCGTCGAGGTCGAACGGACGTGCGGACGGATGCGCGGTGGCCATCGGCAGCCAGCATGTTGCCCGCGCGGACGGCCTTGTAAACTCCGCGGCCCGATGAACAGCGAACGCAAACCCGGCTTCGCCACCCTCGCGGTGCATGCCGGCCAGGAGCCCGACCCCACCACCGGCGCGATCATGACGCCGGTCTTCATGACCAGCACCTACGTGCAGGAGGCCCCGGCGAAGACCAAGGGCTACGACTACTCCCGCAGCCACAACCCCACCCGGACGGCCCTCGAGCGCAACCTGGCCGCCCTCGAGGGCGGGCGCCACGGCCTCGCCTTCGCCAGCGGCATGGCCGCCATCCACTGCGTGCTCAACCTGCTGCAGTCGGGCGACCACGTCATCGCCGGCAACGACCTCTACGGCGGCACCTACCGCCTGCTGCGCACGCTCTACGCCAAGTTCGGCCTCGAGACGACCTTCGTCGACCTCACCGACCTGGGCCAGCTCGAGGCCGCGTTCCGTCCCAGCACCCGCCTCGTGATGCTCGAGACGCCGACCAACCCGCTCTTGCGGTGCTGCGACCTGGCCGCGATCGCCGCGAGGTGCCGCCAGCGCGGCGTGCTGTCGATGGCGGACAACACCTTCGCCACGCCCTGGCTGCAGAACCCGCTGGCCCTCGGCTGCGACATCGTCGCCCACTCCACGACCAAGTACCTCGGCGGCCACAGCGACGTGGTCGGCGGCGCGCTGATCGTCGACGACGACGCCCTGCACCAGAAGCTGATGCACTTCCAGAACTCCTGCGGCGGCACGCCCGGGCCGATGGACTGCTTCCTGGTGCTGCGCGGCACCAAGACGCTGCACGTGCGCATGCAGCGCCACTGCGAGAACGCGATGGCCGTCGCCCGCTGGCTCGAGGCCGATCCGCGGGTGGCGCGCGTGATCTACCCCGGCCTGCCGAGCCATGCCAACCACGCCCTCGCCATGCGCCAGATGCGGGCGGGTGGCGGCATGGTGTCGGTCGAACTGCGCGCGAGCGTGGAGCAGGCCAAGCAGGTCTGCTCGTCGGTGCGCGTGTTCTCGCTGGCCGAGAGCCTCGGCGGCGTCGAGAGCCTCGTCGACCACCCGGCTTCGATGACGCACGCGTCGATTCCCGCCGAGGAGCGGCGTCGGGCGGGGCTCGCCGATGGGCTGATCCGCCTGTCGGTCGGCATCGAGGATGGCGACGACCTGATCGCCGACCTCGACCGGGCCCTGCGGATCCTGAAGTGAAGGCGGATCCAGCGGTGAAGCCGGGCGCCCGGCTCGGCGCGATCAGGCCATACCGCTGGCTTCGTTGCCCGCGCGCCCCTTCCGCACCGGTGCCGGGGCATGGTCGTCGTCGTCCTCGTGATCGTCGAGGGTGAGGTCGCCGACGTCTTCGCCCGCCACCTTCTTGCGCATCAAGCGGCCGACCTTGAACTTGACGATGCGTTTGGCAGGAACGGGCACCTTCTCGAGCGTGCGCGGATTCTGCGCCAGCCGGGCCGCACGCTCGCGCGACTCGAACACGCCGAACTCACGGAACTCCAGCCGGTTGCCTTCGGCAAGCTCGTTGATGATCGCGTTCAGGAAGGACTGGATCACGTCCTTCGCCACGACCTTCGTGACACCTGTCCGTTCGGCGATGCGATGAACGAGTTCCTTCTTGGTGACGGTCTTCAAGGACGACCTCCGTGGGTCCGGCCGCAGTTCCGCGCCGCGGCACGGATCCGACGGGGGTCCAGCCGCAGCCGCACTGCGCGAGGGAGCATCAAGTAGCGGTGGACTATACTCTTGCGCGCGCCGTGTCGACAAGGATCCACAACCTGCCAAGGTTCGTACGCGGCGCCGGACATCCCCTGGCCCGCGACGCGGCCTTCGTGGCCGCCGTGCTGGATCCACGCCGCGGCACCGGCCGGGTGGTCACCGACCACCGCACGTCCTGGGTCCGCGAGCGCCGCACCCCTCATGGCGCGTACTACGTAAAGGTCTACGAATACGCTACTTGGGCGTCCAGGCTCCGGGACTTCGCGCGGCGCACCGGACCGTGGTCTCGCTCCCGCGCCGCGGCGGAGTTCGACGCCCTGGCGTGGATGCGCCGCCACGACCTGCCCGCGCCGGAGCCGATCCTGGTCGGCGAGGAGCGCACGGGCGGCTTCCTCCGCCGCGCGGTCCTGGTGACCGCCGCCTTCCCCGGCGAGACCCTGGATCGCTGCTTCGCCCGGCTGCAACCCGGCGAGCGCCGCGCCCTCGCCGAAGCCCTCGGCAACCTGGTCGGGCGGCTGCATGTCCTGGGGTTCCGCGACGGCAACCTCGACCTGCGCAACCTGCTCGCGCACCACGATGACGCCACGGGCTGGGTGGTGGCGAAGATCGACTCCCCCCGGCACCGGCTGCGCCGGCCGGGACCCCGGCGCGACCGCGGCTGGCAGGCGGACTGGGCGCGCCTGCTACCGCAACTGTCCGCGTTCGGCGTCGAGGAGATCGTGCGGGCCGCCGCGGCGACGGCCCGGTGAAGCGGACCGCCGCTCAGGCACCGTCGCCGACCGGCCAGGCGAGATCGGCCAGCGAGACCTCCGTCTCGGGATCCGGGCCGAGCAGCTCGGCGATCACCTCGAGCCGGTAGGGCACGCCGAGCGTGAACTCGAACTGCTCGTGGCCGTCGCTCGGCCGGGCCTGCGCCAGGAACATGCGGAACGCGGCCCGTGCCCGGGGCCAGAACCGTCGACGGCCGGCCGCATCGCGCGGCACGACCTCGTAGTAGAGGTAGCCGATGTTCAGGGCCGCGCGCGCCGTGCCAGGATCGGCGGCCAGCACGGCGACGTAGGCCTCGATCGCCTGCTGCGGCTCGTTCGACTGCCACAGCGCGGCCGCACGATCCATGCGCAGCATCGGGTCCCCGGGCGCGCGCGCCTCGAGCCGGTCGAGCAGTTCCACCGCTTCGCCGGTCCGCTCGAGCTGGTAGAGCAACAGCGACACGAAGGCACGCGTCGCGACTTCGTCCTCGGGGCGCGCGCGCAGGTAGGCCCGGTAGTCGACGGCGGCCTCGACCTCCCGCCCCAGTTCGGCCAGCACCTGCGCGCGCTCGAGCCGCGCCTCGTGCAGGTCGGGTCCGTTGGCGATCGCGGCCCCGAACGCATCCACGGCCTGCAGCAACCGGCCCTGGCGCCGGTGCACGCGCGCCGACGACAGGTGCGCCCAGGCGAACGACGGGTCGCGCGCCAGGATGGCGCGCAAGGCCCCGCCCTGGGCGTAGGACGTCTCGGCGAGGCGCGCCCGCAGGTACTCGCGCACGACCGGGACCTCGTTCGCATCCGCCAGGTAGAACGCCTGCATGGCCCGCTCGGCGTCGCCGCCGAGCCGCCGCGCGGCATCCTGGTAGGCGAGGTGCGCGCGCACCAGCAGGGGACAGCGTTCGGCGCAGGTCCGCAGGTCGACCAGCGCCGTGGCATCGTCGCCCAGGGCCAGCGCCGCCTGCGCCCGCTGCCAGGCCGCCGCGCCGACCGGATCCTCGCAGGCGACGTAGACGGCCGGATCGGGGGCGTTGCGCGGCCGCACCGGCCCCACCTCGCAGCCGCCGCCGAGCAGCAGCACCGCGAGCGCCATCCACCGCCCGCGCCTCCGGAATCGGCTCATCGCACCGTCGCCACGCCGCCCGAGACCTCGAACCGCTCGATCTCGCGCGGTCGGCTGCCCGGTTCCCGCAGCAGCACGAAGTCGCCGGCGGCGCGCACGTCGAGCGTCAACGGTCGCCTGTCCTCGTAGACCCGCAGCCTGATCTGGTGCAGCACCCGGAAGCGCATCTGCACGGCTGGCTCGACGCCGCGTTCGGTGATCTCCGGCGGCTGGCCGATCGTCAGCACGAAGGCGCGCGCCGGATCGCCGGTCTTGTTCGTCCACACCGTCTCCCGGTAGCCATCGCCATGCGTCCTGGCCACCGACTGGGTCGCCGGGTCGATCGCCGGTTGGCCGACGTGGGGATGGAAGTTGCCGGTGATGTCGATCGCCAGTTCGCCGCAGCCGACCTCGGCGTCGCGCAGGAACGGCGCCAGCAGCCGCTGCTCGCCCAGCCGCCGCTGCTCTGGCGTCGCCGGCGGTCCGGCGCACGCCGCGAGGCCGGCCGCGCACAGGATCGCCCACGCCACCCTCGGCCGGCGCGTCACGCTCCACCTCCGCGGGGCGCCCGCAGGCCGATGCGCTCGCGCACGAGCGTCATCGTGGCCTCCGCCGCGGCCCGCGCCTTCGCCGCGCCCGCCGCCAGGATCTCGTCCAGCCGCCCCGGGTGCGCGCGCAGCGCCGCGGCGCGCTCGCGGATCGGCCCCTTGACCTGTTCCAGGTTCTGCGCCAGGGCCTTCTTGCAGTCGACGCAGCCCAGCGCCGCCGACCGGCAGCCGGCGTCGATCTCGGCCCGTTGCGCCGCCGGCGAGAAGAACCCGTGCCAGGCGAAGACGTTGCAGACCTGCGGGTTGCCCGGGTCCGTGCGCCGCAGCCGGGCCGGATCGGTCTTGGCGGACCGCAGCTTGTGCATCGTCTCCTCGGCGGTCTCGAACAGACCGATCTCGTTGTTGCGGGACTTCGACATCTTGCTCTCGCCATCGAGACCCATCACCCGGGGCGCATGGCTCTTCACGACCTGCGGCTCGGGAAAGGTGTCGCCGTAGACGTGGTTGAAGCGCCGCACCGTCTCCCGCGCCAGTTCCAGGTGCTGCTCCTGGTCCTCGCCGACCGGCACCCGCTCGGCCCGGTAGAGCACGATGTCGGCGGCCTGCAGCACCGGGTAGGTGAACAGGCCGGCGTTGATGTTCTCCGGCTGCTGCGCGCTCTTGTCCTTGAACTGCGTCATGCGGTTCAGGTCGCCGAGCGGGACCAGGCAGTTCAGCACCCAGGCCAGCTCCGTGTGCTGGGGCACGTGCGACTGCACGAACAACGTCGAGCGATCGGGATCGACGCCGCTGGCGAGGATGCCGATCGCGACCTCCCGCACCCGCCGCTGCAGCGCCGCGGGTTCGGGCCGCTGCGTCAGGGCATGCAGGTCGACGACGCAGAAGAACGCTTCGTAGCGGCGCTGCAGTTCGACCCAGTTGACCAGCGCACCGAGGTAGTTGCCGATGTGCAGATCCCCGGTCGGCTGGATGCCGGACATGGTGCGGACCATGGCGGCGGTATACAGCACGCGTGCCGCCGCGCGACAGTTTCCGCGGCGCGGCGGGCGCCTGCACGCGCAGCACCGCCCCGCGAGATCGGCCGATCGCGGCGCTTTTCGTGCATGCGAGCGGCACCCGCCCGGCAGTATCCTCCGCCGCACGACATGGCGAGCAGCTGCCGCACCAACCCCGCCCGCCTGGTCCTGCTCGCCGCCGGCGCCGCCGTCCTCGGCGGCTGCGCCGTGCTGCCGCGCGAACTGAACCTGTCGCCGCTGTGGTTCCATCGCCTCGACGCCGACGGCGAGGTGCTGGAGTGGGACTGCCTGTGGCCGCTGCTGCACTACGAACGCACGACCGACGGCGGCGACGACTTCCGCATCCGGCCGCTCTACCGCCGCGTCACCGAGCCGCCGCAGGCCGCGGTCGAGCACCAGTTCCTGTGGCCGCTCGGGCGCGTGCGCAGCGACGCCGAGGAGTCCATGCAGCGGTTGTTCCCGCTGTGGAGCCACCGCAGCCGCATCAACGACGAGGGCGAACGCGACGTCGACTGGTATGCCCTGTTCCCGCTGTTCTGGGGGGGCAGCTCCGCCGACCAGCGCGAGAACTACTTCGCCTTCTTCCCCTTCTACGCCGACGTCCCCCAGTTCCTCACCTACGACCGCGCCGTCGCGATCCTGTTCCCGCTCTACCTGCGCCTGGACAAGGGCGGGCACCGGCACCAGCTGTTCCTGTGGCCGCTGATCGGCATCGGCTCGTGCGCCGAGAACGACCACCGCTGGTTCCGGGTGCTGCCGTTCTACGGCCACGACATCGAGCCCGGCCGCCACGACCGCCGGTTCGTGCTGTGGCCGTTCTTCGCCTGGAGCACCGAGAACGAGTTCAGCGACGCGCCGGTGCAGAGCTTCTGGCTGTGGCCGCTGTTCGGCTGGCGCAGCGGCCGCACCGTGCACGGCTGGATGGTGCTGTGGCCGTTCTTCCAGCACACCTGGAAGGACGACCACTTCGCCCGGCTGAACCTGTTCTGGCCGCTGTTCTTCCACTACTGGAACCGCGCCGAGGACAACGTCTCGCAGTGGTGGCTGTTCCCGCTGCTCGGCCGGGTGCACAGCGACGACCAGCGCGCGTGGTTCTTCCTCTGGCCCCTGGTCTGGTGGCGCGAGTACCACGATCCCGACCTGCGCACGACGCAGAACTGGATCCTGCCCTTCTACTACCGCATCGTGCAGGATCGGCACGACGTGGGCGAACGCGAGACCTTCGAGAAGTTCTGGCCGTTCCTGCACCGCACGAGCCGCACGGACGTGCGCGGCGCGGCGCTGAGCGGCGACTGGAGCCTGCTGTCGCCATTCCCCTGGCGCGACGGCAACGCCTACGGCGTCGAGGAGGCCTATGGCTTCCTGTGGCAGCTCGCGGTGGGCCGCCAGCGCGCCGCCGACGACGACGCGTTCGACCTCGTCGCGCGCCTGTTCACGCGCCGCGAGCGGCAGGGCGGGACGACCGCCAGCGTGCCGTTCCTCGGCAGCTACGAACGCGCCGCCGACGGCGCGACCGTGCTGCGGCTGTTGCACTGCATCCCGATCCGCTTCGGCGGCAACGACGGCGCGCCGGCGCCGGAGCCGGGCTCATGAGCGTGCTCACCGCCGTCGGCCGCCAGCTCGGCGCCCGCATCGACGCCGCCGGCTACGTCGTCGACCTGCTGTTGCGCAGCGGACTCGCGCTGCACCGCCTCCCCCGCCGGATCCGGTTCACGCTGGACATGGCCTTCAACGCCGGCGTGCGCTCCCTGCCGGTGACCCTGGTCGTCGCCGCCTTCGCCGGCGCGATCCTGGCGATGCAGACCGGCATCGAACTGCGCCGTTTCGGCGACACGGCGATCCTGGGCACCATCACCGCCCTGTCGATGTGCCGCGAGATGGGCCCGTTCATCACCGGCGTGATCCTGGCGGCCACGGTCGGCTCGTCGATGGCCGCCGAGGTCGGCACGATGAACGTCAGCGACGAGGTGGCGGCGCTGGAGGTGATGTCGGTCGACCCGGTCGACTACCTCGTGGTGCCGCGGGTCGTCGCGCTGGCCGTGATGTGCCCCACGCTCACCGTCCTGTCGAACCTGGTCGGCATCTACGGCGGCAGCGTCATCGCCGAGCACAACCTCGGGGTCAGCCCCGACCTCTACTGGATCAGCGCCCGCGAGGCGCTGACCTCGTCGGGCACGGCGCTGCCCAAGGAGGTCTACGTCGGCCTGTTCAAGGCGGTGGTGTTCGGCATCGCCGTCTCGATCGTCAGCTGCGCCTCCGGCCTGCGCGCCAGCGGCGGGGCGCTCGGCGTCGGCCTCGCCGTGCAGGCGGCCGTCCGCAACTCGGTGATCCTGATCATCGTGCTGGGCTTCATCGTCACCTGGTTCTTCTACTTCCTCGCCGGATGATCGAACTGCGCGAGGTCAGCAAGCGGCTGGGCGGTCGGCAGATCCTCGACGGCATGACGCTGGCGGTGCCGAAGGGCATGAACTTCGTGCTGATGGGCCCCTCCGGCAGCGGCAAGAGCGTCACCCTGAAGCACGTGATCGGCATCCTCAGGCCGGACTCCGGCTCGGTGCAGGTCGACGGCCAGGAGGTCCCCGCCATGGGCCGCACCCAGCTGATGGCGCTGCGACGCCGCATGGGCTACCTGTTCCAGAACGGTGCCCTGATCAACTGGCTGTCGGTCGAGGACAACGTCGCCCTGCCGCTGCGCGAACACGGCCGCCTCGGCCGCGACGAGACGCGCGACCGCGTGCACGAGGTGCTGCGCATGGTCCGCATGGACCACGCGGCAGCCCAGTATCCGCCGAGCATCTCCGGCGGCATGCGGCTGCGCACCGGACTCGCGCGGGCCCTGGTCACCAAGCCCGAGTACGTGCTCTACGACGAGCCCAACGCCGGGCTGGACCCGATCATCTCCAAGCAGATCCACGAGCTGATCGTCGAGGTGCGCGACCAGCTGGGGGTCACCGGCCTGATCGTCACCCACTCCCGGGCCTGCGCCGTGCAGTGTGGCGATCGCATCGGCATCCTCGATCAGGGACGCCTCGGCATCGAGGGCACCGTCGACGAACTCGTGCACAGCGAACACCCCCTGGCCCGCGCCTTCCTGCACGGCGGCACCGACTGACTCCCGGAAATCCCATGGATCGCATCCGTCGCGACACGCTGCTCGGCCTCGTCTTCTTCGGCACGCTGGCCTTCCTGCTCTGGGCCACGGTCAACCTGACCGACCTGTCCCTGGGCAAGGTGCCGCCGCTGGTGGTGTTCTTCCCCGACGCGGGCAGCGCCGAGGCCGGGACCAACGTCATGGTGCTCGGCAAGAAGGTCGGCAAGGTCGGCGCGATCGACGTCGAGTACCAGCGGCCCGAGCTGCCGGTGCGCATGACCCTCCTGCTGAAGGAGCCCGTGCCGCTGACGGAGGCGGCGCTGATCGAGGTGCGCGACGCCGGCGTGCTCGGCGGCAAGCAGATCTACATCGACCCCGGCCGCGGCGCGCCGATGCCCGCCGGCCGCGAGCTGCGCGGCTTCAGCCAGCCGGGCGCCTTCGACCGCATCGGCAACATCGCCGACGCCAAAGGCGAACTCGGCGAGAACCTCAACGCCGCGGTCAAGTCGTTCCGCGAGTTCTTCGACAACATGAACGACGAGAACTCCACGGTCGGGCGGCTCGTGCGGCGCCGCGAACTCTACGACGAGGTGCTGCAGACGGTGCAGAACCTGAACGCCATCACCGACGCCGTGCTCAAGGGCGAGGGCACGATCGGCCGCCTCGTCGTCGACACCGCGATGCGCGACGACGTGATGCGCATCGTCGGCAACCTCGCCGCGACCAGCGAGGCGCTGCGGTCCACCGACGGCACGATCGGCGTGCTGCTGAACGACCGCGAGACCGCCGACAACGTGCGCACGACGGTCGACAACATCGCCCGGATCGTCGGCGACGCCCACGACGGCAAGGGCGCGCTCGGCCGGATCCTGCGCGACGAGGCGCTCGGCCGCGACCTCGGCGAGGCGATGGCGGACCTGCGCACCCTGCTGGCGAAGGCGAACGACCCCGCGGCGGGCGTGATCGGCACGCTGACCAGCGACGCGGAGACCGGCCAGAACCTGAAGCTGACGATCGCCAACCTGCGCACGGTGACCGACCGGTTGACGCAGAACGAGGGCGCGCTCGGGATCCTGATCAACGACAAGGATCTCGGGGTCCGCCTGCGCCGCATCTTCACCCAGGTCTCGCGGGCGCTGGAGGACGCCCGCGAGGCGGCGCCGATCGGCAACTTCGTGCAGGTGCTGCTGGGCACGTTCTGATCGCCGCGCGGACGGCGGCGCGGGGGCCGCCTCAGAGGGCTCGCGCGCAGCCCTCCGGAGCGACGCGCTGCAGACTGCGATCGTGCCAGCGCCGCAGCAGCAGTTGGGCCAGCAGCGCCCCGGCCAGCGCGGTCGCCATGTCCCACTGTGCGTCCCACGGGTCGCCCTGCGTGCCGAGCCACTCCGGACCGGCACCGGGGTAGAAGACCAGCACGACCGCCATCTCCAGCAGTTCGTAGCCGGCACTGAAGCCCAGGCAGCAGCCGGTGACGAGCCAGAACAGGGGCGCGCCGCGCGGCAGGCCCAGCCGCCGGAGCAACCATTCCCGCAACAGGATCGCCGGCACGAAACCCTGGCAGAAGTGGCCGATGCGGTCGACGGGGTTGCGCGCGAGACCGAGCGCATCCAGCAACGCTCGTGGCACCGGCACCTCGGCGAAGGTGTAGCGACCGCCGACGCACTGGACGACGAAGAAGACCGTCAGCAGGCCGAAGGCGAGGTCCGACAGGCGCCAGCGCCGCAGCAGCGCGAGCAGCAGCAGCACGACGCCCAGCGGCATCACTTCGAAGGCCCAGACCGCGCGATCGACGGCGCCGGCCAGGGACCAGCCGGCGAAGCCTGCGCAGATCGCCACCCAGCCGGCGAACCACCAGCGGCGTGGCGCCTGCTGGGCAGGCGTCGCGGTCATGGCGACGCCCGATCGCGCTCGTCGGCGTCGAGGAAGCGGGCCCGCAGCGCCGGCGTCGGCAGCCAGCACTCCTGCCGCTTGCCGAACCAGCGGTAGCGATGGCGCGCGACCCAGTCGTAGACGGCATCCCGCAGCGGGAACGGCACGAGCCAGAACACGGCGGCCAGCGGCCACGGCCAGCGCAAGCCGCGCGCGATCGCCAGCGCGGCGCCGGACTTCGTGCGCACGCGACCCCGGTGCACCAGCACGATGCTGTCGGGCAGCCGGACGCCGGACGCAGCCGCGGCGAGCGCCGCCCGCCCGGCAGCCGATTGCAGCGACGCGAACCGGAAGCGGCCCCCGGGGTCGCGGCGCAGCACGAACTGCACGGCGCCGTGGCAGAGGTTGCAGTCGCCGTCGAACAGGATCAGCGGCGGTGGTTCGGCGGCGATCGCCACGCGGCCAGCCTACCCGATCGGCGCGGCGGCGCCGCGCCAGCCGACGGCCCGACCGCCCGGGACCATCTCCGTCGCGCGCGGTGCAGGCTATCCTCGCGGCATGCGCCGCCTGCTGCCCGCCGTCCTGCTGCCCATCGCGCTCGCCGCCCAGGCGCCCCCGGCGCCGGGGACCGCCATCCTCGCCGGCGGCGGCAAGCTTCCCACCGACATCCGGCAGCGCTTCGTCCAACTCGCCGGCGGCGCGAACGCCCGGATCGTGCTGATCCCGACCGCCAGCGGCAGCGCCGACGTGCCGGCCGAGAACGACGCCTGGGTGGCCGAATGGCAGCAGCGCCAGCCGGGGGCGACCTTCGCGCTGCTGCACACGCGCGAGCGCGCCACCGCCGACGACGAGGCCTTCTGCGCGCCGCTGCGCGCTGCGACCGGCGTGTGGCTCGGCGGCGGCGCGCAGGACCGGCTCGCCAGCGCCTACCTCGGCACGCGGGTCGAGAAGGAACTGATGGCGGTGCTCGCGCGCGGCGGCGTGGTCGCCGGCACCTCGGCCGGCACCGCGATCCAGACCCGCACCATGATCCAGGAGGGCATGGACCCCCCGATCCTCGCCACCGGCTTCGACTGCGTGCCCGGCGCGATCAGCGACCAGCACTTCCTGCGGCGGCGGCGGCTGCCGCGGCTGCTGCAGGCGCTGGCGATGCGGCCCGGGCACTTCGGCCTCGGCGTCGACGAGGGCACCGCCGCCGTGGTACGCGGCGACCACCTGGAGGTCTGGGGCGACTCGAAGGTCGTATTGGCGCTGCCGGCGCACCACGGTCACCCGGCGCTCACGGTCGAGTGCGAGCCCGGCGCGACGGTGTCGCTCGCTCCCTGGCGGCGCGCCGCGGGCGAACGCGCGCACTGGAACGTCGCCGAAGTGGCGCCGCCGCGTCTCGGCGCCGGCACCCTGCTGCTCGGCGGGGACGCGGGCGCGGTCGGCCGGTTCGTGGCGCTGGCCGGCGGCGACCAGGCTCGCATCGTCGTCATCGCGCTGCACGCGCCGGCAGCCGAGGTCGAGACCGCGCTGCTGCGGGCCGCGCCGGCGGCGGTCATCGGGATCGCGCTGGTGGGCGATGGCGGCATCGACGGCGCCGACCTCGACCGCGCGCTGGCCGACGCCACCGGCCTCTGGCTGCAGGATCCGCAGCCGGTCGATTCGGCGATCCTGGTCGATCGGATCGGCGCGGCCCGTCTGCGCGAAGGCGCCACCCGGGTGCTCGCGCGCGGCGGCGTCGTGTGGGGCAGCGCCGCCCTCGGCGAGGCCATCGCCCTCGACCGGTCGCCGGGATCGGCCGACGGCGGCATCGGCTACCGGCGCGGCCTCGGGTTGCTGCCGGGCACGGCCGTGCACGCCCCACCCCGCCCGGCCGCCGACGCCGACCGGGCGCCCTCGACCGATCGGGACGCACGGCTGCGGGCGTGTCTCGCGCAGCTGCCACGCCTCACCGGCATCCACGTCGCCGGCGGCGCGGTCGTCAACGGCAGCACGCTCGAGGTGGTCGGCGACCTTCCGGCCCGCGTGCTGCCGCCGCGCGGCGACGGCGACGCGACCGCCACCACGGTCGAACTCGTGCCCGGCGCCCGTTACGACCTCGTCACCGGCGCCCGGCGTTGAGCCGCCGCGGCCGCGGGGTCAACCGCCGAGCCCCCGCGCCGCCAGCATGCTCTCGACGTACTTCGCGATCACGTCGACCTCGACGTGCAGCGGGTCGCCCGCCCGCTTCCGGCCCAGCGTCGTCACCTGGGCCGTGTGCACGATCACGGCGATGCCGACCGCGCCGTCGCGCTGGCCGGCGATCGTCAGCGAGACGCCGTCGAGGGTGATCGAACCCTTGGCGACACAGTACTTCGCCAGGTCCGGTGGCAACCGGGCCCAGAACTCGCCGCCGGCCGTGGGGTCGATCGCCGCCGCCACCTCGCCGACGCCATCGACGTGCCCCTGCACCAGGTGGCCACCGAGCGGTTCGCCCGCCCGCAGCGCACCCTCGAGGTTGAGGGGGTCGCCGGCCGCCGTCCCGCCGAGCCAGGTCCGGGCCAGGGTCTCCGGGCTCAGGTCGAAGGCTGCCACCCGGCCGTCGAGCCCGACCACCGTGCAGCACACCCCGGAGAGGGCGATCGAGTCGCCGAGGCGGAACGGCCCCGGCAGCGCCCCCAGATCGACGCGCAGCCGCATGCCGCCTGGGGTTGCGACCCTGTCCACGACCACCCCGATCGCCTGCACCAGCCCGGTGAACATGCACCAAGCCTAGCGGCCGGAGCGCGTTCCCGGCCATGCGTCGTCTTGACCGACACCCCGCCCCGCCCGTAGTCTCCTCACCCCTTCTTCGCGGCAAGGCACCTTGCGCTGCGCCATCCTGACTCTCTTTCCGGACGCCCTCCGGCCGTACCTGGACGAGAGCATCCTCGGGATCGCGCAGGCCCAGGGCAAGCTCCGGGTCGACCTCGTCGACTTCCGGAACTTCGCCTTCGACCCGCACCGCACGGTCGACGATCGACCGTTCGGCGGCGGGCCGGGCATGGTGCTGAAACCCGAACCGATCTTTCTCGCCATCGAGGACGTGGAGCGGACCCATGGTCCCTTCCACAAGGTCCTGCCATGCCCCCGCGGTCGCACCTTCGACCAGGCCAAGGCACGGGAACTGAGCCAGCGCGAGCGGCTGCTGTTCCTGTGTGGTCGCTACGAAGGCTACGACGAACGCATCCGCGAGGGCTTCGCCTGGGAGGAGGTCTCGCTCGGCGACTTCGTGCTGGCCGGCGGCGAACTCGCCGCGCTGTGCATGCTCGAAGCCGCGGTGCGGCTGATCCCCGGCGTGCTCGGCTGCGCCGAGTCCGCCGTGCTCGAGTCGTTCGAAGGCGAGTGGCTGGACCATCCGCAGTACACCCGCCCACGCGAGTTCCGCGGCCGGCACGTGCCCGACGTGCTGCTGTCCGGCGACCACGCGGCGGTGGCCCGATGGCGGCACGAACGGGCGCGGCACCTGACCGCGCACAAGAACCGCTCCGACGCTTCGACCGACCCGACCAACCCCACCCCCTGAGACCCTGCCGACGGCACGCGCCACCCACGGCGCCCCGCCGGCCAGCCAACCTTCCGACCATGAACATCCTGCGCCAGCTCGAACTCGAGCACATGAAGGCCGAGATCCCCGACTTCGGGATCGGCGACACCGTCGACGTGCACTACCTGATCCGGGAAGGCGACAAGGAGCGCGTGCAGCTGTTCAGCGGCACCGTGATCGCCCTGAAGGGCAGCGGCGTGCGCCGCGTCGCCACGGTGCGGCGCCTGGTCGCCGGCGAGGGCGTCGAGCGCACCTTCCCGCTGCACTCGCCGCGCGTCGCCTCGATCGAGGTCAAGGAGCGCGGCATCGTCCGGCGGGCGAAGCTCTACTACCTGCGCGACCGCGAAGGCAAGGCCACGCGCCTGAAGCCCAACCTCGGCAAGCTGCAGTATCCGCGGTCCGGCAAGGGCAGCGGACTGCCGCAGCCCGCCGCGCCCGCCGCCGAGTAGCCACCGCCCGCCCTCGCGTCCTCTTCCTCCGCGGCCCCGGCAGCACGCCGGCGCCCGCATGCTCCGCCTCCCGGCGTGGCGCGACCGCGCCCGCCCCACCGTCATGCTCGAGAACGCCCGTCGGCAGTTGTTCCTGGTCCTGCTCGCCCTCCTGGCGGGCCTCGCCTGCGTGCTCACGCTCAAGCCCGCCCTCGGCAGCGACCTCAAGGGCGGCACCCAGTTGCGCTACGAGGTGCCCGGCGACGTGCTGCAGCAGCTGGTCGCCAAGGAGAACGTCTCGATCGACGCCATCATGGCGCAGACGATCGGCGTCATCATCGAGCGCATCGACCCGACCGGCACGCTCGATCCTCTCGTCACCCGCAGCGGCGAGACGGGCATCCTGATCGAGCTGCCCTACTTCGACGACCCGCTCGACCTGAAGCGCGTCGAGGAGCGCATCGCCAACCTCGGCAAGCTCGAGTTCCGCATCGTCGCCGACAACGACTACGCCGAGGGCCCGGTCAAGTTCAACCTGCAGGTCGAGAAGGCCCGCCTCGAGGCTTGGCTGCGCACGGGCGAGAACCGCCAGGACCTGCTCGCCAACCTGAGCACGATCCGCCGCTTCAACGAGGACCCCACCCAGGGGCCGATGCAGTTCGGTCACCTCGCCTGGTATCCGCGACTGATCAAGCCGCGCGCCGAGGACCCGAAGCTGTGGGACACCTCCTACACCAACATCGGCCTGCTCGCGCCCGCGACCGCCAAGGTCTACACCGATGCCGAGTGGAACAACGGCGTCGTGCCCGAGTCGGTGCAGAAGCTGCCGCCGAACAAGCAGTTCCTGGTCGAGCTGCTGGCGCTGAACATGCACACGCGCCACTTCACCGGCGAACACCTGGACCCGGTCGGCGTGCAGCCGACCACCAGCTCCGACGGCGGCCTCGCCGTGGCCTACAGCATCGTCGGCGCGCTGACCAGCGACTATGCCGACTGGTCCGAGCGCTGGATCGGCAAGTGCAGCGCCATCGTGCTCAACGGCGTCGTCAAGTCGGCGCCGCGCTTCGAGAGCAAGATCCCCGGCCGCGGCCAGATCCACGGCGACTTCACCAAGGCCGAGGTCGAGGAACTGGTCAAGGTGCTGCGCACCGGCTCGCTGCGCGTCGAGCCCGAGCAGCAGAGCAAGCTGATCATCGGCCCGACGCTCGGCCGCGAGTCGATCGCGCGCGGCGTCTGGTCGCTGGTCGCCGGCAGCCTGCTCGTGTTCGCGTTCATGCTCGTCTACTACCGCATCGCCGGCACGATCGCCTGCGTGACGCTGCTGCTGAACGGCTTCCTGCTCTACGCGGCGATGCTGTTCATGCAGGCCACGCTGACGCTGCCGGGGCTCGGCGGCATCGTGCTGACGATGGGCATGGCGGTCGACGCCAACGTGCTGATCTACGAGCGCATCCGAGAGGAACTGACCAAGGGCAAGGACCTGCTGCGCGCGGTGCGGGCCGGCTTCGAGCGGGCGATGTCGGCGATCCTCGACTCCAACATCACGACCTTCCTGGTCGGCATCGTGCTGTTCAACGTCGGCGTCGGCCCGGTGCGCGGCTTCGCCGTGACGCTGATGGTCGGCATCGTCACCACGGTCTTCACGCAGTTCTTCGTCACGCGACTGCTGTTCCACTACGCGCTCGAGAACAAGTGGCTGACCGAGTACCGGCCGCGCCAGCTGCTGACCAACCTGAACCTCGACTTCGTCAAGCACATCGGCAAGTGCGTCGCCCTCAGCTCGGTGGTCATCCTCGCCGGCCTCGCCTACGCCTTCCTGGCCGTGCCGCGCGAGGTCATGCTCGGCACCGACTTCACCGGCGGCGCCAACCTGCGCATGGTCGTCTCGGAGCCGATGACCGCCGATGAGGTGCGCGGACGGCTAACCGGCGACGAGCAGTTCCGGCGCGACTACCCGAACGCGACCGTCAACACGGTCGGCGCCGCCGACCCGGGCGGGCGCGTCACCGAGTTCAACGTGCGGCTCAAGCTCACCGATGCGCAGCGCGAGGCGATCGAGGCGTCGCGCCATGCCTGGAGCGACCAGCGGCAGGCGGCGCAGCGCGAGGGTTCCGAGCCGCCGCTCGCCTACGAGCCGCCGTACGTGCTGCAGTTGCGCCGCGTGTTCGGCGACCGCCTGGTGCAGCCCGCGTTCACCGGCGCGCTGACCGTGCCCAGCGCCGACGGCAACAAGAACCTGGAGTTCGCGCAGGTCGACCTGCACTTCGGGTCGCCGGTCAGCGTGATCGAAGCGACCAGCGAACTGGCCACCAGGCTCAAGGGCAGCAAGGTGTCGGTGGTCGGCGCCGATGCGGGCGCGACCGTCGCCAAGGACCTCCGGGTCGAGTGGACGACGCAGGCCAGCACGCGCGATTGGGAGCTGTTCGAGATCGTGCGCGGCGCCCTCGGCGACCTCAAGGACGCCGCCGGCCAGCCGATCAAGCTGTCGGACCCGTTCCCCGAGGCGCAGGAGATCCAGGGCCGGCTCGTCGACGAACTGCGCAACGCGGCCATCGGCGCGCTGGTGCTGGCGTGGGTGCTGATCGTGCTCTACCTGCGCGTGCGCTTCCACGAGTACAAGTACGGCGTGGCCGCGGTCGTCGCCCTGGTGCACGACGTGCTGGTCGCGTTCGGCGCCGTCGTGCTGGTCAACCACCTCGGCCTCGTGCACGCCGAGATCAACCTGGCGATGATCGCCTGCTTCCTGACGATCATCGGCTACTCGGTCAACGACACGATCGTCATCTTCGACCGCATCCGCGAGAACGTGGCCGACAACGCCCGCCTCGGCACCTCGGAGCCGTTCCGCGTGCTGATCAACCGGGCGCTGAACCAGACCATGTCGCGCACGCTGCTCACCACCGGCCTGACGCTGCTGGTCGTGCTGGCGCAGTTCCTGGTCAACCGCGGCAGCGGCACCGACCTCGAGTCGTTCGCCTTCGCGATGATCGTCGGCATGATCTCCGGCGTGTATTCGACCGTCTACATCGCCGCGCCGATCCTGATCTGGATGCACAAGCCCGGTGTCCCGGCCGCGCCGGTTGCGCCGGCGGTGGCGGCTCCGGTCGAGGGCGGCGCCGCGGCGCCGTGAGCCTCGGCCGGCCGGTCGCATGCACGCCCCGCACGCAGCACTGCATTTTCCGCGCTGGTTGGCGCCGTTCGACCTGCGGCGGACCCCTCTGCTGCGCACCGAGGTCCTGGTGGTCGGCAGCGGCATCGCCGGTGCTGCGGCGGCGCTGCACGCCGCCGACGCCGGCGCCCAGGTCCTGCTGCTGACCAAGGACGACCTCGTCGACACCAACACCGCCTGGGCGCAGGGCGGCATCGCCGTCGTCACGCTCGCCGAGGACACGGTCGAGGCCCACGTCGTCGACACGCTGCGCGTCGGCGCCGGCGTCGCGGCCCCCGCCGTCGTGCGCGAGGTCGTCGAGTCGGCGACGACCGCGGTCGACTGGCTGCAGCGGCTGGGTGCCCGGTTCGACCGCCGCGACGCCGGCGACCTCGAGGTCTCGCGCGAAGGCGGCCACAGCCACGCCCGGGTCGTCCACGCGCACGGCGATGCGACCGGCCGCGAGATCCAGCGCGCGCTCCGCGAGGCGCTGCTCGCCCACCCCCGCGTCACCGTGCGCCAGCACGTCTTCGTGCGCGACCTGGTGGTCCAGGACGGCCGCTGCGTCGGCGCCATCTGCCTGCAGGACGGCATGGAGCTCGCCGTCGAGGCGCGCAGCTGCATCGTCGCCACCGGTGGCTGCGGCCAGATCTACCGCGAGACCACCAACCCCACCGGTGCGTCGGGCGATGGCCACGCGCTGTGCTTCCGCGCCGGCGCGCGCATGGCCGACTGCGAGTTCGTGCAGTTCCATCCGACGACGCTCTACATCGCCGGCGCCTCGCGGTTCCTGATCAGCGAGGTGGTGCGCGGCGCCGGCGCCGTGCTGCGCGACCGCAACGGCGAACGCTTCATGGCCGCCGCGCACCCGATGGCCGAGCTGGCGCCGCGCGACGTGGTCAGCCGCGCGATCCTCGATCGCATGGTGGCGACCAACGACACCCACGTCTACCTCGACCTGGGCACCGTGCAGGGCGATCCGCACGCGCTGTTCCCCTCGATCGCCCGCATCTGCGCCACCTTCGACCTCGATCTGGCCAAGGATCCGATCCCGGTGCGCCCGGGCGCCCACTACTTCCTCGGCGGCGCCACCACCGACGCGCACGGCCGCACCTCGGTGCCCGGCCTGTTCGCCGTCGGCGAGGCCGCGGCGTCCGGCCTGCACGGCGCCAACCGCCTGGCCTCGAACTCCCTGCTCGAGGGCGCCGTGGTCGGCCGCAAGGCCGGCCTCGCCGCCGCCGCCGACAGCCGCGAGCCGGCGCCCGGCCTGCCGCAGCTCGGCGACGGCCCGCCGGTCGCCGCCGAGCCGCCGCGCCTGCTGCACGACGACCTGCTCTACTCGCTGAAGAGCCTGATGTGGCGGCAGGTCGGCCTGCGCCGCGACGCCGACGGCCTGGCCGACGCAAGGTCGCGCATCGGCTTCTGGCACCACTACCTGCTGCGTGCGCCGCTGCGCGACCGCCGCGCCTGCGAGCTCACGAACATGCTCACCGTGGCGTCGCTGGTGGCCGAGGCGGCGCTGCACCGCCGCGAATCGCGCGGCACCCACTTCCGCAGCGACTTCCCGGCCCGCGACGACCAGGCCTTCTGCCGCCGCATCCACCTGCAGCGCACCGCCGACGGCGCCATCCGCACCGAACTCGGCGCCGCCGCGCCGCCCTCCGACCTGACCAGCACGTGAAGAGCGATTCGTTCGCGACCCGGGGCAACCCGACCGAGGCGATCCTGTTCGGCGTCGTGCCGATGGGCGACCCACGCACCGCCGCCGAGGCGCTGCACGAGCTGCAGCAGCTCGCCGAGACCGCCGAGTTCGTGGCCGCCGGCTGCATGGTGCAGCACCGGCGCCACCCGGACCCGCACAGCTACCTCGGCAGCGGCAAGCTCGCCGAGCTCGCCGAGGTCGTCAAGCTGGCCCACAGCGGCATCGTCATCTGCGACGACTCGCTGACGCCGAACCAGGGCAAGGCGATCGAGGCCGCCACCGGCGTGCCGTGCATCGACCGCAGCGAACTGATCCTGCAGATCTTCGGCATGCACGCGCGCACACCGCAGGCCCGCCTGCAGGTCGAGCTGGCGGCGCTGCAGTACGAGATGCCCCGCCTGCGGCGCCGCTGGACCCACCTCGAGCGCCAGCGCGGCGGCATCGGCGTGCGCGGCGGCGCCGGCGAGAAGCAGATCGACGTCGACCGCGAACTGCTGCGCAACCGCATCGCCGCGGTCGGCCGCGAGCTGAAGCGCATCGAGCAGCACAAGGTGCGCGAGGTCCAGGCGCGGCCCGAGCTGTTCACGATCGCCGTCGTCGGCTACACGAACGCCGGCAAGTCGAGCCTGATGAACCGCCTGACCGACGCCGGCGTGCTGGCCGAGAACCGCCTGTTCTCGACGCTCGACACCCGCACCCGGCCTTGGCGCCTGCCCGGCGGGCGCACGGTGCTGCTGACCGACACCGTCGGCTTCCTGCGCAAGCTGCCGCACCAGCTGGTCGCGAGCTTCCACGCCACGCTCGAGGAGGCGTTGCACGCCGACCTGCTGCTGGTCATGGTCGACGGCAGCTCGCCCGAGGCCGCCGAGCAGCTGCGCACCGTCGACGAGGTGCTCGAGACCCTCGGCGCGGCGAACCTCGCCCGCATCACCGTCTTCAACAAGATGGACCTGGTCGCCGACCCGACCACGCTGGCGGAGCTCTGGCAGGCGGAGCCGCACGCGGTCGCGGTCTCGGTCGCGACCGGCGCCGGCATGCCCGACCTGATGGCGGCGATCCAGGCCCACCTCGCCGCGGTCGAGAACCGGGTCGAGATCCTGCTGCCGCACGCCGCCGGCGCCCTGCACGCCGAGATCCGCGCCAAGGCGACGGTGCTGTCGGAGTTCTACACCGCCGACGGTTGCCTGATGGAGATCCAGGCCTCGCCGGCGCTGCTCGGCCGCCTGCTCGCCGAAGGCGCCCGGGTCGCCGAGGACAGGGACCGCGCCGAGCGGCCGGCGGCCGACGACCTCACTTCTTCGGCTCCAGAACCACCAGCAGATCCTGCGCCCTGACCTGCGCCTTGAGGTCGGTGCAGAGTTCGCGCACCGTGCCGGCGACCGGCGCGCGCACGACGGTCTCCATCTTCATCGCCTCGAGCGTGACCAGTGGCTCGCCGTCGCCGACGTCCTGGCCCTCGCGGCAGTGCAGCGCGATCACGCGCCCGGGCATCGGGGCGCCGACGTCGCCGGCGGCCGCCGGGTCGGCGCGCCGCCGTTGTTCGGTCTCCTTCTGCTGCGAACGGTCGGGCACCGTGACCTGGCGGTTCTGGCCGTTGAGCTTGAAGTAGACCGTGACGTGACCCTCCTCGTCGGGCTCGCTGCGCGCCTCCAGCGAGATCACCAGCGTCTTGCCCGGCTCGATCTCGATCCACACCTCCTGCCCCATCTCCAGCCCGTAGAAGTAGACCGGCGTCGGCAGCAGGGACACGTCGCTGCAGCGGTTCTGGAAGGCGAAGAAGTCGTCCAGCACGCGCGGGTAGAGCGCGTAGCTGACGACGTCGCGCATCGCCGGCTCGCGGCCGGTGCGCCGCGCCACGTGCTGCGTCGCCTGCGCGAAATCGAACGCCGGCATGCCGTCGCTGGGTCGCCCTTCGAGCCGCGGCAGCCCCTTCAGCACCGCCGCGCGCAGGTCCTCGGGGAAGCCGCCCGGCGGGTGGCCGAGGTAGCCCTGGAAGTACTGCACGACGCTCTGCGGGAAGTCGAGTCGCCGGCTCTCCATCAACAGCCGCTGCCTGGTCGCTTCGGTCGAAGCGGCCAGGTCGGCGCGCATGGTCAGCAGGTCGTTCTGCACCAGGAACACCGCGAAGTCGCCGACCATCTTGCTGCTCGGCGTGACCTTCGGGATGTCGCCGCAGAGCTGGTTGACGACCGCGAAGGCGTGCTTGACCTCGCCCCAGCGGTGCAGCAGCCCGAGCGAGGCCACCTGCGGCCGCAGGTTGCTGTACTGGCCGCCCGGGATCTCGTGGTAGTAGACCTCGCTGGTGCTGCTCTTCAGCCCGCACTCGAACGGCGCGTAGTACTCGCGCACGGCCTCCCAGTAGTCCGCCAGCGGTTGCATCGCCTTGTTGGTGAGGCCCGTCTCGCGCGCATGGCCGCGCAGCGCGGCGATCAGCGCGTTCATGCTCGGCTGCGACGTCAGACCTGCCATCGGCGCCAGCGCCACGTCGACGATATGGGCGCCGCTCTCGATCGCGGCGATGTAGGTGGCGATGCCGTTGCCGGACGTGTCGTGCGTGTGCAGATGGATCGGCAGCGACGTCACCTCGCGCAGGCGGGAGACGAGGATCCTGGCCGCCTGCGGGCGCAGCAGGCCGGCCATGTCCTTGATGCACAGGATGTGGGCCCCCATGTCCTCGATGCGCCGCGCGAGGTCGACGTAGTACTCGAGCCCGTACTTGGTGCGCCCCGGATTGTCGACGTCGCCGGTGTAGCAGGCCGCCACCTCGGCGACCTTGCCGGTCTTCAGCACGCGCTGCACCGAGACCGCCATCGAATCGAGGTCGTTGAGGCTGTCGAAGACGCGGAACACGTCGATGCCCGCCAACGCCGCCTCGTCGATGAAGGCCTCGACCACGTTCTGCGGGTAGCTGGTGTAGCCGACGGCGTTGGCGCCGCGCAGCAGCATCTGCTGCATGACGTTGGGGATCGCCCGCTTCAGCTGTTGCAGCCGATCCCACGGGTCCTCGTTCAGGAACCGGTAGGCGACGTCGAAGGTCGCCCCACCCCAGGTCTCGAGCGAGAACAGCTGGTGGCCGAGGTAGGCGGTCGCCGGCGCCACCGCCAGCATGTCCTTGGTCCGCACGCGCGTCGCCAGCAGCGACTGGTGCGCATCGCGCAGCGTCGTGTCGCACAGCAGCGGCCGCCGGTGCCGCTTGACCCACTCGACCACCTTCGCCGGCCCGCCCTCGGCGAGGATCTGCGCCGAACCCGGCGGCGGTCCGCCCGCCGGCACCGACGGCACCGGCGGCGCCAGCAGGGTGGTCGGCCGGAGCCGCTGCTCGGGCCGGACCGTCGGGTGGCCGTTGACGACCACGTCGGCGAGGTAGGTCAGCAGCTTGGTGGCGCGATCCTTGCCCAGCTTGATCTCGAACAGCTCAGGCGTGTCGTCGAGGAAGCGCGTCCAGGTCTCGCCGCGCAGGAAGGCGGCGTGCTGCAGCACGTTCTGCAGGAACGCGAGGTTGGTCTTGACGCCGCGGATGCGGAACTCGCGCAGCGCCCGCAGGCCCTTCTGCGCCGCCTGCTCGAGCGTCGGGCCGTAGGTGATGCACTTCACCAGCAGCGAGTCGTAGTGGCCGGAGACCACGGTGCCGGCGAGCCCGTCGCCGCCGTCCAGCCGCAGCCCGAAGCCGCCGGGAGCCCGGTATGCCAGGATCGTGCCCGTATCGGGCAGGAAGTCGTTCTGCGGGTCCTCGGTGGTGATGCGGCACTGGATGGCGACGCCGCGCGGCCGCACGTCGTTCTGCGAGTAGATGCCGATCTCGGGGCTGCCCAGGTCGTAGCCCTGCTCGATGCGGATCTGCGTCTGCACGAGGTCGATGCCGGTCACCTGCTCGGTGACGGTGTGCTCGACCTGCAGGCGCGGGTTGACCTCGATGAAGTAGTGCTCGTCGCCGGCGACCAGGAACTCGAAGGTGCCGGCGTTGTGGTACTGCACCTCGCGCGCCAGCTTCAGCGCGTCGGCGAACAACGCCTGCCGCACCGACTGCGCCAGGCTCGGCGCCGGCGCCACCTCGACGACCTTCTGGTGCCGCCGTTGCACCGAGCAGTCGCGCTCGTGCAGGTGCACGACGTTGCCGGCGAGGTCGCCGAGGATCTGCACCTCGACGTGCCGCACCCGCGGCAGGTACTTCTCGAGGAACACCACCGGGCTGCCGAACGCCGCCAGCGACTCGCTGCGCGCCTGGCGCAGGTAGGGCGCCAGGTCGCGCAGATCCTCGACCACGCGCATGCCGCGGCCACCGCCGCCGTGCGCCGCCTTGACGATCGTGGTGCCGTGCCGGCGGAAGAACGCCTCCGCGGCGCCGAAGGCCGCCGCCTCGTCGGCCGGCAGATCGGTCCCGGGCACGGTGGGGATGCCGAGTCGCTGGGCCTCCTTGCGCGCCTCGATCTTGTCGCCGAGGAACCGGATGACGTTCGCGCGCGGACCGAGGAAGGCGATGCCGGCCTCGCGCACCGCGGCCGCGAACTCGTGGTTCTCGGACAGGAAGCCGTAGCCAGGGTGGATCGCGTCGACCTTGGCCCGCCTGGCGACGCGGATGATCTCGTCGCCGCCCAGGTAGGCGGCGACCGGCCCCTTGCCCTTGCCGACCAGGTAGCTCTCGTCCGCCTTGTAGCGATGCTGGTTGGTGGCGTCCTCCTCGCTGAAGATCGCCACCGTGCGCAGCCCCATCTCGGCCGCGGCGCGGAACACGCGGATCGCGATCTCGCCGCGGTTGGCGCAGAGGATCTTGTGGAAGGGGCGAGGTTCCATGCGGGCGAGGCTACGCGAGGGGCCGCGGATCGGCGACGAAGGTGGATGAGGATTTCGGCTGTCCATGGGCGACGCCTGAACGGCCGCGGGACGCACCCGCGCAGGGCCGGCCGCCGAGCGGCCGGAGCCCTGCCCGCGGCTGCGTTTTCTTTCGCCGGCGCGGCGCTAGACTCGACGCACTGGATGACCGCCTTCGCGCTCGCCAGGACCACCGCGCTGCTCACCGCAGTCCTCGCCCCGGGGTGCGCCACCGGCCCCGACCTGCCGCGCGCGGTCACGGTGGTCGCGGGCAAGCCGGTGCGCGTGCTGCTGCGGCAGGGCAAGGACGGGCTCGTGTTCGTGCTGCAGAACGCCAGCAGCACGACTGCCGCCGACTTCTACGACGGCGACATGCCGCCGCTGGCGAAGATCGCGCCCGACGACCAGGTCCAGATGCTGCTCGACATCCTCGCCGACAAGGGCATGTTCGCCGCCGCCGAGCCGGCGCCTGCCGACGCCCGCGACCTGCTGGTCGTCGAACAGGGCGACCGCCGCTGGAGCTGGGCCCGCCGCCGCGGCGCGCCAGCCGCCGAGCAGACGGCCTTCCTCGAGGCGCGCGGTTACTTCCTGGCCGTCTACAACGAGAGCCTCGCCTACCACCCGGCCGACGCCGAGCACCGGCCCGACCTGATGGCGGAGCGGGATCGCATGCGGCGCGAGGCCGAGGCCACGCGGCGCCGGCTGCAGCGCTCGCCAGGGGACCAGCCGTGACCGCGGCCGCGCTGGCCATCGTGCCCGTGCGGGTCGGCAGCCAGCGGCTGCCGGGCAAGGCGCTGCTGCGCGAGAGCGGCCAGGAGCTGTTCCTGCACACCTGCGACCAGGCCAGGCGCGCCGCCAACATCGACCGGGTCGTGGTCGCCACCGACGACGACGTCGTCGAGGCCGCCGCCCGCCGCGCCGGCTATGAAGTCGTGCGCACGAGCCCGGCCTGCCGCACCGGCAGCGAACGCTGCGCCGAGGCCGCGGCGGCGATCCCGTGCCAGGCCGTGCTCGACATCCAGGGCGACTGGCCCGAGGTCGAACCGCGCGACCTCGAAGCCCTGGTCGCCCAACTGCTCGCCGGCGAGGCGGTCTGCAACACGCTGTGCGTGCCGCTCGCCGACCCGGCGGCGATCGCCGACCCGAACGTGGTCAAGGTCGTGCGCGGCCGCCACGGCAAGGCCTTGTACTTCAGCCGCGCGGCGATCCCCTACGTGCGCGACGGCGCCTTCCCGCTGCGGCGGCACATCGGCGTCTACGGCTTCGCCCGCGACGTGCTGCTGCGCGTCCCGGGCCTGCCCAGCAGCGGGCTCGCCGAGGCCGAGAGCCTCGAGCAGCTGCGCTTCCTCGAGAACGACATCCCGATGCACGTGCTCGACGCCCACGGCGACCCGTGGGGCATCGAGACGCGCGCCGACTACGACGCCTTCCTGCACCGCCTGCCGAGGACGAGAACCCAGCGATGACCAAGTACATCTTCGTGACCGGCGGCGTCGTTTCCTCGCTCGGCAAGGGTCTGACGTCGGCGGCGATCGGCTGGATCCTGGAGCGCAACGGCCTGCGGGTGTCGATGCAGAAGCTCGACCCCTACATCAACGTCGATCCTGGCACGATGTCGCCGTTCCAGCACGGCGAGGTCTACGTCACCGACGACGGCACCGAGGCCGACCTCGATCTCGGCCACTACGAGCGCTTCACCCACGCCCGCATCAACAAGGACTCCAACTACACCACCGGCAAGATCTACAAGTCGGTGATCCAGAAGGAGCGACGCGGCGACTACCTCGGCAAGACGGTGCAGGTGATCCCGCACATCACCGACGAGATCAAGATGGCGATCCGAGCCGGCGCCGCGCCCACGCCCGGGGAGCCGCCGCCCGACGTCGCGATCACCGAGATCGGCGGCACCGTCGGCGACATCGAGAGCCTGCCGTTCCTGGAGGCCATCCGCCAGTTCAGCCTGGAGACCGGGCCGAACGATTGCATGTTCATCCACCTGACGCTGCTGCCGTTCCTGCGCGCGTCGGGCGAGCTGAAGACCAAGCCGACACAGCAGTCGGTCGGCAAGCTGCGCGAGATCGGCATCCAACCGCACGTGCTGATCTGCCGCACCGAGATCGCCATGGATCCCGACATGGCGAAGAAGATCTCGCTGTTCTGCAACGTGCGTCCCGAGGCAGTCATCGAGGAGCGGGACGTCGCCTTCTCGATCTACGAGGTGCCGCTGATGCTGATCGAGGCCGGACTCGACCAGCGGATCCTCAACCACCTGCAGATCACGCCGCGCTGCCCCGTCGACACCACCGACTGGCAGCAGCTGCTGCAGATCGTCAAGCACCCCGAGCACACGGTCGAGATCGCCGTCGCCGGCAAGTACATCGAGTTGCACGACGCCTACAAGTCGATCTACGAGTCGTTGCACCACGCCGGCATCGCCAACCGCTGCAAGGTGGAGATCCGCAAGGTCTCGGCCGAGCAGGTCGCGAACGAGGGGCCGGACCGGCTGCTCGCGGGCGTCGACGGCATCCTGGTGCCCGGCGGTTTCGGCGAGCGCGGCTTCGAGGGCAAGATCGCCAGCATCCGCCACGCCCGACTGCAGAGGATCCCGTTCCTCGGCATCTGCTATGGCATGCAGGCGGCGGTGGTCGAATACGCCCGCTCGGTGCTCGGCATCGCCGACGCCACCACGACCGAGTACGACGCCAACGCAGCGAGCCCGCTGATCTCGCTGATGGAGGAGCAGAAGCGCACCAACGAGAAGGGCGGCACGATGCGCCTGGGAGCGTTCGACTGCGCCTTGAAGGAGGGCACGCGGAGCCGGGCGGCCTACGGCACGCCCACGATCGGCGAACGGCACCGCCACCGCTACGAACTCAACAACGCCTACCGGCGCCAGCTCGAAGCCGCCGGACTGGTGATGGCCGGCGTCAACCCCAAGCTCGACCTGGTCGAGATCGTCGAGGTGCCCGACCACCCGTGGTTCGTCGGCGTGCAGTACCACCCGGAGTTCAAGACCCGCCCGCTGCAGCCACACCCCCTGTTCCGCGACTTCGTGCACGCGGCGATCGAGCATCGGCAGGCCCGCGCCCGCTGACCGACGCATCCCGGGACAGGCCGGCGGCGAACCCCCGCGCGTGTCCTCCGAGTCCGGTCCCCGTTGGGCGCGGCCCGTGCTGCTGGCCGCCGCGGCCTACAACCTCCTGTTCGGCGCGCTGGTCGTGCTGTTCCCGCTCGGCTGGTTCGCCGCCGCCGGCATGCCGCCACCCGACCTCCCCTGCCTGTGGCAGTGCATCGGCATGGTCGTCGGGGTCTACGGCGTGGGTTACGCCTGCGCGGCGGCCGCCCCGTTGCGCCACTGGCCGATCGTGCTGGTCGGCCTGGCCGGCAAGCTGCTGGGGCCGGTCGGCTTCGTCGATGCCGCGGTCCGGGGCCAACTGCCCTGGCGCGCCGGCTGGCTGATCGTCGCCAACGACATGCTCTGGTGGCTGCCGTTCGCGCTGCTGCTGCGCGCCGCCTGGGTCCACCACCAGGCCCGCCGACCATGACCTGGCACCCCCTGTGCGTGCTGCACGCCGTGCCGACGCTGCTCCTGTGCGGGCTGATCTGGTTCGTGCAGGTCGTGCACTACCCGCTGCTGGCCATGGTCGGCCACGAGCAGGGCCCCGCCTACGAACGCGAACACTGCCGGCGCATCGGGCCGCTCGTGGCGCCGGCGATGCTGGCGGAGGCCGCGCTCGCCGTGGCGCTCTGGTGGTCGGCGCCGCCGGCCGCCGCCGCCTGGACGAGGCTCGGCCTGGGGCTGCTGGGCCTGGTGTGGGCGGCGACGTTCGTGCTGCAGGTCCCCTGCCACCGCCGGCTTTCGACCGCGCTCGACGCGGCGCTGGTGCGACGCCTGGTGGCCACGAACTGGATCCGGACGGCCGCCTGGACCCTTCGCGCCGCCCTCGCGGTCGTGCTGCTGCTTCAGTCGGGCTCGGCGTAGCTGCCCATCAGGTAGTGCGGCTCGAGCGCCGCCGCATCCGCCGCGGCCAGATCCAGCTCGGCGCGGAACAACTGGCGCGCGGAGATCCCCGCCGCGGCCAGCACAGCGCCGCCACGCGAGCGCAGTTCCGCGCCGACCTCGGCCTCGGCCGACGCCGGCACGACGAACAGGTCCCCACCGCGGACGTCGGCGACGACCTCCGGCCAGGGCACCGCCCGCGGCGGCTCGGCCAGGCGCAGCGCCGCGTCGCAGTGCAGCGTCGCGGTGTGCCATCGGCCCCGGCGCGCATCCAGCAGCGGCCGCAGGCGGGTTGCGCGCGGAACCCGGCCGATCGCCGCCGTCGCGAGCAGCGACAGGCTGTCGGCGGCCAGCACCGGCAGGGCGCCGAAACGCTGCAGGAAGCGCACGAAGGTCACCGCGACCCGCAGTCCGGTGTAGGACCCCGGACCGAGGTCGATCCGCAGACCACCGAGGTCCTCGGGCCGGACGCCGTGCGCCGCGCACAGTCCGGCGACGAGCCCGGCCAGGTCGCCACGCTGCCCCGCCGGCGACCGCGCCTCGACGACGCCGTGCGGCAGGCGCAGGGCGCAGGAGAACGGCACGTCGCCCGTCACGTTGCTGCCCGACACGGCCAGCTGCGGCCGGCCGTCGGTCACGCCGACAGCTCCGCGCGCACGACGGCGGCCAGGTCGGCGCACAGCTGCTCGCACAGCGCCTCGCTCTCGGCCTCGACCATGACGCGGCACATGGGCTCGGTGCCGCTGTAGCGCAGCAGCAGCCGGCCGTCGGCGCCGAGCCGACGTTCGATCTCGGCGGCCTTCGCCGCGATCGCCGGCACCGCGGCCAGCTCCGGCTTGCGCGCCACCGGCACGTTGACGAGCCGCTGCGGGTAGCGTCGGAAGCCCTCGAACAGCGCCGCCACCCCGCGCGGCGCCGGCAGCGCCAGCAGCCGCAGCCCGGTGTAGAGCCCATCGCCGACCAGGTCGTGCTCGGCGAACAGCAGATGGCCCGACTGTTCGCCGCCCAGCGCCGCCCCGCGCTGCCGCATCGCCGCGTACACGTGCCGGTCGCCGACGGGCGTGACGCAGACCTCGGCGCCCACCTCCCGCAGCGATCGGTGCAGCCCCAGGTTGCTCATCACCGTCGCGACGACGATGCCGCCCGGCAGCGCGCCCGTCGCATGCAGCCGGCGGCCGAACAGGCTGAGCACGTCGTCGCCGTCGCGTACGTTGCCCTGTTCGTCGACGAAGATGCCGCGGTCGCCGTCGCCGTCGAGGCAGATGCCGAGGTCGGCGCGGCTCGCCAGCACAGCGGCCCGCAGCGCCTCGGGGTGCAGGGCGCCCACGCCGTCGTTGATGTTGAAGCCGTCCGGCTCGCAGGCGACCTCGACGACGTCGGCGCCGAAAGCCCGCAGGATGCGCGGCGCCAGCAGGGAACCGCCGCCGTTGGCGGCGTCGACGCAGACCTTGCGGCCCTGCAGGTCGAGCTGCGGGAACCGCGCGGCGAGCACCTCCTCGTAACGGACCAGCAGATCGCCGCGATCGCGCACGCGCGGCGTGCGCAGCGCCGCCGGGCGCAGTTCGACCGCCAGGGCGGCGATCTCGGCCTCGTCGGCGGCGCCGAGCTTCGTGCCGTCGGCGCCGAAGATCTTGACGCCGTTGTCGTGGGCCGGGTTGTGCGAGGCGCTGATCATGATGCCGGCGTCGACCGGCTGCGAACGCACCAGCACCGCCAGCGCCGGCGTGGTGCACAGGCCGACGTCGCCGATGCTGACCTCCGAGGCGGTCAGGCCCTGGCCGAGCGCCTCCAGGATCCACGGCGCCGACTCGCGGCCGTCGTTGCCCACCAGCACGCGCTTCTGCGCGCCGCCGCCGCGCTGCAGCAGCACGCCGAGAGCGGCGCCGACGCGCCGCAGCGTCTCCGGGTCCATCGGCGGATCGCCGGCGCGGCCGCGCAGGCCGTCGGTGCCGAACTGCGGCGGTTCGATCGTGCTCATGGCAGGCGGCGCAGCGTGACCGACACCGCCTCGTCCAGCAAGCGCTCGGTCGGGTCGACGGTCAGCTGCGCCGTCTCCAGCACCAGCAGACGAGCCTCGAGCACCAGTTCCTGGCCGTAGGGAGCGCCCGGTTCCGGACGCGGGACCACCACCAGGAGTCGCAGGTTCGCCGCCGCCCATTCCTGCTGCCGGGCACGGCCATCCAGCGTCAGCAGCCGGGCCCGCAGCTGACCGCCGGCGCGGATGCGCACCAGCAGGGAGCGGGCGTCGGCACGGTAGACGCCCCGCATCTCCGGCGGCAGCGCCAGGTCGTCGACCACCAGCGGCAACTCGAACTGGAAGGTCTGCAGCACCGGCAGGACCTGGAAGGTGACGGTCGGCACCTCGGCGAGGCGCAGGTCCAGTTCCCTGGCGGCGACGAGTTCGAGCACCGCGCTCACCTGGCGCTGCTCGCTGCCGATCCGGCGCACGCGCGCGCGCAGCGGCTTCGGTCCGGGCTGGCGCACGCGGGCGATCGCGCTGGCCGGGCCGAGGATGCGGGCGATCGGCGGCTGGAACTCCGCGGTGTCGAGCCGCAGGCGCCGCAGCACGTCCTCGTCGCCGACGTCGACTTCGACGTCGTCGAGCCCCAGGCGCAGCTCCCATTCGTCGATGCGTTCCACCTCGAGGCGGATCCGGCTCGGCTCGAGCCCGATGTCGACGCCCTGCAGCACGCGCGTGTCCCGGCGGATGTCGGCGGCCGTGAACTCGACGTCCCGGCGCGTGCTCCAGTCGAGCCCGGCGAAGCCCGAGATCTGCAGGTCGAGCTGCTCGCGCTGGTTCTGCAGCGCGTCGATCTTGAAGCGCGAGCCGCGCAGGATCACCCGCACCGACTGGATCTCCCGGTCGCCGACCATGAACCGGCGGCCGACGACGCGGTCGGTGGGCAGCACGACCGCGAGGCGGTCGCCGAAGTTCTCGTCCTGGGTGCGCAGCGAGCCGACGCAGGTCAGCGACACGGTGCGCGTCACGGTGCCGCGGATCTGGCCGTTGATGAAGAACCACAGGCCGAAGGCCATGCCCAGCGCCATCAGCTTGCGCCACGGGTCGGCGACCAGGGCCGCGAGCAGCACCCGGCCGAGGGAACGCTCGGTCCTCACGCGGCCTGCCTCCGCCCGAACAGATCCTCGAGCTGCTGCTCGAGCTGCTCCAGGCTCAGGTCGACGGTCAGTTTGCCGCCCTGCGCCGTCGAGATCTTGCCGGTCTCCTCGCTGACGACCACGACGAGCGCGTCGGTCTCCTCCGACAGGCCGAGCGCGGCCCGGTGGCGGGTGCCCAGGCGCTTGTCGACCTCCGGATTCTGGCTGAGCGGGAACAGGCACGACGCGCCGATGATGCGGTCGTTGCGCAGCACCACCCCGCCGTCGTGCAGCGGGCTCTTCGGGTAGAAGATCGACTCGATCAGGTACGAGTTCAGCTCGGCGTCGATCGTGATGCCGTTCTCGGTCAGCTCCGACAGCGACGCCTCGCGCTCGATCGCGATCAGGGCGCCGATGCGGTCCTTGCTCATGCGGGCCACCGCCCGCAGCAGCCGGGGCACGATCCGGCTCTCGGTCCGGAAGAAGCGGTGGAAGATCGGCGCGTCGCCGAGGTGCACGATGGCGCGCCGGATCTCCGGGTGGAACACCACGACCAGGCCGAGCACGACCGACGGCGCGATCGCGGAGAACAGCCAGCCGAGCCGCTCGAGCTGCAGGGCCTCGATCAGGATCAGGAAGGAGACCAGGCCGATGACCAGCAGCAGCAGGAGACCACGCAGCACGCCCGAGCCCCGCGTCTCGCGCAGGAAGCGCAGCACCGAGTAGATGATGACGGCGAAGACCGTCACCTCGATCAGCATCTTCAGCAGGTCGATCGCGTCGTCGAACTGGCCCTCGACGGCAGGAACGGCGGCGGCGATGCAACAGGCGGTGGGCATCCAGGATCGGGCGGTGCGCAGCTTGGCGTCGGCAGGGAACTCGGTTCGGAACGGGCTTGGACGGCGGGAACTCGGTCGCCGGCGCTCAGGCGCCGGACAGGCCGACGTCCGGCTTCTGCTCGCCGGCGGCGTCGGGCAACGGCCAGGTCGTGGCCTCGGTGCGCTTGGGCGTGCGTTCGGCGGTCACCCGCTGGCGCAACTGGGCCGCCCGGAACTCGTCGAGGTCGTCGCCGCGCAGGACCGCCGCGATCTCGTCGCCGCCGAGGGTCTCGTGCTTGAGCAGCGCCTGCGCGACGGCGTCGAGGCCCTGGCGGTTCTCCCGCAGCAGGGCGGCGGCGGCGCGGTACTGCTCGTCGACGATGCGCTTGACCTCCTCGTCGATCAGCTCGAGCGTGCGCTCGGAGACGTTGGCGGCGACGCGGAACTCGCGGCCGAGGAACGGATTCTCGTCGTCGGCGGTGTACTTGATCGGGCCGACCTTCGCGCTCATGCCGAGTTCGCACACCATCACGCGGGCGAGGTTCGACGCCTGCTCGATGTCGTTCTGCGCGCCGGCGCTGACGTCGCCGAACACGATCTCCTCGGCGACGCGGCCGCCGAAGCAGACGGCGATGCGGCCGAGCAGCTTCCTGCGCCAGTGGTTGTAGTCGTCCTTCTCGGGCAGCGACAGCGTCGCACCGAGCGCGCGGCCGCGCGAGACGATCGTCACCTTGTGCACCGGGTCCTGGTCGGGCGTCTTGATCGACACGATCGCATGCCCGGCCTCGTGGTAGGCGGTGACCTTCTTGTCCTCCTCCTCGATCGCCCGGCTGCGCTTCTCGCGGCCCCAGCGCACGCGGTCGCGCGCCTCCTCGAGGTCGCCGAGGTCGACGGCGTCCTTGTTCTTCATCGCCGCCAGGATCGCCGCCTCGTTGATGACCGCCGCCAGCTCGGCGCCGGAGAAGCCGGCGGTCGCCTTGGCGATCACGCCCAGGTCGACGTAGCCGGCCAGCTTGACCTTGCGCGCGTGCACCTTGAGGATCGCCTCGCGCCCCTTGACGTCGGGCCGGTCGATCACGACCTGGCGGTCGAAGCGGCCCGGACGCAGCAGCGCCGGATCGAGCACGTCGGGGCGGTTGGTGGCGCCGACCAGGATGATGCCCTTGTCGGAGTCGAAGCCGTCCATCTCGACGAGGATCGCGTTCAGCGTCTGCTCGCGTTCGTCGTGGCCGCCGCCCATGCCGGTGCCGCGCTTGCGGCCGACGGCGTCGATCTCGTCGAGGAAGACGATGCACGGGCTCGCCTCGCGGGCCTGCTTGAACAGGTCGCGCACACGGCTGGCGCCGACGCCGACGAACATCTCGACGAAGTCGGACCCGGAGATCGAGAAGAACGGCACCTCGGCCTCGCCGGCGATCGCCTTGGCCAGCAGGGTCTTGCCGGTGCCGGGCGAACCGACCAGCAGCACGCCGCGCGGAATCGACCCGCCGAGCCGGGCGAACTTCGCCGGGTTCTTCAGGAACTCGATGATCTCGCGGACCTCGGCCTTGGCCTCCTCCATGCCGGCGACGTCGTCGAACGTGACGTTGGTGCGGTTCTCGCGCGTGTAGAGCGAGGCGCGGCTGCGGCCGAAGCTCAACACGCCGCCCGTGCCGCCCGGCGACCGCATCTGCCGCAGGATGAAGAACCAGACGATCGCCAGCACCAGCAGCCACGGACCGACGGTGCCGAGCACGTAGATCAACGCCGTGTTCGGCTCGGTGACGCGGAAGTCCGCGGCGCTCAGCGACAGGCCGGTGAACGGCCGCACCGGCACGCCGCGCCCGGCGAGGGCGGCGGTGATGTCCTGCAGGCTCGGATCGGCCGAGCTGGCCGGCGCGTCCAGGCGCACGTAGTGCACGTTGGAGCCGCGCTGCAGCAGCGCGGTGACGTAGGTCGCCGGCTTGCGCTGCTCGTCGACGCGGAGCGCGGTCGGGTTCGCCTTGCCCTCGACCTCCTGGACCAGGAATCCGTGCAGCACGCGGATGCTGCCGCCCTGCACGTCGTCGAGGAACCGCCGGGTGGCGCCGGCCCCCGGCGGATAGAGCGCCGTGTCGAGCCGCTGCGCCGCCAGCGTGCGATAGAGCTCGATCTCGGCCTCGCCACCGCGCAGGAAGTCCCGCACCACGACCTCGATCTGCCGCTTGCCCCGCTCCAGCTGCAGGTCGGCGGTGACGACGCCGTCCGAGTAGGCGAAGTTCTCGAGCTTGCAGTTCAGCAGGTAGCTGTAGAAGGCGTGCACCGAGCTCTGGCCTTCGCGACCGGAACTCGAGACCACCAGGAACAGCGCCATCAGCAGGGCGAGGATCAGGATCACGCCGCCCATGCCGCGCGGCTTCCGGCGGGTCTCGCCCTCGCCCGGTTCCTTCCGTTCTTTGCTCGTCATCGGCTTCTGGTTCCGGCTCCGGTCGGACCGTCATCGGCGAAGCGCCGCGGTGGGCCGTAGTCCGCTTGCCAGCGCGAGTTCCGCTTCACCGGGAAGCGATCGCGCGGCGGCCGAGAATAGGTCGGATCGGCGGCGGAAGCCAGGAGCGCCGCCGGGGAACGTGCCCTCGCCATCAACCGCCGCCGCGCGGCTCGATGCGGCCGCGGTGGCCGACCAGCGCTTCCCGGACCGGCTCGCTGAGGCCCTCGCCCCCCTGGTCGAGGTGCAGCAGGATCCGGCGCCGCATGCGCGGCTCCCAGAACCGCTGCAGGTGCAGGGCGATGTTCTCGCGGGCGAGGCCATGGTCGGGATCCGCGGCGAAGAACGCGCCGATCTCGTTCGCCATCTTCACCAGCTTGCGGACGTCCACTCAGCCGCCCTCCCCGCGGCGCGCGCGGCCTGGCAACAGCCCGATCTGCTGCTCCGCGGCCTGGGCGAACCCAAGCTGCCAATCGGATTTGTGCGCCTGCAGCACCACCTGCACCGCCGTGACCTTGTACTCCGGGCAGTTCGTGGCCCAGTCGGAGTTCTCGGTGGTGACCACGTTGACCCCCGACTCGGGGTGATGGAAGGTCGTGTAGACGACGCCCGGCTGCATGCGCTCGGTGACCACCGCCCGCAGGGTGGTCTCGCCCTTGCGACTCTGCAGCGACACCATGTCGCCGTCGCGGATGCCGCGCTGCTCGGCGTCGTGCGGGTGGATCTCCAGTTCGTCGGCCCGATGCCAGGCCGTGTTCCCGGTGCGCCTGGTCTGCGCGCCGACGTTGTACTGGCTGAGGATGCGGCCGGTGGTGAGGATCAGCGGGAATCGGCGCGACGTGCGCTCCGGCGTCGCCACGTAATCGGTGACGACGAAGCGGCCCTTGCCGCGCACGAACTGCTGCTCGTGCATGACGGGCGTGCCCTCGGGCGCCGCGTCGTTGCAGGGCCACTGGATGCTGCCGAGCCGGTCGAGCTTGTCGTACGACACACCGGCGAACGTCGGCGTCAGCTCGGCGATCTCGGCCATGATCTCGGCCGGGTGCCGGTAGTGCATCGGGTAGCCGAGCGCATTCGCCAGCGCCATGGTCACCTCCCAATCGGCGAGGCCGGCGAGCGGCGGCATGACCTTGCGCACCGGGCTGATGCGGCGCTCGGCGTTGGTGAAGGTGCCGTCCTTCTCCAGGAACGAGCTGCCGGGCAGGAACACGTGCGCGTACTTCGCGGTCTCGTTGAGGAAGATGTCCTGCACGATCAGGCACTCGAGCGATTCGAGCGCCTTCTGCACGTGCTGGGTGTCCGGGTCCGACTGGGCGATGTCCTCGCCCTGGACGTAGAGCGCCTTGAACGAGCCGTCGATCGCGGCGTCGAACATGTTCGGGATGCGCAGGCCGGGCTCGTCCTGCAACGTCACGCCCCACCGCGCGGCGAACCGCTCGCGCGTCGCCGCGTCGGCGACGTGGCGGTAGCCGGGCAGCTCGTGCGGGAACGAACCCATGTCGCACGAGCCCTGCACGTTGTTCTGGCCGCGCAGGGGATTCACGCCGACGCCAGGGCGGCCGATGTTGCCGGTCGCCATCGCCAGGTTGGCGATCGCCATCACGGTCGTGCTGCCCTGGCTGTGCTCGGTGACGCCGAGGCCGTAGTAGATCGCCGCGTTGCCGGCGGTCGCGTAGAGCCGCGCCGCGCCGCGGATCTGCGCGGCGGGCACGCCGGTCTCGGCCTCGAGCGCCTCGGGCGAGTTCTTCGGCAGGGCGATGAAGGTCTTCCACTTCTCGTACTCGGCCGCCTCGCAGCGGGCGCGCACGTAGTCCTCCTTCGCCAGGCCCTCGGTGACGACGACGTGGGCCAGCGCGTTCAGCACCGCGACGTTGGTCCCGGGCCGGAGCTGCAGGTGGAAATCGGCGACGACGTGCGGCGTGCGGACCAGGTCGATGCGGCGCGGATCGACGACGATCAGCTTCGCCCCCTGGCGCAGGCGCTGCTTCATGCGCGAGGCGAACACCGGATGGCCGTCGGTGGGATTGGCCCCGATCACGACGATGCAGTCGCTGTGCTCGACGCTGTCGAAGTCCTGCGTGCCGGCCGACTCGCCGAGCGTCGTCTTCAGCCCGTAGCCGGTCGGCGAGTGGCAGACGCGGGCGCAGGTGTCGACGTTGTTGTTGCCGAACGCCGCGCGCACCAGCTTCTGCACCAGGTAGGTCTCCTCGTTGGTGCAGCGCGAACTGGTGATGCCGCCGACGCTGTCGCGACCGTGGCGATCCTGGATGCGGCGGATCTCGCGGGCGGCGTGGGCGATCGCCTCGTCCCAGGTGACCTCGCGCCAGGGATCGGTGATGCGGTCGCGGACCATCGGCGTGCGGATCCGGTCGGGGTGGGTCGCGTAGCCCCAGGCGAACCGCCCCTTGACGCAGCTGTGGCCGTGGTTCGCCTTGCCGTCCTTGTGCGGCACCATGCGCACGACCTCGGCGCCCTTCATCTCGGCGCGGAACGAGCAGCCGACGCCGCAGTAGGCGCACGTGGTGACGACCGCGTGGTCGGGCTGCCCCTGCTCGGCGATCGACTTCTCGATCAGCGTCGCGGTCGGGCAGGCCTGCACGCAGGCGCCGCAGGACACGCATTCGCTGGCCATGAAGTCCACGGGCCCGGCGGCGATCTTGCTGTCGAAGCCGCGGCCCTGCACGGTCAGCGCGAAGGTGCCCTGCACCTCGTCGCAGGCGCGCACGCAGCGCGAGCAGACGATGCACTTCGTCGGATCGAACGAGAAGTACGGGTTCGAGGTGTCCTTGGCGCCGGTCAGGTGGTTGGCGCCGTCCTGGCCGTAGCGCACCTCGCGCAGCCCGGTCACGCCGGCCATGTCCTGCAGTTCGCAGTTGCCGTTGGCCGGGCAGGTCAGGCAGTCCAGCGGGTGGTCGCTGATGTAGAGCTCCATCACGCCGCGGCGCAGGTCGGCCAGCCGCTTCGACTGCGTGCGCACGCGCATGCCGGGCTCGCAGGGCGTCGTGCACGACGCCGGGAAGCCGCGCCGTCCCTCGACCTCGACCAGGCAGAGCCGGCAGCTGCCGAACGCCTCCAGCGAGTCGGTCGCGCACAGCTTCGGGATGCGCACGCCCGCGTCCACGGCGGCACGCAGCACCGACGTGCCGGCGGGCACGGTGACGGCGGCGCCGTCGATCTGCACCGTCACCGTCGCCGGACCCGGGCGCGCCGGCGTGCCATGGTCGATCACCTTGTTGGAGTACATGCCTGTCCGTTGCGCACGAAGTCCTCGGGGAAGTGCTCCAGTGCACTCAGCACGGGCATGGACGTCAAGCCGCCCATGGCGCACAGGGAGGCGTCGGCCATCGTCGCGCACAGGTCGCGCAGCAGTCGCTCGTTCGCCGCCCGCTCGCGTCCGGCGACGATGCGATCGATCACCTCGACGCCGCGCGTGCTGCCGATGCGGCAGGGCGTGCACTTGCCGCACGACTCGATCGCGCAGAACTCCATCGCGTAGCGCGCCATGCGCGCCATGTCGACGGTGTCGTCGAACACGACGATGCCGCCGTGGCCGATCATGCCGCCGCCGGCCGCGAACGCTTCGTAGTCGAGCGGCAGGTCGAAGCGGCTCGCCGGCAGGTAGGCGCCGAGCGGCCCGCCGACCTGGACCGCCCGGATCGGCCGGCCCGACGCCGTGCCGCCACCGAACTCGTGCAGCAGCTCGCGCAGGGTGATGCCGAACGGCACCTCGACCAGACCGCCGTGCCGGACGTTGCCGGCCAGCTGGAACGGCAGCGTGCCGCGGCTGCGACCGCTGCCGTGGGCGGCGTAGGCCTCGCCGCCGTGCTGCAGGATCCACGGCACCGCCGCCAGCGTCATCACGTTGTTGACGACCGTCGGCCCGCCCCACAACCCCTGCAGCGCCGGCAGCGGCGGTTTCGGCCGCACCATGCCGCGCCGTCCCTCGAGGCTCTCGAGCATCGCCGTCTCCTCGCCGCAGACGTAGCTGCCGGCGCCGATGCGCACGTGCACCTCGAACGACCGGCCGCTGCCGAGCACGTCCGGTCCGATCCAGCCGGCCGCGCGCGCGCGTTGGATCGCCGCGGTCAGCACCGTGCGGGCGTCGGGATACTCGCTGCGCAGGTAGATCCAGCCTTCGGTCGCACCCACCGCGAGCCCTGCGATCGCCATGCCCTCGAGCAGCAGGTAGGGATCGCCTTCCAGGACCATGCGGTCGCTGAAGGTCCCGGAATCGCCCTCGTCGGCGTTGCAGGCGATGTACTTCGGCGAGGCGGCGGCGCCCAGCACCGTGCGCCACTTGATGCCGGCCGGGAAGCCCGCGCCGCCGCGGCCGCGCAGGCCCGACTGCACGACCTGCTCGACGATCGCCGCCGGCTCGAGGTCGAGCGCGCGCCGCAGGCCTCCGAGACCGCCGTGCGCCTGGTAGGACTCGAGGCACAGCGGGTCGGTGACGCCGACCCGGGCGAACGTCAGCCGCGTCTGCCGGGCGAAGTACGGGATCGACTCCGTCGGCCCCTGCCGGAGTTCGTGGTCGGCGCCGCGCAGGAAGCCGGCCGCGAACAGGCCCGGGACGTCGGCCACGGACACCGGCCCGTAGGCGATGCGGCCCTGCGCGGTGGCGACCTCGACCAGCGGCTCGAGCCACAACATGCCGCGCGAACCGTTGCGCACCACCCGCACGTGGTGGCCGCCGGTCGCCGCGGCGGCAGCGATCGCCGCCGCCACCTCGTCGGCGCCGACGGCCAGCGCGGCGCTGTCGCGCGGCACGAAGACGGTGGTGCTCATGCGCGAGCCTCCGCCGCCGCCAGCAGGGCGTCGAGGCGCTCGGGCGTGACGCGACCGTGCAGGCGGCCGTCGAGCAGCACCGACGGCGACAGGGCGCAGTTGCCGAGGCAGTAGACCGGCTCGACGGTCAGGGCGCCGTCGGCGGTGGTGCCGCGCATGGCGATGCCGCAGCGATCGGCGAGGTGGCGTTCCAGGCGTTCGCAGCCCATGGCCTGGCAGGCCTCGGCGCGGCAGACCTTCAGCACGTGCCGCCCGGGCGGCGCGGTGCGGAAGTCGTGGTAGAAGGTCAGCACCCCGTGCACGTCGGCGCGCGACAGGTTGCACGCCGCGGCGATCGCGTCGACGGCCGCCGCCGGGACGTAGCCGAGCCGGTCCTGGATCGCGTGCAGCATCGGCAGGGTGGCGCCGCGCAGGTCGCGGCACTGTTCGATCGCGGCTTCGATCGCCGCGCGTTCGGCGGCGGGATCGACGGGGACGGCCTGGGAACGGCTCTCGTGCATGCGGGCGGGCGGGCGGGGTTCGGCCGCATGTTGTAGCAGAACGGCGCCGGCCGCCACCACGGCAGCGGCGCTGCCCGCCGGTCCGCGGCGCGCGGGCATGACAAGCCGGCCCGACCGCCGCATGCTGCCGCCATGGATGCGCGGGCACGCCGCCAGGAACGCCGCGCGGCCGTCGCCCGGCGCACCGCCGAACGCGACGCCGCCGGGCGCAACGCGCCCCACCTGCAACGCTGGCGACGGTGGCGTCGCCGGCTGGGCGAACTCCTGCTGGCGTGGCTGGCGCCGACCCTGCTGCGCCTCCTGGCGTCGACCTGGCGCGTGCAGCGCACGGGCGCCGCGGGACTCGCCCTGCTGCGCAGCGATCGGCCGTGGCTGGTGGCGATGTGGCACGGCCGCATGCTCTGCCTGATGCCGCTCGCGCTGCACGCCGGGCGCGGCATCGACGTGCTGGTCTCGCCCAGCGACGACGGCAGCCTGGCGACGAACGCCCTGCGGCGGTTCCGCTACCGCGTGGTGCGCGGATCGCTGAGCCGCGGCGGCGCCCGCGCGATGCGCGCGATGGCCGCCGGCCTCGCCGCCGGCCATCAGCTCGTCGTGACGCCCGACGGTCCACGCGGCCCCCGCCACACGATGAACGTCGGCACGGCGTGGCTGGCGCGCGCGACCGGCGCGCCGATCCTGCCGGTCGGCGTCGCCTGCGATCGCGCCTGGCGGCTGCGCAGCTGGGATCGCTTCACGATCCCGAAGCCGTTCGCGCGCCTGTGCGTGCACTACGGCGATCCGGTGCACGTGGCCGCCGATGCCGCCGACGCCGACCTCGAACGCACCGCCGAGGCGGTGCGGCGGCAACTGCTCGCCGGCGAGGCCGATGCGTTCCGGCGCCTCGGCGCCGCCGACGACCTGTCGGCGTGAGCCGCGTGGAAACGACGCGACCCGGCCGCCACGCAGGTGGCTGCCGGGTCGCGGAGGAGCCCGTCACCGGACGCCGGCGGAGCCGACGCCTCGGTGCGCGCCGCGGCGCGGATCAGAGATCCTGCGGGCGGAGCGTCTTGCGGCCGTTCGCCTGCGCGCGGCGCTCGGCGCCGGCGATCATCGTGCGCACGGCGGCGTCCAGCGCGCCGTAGAAGTCGGACGACACGTTCGACTTCTTGACCGCAGCCTTGGTGCGCGACTTGGAGATGATCAGATCGCCGGACGCGCTCTTCTTGTTCTTCTTGGCAGCCATCGGGTGTCTCGGTTCGAGTGGACTTCGTTCGCCAGACCGCGGCCAACGTGCCGCGCCGCCCGCGAACTGGCGGCGAAGTTTGGCGTCGCGCTGCGGACTGTCAACGCAAAATCACGCGGAAACTGCCCCACCGAGGCCGTTCTCGGGGGTTTCCGTACCGGGACCACGCAGCGACGCCGGCGCCGACCGCCCGTTCCGACGCCCGCACGACGGCCGCGCGCGGCGCAGAAACCCGCTGCCGGACCGCCGGCGGGACACTACAGTGCGCCGCCCGCATGAGTTGGCGCCGTATCCTGCTGTCGACGCTGGTGCTGGTCCTCGCCCTGGTCGGCGCCACCGGCCTGCTGCTGCACGACTCCAGCGCCGCCACCGACCTCGTCGCCGCCGAGCTGCGCCGCCTGCTGCTGCCGGCGGTGGCGATCGACGGCACGCGCCTCGACCTCGCGGCCGGCAGGCTGTCGATCCAGGGCCTGCGCATCGCCGACCCGACGCAGCCAGACCGCTCGCTGGTCAAGATCGGCTCGCTGCAGGTCGACGTGACCGCCAACCCGTTGGGGCCGCTGCTCGCCCTGCACGCCGTGGCCGCCGACGACGTCGACGTGGAGCTCGGTCCGGACCTGCCGACCGCGGCGCAGCTGCTGCGCCCCTCCACCTCCGGCGCCGCCAAGGACGGTCCGCCCGCGCTGCCGGCGATCCACCTGCGCCGCGGCCGCGTGCGCTTCGCGCCCCGGGCCGGCCAGACGCCGCTGGAGCTGCGGCAACTCGAACTGCAGGCGACGCCGCGCGCCGGCGGCATCGACTGGAGCGGCACCGCCGAGTTCGCCGATCTGGGCACCCGGCTGCACCTGCGCGGCGAAGCCGACCTCGCCTCCGGCGCGCTGCGCCTCGTCATAGGCCTGCGCGACCTGCGGCTAGGCCGGGCGCTGCGCGACCGCCTGCAGCAGCTGCTCGCCGTCGACCTCGGCGGCCTCGACGCCGAGGCGCGGGTGCGCGAGCTGACGTTCGTGTGCACGCTGCCGGGCACGGCAGCCGCCGACCCGGCGCCGCTCCTGGAACTCACCGCCGACCTCGACGGCCTGCGGGTGTCGGCCCCCGACCTGCCGCCCTTGCTGCAGCAGGCCAGCTGCAGGCTGCAGGCGACCAACCGCGGCGGCGGCACCGCCACGGTGCACCTGGTGCAGGACTCGGCGATCGGCCACCTCGAGCTGCGCGCGCACGCCGAACGGCTGACATCGGCGCCCACGCTCGACGTGCGCGCCCACGGCGACGACATCAGGATCGACGAGAACGTGCTGGCGGCGCTGCGCACCTTCGAAGTCGGCCGCGACGTGGTGCGGGCCCTGCAGCCGCGCACGGGCACCGCCGACCTGGACCTGTTCCTGCGCGACCCCCACCGCCCCGGCGGCATCGCCGAACTCGACCTGGTGCTGCAGGGCGTGGCGATCGCCTACCACGGCTTCGGCGCCAGCGAGGACCGGGCCCGCTTCCCGCTGCCGCTGGTGCAGGCCCGCGGCCGCGTGCGGTTACGCGACGACGTCGTGCTGCTCGAGGACGTCGACGCGGCGATCCCGGCCTTCGCCGGCGGCGGCACCGTGCGGCTCACCGGCCGCGTCGACACCCGGGAGCCCGGCGGCGAGGATGCGACGCTCGACATCCACGCCGACAGCGTGCAGTTCAACGACCACCTGCGGGCGGCGCTGACCGCGCTGCTGCGCGACGACGGCGCGCTCTACGATCGCCTGGCCCCGGTCGGCCGCGCCGAGGTCACGGTGCAGGTGCGACCGCGCCGCGCGCTGCCCGGCGGCTGGTCGGTCGAGGTGCGACCGCAGGCGGCGACCATGCGCTGGGCGGGTTTCCCGTACCGACTCGACGGGGCACGAGGCAGCGTGGTCGCACGCGCCGATGGCGTCGCGTTCGATCTCGCCGGCCAGCACGGCGACGGCCGGCTGTCGCTGCGCGGCCGCATCCCGATCGACAGCCAGGCCGACGACGACCCCGGCTTCGAGGCGGTCGTCGACCTGCAGCACGTGGCCATCGACGACGAACTCCGGCAGGCGGTCGCGGTGCTGGCGCCGGCCGTCGATGCGCCCTGGCGCGAGGGCGAACCGACCGGCCGCCTCGGCGGCCGCGTCAAGGTCTGGCGGCCGCGCGCGGACGACCCGTTGTTCCACGACGTGCTGCTCGAACTCGAGGACGTCGACCTGCGCCTGCCGGCGGCGCCGTGGCGCGCGATGGCCTTGCACGGCCAGTTGTTCGCCCAGGGCAACGGCGACGACACCCGGCTCGACTTCGACGCCCTGCGCGGTCGGCTCGAGCACGGGGACGGTCGACCGGCGCAGCTGGCGATGCTGGGCCATCTCGTCGCCGGCGCGGCGACGCAGTGCGACCTCGCGTTCGTCGTCCGCGACCTCGAGCTCGACGAGCAGCTCGGCCGCACCCTCGAGGAACTCGGCGCCCTGGGGCCCGGCGCCTGGCAGACGCTGCGGCCCGCCGGCCCGGTCGACCTCGTCTGCCGCTACGAGACGGCCGGCGGCGGCCAGGACCGCCTGCGGCTCGTCGTGCAGCTGCTCGACGTGCGCTCCGACTCGCCGATCCTGCCGCGGCCCGCCGAGCACATGACCGGCGAACTGCAGATCGCCGATGGCGAACTGCGGTTCCGCGACGTGCGCGCCCGCCTCGCCGGCGCCCTGGTCCAGGCCAGCGATGGCCGCGTGCGCACGCTGCCGGCGCCCGATGGCCGCACGGAGATCGCCTTCCACGTGCGCGCCGACGGCATCCCCGTCGACGATGGCCTGGCGAACCTGTTCTCCGGCCCGCTGCGGCAGGCGGTGCTCGACCGCCACCTGCGTGGCCGCGCCGACGTCGATGGCCTGATGCTGCGGTTCGCCGTCCCCGCCGCCGGCGGCGAGTTGCCGTTCGAGACCACGATCGGCGGCCAGCTGCGCCTCTACGACGTCGAGATGGCGCTCGGCCGCGGCCCCGACGGCCTGCGGGTGGACGGCATCAGCGGCGTCGTCGGCCTCGCCGAGAGCACCGTGTCCGACGCCGGCGGCGGCCTGCGCGGCACGCTGCGCGGCGGCACCCTGCGCGTGTTCGACCAGCCGTTCGAGGCGGTCGAGGCGGAGTTCGCCGCCGACGCCGAGCGCATCGAGGCCGCCACGCTGCAGAGCCGCCTGCACGGCGGCGTCGTCCGCACCGCACCGGTCGGCAAGCCGGCGCTGCACTACGTACTGCCCGGACCCAGGGCGCCCGAGGGCCGGCTGTCGGCGAACCTGACCTGCGAACGCGTCGACGTCTACGCGTTCCTCGGCGCCTGCGGCTGGTTCAATCCGCCCTACTCCGGCTCGGCCAGCGGCGAGTTCGAACTCGCCCGCCTCGACGGCAACGACGTCATCGACGCCGAGGCCACCGGCCGGCTGTCGATCGACCGCGGCGATCTCGGCGTGGTGCCGCTGTTCACGTCGATCTACGCGCGGCTGCCGGCGCCCGACCGGCCGCGCTTCCACTCGCTCGGACTCGACTTCCGCTTCGGCGACCGCGCGATCACCTTCGACTCGCTGCAGGTGCGCTCCAATCTGCTGGCGGTCAACGGCGCGGGCTCGCTGGGGCTCGACGGCTACCTCGACGTGCGCATGACCCTCGACAACCTGCTCGGCAACTCGGCCGATCCGGTGGTGATGCCGCTGATCGACCTGCTGTCGAAGAACATCGTGCGGTTCCACCTGTTCGGCCACCTGCGCAACCTGCGCACCGAGCAGCGCTGGGTCACCGAACGGTCGCCGCGCCGCCGCCCGATCCCGCCGATGCCGCCGGCCAGCCAGCGCGCGGAACTGCCGCCCTTCTGACCGCGCCGGGCGCGGCCGCGGCCGGCTGGCCCAAACGCCGGCACGCCCGCATACTGCTCGCCCGCTTCGCTCTCCCTGCCTGCCGCCACGGGCGCCCCCGGACCCATGCCGTCTCCCGCTCCACCCTCCCTGCACGCCGTGATCATGGCCGGCGGCGCCGGCACGCGCTTCTGGCCGGCCAGCCGCAAGCGGCGGCCCAAGCAGTTCCTGCCGCTGTGCCACGGCCGCATCCTGCTGGCAGCCACGATCGACCGGCTGGCCGGGCTGTGCCCGCCCGACCAGGTCTGGATCGTCACCAACCCGCAGCAGGCGAAGGCGATCGGCAGGCTGCTGCCGGGCTTCCGCCGCGACCGCATCGTCGTCGAGCCGGAGGCGCGCGACACCGCCCCCTGCGTGGCGCTGGCGACGGCGACGATCGCCGCCGTCGATCCGGGCGCGACGATGGTCGTGCTGCCGGCCGACCACGTCATCGAACCCGAAGCCGAGTTCCACCGCATGCTGCGGCGCGGGGCGGCGATCGCCGCGACCGGCGCGCTGGTCACCTTCGGCGTGCAGCCGACGCACCCGGCCACCGGCTACGGCTACATCGAGTGCGGCGCCGCGCACGACGACGGCGAGCCGCGCGCCTTCGCCGCCCGCCGCTTCCGCGAGAAGCCCGACCTCGCGACCGCGCGGCAGTTCGTGCAGCAGGGCGGCTTCCTGTGGAACAGCGGCATCTTCGTCTGGACGGTGGACTCGATCCGGCGGGCGATGCAGCACGGCGACCCGGCCCTCGGCGAGGCGGCGGAGCGCATGCTCGCGGCGGCGAGGACCGGCCAGCGGGCCGCGCTGAACCGCGCCTTCCGGCGGGCGCCGAAGACCTCGATCGACTACGCGGTGATGGAACGCGCCGAGCGCGTGGTCACCGTCGAGGCGACCGTGCGCTGGGACGACGTCGGCGCCTTCCCGGCGATCGCCGCCGTCGGCACCGCCGACGACGCGGGCAACCACGCCCTGTTGGCCGGCGGCGCCGCCCAGCTGGCGCTGCAGAGCGAAGGCAACATCGTCTACGCCGAGGGCAGGCGCACGGTGGCGCTGTTCGGCGTCCGGGATCTCGTCGTCGTCGCCGTCGGCGACGCCGTGCTGGTCTGCCCGAAGGACCGCGCCGGCGACCTGAAGGCCATGGTCGAGCACGTGCGCGCCGCCGGCCGGGACGACCTGCTGTGAGCGACGCTCCGCGGCGCATCCTCGCCGTCGACCCTGGCGAGGCGCGCACCGGCCTCGCCGCCACCGACTGGTCTGGCACGATCGCCGTGCCGCTCGACCGCATCGATGCCCGCGAACCCGGTGCGGTAGTGGCCGCGATCGCCGCCATGGCGGCGGAACGCGAGACCGAGCTGGTCGTGGTCGGCGTGCCGCTGTCCCACGACGGGACCGAGGGACCGCGCGCCCAGCGCTGCCGCGAGTTCGCCGAACGCCTGCGCGCGGCGCTGCAGGTGCCGGTGGTGGTCGTCGACGAGAGCCACTCGACCGACGAGGCCCACGAACGGCTGAAGCAGGGCGGCCTGAAGGCCAGCCAGCGCAAGCGGCTGGCCGACAGCATCGCCGCGCTGGTGATCCTCGAGCGCTACCGGGCGGCGGCGCGGCGAGCGAACTGACCGCCGCGGTCGTCGCCCTGCAGCGACGGCCGCGAACGGAAAGCGCCTGGTCCCCGTAAGCCGGGTTCTGGTGCCGCCCCGAGGGACGGTGACGGCCATTTCTCTAGGGCCGTCCTCGCGGACGGCCGCCAACGACCTACCCGAGGACCTGGGCGCGGGCCGCGCGATCCTCCTACTCGGTCTTTCTCCAGGTGGGGTTTGCCGTGCCGGGTCGGTCGTCCGACCCGCGGTGAGCTCTTGCCTCGCCGTTTCACCCTTGCCGTCGCCGGCGAACCGGCCGTCCGGCGGTCTGTTCTCTGTGGCACTTTCCCTGTCCTCGCGGACGGTGGGCGTTGCCCACCACCTTGCCCTGTGGAGCCCGGACTTTCCTCCCGCGGCAGATGCCGCCGGCGGCCGTCCGGAGACCAGGCGCGGGGATGCTAGGGCAGCGGCCGGGCGACGCAAGCAGCCCGCGGCCGGTGCTTGCCGAATCCGCCGTCGACCGCTACCGTGCCGAGCCCGTCGCAGGCGGTCTGCACCGCTGTCTCCCGACATCCTGGCTCCGCACCTCTGAGGTCGCCCGTGCGACTCGTCCCATGCCTCGCCGCCATTTGCCTGGCCCTCGGCCCGGCCTGCGCCCAGCAGCCGGACCGGCCGGACCCTGCGGCCCTCGACACCGCAACCGCCGCGCCCGGCGCCGGGCTGGCGGTGCGGGAGCCCTTGTCGAGCGCCCCGGTCCCGGAACCGAGCACCCTGTTCCTGGTCGGCACCGGGCTGGTGGGCCTGGCCCTGACCGCGCGCCGACGCCGGCGCACCCCGTGAAGCGTCCCGCCCCCGCGCGCGCGCCGGGGCCGGCCGTCGCTCAACCGTAGCGCGGCGCGTGGGCGCGGATCCGCCGCGCCTTGGCCACGATGGCCGCGAGCAGGGGCCGGTGCGACGCCACGGGTTCGCCGAGGTAGCGGCGCAGGAAGCGCAGCCCCTGGCGGGCCGGCACCGGCACCGGCAACGAGGCCCACAGCGCCGCGAGGTCCTTGACCACCCACCGGCGCCAGCGCCAGCGCGGCCGCAGCACGCGGGCGACGTCGAGCAGGACCGGCTCGCAGCGCTGCCGCGGATCGCGGCTGAACAGGTGGTTCCAGTAGAGGTCGCGCACGACCAGGCCGTTGCCGTGCAGGCGTCGCACCAGCGGCGCCACCGCCTCGCACGCATGGTCGCAGAACGCGTCGAGCCAGCCGTCGCGGTGGGCTTCGACGGCCCAGGCATCCAGCGAACGCCCCTCGACGCCGGCGGTGACCAGCAGGTTGCGGCGCCGGTCGCCGAGCCAGACCAGCGGCGCCGGGGTGCAGATGCCGAGCAGCGGCAGCACGTGCAGCCAGTGCCACTCGGCGGCCGCGGTGCGGAAGCAGCGCAGGTGCCACTTGCCGAACAGCCATTCGCCGTCCAGCGGCGCCGCCATGGTGCGGCGCCTCGGCACGCAACGCACGGTGTGACCGAGGGCTCCGGTCCACAGCCCGCGCACCACGGCGGCCCGGGCCGGATCCAGCGTGGCGAACCGAGGGCCGCCGAGGGCTTCCGGCTTGTTGCTGGCATCCATGGGCGGCGGTTACGTTCTCCGGCCCTCCCGCACCGCGCAAGCGCGCGCTCCCGCGCCATCGGCATGAACGCACACGTCCCCAGCGAAGAGAACCCGTTCGAAGCGATGCAGGCCCGGTTCGACCAGGCCGCCGACCGGCTCGGCCTCGAACCCAACATGCGGGCGATCCTGCGCTGCTGCGAGCGCGAGATCACGATCAGCATCCCGGTGGTGCTCGACGACGGCTCGGTGCAGGTGTTCGAGGGCTACCGGGTGCAGCACTCGACGTCGCGCGGGCCCGCCAAGGGCGGCATCCGCTACGCCACCAACGTCAACCGCGACGAGGTGCGCGCGCTGGCGGCGTGGATGACCTGGAAGTGCGCGGTGGTCAACGTGCCATTCGGCGGCGGCAAGGGCGGCGTGATCTGCGACCCGTTCAAGATGTCGAAGGGCGAACTCGAGCGCGTCACGCGCCGCTACGTCGCCGGCATCATGGACATCCTCGGCCCCGACCGCGACGTGCCGGCGCCCGACATGGGCACCGACGGCCAGGTGATGGCCTGGCTGATGGACACCTACTCGATGCACTCGCGCAGCTACCTGCCGGCGATCGTCACCGGCAAGCCGATCAGCCTCGGCGGCTCGCTCGGCCGCGTCGAGGCGACCGGTCGTGGCGTCATGCTGTGCACGCGCGAGGCCTGCAAGCACCTCGGCCTCGACGTCAAGCAGTGCACCGCGGCCGTCCAGGGCGCGGGCAACGTCGGCCTCATCTCGGCGCTGCAACTCGCCTCGCTCGGAGCCAAGGTGGTCGCGATCAGCGACGTGCACGGCGGCCTGCACAACCCCGACGGCCTCGACCTCGAGGCGATCCGCGCCCACCTGCAGCGACACCGCCGCCTCGACGGCTACGACGGCGGCACGCGGATCAGCAACGCCGAGATCCTCGAGCTGCCGGTCGACATCCTGGTGCCGGCCGCGACCGAGAACGTGATCACGAGCAAGAACGCGGCCAACATCAAGGCGAAGATCATCACCGAGGGCGCGAACGGCCCGTGCACGGCCAACGCCGACAAGATCCTCGACCAGAAGGGCGTGTTCGTGGTGCCGGACATCCTCGCCAACGCCGGCGGCGTCACCGTCAGCTACTTCGAGTGGGTGCAGGACCGCATGGCGTTCTTCTGGACCCAGAAGGAAGTCGAGGAGCGCATGGAGCACATCATGGTCGAGTCGTTCGCGGCCGTGGTCGACATGGCGCGGCGGTTCGGCGAGTCGAACCGCATCGCCGCCTACATGCTCGGCGTCAACCGCGTCGCCGAGACGACGCGCATGCGCGGCATCTACGCCTGACGCCGGCCCCGGCTCAGTCGCGGCCGGGCCGCTCCTGGCGCGTGCGCTTGATCTCGCCGCGGTGGCGCTTCTCGTCGACGCGGCGGCGCTGGCTGCCGCGCGTCGGCCGCGTGGCGATGCGCTTGCGGCGCCGGACGAGCGCCGCGGCGATCAGGCCCGCCATGCGCTCCAGCGCCGCCTCGTAGTTCTGGAACTGGCTGCGGTGCTCGCTGGCGGTCACCCACAGCATGCCGTCCTGGTCGATGCGGTTCGGCCACGCAGCGCGGATGCGCGCCACGTCGTCGGGGCCCAGGAACGGCTCCGCCGCGGCCAGGTCGAGCCGCAGGTCGACCTTGGTCTCGGTCTTGTTGACGTGCTGGCCGCCGGCCCCGCCGCTGCGTGAGAAGCTGAGGTGGAAGCAGTCCTTGGGCAGCATGCGCCCGTCGCGCAACCAGAGGTCAGAGCGCGCCATGGTCCACCCACCCACGGGCCGGTTCGCGGCCATGGTGCCAGTCGTGCGCGAGGCGCGCCGCGGCCCGGGCGGCGGCGCGTTCGTCGAGCCAGCGCGGCGCCGCGGCGCCGAGCCGGGCGAACCGCTCGGCGAGCCGCGCCGCCACGGCCGGCGCGCCGAGCAGCGCGCCGCCGCCGGCGGCGGTGGGCAGAGCGCGGAAGGCGAGGCCGGCACGCCCCACCGCCGCGCTCGCCAGCGCCACGAGGCCGTCGACGCCCGCCTCGAGCACCTCGTTGGCCACCGCATCGCCGGCCGCCGCGGCATCGAGCACGACCGGCAGGCGGGCGGCGACCGCCGCGGGTTCGAGCCGCTGCAGCACCGCGCCGAGTCGCGCCGGGGCCGGGGCACCGAACGCGGCGACCAGCGCGCCGGTGAGCGCCGTCGGCGGTCCGAGGTCGTCGAGCGCGAGCAGCACGGCCGCGGCCGCGCGGCGCACGAGGTCGTAGCCGCTGCCCTGGTCGCCGAGCAGGTGGCCGCGGCCGCCGGTGCGGTGCAGGTGGCCGTCGGCCCCGCGCGCGACGGCGAACGAACCGGTGCCCGACCAGACCAGCACGCCGGGCCCGTCGGCGAGTCCGGCCGCCGCGGCC
>JAHBXX010000029.1 GCA_019636245.1 Planctomycetota bacterium | reverse complement strand
ACGGCGGCACGCCGACGGTGGCGCCGGCGACGTTCCAGTTCCAGGTCAACATGACGACCGGCGACGTGCTGGTGGTGTGGACCTCGTTCTCGGCCAGCAACTCGACCGCCGACGTGCTGGTCGGCTGCACGCTCGCCGGCACCGGCCAGACGCCGGTGTCGGTGCCGCTGGCGACGTCGACGCCGTTCCAGCTGCAGCCGGACCTGACGCTGGCGCCGCTGACGCTGGCGGCGGCGCCGGCGCCGGTGATCAACCCGAGCACGCTGGTCACCTACACGGCGACCAACGTGCCCGAGTTCGTGCCCGGCTCGGGCCTCTACCTCGGCACGATGTTCCTCAGCGTCAACCCGCTGCCGGGCGGCTTCGACCTGACCGGCATCCTGACCACGGTGCCGGGCTGCAATGCCTACATCGCCACGCTCGACCTCGACCTCGGCGCCGGGCTGGCCTTTGCGCCGACCCTGTCGTGGTCGTTCCCCTTCAGCAACGCGTTCTTCGCGCCGGGCAACCTGGTCGCCGCGCAGGCGGTGGCGCTGTTCGACGGCGCGTTCCCGCTGCCGAACGGCGAGGCCGGCGGCTTCCTGCTCAGCAACGCGGTGCTCAGCACGACGTATCCGCAGTAGCGCAGGCGCCCGTCGCCGTGCCCGACGCGCCGACCTGTTCGGCCTTCTTCGGCGCCGTCCACCGGAAGGGCCGCGCGCCGGCTGGCCGTCGAGGCGGCCGGCCGAGCCGGCCGCCCGAGAGCGCCCGGCCGGCCGCCGCCATCACCTGGCCGGCGCCGGCGGAGCCTCGAACCGGCGCGCGTAGGCGCGGTACATCGTCGGCAGCAGCACCAGGGTCAGCAGGCAGGCGGACAGCGTGCCGAACACGATCACGATCGCCAGCGGCCGCTGGGTCTCGCTGCCCATCGACTTGCTCATCGCCGCCGGCACCAGGCCCAGCGCCGCCAGCGCCGCCGTCATCAGCACCGGCCGCAGGCGGTCGCGCGCCCCTTCGTACACCGCCTGGTCGACCGGCTCGCCGGCGCGGATCCGCTCGGCGATCGCCGACGACACCAGGACCCCGTTCAGCGACGCCTGGCCGATCAGGGCGATGAAGCCGACCGCCGCCGACACCGACAGGGGCATGTCGGCCAGCCACAGCCCGAGCACGCCGCCCGTCAGCGCGAAGGGCACGTTCAGCAGCGTCATCACCGCGCGCGGGAAGTTGTCGAAGGCCTTGAACAGCAGCACCAGCGTCAGCAGCAGCGCCACCGGCACGACCTGCAGCAGCCTGTTCATGGCCCGCTCCTTGTTCTCGAACTCGCCGCCCCATTCGATGCTCTGGTCGGGGGGCAGCGGCGCGCGCTCCGCGACCCTGGCCCTGGCCTCGGCGACGAAGCTGCCGAGGTCGCGGTCGCGCACGTTCATGCGGATGCCGATGTAGCGCCGCCCGTTCTCGCGGTTGATCGAAGCACGCCCGACCCCGGTCTCGATGGCCGCCAGCGACTCCAGCGGCACCGTCACGCCGCCCGGCACCGCGACGCGCAGCTTGCGCAGCTTCTCCAGATCGTCCCGCTCGGTGGCCGGCAGGCGGAGCACCACGTCGAACCTGCGCTCGCCTTCCCAGTACTCCTCGACCGGTCGCCCGCCGACCGCGGTCTGGAACACGTGCTGGAACTCGCCCAGCGCCATGCCATGGCGCGCCAAGGCCACGCGGTCGGGCGCCACCTGCAACTGCGGCACCTCGCCGCTCTTGACGATGCCCAGATCGGCGACGCCGGGCACCGTCGCGATCACCGCCTTCACGCGCTCGGCCTGCTGCTGCAGCGCCACGAGGTCGTCGCCGTAGAGCTTGACGGCGATCTGGCCGAACTGCCCGCTGATGCTCTCGTTGACGTTGTCGCGGATCGGCTGGCTGAAGTTCACCTCCAGACCCGGGATCTCGTCGATGCTGTCGCGCAGCGTGGCGATCACGGCTCCGAGCGTCGGGGTCTCCGGTGGCCACTCGCTCGCCGGCTTCAGCTTGACGAAGAACTCGAGGTTGTTGGTCAGCGTCGCGTCGGTGCCGTCCTCGGGCCGCCCGAGCTGGCTGAGCACGTCCTCGACCTGCGGCTGGGCGGCGATGCGCGCGCCGATCTTCGGCGTCAGGCGGCGCCCCTCGGACAGCGACACGTTCGACGGCAGGGTGAACGTCATGTAGAGCGCCCCCTCGTTGAGCTCCGGCAGGAACTCGCTGCCGAGGCGGGCGCCCAGGACCCCGGTGGCGACCAGCAGCGCGGTGGCGCCGGCGACGACCGACCTCGGCCACGCCAGGGCGAAGCGCAGCACCGGCGCGTAGATCCGCTGCGCGAACGCCAGCACCGGCGACTCGCGGTGGTGCAACGGCTTGCGGTACGCGAACGACGCCAGCACCGGCACCAGCGTGACCGAGAACAGCAGCGCGCCGGCGAGCGCGGCGGCGACGGTGTTCGCCATCGGCGCGAAGATGCGCCCCTCGACCTGCTCGAGCATGAAGATCGGGATGTAGGCGGCGATGATGATCAGCATCGCGAACACCGTCGGCCGCACGACCGCGGTCGCCGACCGGCGGATCGCGTCCTGGCGCGAGGCGTCGTCATGGTGCCCAAGGGCCAGTCCGGCCAGGATCGCCTCGACGATGACCACGCCGCCGTCGACGATGATGCCGAAGTCGACGGCGCCCATCGACAGCAGGTTGGCGGACATGCCGCGCTGCGCGAGGTAGATGAACGCGACCGCCAGCGACAGCGGGATCAACGTGCAGACGATCAGCGCGGCACGCACGTCGAGCAGGAACACGAACAGCACCAGCAGCACCAGCAACGCGCCCTCGGTCAGGTTGCGACCGACCGTCTGCAGCGTCGCATCGACCAGTTCCCGCCGGTCGTAGAAGGGCGACACGCAGGCGTCGTCGGCGGCGAGCTGGGCATTGATGCGGGTCAGCTGCTCCTTGAGCCGTCCGAGCACGACCGAGGGGTTCTCGCCGCGGCGCATCAGCACGATGCCCTCGACGGCGTCCTGGTCGCGGCCTCGGCTGACCACGCCCTGCCGGGGCGCCCAGCTCTCGGTGACCTCGGCGACGTTGCGCACGAACACGGGCGTTCCATCCCGCTCGGTCACGCCGATGTCGCGGATGTCGTCGAGCGACCGGAACAGGCCCTCGCTGCGGATCACGAACTGCTCGCTGCCGCGTTCGAGCACCCCGCCGGAGGCGTTCTGCGAGCCGCGCCGGACCGCCTCCTCGAGGTCCTGCAGGGTCAGCCCCATGTCGGCGAGGGCCTGCGGCTGGGGCTCGACCTGGATGACGCGGACGAGGCCGCCGTAGCTGACGACGTCGGCGACGCCGTTCACGCGCATGAGGCCCGGCCGCACGACCCAGTCCTGCAGCGTGCGCAGCCGCATCGGGTCGCCCTTGGCGCCCGTGAGGGTGTAGCGGTAGACCTCGCCGATCGGCGTCGCGTAGGGGCCGAGTTCGGGCTTGACCCCCTCGGGCAGGTCGACGCCGAGCAGCCGTTCCAGCACCTGCTGGCGCGCCCACAGCCCGTCGGTGCCGTCGCGGAAGGTCAGCGTCAGCATCGACAGGCCGAACATCGACAGGTTCCGCAGCCGCGTCATGTTCGGGGTGCCGTTGAGGGCACGTTCGAGCGGCAGGCCGATCTGCCGCTCCACCTCCTCGGTGGGTTGCCCGTCGAAGAGGGTGATGACGTTGACCTGGGTGTCGGTCGGATCGGGGAACGCCTCGATGGTGAGGCCCCGGAAGCTGACCCACCCGGCCAGGGCGACCACGGCGGCGAAGAACAGGACCGCCAGGCGATTGCGCAGGCTGAACTCGACGAGGTGCTCGAACATGGCCGCTCAGCTGTCGGCGGCGAGGTCCACGGCGTTGAGCAGCAGCAGCGCCCCGCGCGCGACGTAGCTGGTCCCCGGCTCGAGGCCGTGGCGGATCTCGACCCTGCCGTCCCGCCGGCGACCGGCATGCACCGGTCGTGGTTCGAGCCGATCGGCCGAGGTGGCGACGAAGACCACGGTCTGGGTGCCCTGCGTCACCACGGCGGCGTCGGGCACCGCGACGACGGGTTCGCCAGCGGCGGCGGCGAAGGTCACCTCGACGAAACCGTTCGGCCGCAGGTGGCGCTCCCGGTTGGGCACCCGCACCCAGACCTCCACGGTGCGACGGCGGGGCTCCACGAACTCGCTGACCCACTCGACCATGCCGAGGTGCTCGCACTCGCCGCACCGCGAACGGATGCCGACCTGCTGGCCCATGGCGACGTCGCGCACGTCGCCTTCGCTCACGTCGGCGACGACCAGCACTTCGTCGAGGTCGGAGAGGCGCAGCAGCGGACGGTCGCGCTCCGGCCCGACCTCCTGGCCCGGAAAGAGGTCCACCTCGACCACCGCCCCCGCCCGCGCCGCGCACACCCAGAACAGGTTGTCGCCGTCGGGCGCGACCGCGAGGCTGCGCTGCTTCGACTCGGCGGCCTTGCACACCAGCTCGGCCTCCTGGAGCTCGGCCTCGGCGACGAGCACGTCCTTCTGCGCCGCCGCCTTGCGTTCGAACAGCGTGCGCACGCGCTGCGCCGACCGCTGGCGCAGGGCCAGCTGCGCCCGGGCGACGGCGACCTCGCGGTCCAGTTCGGCGAACGCGGCGCTGCGCACCGAGAACAGCCGGTCGCCGCGCTCGACCTTGGCGCCGAGCCGCACCAGGACGGACTCCACGCGACCGGGCAGCGGGACGCCGACCGCCGCGGTGCGCTTCGGATCGAGTTCGACCCGCCCGGGCGCCGGCAGCGGCGGCAGCGGATCCTGGGCCGCGGCGACGCCGAGCTCGACGTAGTGCCACTGCGGCGCGTTCCTGGCCAGGGTGACGCCGTGCGCGTCGGCCAGGATCGCGGCCGTCTCGTCGGCAACGGATACGGAACGGCTGCAGGCCGCGGCCAGCAGCAGGGGCAGGAGGAGCATTCGCATCGGCGATTTCCTGGCAGTTGCGGATCGGGGGACAGGCGCCGACGACGCGGCGCGCGGAGGGCGTTCGACGGCAGGGGTGGTCGTGCGCGGCATGGTCGGTCGCTCGCGGTCCGGTCAGGAACCGACGCCGCGCGGGTCGCGCTCGGAACCGGCGACCGCGCGCCGAAGTTCGAGCAGCGCGGTGGCGGCCTGCTGGCGATAGAGGACTGCCTTGACCTCGGCGTTGCGCAGGTCGTCCTCGGCCAGCAGCAACGGCGTCACGTCGGTCTGCCCGCTGCTGTAGGCGATCTCGGCGCTGCTGCGCCGCTCGCGCAGCCGGGGCAGCAGTTCCCGCACCAGCCGCGCCTCGTAGGCGCGGGTGGCGCGCAGGTTGGCGCGCGCGGCCCGGACCTCCTCGACGATGCGGCGCTGCAGCGCGAGCAGCTCGTGCCGCGCGCCGGCGCGCACCATCTCGGCCCGCCGCACGCGCACGGCGCCGGTGTCGAACAGCGGCAACGGCAGGCCGATCGTGGGGCCGTAGGCGGTCTCGCCCTGCTGCTTCTGCATCGACACGCCGACCCCGTCGCCGGCGAGCACCGTCCAGCCGGCGATCGCGGCCTCGTCCCCGAGGGCCGCGAGCTCCCAGCGCAGCTCGAGCACCTCCGGGCGGCGGTCCAGGGCGAGCTGCACCTGGCGGCCCTCCTCCTCGTCGACATCGGGAACCGGGTGCAGCGGCTCGAGCCGCCAGAGTCCGCTCCCGTTCGGTTCGCCGAGCAGGCGCGCCAGCCGCAACCGTCGCTGGCGCTGCTCCCGCTCGGCCAGGTCGAGCTCGAGCTGCACGTCGAGCCGCGCCGCCTCGAGGGTGGTGACGTCGATCTCGGCGACGTCGCCGGCGGCGGCGCGCTCCCGCGTCAGCTGGAGCACCTGCTCGGCGAGTTCGAGGCGCTGCTGGAGCAAGGGCACCAGCGCGTCGCTGGCCTGGACGTCGACGTAGCCGGCCTGCAGCTCCTGCACGAGATCGAGCGCCGCCCGGACGGCCGTCGCGGTGGCGGCGCGCAGACGGTGGTCGGCGGCGCTTGCCCGTCGACCGCTGAGCAAGGCGGTCACCAGGTCCTGCTCCGCCCCGGCGTTGATCCACGGCGAGCCGGCGAACCAGCCGATCTCCAGGCTCAGGATCGGGTTCGGCAGCAGGCGGGCCTGTTCGGCATCCGCGAGCGCGACGCGCACCTGGGCCAGGGCGGCCTGCAGGCCCGGATCCGTCTGCACGGCGCGCTGCGTCGCCGCCGCCAGCGTCAGCACGTCATCGGCCAGCGGCACCTCGTCGACCGGCCTGGCCTCGACCTGGAAGGTCACGGCTGCCGCCATGCCCAGCGCGTCCCCGATCAGGGCCTCCGCCCTAGGATCCGGAGGCGCGGCGCGGCAGCCGGCCAGGGCCCACAGCGCCAGGGCGACCGGCCACGGCGCGGGCCGGCGTGCGACGATCGCGCGGAACGAGGACATGGCGACTCCCCCTAGTCCACGCTGGCCGAACGCGCACGCGGCAAGACCGTGCCCAGGGCGACTTGTCACCCGGCGTTCATGCTGCCGTCATCTTCGGGCCGCCGGCGGCGCACGCCGTCCGGGCGACGACGGCGGCGGACCGCGGTTCTCGCCATCCCGGCCAGCGCTACATTCGGCCGCCCCATGAAGGTGCTCGTCGCCGAGGACTCCGCCAAGACCGCCAGCTTCGTCAGCAAGGGGCTGGCGCAGCACGGCTTCGTCGTCGACGTGGCCGCCGACGGCAACTCGGCCCTGAGCCTCGCCCTCGCCGGCCACTACGACGCGTTCGTGCTCGACGTCATGCTGCCCGAGCGGGACGGCTTCAGCCTGCTGGCCGATCTGCGCAGCCGGCAGGTCACGACCCCGGCGCTGTTCCTGACCGCCCGCGGCGAACTCGAGGACCGCGTGCGCGGCTTCGAGATCGGCGCCGACGACTACCTGGTCAAGCCGTTCGCGATCAGCGAACTCGTGGCCCGCTTGCGCGCGATCTTCCGCCGCGGCGCGCAGCTGAAGCCGGAACGACTCGTCATCGCCGACCTGGAGATCGTGCCTGCGCGCCACCGCGCCGTGCGCGGCGGCGTCGACCTCGCCCTGACGCCCAAGGAGTTCGCGCTGCTGAGCCTGCTGGCCAGGCATCGCGGCGAAGTGCTGAGCCGGACCCTGATCGCCGAGCGGGTCTGGGACATGTACTACGACTCGGAGACCAACGTCGTCGACGTCCACATCGGTCGCCTGCGCGCCAAGGTGGACGCCCCGTTCGACAAGCGCCTGATCCACACCGTGCGCGGCATCGGCTATGTCCTCGAAGACCGGGCCTGACGCGGCGGCCACCGCGCGACCGGCGCGCGGCCGCACGCTCGTGCTGCGGCTGACGGCGCTCTACACGACGATCGCCTCGCTGGTGCTGCTCGTCGCCGTCCTGATCGTCTATCGCGAACTGGTGCTCGACCTCGACCGCGAGGACGACGTCCTGCTGCGCGAGAACGCGCTGCTCGTCGACGCGCTGCTGCTGCAGCCGCAGCGCGATCCTCGGCAGGCGCTGCTGGCACTCGACGACAACCGCAAGCGCCTGGGGGCACGCCGCATCCTGATCAGGATCGTCGACGACGGCGGCGCCGTCCTGATCGAGACCCCGGGCATGCCACCGGGGCTGTCGATGCAGCGATTCCCGGCCCCGGCCGAACCCGACGTCGCGGACCTGCGCGGGCTGGACCTGCGCAGCGAGGGGCGTCGGTTCCGGCTCCTGGCCGTCAACCTGAAGTCGACCGCAATCGGCGGCGACGAGGCCGTCGTGCAGCTGGCGTTGGACCGGGCCGCCGACGACGTGCTGCAGGATCGCTACCGCAACATCCTGCTGGGCGTCACGGTCCCCGGCCTGCTGCTGAGTGCGGTGTTCGGCCAGTGGATGGCCCGCCGCGCGATCGCGCCGATCGCCGCGGTGGCGGAACGCATCCGCGGCATCGACGCCGCCTCGCTGCACGCACGGGTGGCGGATGCCGACCTGGTCGAGGAACTGCGACCGCTGGTCGAGTCGTTCAACGAGCTGCTGGGACGGCTCGAGGACGCGTTCGACCGGCTGCGCAACTTCGGCGCGCACCTCGCCCACGAGCTGCGCACGCCGATCAACAACCTGTGCGGGGAGATCGAGAACGCGCTGCTGGCGCCCGACAGCGACCTCGCCGAGGTGCTGCGTTCCGCGCGCGACGAGGCGCAGACCCTGTCGCACATCATCGAGGGCCTGCTGTTCCTGGCCCACGCCGAGCGACCCGGCACACGAGCGGCCATGGTCCCTCGCGACCTCGTCGGCATCGTGCACGGGTTGATCGAGTTCTACGAACCGCTCGCGACCGACGCCGGCATCGAGCTGGTCGCGGTGGACGAAGCGACGCCGTCGGTGCCGATCGACCGCCCGATGGTGCAGCGCGCCCTCAGCAACCTGCTGGACAACTCGCTCGCGTTCACGCCGCGCGGCGGGCGCATCACCGTGACCACCCGGATCGTCGACGGTCAGGCCGAGATCGAGGTCGCCGACACCGGCTGCGGCATCGCCGAGGACCGGTTGCCGCACGTCTTCGACGGGGCCTACTCGACACCACAGGTGCGCGCCACGAACGCGCCCCGCACCGGGCTGGGCATCGGCCTGTCGATCGTGCGTTCGATCATGCGCCTGCACGGCGGTGGCGTGCGCATCGACAGTCGGCCCGGCCAGGGCTGCCGGGTGCGGTTGCGGTTCGCGTGACCCAGACTGCGCAGCCCACGGACAGTAGACTCGCGGTCGGAGGACCGCCGTGAAGCCGTCGCTCGTCTGGCCCGTCGCGTTCGCCGTGCTGGCCGCCGGCGTGCTGGCCCTGCCGTGGCTCGGAGCACCGCCCGCGCTCGCGCCCGACCCCGGCGAAGCGGCGACCGCCACCGAACTGGCACGGCTGCGCGAACGGACCGACGACCTGACCCGCCGGCTCGAGGCACTCGAGCAGGGCCCGAGGCTCGCCCTGCCCGAGCGCAGCCAGGCCGCCGCGGCCGGTCCGGGCCCCACCGGCGCCGACGCCGTGCAGGGCGACCCGCACTGGCATCTCGACCAGTACGTGGCGTCGTTCCTGGTCGATCCGAGCGGCTCCGAGTACTTCCGCCTCGCCGTCGAGGCCTGGGTGGTCGAACTCGTGTCGCCGATCGCCCGGCTGGTGCGCGATGGCGGGCGGCCGATGGCGCTGCGGCTCGCCCTGGTGGCGATGCTCGGCAAGCGCCGCTTCGAAGACCTGCCGGAGGTGCGCGACGCGCTGCTGCATGCCCTGCGCCCGCCGGCTCCGGACGAACTGGCGCTCGCGGCCCTCGACGCCCTCGACCGGACCGCCGCGGTCGGGGCGCTGCCCGGCCTCGAGGCCGCGCTGCCGTTCCTGCAGGGGCCGCTCCCCCTCGAGCGCGCGATGGCGCTCGTGGTGAAGCTCGCCGGCGAAGGCGCCAACGCCGCCCTGCTGCGGCTGTACGCGCGCGCCACGAACGACCCGCTGCGGCTCCTGCTGCTGCGCTGGCTGGACGGCGCCGACCCCCAGGCGGCGCTCGAGGTCGTGCGCCTCGCGGCGGCGGGCGACCAGCCCGTGCGCCTCGCGGCGGCCAGACGCACCCACGACTTCGACGAGCCCGAGTTCGACGCGTTCACCCGCGAGTGGCGCCGCACGGAAGGCGATGCCGAGGTGCTCGCGGCCCTGGGCAGCGCCGGCGACGGCGCGCCGGGCTGGGGCCCGAAGCAGGCGACCGGCGCCCCGAACGCCGACCCCAAGCGCGACGATCCGAACGCGTGGGCGCCGCGCGAGCCGCAGGGGGGCCTGCAGTGGCTCCAGCTGACCTACGCCCGGCCGATGCCGGCGCACGCCGTCCGCATCTTCGAGGTCAACGCCCCGGGCGCCTGCGCCGAGGTGCTCGCTCGCGGCGACGACGGCCCCTGGGTGTCGGTGTGGCGCGGCACGGCGAACGGCCAGGGCTCGCCGCTGTGGATCCCGTTCGCGCCGACCGGGTTCCCGGTGCGCACGATCCGGCTGGTCCTCGACACCGAGCGCGCCCCGGGCTGGAACGAGATCGACGCCGTGGAACTGCTGGGGCCGCAGGGGTCGCAGTGGGCAGCGCGCGCCAGCGCCAGCTCGACCTATGCCTCGGCCAGGCTCGGCGACGGCTCGCGCCTGCAGGAAGCAGGGTTGCTCGAACGCCGACGGCTCCGGTGACGCCCGCCGGCGACCGGACGGCCCTCGTGCTCCGGGCGGAAACCCGGCGGGACGGCGCGTAGACTGCCGCCATGGCGGGGGCGCAGCGACGGGTGGCGAAGCGACGAACGGCGACGGGCGCCCTCGTGGCGGCGTGCGTTGGCTGCGGACTGGTGTTCGCGGCCCAGGTCGGCGACGTGCCGCTGGCGGCCACCTTCGACGCGGTCGCCAGGGCCGCGGCGAACGAGCCCGTCGTGCCCGCGGTCGCGAACCCGTGGACGGTCGGCATCGAGGCAGCGCCGGCGCGCACGCAGATCGCGGCCGGCGAGCCCGGCGCGGCGCCGGACCCGATCGTGGTCGACCCGCGGATCGACGCCTTGGTGCTCGACCTGCGCGACGACAACGTGCCCTGGAACGCGCACCGTGCAATGGGCGCACTGCTCGATCTCCCGCCAGGTCGCATTCCGGCGCTCGAGGACTCGCTGCGCTCGCACGACCTGCAACAGCGCATCTACGCGGGCATGGTCCTGCGCGCGCGCTGCGACCTCGAAAGGGCCCTGCCGTCCCAGGCGCTGTTCGAGGTGTCGACCGAGTCGCTGCGCAGCGACGTCCAGGTCGACGACATCGGCACCTTCGCGCAGCCGCTGCGAGCGACGAGCCTGCAGTTCCTGCTGCCACACGCCGCCGCCGCGTCGCCGGCGCTGCGCGCGGCGCTCCGGTCGGACGACCGCCAGCAGCGCGTCTACGCAGCCTTCGCCCTGGCGCCGGCCGCCGCCCGGGACGACGTGCCGTCGATCGTCGCGCAACTGGTCGGACACCTCGAGTCGAACCGGATCGTGGGCGATGCCATGCTGGCCGCGCATGGTCTGTACCGCCTCGGCGAACCGGCGCTGCCGGCGCTGCGCATGTGGCGCCGGCACCTGGACGAGCAGGCGCGCTCGCTGATCGACCTGATCGAAGCCGACCTGCTGTCGCCGCCGCGCGACGCGGCCACGCTCAAGGAGCGTGGCGCCACGGCCCGCGTGTCCCGTCTCTACCACGACGCGGTGCTGCAGTACGACATCACGCGTTCCCCGCTGCCGCACCTCTGAGGCCGCGGGCGCCCCGCCCGGCGCTCGAACGCGCCGACGAGATCCGGCGCGGTGCGGACGCCATCGGCCGTCGCCATCGATGGAATCGTGCTCTCCGGTGTGCGTGCCGGAAGCGTGGCTCTGGGCGCTCGGCGAGCGCATTCGTGGCATGGATCGCCACGATTCCCCCCACCCATCGCTCGATCGGCACCAACTGGTGGAAGGAGTCCCACCGAGCAGGTGCGGCGTGCCGGGCAAGAACGGTGTCGACTGCGCCGTGCCGCGGTGATCAGCAGGCTCGCCACGATCTCCGGGGCCATGCGCAGGTGGCAGCCTGGAACCCCCCGGACCTCTCCGGCCCGCCGCCGTGTCCGTTCGGGATCTCGGCCGTCAGGTGCGCAGGCCGTCGGCTGGCGCAATCGGGTCGCTGGCGAACCCCCGGCGCCCCATGACGAGTCGCAGCAGCGGCGCCGTGGCGAACGTCGTCACCAGCGCCATCGCCACGAACATCGCGAACACCGTCGGCGAGATGATCCGCATCTCCAGGCCCACGTTGAGCACGACCAGTTCCATCAATCCGCGCGTGTTCAGCAGCACGCCGATCGCACTCGCCTCGCGCCCTCCGAGGCCCACCAGGCGACCTGCCGCGTACGAGCCGCCGAACTTGCCGATGGTCGCGACAGCGATGACGGCCAGTGCCGCCAGCCAATCGCCGCCGCTGTGCAGCAGGCCAATCTCCGTGCGCATGCCGGTGTAGGCGAAGAACGCCGGCAGCAGCAGCACGACGACGAGATCCTCGGTGCGCGCGCGGACCTGGTCGGCGAGCCGGCCTTCGTGCCGCATCACCACGCCGAACAGGAACGAGCCGAACAACGCGTGGATGCCGATGAACTCGGTGATGGCGCCGCACACCAGCAACGCCACGAACACAGCCGCCAGCATGGCGTGCGACAACGGCGTCTCCCGGCGCTCCTCCTGGTCCGCCAGACGGCGGAGCAGAGGCCCCATCAGAGTGAACATCGCGACCGCGAAGCCGACCACGGCGACCACCACCCACAGCACGCCGGCCGTCTTCGCGGTGGCGACACCGGCGACGAACGCGAGCAGCGTCCACGCCGTGGCGTCGTCGACGGCGGCGCAGGCGAGCGCCATCGTGCCGATCCGCGTCCGCTGCACGCGGCGGTCGGACAGGATGCGCGCAAGCACCGGGAAGGCCGTGACCGACATGGCGACGCCGAGGAACAACGAGAACACCGTGAAGCCGACGTCGGCAGTCGCGTAGAGCGGATACAGCACCAGGGAGAGCGCGGCGCCGCCGAGGAACGGCACGACGATGCTCGCATGCGAGATCACCAGCGTGGCGTGGCTGCTGCGGCGAAGCGTGCGCAAGTCGACGTCGAGGCCGACCAGGAACATGAACAGCACGACGCCGACCTTGGCGATCATGCCGAGGAACGGCGCCGCCTCGGCCGGCAGGATCCACTGCTGCACGGTCGGGGCGATGGCACCCAGTAGCGATGGTCCGAGGGCGAGGCCGGCGACGATCTCACCGATGACCGGCGGCTGCCCCAGCCACCGCTGGAACAAAGCGCCGCAGCCACGGGCCGCCAGCGTGATCGCGGCGAGCGCCAGCAGCACGTGCGCGAGCGAGTTGGATGCGGAGGTGCCCACCGGAGCAGTCAGCGGGGCCGCATCGCCGGATGGCACGAGGCCTTGCCCCTGTTCCCGGATGAGCAGGTAGCCCCCCGAGGCGACGACGAGCATCAGGGTGTAGCCGACCAGGATCCGGGCGCGGGCGCTCATCGCCGCAGGATGGTAGGGGGGAACCGCCGGGGTGAGAATCGCGCTTTCCCGCGGTCGCAGCCCCGGTGGCCGTCGGCTCGGATCGGCTGGTCCGGTGCTCGGTTCGACGCGGACATCGATCATCGGTGGTGCTCACCGCGGCTCGACCCGCACCACCTCGCCGCCACCGCCGCGCACGGTGGGCCGCGCGTCTCCGGCATGGCCGTCGCCGCGCACGCTGACGACGCAGTCGCCGGGCGTGCCAGACCGCGCCGCGGACGCGCCGCCGGCGCCCCGACCGGATAGCCTCCTCCGCGGTCCAAGCATGAGCCAGCCTCCGCCAACCGGTCCCCTGCTCCTCGCCGCCCTGTCGGCCGTCCTGGCCACGGCGTCGCCGTTGCTCGCGCAGGAACCACCATGGGCGACCGCGGTCGCCGCGGCGATCGAGGCACGCCGGACCGCCGACGGCATCCCCGGCCTGTCCTGCGCGATCGGCTGCGACGGCGAGATCGCGTTCGCGCGCGGCTTCGGCCTCGCCGACCTCGAGAACGACGTGCCGGCGACCGCGGCGACCGTCTACCGCCTGGCGTCGATCAGCAAGCCGATCACGGCGGTGCTGGCGATGCAGTGCGCGGCGACCGGCGAGCTCGACCTCGACGCCGACGTCGCAACGCTCGTGCCGGCGTGGCCGGCCAGGGAATGGCCGGTGACGACGCGGCAGCTGCTGGCGCACCAGGGCGGCGTGCGCCACTACCAGGGCGAGGCGGAGAGCACGCGGCGCTACCGCAACCAGACCGAGGCGCTCGAACGCTTCGCCGCCGACCCGCTGCGGCACGAGCCGGGCACGAAGTTCCTCTACAGCACCTACGGCTTCAACCTCGCCGCGGCGGTGATCGAGGCGGTGGCGCAGCAGCCGTTCGCGGCGGTCGTGCGCGAGCGCATCGCCGGACCGTGCGCGGCGCCGACGCTGCAGGACGACGACCTCGAGCGCCTCGTCCGCGGTCGCGCGCAGGGCTACGTGCGCCGCGACGGCGAGCTGCGCAACAGCGCGCTGATGGACGCCAGCTACAAGCAGGGTGGCGGCGGGCTGTGTGCATCGGCGCCCGACCTGGTTCGCTTCGCGCAGGCGCTGCTGGCCGGCAAGCTGGTGCCGGCACGGACGGTCGAGGCGATGTTCGCGCCGCAGGCGCTGCGCGACGGCACCAGGACCGACTACGGCCTCGGGTTCACCACCGGCCGACAGGACGGCCGGCGCACGGTCGGACACGGCGGCGCGCAGTCGCGCGTCAGCACGGTGCTGCACATGCTGCCCGACGACGGCGTCGTGGTCGTGCTGCTGTGCAACCTCGAGGGAGTGCGACTGGCTCCCCTGGCGCGCGAGCTCGCGGCGCTGGCCCTGCCGCGCTGAACGCCGCCGCCCGCCGCGCCATCGCGCGGCTCAGCCGCCGGCGGCGTTCGGCTTGCGGCGATCCAGCCCGTGCCCGTGCGGCCCGCGTTCGGTCAGCCACAACAGCACCGCGCAGACGAGCCCGAGCGAACTCAGCCCGGTGAGCAGCCACAGGAACGGCTGCCAGCCGCCTGGGTTGCTCGCGCTCGCTCCCGCGACGTCCTTCGCCACGCCGAGCCCGGCGCTCATGCCCATCCAGCCCACCTGCTGGCAGAACGTCATCATCGCGTAGGCCGAACCGAGCCGCGATTCGGCGACCAGGTAGGTCACCGCCGGCCACAGCACCGCCGGCACCAGCGCGAAGGCGATGCCGAGCAGCGCCATCGACGCCTCGAGCGGCAGCCGCGTGTAGCCCATCAGCAGGAACGGCGGCACCAGCAGCGCCGAGCCGAGCAGCATCATGCTGACGCGGCGACCGATGCGATCGGCCAGCAGACCGAACAACGGCATGCCGATCATCGAGAACAGCGGCAGCCAGGACTTCAGGTCGCCGGCGCGCGCCGGCGACTCGCCATGGGCCTCGATCAGGTACAGGTTGGCGAACGTGCGGAACGGGAAGATCGTGGCGTAGAACGCGACGCAGATGCCGACGACCAACCAGTACGACTTCGGGAAGCGCACCAGGTCGGCGAGCACGAGCTTGTCGGCCGCCGCCTGCACGACGCCGTAGCGGCGCATCGCGCGGCCCTCGAGTCCGGCGTAGAGCGCCGCGAAGGCGAACCAGCCGAGGCCGAACGCAGCGGCGACCAGCAACGGCGGCTGCCAGCTCTCGAACAGACCGGGGGCGACGCTCGGCGAGACGTCGGCCGCGTACGAGCCGAGGCGCGCGATCAGCAGCTGGAGCGCCAGCGCGAACGAGATCTCCTTCGCCTTGAACCAGCGGCCCACCACCGTTGTGCCCGCGACGATGAACAGCTCGGCGCCGACGCCCAGCACGAACCGTCCGCACGCCATCGCCAGGGCGGGCGCGCCGGGCAGCAGCGCCGGCAGCACAGCGATGCCCAGCGTGCCGAGCGCGCCGATGCCGGCGAACAGCAGCACCGCGCGCGCCGTGCCGAGGCGGTCGATCAGCACGCCGCCGGCGATCAGGGTCAGCAGGGCGGCGACGTTGTAGGCGGTGTCGAGCAGCCCGATCTCGGCGCCGCTGAAGCCCAACTCCTTCTGCAGCGCGTCGGTGACCGGATACAGCGCGTCGAACGCGTAGTAATTGCCGAACATCGCGATGCTGCACGCGAGCAGCACCAGCCAGCGGTAACCGGCGGGCGGGGCCGGGCGCGGCGCAGCGGTAGGTTGCATCGGCGGCGAACCATAGCGCCGGCACTGCGGAAGGCACGGATCGCCTCGGGGGCTACCGCGGTACCACGCTCAGTCCCGGACGCCCGCCGTCCCGTCGAAGTAGGCTTGGTAGCGCGGCCAGGAGAAGTTCGCGACCCTCCGTCCGAGCTCCAGCGCGGCGATGTTGTCGGCCTGGATGTGGTAGCCCCCCATGACCCGCGAGATGCCGGCCATCTCGGCCGTCGCGGTGAACGTGGGCAGCTCGATCAGCACCGGCTCGTCCATCGGCTCGTGCGTGATCGACCCCGGCACCCGGGGCGCCAGGAAACCGAACCAGTCCGAGCCGGAGAAGAGCCGCAGGATCGTCGAGGCGCCGCCGCTGACGGTGCTGTGGCCCGACGGATAGGCGGGGAACGGCGGGCACAGGAAGTAGGCCGGCGAGTAGTTGATCCAGTCCTCTGCCCGCACCATGCCCACGCCCTTGCCGTAGCCGAGCCAGCCCGGGATCACCTGCCCGGCGTAGAAGTGCCTGACCAGGGTCATCGGCCGCGAACTGTCGTAGACGTACTTGGCCTCCCAGCAGGCGATGAACGTGTCCATGCACACGTTGGCGACGCAGAAGAACAGCTTGACGTCCTGCTCGAGGTCGTAGCGGTCCCGGCGCGACAGGTCCTGCGCGAAGCGCAACCAGTGGCCGCTCTGGCCGGTCGAGCGCGGCCCGTCGCGCATGAACTCGACGATCGCCTTCTGCATCGGCGTCAGGCTGGCGTGGTAGCGGAGGACCTCGTCGAGTTCGGCCTTGAGCCGCGGGTCACCGACCTTGGGCTGCGGGCCGGGGCGGAACTGGTCGCTCGAGTCGAGCGCGAAGGTCTTCACCCGGCCCCAGTGCGGCGTCAGCCCTCCCGGCGCGAACTTGCGCCCGTCCGGAGAGGTGAACACCTTCGGCTGCCAGCGATCGGGGTCGACGAGGTGGTCCGGCGAGTTCCTCGGCGCGTAGCCGGTGTAGTCGGCGTAGGGCTCGCCGCTGCTGCCGGGCATGTCGCCGTGCTGGTTGGCGCCGTCGCTGCGGCGGTAGGCGATCAGCGCCTCGGCGACCAGGTTGCCGACGCCCGCCGGTTGCGCCGGGTCCCGGCTCTCGTCGTCGGGATCGTGGCCCATGCCGCGCATCGCCGCCCGCACGTAGTCGACCTCGTCCGGGAACACATGGAGAAGCGTCCTGTAGACCGCGTACGCGATCGCCTTCTCGCGGTTGGCCTGCGTGCGTTCGGCCGGTGGCCGCCGCAGCGTCCCGCCGAGCCGGGTGCCCACGGCGCGCTCGTCGTAGGCGGCCCAGGCGTCGTACATCGCCGTCATCGGGATCGCCATCTGCCGCGAGATGATCGTCGGCCGGGCGCCGACCCGATCGACGTCGCGCGCGGTGGTCTCCTGCAGGATGTCGAGCCAGCGGTAGGCGGCGGTCGCCGCCGGATGCTCCGGATAGACCGGCGAACCGTCGCGCGTCGCGTGCGCGTAATGCAGGTACTGCGGATCGAGCGTCAGCCGGCCGAGCGGCTGGCCGGCGAACGTGGCGAGGTTGGCGGGAGCCCCGGTGCAGGCGGCCAGCAGCACGAACGCGATGGTGCCCCGGAGGGGCGCGAGGGAGGGTGCTTGCATGATTTCGTCTGCGCTGCGCCGTTGCTGACCCTACTGGCACACCCCTGGGAGGCAAGCGGCATCGCCGGGCACGACACGCGCAACGGCCTCGGATCCGGGCCGAGAGAACGGATGGCAAGAATGGACCCCCTGCGATTCCATCCCTGCGGACAGGCCAGGTGCATTCCTGCCATCCGTTCTGGGTGCCGGCGCGCACCGGTTCGCGGAGTCGACGCCGCCCATGGTCCCCGGCTTGGCCGGGTGGACGTTGTCCAGCCGCGGGAGCCTCGGGGATGATCCGCGCCATGCTCCGACCCGCCGCTGCGGCGCCGTTCGCCGCGATCGTCACCACCGTGCTCGCCGCCGTCTCCGCTCAGGCGCCCTACCTGGTCGGCCGCCGCGACGTGGCGTGGCCGAACCCCACTGGGCAGGGCAGCGCGAGCCTCGCCGCCAGGGTGCTCTACCCGTCCCTGGCCGCGGGCACCGGCACGCCGATCCTGCCGCAGGCAGGCGGCTGGCCCGTGATCGTGTTCCTGCACGGCTTCGCGCTGCTCGGCAACAGCTACGAGGCGCTCGGCAACGCCTGGGCGCGGCAGGGCGTCGTGGTCGTGCTCGGCAACACGGCGCAGTTCGACAACATCGGCCAGGAACGCGACGGCAGGGCCCAGTTCGCCGCGCTGCAGGCAGCGAACCTCGCCACGGGGCCGTTCCAGGGCGCGTTCGACCTCCAGCGCACCGTGCTCGCCGGCCACTCGATGGGCGGCGGCAACGTCGCCAACGTGCTGGCCGACAACCCCGGCTACCGCGCCGGCTTCGCGATCGCACCCGTGCCCCCGCGCGCGGGCAACGGCGCGCTGGTGGCCGTGCCCATCGGCCTGGTCGCCGGCGCCGGCGACACCGTGACTCCGCCGGGGAGCAACGCCGCACCCTTCTACCAGTCGCTGACCGGTTACGCGGACCTGAAGGCCTACTGCCTGCTGGACGGCAGCGCGAACCACACCAATCTCGCCGGCCTGTTCGTCAGCAGCGGCGCGGACACTGCCGTCTTCGAGCGCAGTGCCGCCGTAGCGCTCGGCTTCCTGCAGCACGCGCTCGGCCTGTCGGCCCAAGCCCTCGACCAGGTGCTCGGCCCGCCGGTGCTCACCGACCCGCGACTGGTGTCGCTGCAGCAGGAGTTCGCCGCCGCGCAGACCTGGATCGATCGCGCCTTCCGCGTCGGCACGACCACGATGGCCTCGGCCGGTTTCGAACCGGGGCCCGGGGGGATCGGCGCCGCGCTCGCCGCGCTCGGGCCACCGCTGCCGACGCCGTTCGGCGGGCTGCGCCTCGACCCGGCGACGGCCTTCGTGCTCGGCAGCGGCCTCGTCGGGGCCGAACGACGGCTCGCGGTGCCGATCGCCCTGCCGCCTGATCCGGCGCTGGCCGGGATCGACATCGCGTTGCAGGCGTTCGGTTGGACGCGGGCGCAGGAACTCCTGCTCGGCAGCGCACTCGATGGGTCCGTGGTGCCGTAGGGCGATCGAGGCGACGGGTCGGCACCCGGCTCCGTGAATCCTCACCGAAGGATGGCTCCCCCCCGCTGACAGTCGCGCGGACCGGGCTAGACTCGGGGCTTGCCGGACCCTGGCTGGGATCCCCGCCTCAGTCCCCGGCAGCACCGCATCGGTTTGCCAGGGCAGTCGGATCACCATCCCGATCCGGTTGCCTGCGGGCGAGCCGGGAGTTCCGTCGCCGACGCCCACGACCCACCACTTCCACCTGGACAACGACTCGCGAGGAGCAGCCGATGTCTTTCCCGCTCGAACACCACCAGTCGACAGGAATCGTCCACTCCACCGGCGCCGCCGCCGTACGCTTGCCGAGCGGGCGCACGCTCGATCTGCGCCGATCGCGTTGGCAGGGGCCACTGGATGCCGAGGAGCTCGCCTGGTGTCGCCAGCACGCGATCGAGCTCGCCTACGACTGCGCGCAGCTGGGCTGGGTGCCGAGTTCCTGCACCGACGATGCCCAGGCGACCGCCGGTGGTCGTGCTGTGGATGCGGCGCCTGCCGCGTCGCCCGAGCAGGACGCCCGCCGGCTGCTGGCGAAGTGGAACGAACGCACCGACGTCCGCGAGCTCGCGCCGCTGGTGGCGGCGTTCCACGCCCGCCACGGCGTCAGGGCCGCCAACCAGTTCCACCTGGCGCTGATGGCGGCGTTCGCGCACGGCCCGCTGTCGAAGGCAGGAGACGGCGAGTTCTCCTTCCGGCCGTGGACCCCGGCCGATGCGCCGCTGTACCGCGCGATGCTCGACAACCCCAGGCTGTGGGAGTACCTGCCCGAGAGCTACCCGCAGCCGCTGACCGACGAGACGGCTCGCACGCTGATCGAACTCGGCCAGATCGGTGCGCACCAGGAGGCGCTCGCGGTGTTGCACGACGGCGAGCCGGTCGGCCAGTGCCTGCTGCGCTTCCACGAGCCGTTCGCCGGCAGGCGCGCCGCCGAAGTCGCCTACTGGCTCGCCGAAGAGCACTGGGGCAAGGGCTGGATGAGCCGCATCCTGCCGACGTTCCTCGCCCGCAGCTTCGCCGCGCACGACGTCGACGTGATCGAGGCCTGGATCCGCGCCGACCACTCCGCGTCGGCGCGCGTGGCCGAACGCTGCGGCTTCCGGCGCGACGCGTTCGCGTTCGAGGCGGAGCTGGCGGCCGCGCTCGGCAAGTCGCGCGCGCGGCGCTGGCTGTTCTGCCGGCCGGCGCTGCCGCGCGCCCAAGGGGCAGCCGTGGTCGACCAGGCGGCCGCGCGGAGCTGAGAGCGGCAAGACGGATGGCGCGAACGCACCTCACCCGCCCCGGGGAGGTCCATTCTCGCCATCCGTTCCCTCAATCGCCGAAGGCGATGCCGAGAGAGCGCGCGGTGCGCACAAGGTTGCCATCCAGCGGCACGGTCTTGAGTCGGCCCACCGCCTCGTGGATGTCGATCGCCCCCACCTGGTCGCCAGTCCAAGCCACCATCTTGCCGAACCGCCCATCGGCGATCAGCTCCACGGCCGTCGCCCCGAACACCGAGCACAGCAGGCGGTCGAAGGTCGTCGGCCCGCCGCCGCGCTGCAGGTGGCCGAGCACGCAGACCCGCGTCTCCTTGCCGGTGCGCTGCTGCAGCTCGGCGGCGACGACCGCGCCGATGCCGCCGAGGTGCGCTTCGCGGTTCGCCTCCTGCCCGGCCCGCGTGACGAAGGAGCCGCCCTGGACGACAGCTCCTTCGGCAGCGACGACGAGCGTGAACTTGCGGCCCTGGCTCTCGCGCTCGGCGATCTTGGCGACCACGCGCTCCCAGACGAACGGGATCTCGGGTATCAGCACGACGTCGGCGCCGCCAGCGATCGCGGCATAGAGCGCGATCCACCCCGCGTAGCGCCCCATCACCTCGAGCACCATGACCCGGTCGTGGCTCTCGGCGGTCGTGTGCAGCCGGTCGAGCGCGTCCGTGGCGCAGGCGACCGCGGAATCGAAGCCGAACGTCATCAGCGTGCCGGCGAGGTCGTTGTCGATCGTCTTCGGCACCCCGACGATCGGGATGCCGAACGCGTGCATCTGCTGCGCGATCGTCAGCGAGCCGTCGCCGCCGATGGAGACGAGCGCCGACAGGCCGAGCTCCCGCATGCCGTCGGCGACGCCCTGCAGCAACTCGACCGGCAGCTGCCGTTGGTCGCCATGTCCCGTCTTGGCCGAGAACCTGCCGCGGTTGGCAGTACCGAGGATGGTCCCGCCGCGGACCAGCAGACCGCCGATCGCCCGGGGATCGAGTGGCAGCGTCCGGCGCGGCTCGAGCAGTCCCTCGTAGCCGCCGAGCACGCCGATCGCCTCCCAGCCCCGCCGCGCGGCGGACTTGGCGACGGCGCGGATCACGGCATTGAGGCCCGGGCAATCGCCGCCGCCGGTGACGACGCCGATGCGCCTCGCGGTGGCGCTCATCGGATCGACGGCGCCGGCGAGGGCGCGAGGGTGGTGACGCCAGGGGCGGCACGAGCGACGAGGGACAACCGTGACGTCATCAGCATGGGCGGTGGCGAGGAACCGGTCCTGCAGACCGACGACATACGGTACGCGACGGGCAGGCGCGCGTCACCCGCCGTGGCCGTCGGCGGGGCCATCGCCGTGGCCATCGGCGCCGGTGCACTCGCGCCTTCGACGCCAGGCCCACCCACCCTCGCACCCATTCCAGATTCCGCGAGCCCTGCCACCCAGCTAACATGCGCCGCGACCGCGCCGCACAACCCCACGAGCGTCTCCATGGCTGCCAAGAAGGCCCCGTCCCGCTCCCGCCGCGTCCGCATCGAACAGGACCTGATCGGCAGGAAGGCGGTGCCGGCAAACGCCTACTACGGCGTGCAGACCGCGCGCGCGCTCGAGAACTTCGCCATCTCCGGCGTTCCGCTCCACCACTACCCCGACCTGATCCGCGCCCTGGCGATGGTCAAGCTGGCCGCAGCCCGCGGCAACCACGAGGTCGGCGCGCTGCCGACGAAGATCCTGCGCGGCATCGAGAAGGCCTGCGCCGACCTGCTCGGCGGCAGGCTGCACGACCAGTTCCCGATCGACGTGATCCAGGGCGGCGCCGGCACGTCGACCAACATGAACGCGAACGAGGTGATCGCCAACCGCGCCCTCGAGCACATGGGATTCAGGAAGGGGGACTACGAACACTGCGACCCGCACGACCACGTCAACCTCGGCCAGAGCACCAACGACGCCTACCCGTCGGCGCTGCACGTCGCGATGCTGCTGTCGAACGACCGGCTGATCGCCGAGTTCGGCCGCCTCGTCGCCGCCTTCCGCCGCAAGGGCCGGCAGTTCGCGCGCATCGTCAAGATGGGCCGCACGCAGCTGCAGGACGCGGTGCCGATGACCCTCGGCCAGGAGTTCCACGCCTGGGCCGAGAGTCTGCAAGGCGAGATCGACACGCTGCGCGCCGTCGAGCGTCCGCTGTGCGAGGTCAACATGGGCGGCACCGCGATCGGCACCGGGCTGAACGCGCCACGCGGCTTCTCGCGCGCCTGCACGCGCCATCTCGCCCGCATCGTCGGCAAGCCGATCCACCTCGCGCCGGACCTGATCGAGGCGACGCAGGACACCCAGTGCTACGTGCTCTACTCGTCGGTGCTGAAGTCGCTGGCGATCAAGCTGAGCAAGATCTGCAACGACCTGCGCCTGCTCGCCTCGGGTCCGCGCGCCGGCCTGCACGAGATCCGGCTGCCGGCGATGCAGCCCGGTTCGTCGATCATGCCGGGCAAGGTCAACCCGGTGATCCCCGAGGTCGTCAACCAGGTGTGCTTCCGGGTGATCGGCAACGACCTGACGGTGACGCTCGCCGCCGAGGCCGGCCAGCTGCAGCTCAACGTCATGGAGCCGGTGATCGCGGCCTGCATCTTCGAGGGCCAGATGCTGTTCGTGAACGCCGCGAAGACGCTGCGCGAGCACTGCATCGACGGCATCGAGGCCGACGCGACGGCCTGCCGCAACTTCGTCGAACGCAGCATCGGCGTGGTCACCGCCCTCAACCCGCTGATCGGCTACGACAAGTCGACCGAGCTCGCCGCCGAGGCGATGCGCACCGGCAAGGGCATCGTCGAACTGGTGCGCGAACGCGGCCTGCTCAGCGAACAGCAGATCCGCGACGTGCTCGATCCGCGGACGATGGTCGGCGGCGCCGCGCGACGTGGTCGCCGGGTGCGCCGCCGACCTCGGGTGCGACCATGATCTGGGCGCAGTTCGCGGTCGTCCTGGCGGTGATTTTCCTCGGCGCCCGCATCGGCGGCGTCGGCCTCGGCACGATGGCCGGCATCGGCCTCGCCGTGCTGGTGTTCGGGTTCGGGCTGCCACCCGCCGGCCCGCCTGGCGAGGTGCTGGCGATCATCCTCGCGGTGGTGATCGCCGCGGCGACGATGCAGGCGGCGGGCGGCATGGACCTGCTGGTCACGGTCGCCGAACGGCTGCTGCGCGCCCGGCCGCGCCAGATCACCTTCGTCGGGCCCCTGGTGTCCTATGCGTTCACGTTCTGCGCCGGCACCGGCCACGTCGCCTACTCGATCCTGCCGGTCATCGCCGAGGTGTCCCGCAAGGCCGGGATCCGGCCCGAACGCCCGCTGTCGATCAGCGTGATCGCCAGCCAGGCCGCGATCACCGCGAGCCCCCTGTCCGCCGCGACCGCGGCGATGGTGGCGCTGCTGAGCGCGTACGGCATCGAACTCGGCACGATCCTGCTCGTCTGCGTGCCATCGACGCTGCTCGGCGTGCTCGCCGGCGCGCTGTCCGTCTACCGGCGCGGTCCGGAACTCGACCAGGACCCGGACTACGCGGCCCGGCTCGCCGCGGGACTCGTCGACCCCCCGGCGCCGATGCCGAAGCTCGAGGGCCGGGCCCGCCGCAACGCGATCGGCGCGGTGTCCCTGTTCCTGCTCGCCGCCGGCCTGATCGTGATGTTCGGCATGCTGCCCCAGCTGCGGCCGACCTTCCCGGTCAGCCAGGACCCCGACGCCCAGTCGCGGGCGCTCGGCATGCCGCAGATCATCCAGTTCATGATGTACAGCGCGTCCGGGCTGATGATGCTGTTCTGCGGGGCGAAGCCGGACGCGACGATCCGCTCGCCGGTCGGCGTCGCGGGCATGGTGGCCGTGATCTCGGTGCTCGGGCTCGGCTGGCTCGGCTCGTGCTTCTACCAGGGCAACCAGCAGCAGATCGTCGACGGCCTGAGCGAAGTCGTGCAGGCGGCACCGTGGGTGTTCGCGGTCGCGCTGTTCGGGCTGTCGGTGCTGTTGTTCAGCCAGGCTTCCACCGTCGCCGCCCTGATGCCGGTCGGATTGGCCCTCGGCATCGCGCCGAAGATGCTCGTCGCCTACTTCCCGGCGGTGAACGGCTACTTCTTCCTGCCGACCTACGCCACGTTGGTCGCGGCGGTGGCCTTCGATCGCACCGGCACGACGAAGCTCGGCCGGTTCGTCGTCGACCACAGCTTCATGCGACCCGGGCTGGTCGCGACCGGCGTGGCGCTGGTCACCGGCTCGCTGCTCGCGCGCACGATCGCCTGATCCGGCCCCCACTCCAGCATCCGAGCCCCCCATGACCGGACCCCAGCCCGCCCCCGAGGACGCCGACTTCGTCGACCTGCAGGACCAACAACGCACGGTGGACGTGCTCGCGAAGGCCGTTCTCGGCCTGTGGGACGTCGTCAACGACCTGACCCGCCTGCGACCCTCACGGCGCGAGGGCTACCGCGTCTCGATCTTCGGCTCGGCGCGCGTCGACCAGGACCAGTGGGTCTACGGCGCGGTGCGCGACATGGCGGCCGAGCTGACGCGCATGGGCTGCACGATCGTCACCGGCGGCGGCCCCGGCCTGATGCAGGCGGCGAACGAAGGCGCCGCCCAGGTGGCCGGCGACGATGCCCGGCGTTCGGTCGGCATCCGCATCGCGCTGCCGTTCGAGCAGGATGTCAATCCGTTCGTCGGCAATGCCTTCGAGCACCGCACCTTCTTCACCCGTCTGCACCATTTCGTGCTCGTCTCCGACGCGTTCGTCGTCGTCCCGGGCGGCATCGGCACGGTGCTGGAGACGATGACGATCTGGCAGCTGTTGCAGGTGCGCAAGCTCGCGGCGCCGCTGGTCCTGGTCGGACCGATGTGGCAGGGCCTGATCGACTGGCATCGCGGCGCCATGCTGCGGCCTGGCTTCGAGCTGGCGTCGCCGGCGGACCTCGACATCCCGCGCTGCGTCGCGGGCGCTCGCGAGGCCATCGAGATCCTGCGCGCCAGCCACGCCGCGTGGCAGCGGGCTCGGGCTGGCGAGGCAGGCGGCCGGGACGGCCACCGCGGGGGCGATCCTTGTTCCTGAGCGAGCTGCACGTCGAGAACCTGCGGGCGATCGGGCACGCCAGCGTGCGCTTCGACGCCACCACCGCCCTGATCGGCGAGAACGGCTGCGGCGCCACGAGCCTGCTGCGCGCGCTGGAGCTGGCGCTGGACGGCGATGCACGGTTGTGCTCCGCCGACGTCCATCGCGGCGAGCCGCCAGCCGCGCGGGCCGCGCCGGTGCGCATCGCGCTGGTGTTCGAGGAGCGCCGCCCCGGCGAGTGGTCGGCGCCCTGGCACCGGCCGCTGCGCGCGGTGGCGCCAGCCGCCGCCGGCCGGCCGCGGCGGCTCGTGCTCGTGGCCACGGCGACGCCGGCGGCGGCGCAGCGTCGCGTCGCCCCCACCTTGGAGATCGAGGGCCTCGACCGCGCTCGCAGCCGCGCGGTGGTCGCGCACGTGCGCGCCCAGTGCCCCTTGCTCCGCGTCCGCGGCGGTGCGTTCGCGGGGCGCGTCGACCGGCCTGGCCACGGTCCGTCGCCCGGACGGGTGCAGCCGGACGGCGCACGCGCGGCCGGCCCCTCGCCCGCGGTCGCCGCACTCGCGGTCCGCATCGTCGCCGCGGCCGACCGGTTGCTCGCCGGCGATGCCGACGACCCCCTCGGCACGCTGCGGGAGGGAGCAACGGCGGCGCGCGAACTGCTGGCGCTGCGGCCGGACCACGTCGGCCCGGCCGCCACCGCCCTGCACGGCGCCGTGCTCGAGATCCTCGGCGACTCCGGGGCGCAGGGCACCGCCGCCGGACGGTCGGCCGCCGAAGAACGCGGACCCGAATCCAACCAACTGGCCACGCTGCTGCTGGTGGCGGCCGTGCTGCGCCAGCTGCCCGACGGTCTGCCCCCGGGCGGGCAGCCGCTGTGGGTGATCGAGGACCCCGAGGCCCACCTGCACCCGATGGCGCTCGCCGCGACCGCGCGGCTGCTCGACCGCATCCGCTGGCAGAAGATCGTGACCACACACTCCGGCGAACTGCTGGCGACGCTGCCGCTGTCGCAGGTCCGTCGGCTGGTCAGGCACCAGGGCGTCGTCGTGACGACGGCGCTGCGGGAACGCACGCTGTCGCGCGAGAGCCTGCGCCGGGTCGGCTACCACCTGCGGCTCGTCCGCGGGGTGGCGATGTTCGCGCGGGTCTGGCTGCTCGTGGAGGGCGAGTCCGAATTCTGGATCCTGCCGCAGGTCGCCAACGTGCTCGGCTACGACCTCGCCCGCGAAGGGGTCTGCTGCGTCGCGTTCGCCCAGTGCGGCCTCGAGCCGCTGGTCCGCACGGCGCGCGAATTCGGCATCGGCTGGCACCTGCTCGCCGATGGCGATGACGCCGGCGAGCGCTACGCCGCCGCCGCCCGCAGCTTCCTGCGCCGCGGCCACGAGGCGGCGCACCTGACGATCCTGCGCCAGCGCGACATCGAGCACTGCTTCTGGGTGCACGGCCACGCCGAGACGATCCTGCGAACCGCCGGGCTGCCCGCCGGGCAGCGGGTCGGCGCCGCGCGGGCGATCGCGAAGGCGGTGCAACGGCGGTCGAAGCCATTCCTGGCGCTGAACCTCGTGCACTCGGTGGCCGACCGTGGGCCCGAGGGCGTGCCGGCGCCGCTGGCCCGGCTGGTGCACACCTGCGTGGCGATGGCCAGGGAAGCCCCACGCCTCCTGGTCGGCAAGGTGGTCGAGCCAGGCCCGGAGCGGCGGCCCGCGCGGCGCGGCGAGCGCCGCTAGCACGACGGACGGCCGGCGCCGGGCACGCGCTGGCCAGGACCGTTGTCTGGTGCCGCGCGCCGGCACGGCCAGGAACACGAACCAGGGGCCTGCCTCGGCTCGGTGTCGCCCTGGTGGTCGTGGGCCTAGCCGCCCACGCCATCCGCGTGGCCGCGCTTCACCGCCCCGCCCCACCGCCGCGCGCGGCGGCGAGCCGGCCGACCAGCTGCTCCGCCCGCTGGCGCAGGGGATGGCCGGCGGGCAGTTCGGTCTGCAGCCGTTCGAGGGCCAGACCCGCCGCCGCGTCGGCGCGTTCGTCGCCCAGGCCCGCCAGCGCCTCGGCGAACAGGAGCTGCGAGCAGCCGGCCACGCCGGGCAGCAGGTCGGTCGCGTCGGGCAGGACCTCGACGAGCGCCGTGCCCGTCGCGAGGGCGTCGGCGAACGCGCCGGCGGCCAGTTGCGCGGCGGCGAGGTTGTGGCCGGCCGTGAACGTGTCGGGATGCGCGGCGCCGAGCTGCCGGCGCTGGGTCGCGAAGGCGCGGCCGAAGTCGGCGCAGGCGCCGGTGGCGTCGCCGGCCTGCTGGCGGGCGATGGCCACCGCGGTGAGCATGTCCATGGTGCGGCGATGCTCGGGCCCGAACGTGCGTTCGCAGCGCGGCAGCAGCTCGCCGGCCAGGGCCGCGAACTCGGCACGATCGCCGCGGCGGTGCAGCGCCTTCAGCAGGTGGTAGCCGCAGCCGAGCGTCAGCGCGTGGTCCGGCCCGAGCAGCCGCGCGCAGTCGGCCATCGCCGTGCGGTGGGCGGCGATCGCCTCGTCGAGCCGCCCCAGGTCGCGCAGCGCCTCGGCGAGGTTGTCGGCGATCTGCCACGTCGAGAGGCGGCCTTCGCCGCCGGCCGTGGCGCGGTCGAGGCAGTCGCGCAGCACCGCGTGGGCCTCGTCCGGCCGCTGCATCGCGAGCAGCAGCGTGCCGAGGTTGTGCAGCGTCGCGACCGTGCCGGACGCCGAGGGCCCGAGCGTGCGTTCGCGCGCCGCGGCGAGGTCGCGGTAGCGCCGCTCGGCATCCTGCAGCCGGCCGGCGGCGCGCCAGACGAACGCCTGCTCGTGCAGGGCCTGCAGCAGCACGGGGTCGTCGGCGGGCAGGGCCGCGGTCGCACGGCGCACGACGTCGGCGAGTGCCGCCTCGGCACCCGCATGGTCGCCGAGATCGCAGCGCACCCCGGCGCGCGAGATCTCGGCCTGCAGGGCGCGCGCGGCCCCGTCGCCGAGCGTGGCCCGGAACAGCCCGGCCGCGCGGTCGAGCTGCGGCAGGGCCGCCGCCGGCGCCGACAGGCTGCGGTAGGCCTCGCCGACCAGGAGACGCAGTTCGGCCTCGACGACGGGCTCGGGGAAGCGCTCGCCGTCGAGTTCGCGCGCGGCGACGTCGAGCGCCTCGCGCACGGTGTAGTCGATGCCGCGCTCGCGCACGGGATCGGCCTCGAACAGGAACTCGCGGGCGAAGCGAGCCACCCGCTCCGCCTGGCGGGTCTGGCGCCGCAGGGCCGCGTTCTGGATCGCGAGCACGGCCACCGCGGTCGCGATGGTCGCGGCGAGCGCCGCCAGCGCCAGCACCAGGCCGCGGCGGCGCCGCGCGAGCAGGCGGAGGCGGTGGCCGAGGCTCGGCGGCCGGGCCGCGACCGGCCGGCTGTCGAGCACCGCCCCCAGGTCGGCGGCGAACGCGGCGACCGACTCGTAGCGATCGCCCGGTTCGCCGCGCAGCGCCTTGGCGAGCACGGCCTCGAGGTCCGGCGGCGCATCCGGCACGGCGGCGGTCAGGCGCAGCGGCGGCGTCGAACGCAGGCGCTCGGCGACCTGCCACGGCGGCGCGCCGTCGGCCGCGAACGGCCGGCGGCCGGCGATCAGCTCGAACGCCACGACGCCGAGCGCCCAGATGTCGCTGCGGTGGTCGACGGGACCGCCGACGAGCTGCTCGGGACTCATGTAGGCCAGCGTGCCGACCAGGTGGCCGAGCGCGGTGGCCGGCCCGGGGCCGCCATGGGTGCTGCGGGCGATGCCGAAGTCGATCACCTTGACGCGGCCCTCGGCGTCGACCAGCACGTTCTGCGGCTTGAGGTCGCGGTGCACGACGCCGTGCCGGTGGCCGTGCCCGACGGCGTCGCAGAGCTGCAGCAGCAGCCGGAGGCGCCCCCGCAGATCGAGCGCATGCTCGGCGGCATGGGCGACCAGATCGCGCGCGCCGACGACCAGTTCGAGCGCGAACCACGGCAGGTCGAGCGCACCGCTGCGCTGCACGCCGGCGGCGTGGATCTGGGCGATGCCCGCATGGCGCAGTCGCCCGAGCAGTTCGGCCTCGAAGCGGAAGCGCGCCACGGCCTCCGGCCCGCCGAGGCCGAGCGACAGCACCTTCAGCGCGACCTGGCGCGGCGGTTCGAGCTGGTCGGCGAGGTAGACCGTGCCCATGCCGCCGCTGCCGAGCACCGACCGCAGCCGGAAGCCGCCGACCGAGACCTCGAGCAACGGATCGCAGGTGTGCAGCAGGCCATCGGCGCCGGTGTCGAGCACGCGCGCGGTCGGCGACGAGCTGGCGTCGAGCACGAGCAGCTGTTCGACCTCGCCGCGCAGCGCCTCGTCACCGCCGCAGCTCCGGCGCAGGAACTCGCTGCGCGCCGCCGCCGGCTCGTCGAGCGCGGCCTCGAACAGCGCCCGGACGCGGCCGAAGTCGGTCGCCATCAGCGACCTCCAGGCGGCTTCGCGTCGAGATCGCGCAGCACGAACGCGCGCGCCAGGCGCCAGCCACGCTCGACGCTGCGCAGCGACAGGCCGAGCGCCGCCGCGATCGCCGCATTGTCGAGGCCGCCGAAGAAGCGCAGTTCGACGATCTGGGCCAGCTGCAGGTCGACGGCCTGCAGGCGACCGAGCGTCTCGTCGACGGCGAGCAGGCTGGTCGCGTGGTCGATGGCGGCGAGCGCCTCGCCGTCGAGGTCGGCGCGCCGATCGCCGCCGCGCTTCTGCGCCGCGCGCGCCCGCGCGTGGTCGACCAGTACGTGCCGCATCGCCTTGCTGGCGACGCGAAGGAAGTGGCCGCGGTCGGCGTAGTCGTTGCCCGGCTCGACGAGCCGCAGCCACGCCTCGTGCAGCAAGGCCGTCGCCTGCAGCGTGTGGTTGCGCCGCTCGCCCTGCATGTGGCGCTGCGCCAGCCGGTGCAGCTCCTGGTAGACCAGCGGCAGCAGGTCGTCGGCGGCGGTCGGATCGCCGTCGGCCAACCGCCGCAGCAGGCGGGTCGTGGCGTCCCGTGCGGGCGGCCCCATGGCCGGCATTCTGCCATGGCGTCGACCTGGTCTGGGCGATCGGTTCCGCCGGCGAGCGCCATCGCGGCAGCCGCTTGCCCACGGCGCCGTGGCAAGGCGGCCACGGGGCCGGCCGAGCCGCCGGACGCCGGTCACTGCCAGCTCTGCAGCCCGGCCGCCACCGGCGGCGTCGGGTCGCCCGACCAGGTGAACGGCGGGTTCTGGCCGAAGTCGCCGAGGTGCGCGAAGGTCGTGGCCCGGAACGGCGGGTTCGCGACCACGAACTCGCTGCGCGGCACGACCAGTAGCAGGGTGTCGCCGCTGAGGATCGCGCGCGCGGCACTCGGCACCGTGGTGATCGAGTTGCCGAGGCCCACCACCCGACAGCGCAGGCGCCAGCCGTTGCTCGGATCGTAGTCGAGTTCGTACCAGCGGTCGGTGCCGCCGAAGAAGTCGTCGGGGAAGGACGTCGCCGGCACGAAGTTGTTGCCCGGGGCGGTGTCGGTGTCGACGACGAAGGCATACTGGAACCGCTGCGTCGGATCGGCGAGCGGGATCGCCGCCTCGGTCGACAGCCAGAACAGGCAGTGCTCGCCGGCCGCCAGGTCGGCGGCGGGGTCGGCGGCGACCGTGAAGCCCTCGGGGCCGTCGCCGATCGGGAAGGTCGGCACGCCGTCCGTGCCGTCGAAGGCGAAGGGCCCGCTGAACGCCGCCTGCAGTTGCACCAGGGTCAGCAGCACCAGCAGCGCGCCATAGGACCGGATCTCCTGCGCCGCGGCCGGGATCCGCTCCGGCACCGCCGGGTTGCTGTTGCGCGTCGGCAAGCCTGTGGCGGCCAGGAAGAAGTTGGTGAACCAGAGCGCCGCCAGCTGCGTCTGCGCCAGCAGTTCCACCAGCGCCAGGGCGCTGCTGTTGGCCGCGGCGTTGCGCCATTCGATAGGGAACTGGCGCTCCAGCCCGCCGCGCACGTAGGTCGCCACGACGGTCAGGAGCAACACCGCCTGGGTGACCGTCGTCGTCAACACGGGGATGCTGCGTTGCTGGCCGGGCGCCAGGAAGACCTCGTCCTCGGCCACCCCGACGCCGGGGGGCGCCTCGATCTGGAACCGGATGTCGCCGTCGGCGGTGCCCGCCGGCAGCGTGTTCTGCAGCAGCAGGGCGCCGAGCACCGCGGTCGCCGCCAGCGGGTCCAGCGCCACGCGGCCGCCGCCGAGCACGCTGGCGGCCACCAGGACGGGCAGGTCGGACCGGTTGCGGCGGTTGTTGCAGCCCGGCAGCAGGACCAAGGCGGCGAGGAGCAGGGCCAGGGGGCGCGCGATCATGCCGGTCAGGGCGCGGATACGGGGCGGGCGCCGCCACGATTTCCGCCGGCCTGCACGCCGGGCGGCGCCGCGCCTGCAATCCTTGCGCCGCCCCCCCTCGCCGACCAGGATGCGCGCCGATGCCCCTAGCCCGTGGATGCGCGATGGTCCTGGCCGTGGCGGCCGGCCCGACGCTGCTGGCCCAGGTCGCGGCCCCGCCCCGGAACGCAGGCGACGACGACTGGTTCGACATCAGCGACTTCCTGAAGGAGAAGTACGGCTTCCTGCCGGTCGTGATGCCGATCACCGAACCGGCCGTCGGCTACGGCGCCGCCGGCGGCCTGGCCTTCCTCAGCCGGCCGCTCGGCGACGCCAAGGGCGGCCACGGCCGCCCCGACATCACGATGCTCGGCGGGGCCGCGACCGAGAACGGTTCCCGTGCGCTGGCGGCCGGCGACCTGCGCTACTGGCTCGACGACCGCCTGCAGACGCGCGTGTTCCTGGTCGACGGCGCCGCCAACCTCGACTTCCACGGCCTCGGCGAGGACCCGACCCTCGACCGGCGCCCGCTGCGCTACAACCTCGACCCGCTCGGCGTCAGCCTGGAAGCGAGGTACCGCCTGGCCGATTCCCCGTGGTGGATAGGCCTCGGCTACGGCGTCGCTCGCGTCGACGTGTCGTTCGACGCCCCGGCGGGCAGCCCCGGGCTGCCGTCGTTCGACCGCTCCTCCACGATCGCCGCGCTGACGCCGTCGGTGACCTACGACTCGCGCGACAACATGTTCACGCCGACCACGGGCAGCTACTTCGAGGCGACGCTCGGCCTGTTCGGTCCGGCCCTGGGCGGCGACGAGGAGTTCCAGCGCGCCTACCTGCTCGGCATGCACTTCACGCCGCTCGCCGAACGGCTGTTCCTGGGGCTGCGTGGCGATGCCGCGGCCACGTTCGGCGGCGCGCCGTTCTACCTGCAGCCGTTCGTGCCGCTGCGCGGCGTGCCGTTGTTGCGCTACCAGGGCGAGGCGATCGCGTCCGTCGAGGCGGAGCTGCGCTGGCAGTTCTGGGGCCGGATCAGCGCCGTCGGCTTCGCGGGCGTCGGCGCGGCATGGAGCGATCTCGATCGGCTCAGCGGCGGCGCGCAGGCGACCGCCGGCGGCATCGGTCTGCGCTACGAGATTGCGCGCGAGTACGGCATCCACGTCGGTCTCGACGTCGCCTTCGGACCCGAGGACACGGTGCTCTACGTCCAGGTCGGCAGCGCCTGGGTGCGTCCTTGACCGGCCGGGGGAATGGCGCTGCCGACGCCCGCGTCACGGCCGCGGCGGCAGGTCAGGCCCCCGGCAGGGGATGTTCCGGCTCCGCCTCCAGCAGCAGCGACAGCTTCGCCATCGCCCGGTAGAGCATCGACCGCACCGCCTCCTCGTTGCGGCCCATCTGCGCGGCGATCTCGGCCCGCGACAGACCGGCGAGGTGCGCCAGCGTCAGCACCTCGCGGTGCTCCGGCGAGAGCTGCTCGAGCGCCAGCTCCAGGCGTTCGAGCTCCTCGCGCCGCATCAGGCCCTGGCTCGGGCTCGAGAACCGCGCATACGCGGAGCCGAGCGCGGCGACGTCCGGGCCGCCTTCGCCGAGCGGCTGTTCGCGGCCGGCGTCGCGCTTCTGCCGCGCGAGGTCGCGGATGCGGTTCTGGACCTTGCGCCGGGCGGTGGTGAACAGCCAGGCGGCGAACGCCCCCTCGCTGGGGTGCCGGAACCGCTCCTGGTGCGTCAGCAGCTCCCGGCAGACGGACTGCACGATGTCCGACGCGGACTCCCGGGCGCGCAGCTGGCGGGTCATGTGGGCGCGCACGAACGCGCGCACCGCCGGCAGGTGCAGTTCGAGCAGCCGGTCGATGGCGGCCCGGTCGCCCTGCGCGGCACGCTCGGCCAGCTGTAGGATCGTCGTCACGGCGGCTCGGGTCCGGAGATTACCACGCCGTTCCCGCGCCGCCGACCGCACGCATGCCCGACCCTTCTCCTGCTGCCGATGCCGGTGCAGCCCGTCCGTTCGAGGACGTGCTCGTCGACCTGCTGCAGGCGATGGAACGCCATGGCGACAGCGCCATCGAAGCCGCCTGCGCCGAACACCCCGGCCATGCCGCGCGACTGCGCGCGCATGCGCGACGGCTCGCCGACCTCGGCTTCCTCGCCGCCGCGCAAGGCGGCGCCGAGACAGCCGGCCTGCCCGAGCGGCTCGGCGACTACCGGCCGCTGCACCGCATCGGCAGCGGCGGCATGGGCATGGTCTACGCCGCCGAGCAGGCGTCCCTTGGCCGCCGCGTCGCGCTGAAGCTGGTCCGGCCGGAGCAGCTCTGCTTCGCCGGCGCGCGCGAGCGCTTCGCCCGCGAAGTGAACGCCATCGCGCGGCTGCAGCACCCCGGCATCGTGCCGGTCTACGACGCCGGCGAGACCGCCGGCCTGCCGTGGCTGGCGATGGAACTGGTCGACGGCGCCCCGCTCGACCAGGTGCTCGAAGCGGTGCAGGATCGCCCGCCCGCCGCGCTGACCGGCGCCGACCTCGAGCAGACCGTGCTGCGCATCGCCGCGTCACGGCGCAGCGCCGGCGGCGCCGGCGGATCCGCGACGTCGGCGACCCGGCCGCCGCTGTTCCTCGGCGGCTGGTCGGCGGCCAGCCTGCGGCTCGCGCGCGCCGTCGCCGACGCCCTGGTGCACGCCCACGAACGCGGCGTGCTGCACCGCGACGTCAAGCCGTCGAACGTGGTCGTCACGCCGGATGGCCGCGCCCTGCTGCTCGACTTCGGGTTGGCGCTCAGCGACGGCTCGGCGCGACTGACCCAGGGCCAGCTCGGCAGCCCGGCCTACATGTCGCCCGAGCAGGTCCGCGGCGAGGAACTGGATGCCCGCACCGACGTGTGGTCGCTCGGCGTCACGTTGTGCGAACTGCTGACCCTGCATTCCCCCTACGCCGCCGAGTCGGCGGAGCGCACCCGGGAGAACGTGCGGGCCGCGCACCCGCCGGCGCTGCGGGTCCGGAACCCGGCCGTGTCCCGTGAGACGGAGCTGGTCTGCCGCACGGCGATGGCGCCCGAACGCGCCGCGCGCTACGCGACGATGCGCGCGTTCGCGGCCGACCTCGACAACCTGCTCGAACGACGACCGGTGCAGGCCAGGCCGGCGACGCTGCCCCTGGTGCTCCGGCGCTGGGCGCAGCGACGTCCCGCGACGGCGGTCGCGGCGGCGGCGGCGGTGCTGTTGCTGGTGGTCGCGCCGACGGCGTTCTGGCTGCAGCAGCGCGCCGCCAACGCGTCGATCCGCGCGGCCCTGGGCGTGGCGGAAGAGCAACGCGACGCGGCGCACCGCGCCACCGCGGAGGCCAGACGGCACCGCGACCACGCCCGCGCCGCCGTGCAGACGCTGCTGACGCGCGTCGGCAGCGAGGAACTGCGCGACGTGCCGCACATGCAGGAGCTGCGCCGCGACCTGCTCGCCGCGGCGCGTGCCTTCCACGCCCGCTTCCTCGCCGAGGCCACCGGCGATCCGGAACTGCTCGCGCAGGCCGCCGAGTCGGCCGTCGAGCTGGCCCGCGTCGACCTCGAGCTCGGGCTGCTGGAGCAGGCGCGGACCGAGGCCGAGCGGGCCGTGGCGCTGGCTCGCTCCCGGCTGGCCACCGAGGGCGAGTCACCGGCGGCGCGGCATGCGCTGGCCGACGCCATCGCCATGCTCGCTGGCACCATGGTCCAGCTCGGCGACCGCGCCGACGCCCGCGCGGCGATCGCCGAGGCCATCGCGCTGCAGCAGCGGCTCGTCGAGGAGGCCCCCGCCGATCCCGCCGCGATCGCCAAGCTCGTCGAGTACCTGCGGGTCGCCGGCACGACGGACGCGCTGCTCGAGCGCTACGCCGATGCCGCAGCCGTCCAGCGGGAGATCCGCGCGCTGTGGCAAGCCGCCGAGGCGAACGACGCGACGTCGCCGTCGCTGCGCGAGATGGTGCTCGCCGCTGCCGCCGACGCGGCCTGCCTGCACCACCAATCCGGCGACTACGCGTCGGCCCGGGAGGCCGCCGAGGCGGCCTTGGCCCTCGGCGCGGCGCCGGACCCGACGACGCTGTCGTCGATCGAGCGGGTCGCCGTCGCACGCGTGCACGATGTGACGGCGAAACTGCTGCGCCAGGCCGGGGATGCCGCCGGCGCCGAAGCAGCGGCGCGGCGCAGCCTCGCCGCGATCGACGCGCTGCTGGCCGAACTGCCGCAGCACGCCAACGCGCTGACCGTGCGGGCCGGCACGCTGAACACCCTGGCGTTCACGCTGCAGCGCCTGCCGGATCGGCGTGACGAAGCGCAGACGCTCTACGGCGAAGCGATCGCGACGCTGCGCCGGCTGGTCGCGGTCGATGGCGGCACCGTGTCGGGACGCGGCAACCTGGCGACCTCGCTGAGCAACCTGGGCGCGATGCGCCTCGAGGCACGCGACTTCAGCGGCGCCGCGGCGACGTTCCACCAGGCGATCCAGCTGCTCGACGAGATCCGCGCCGACGCGCCCGACGACCCGCGCTGGCCGGTGATCGCGGCCAACGCGTGGAACTACCTCGCGCGGATCGCCGGCGAACAGCGCGACCACGCGGCGATGGCCGACGCCGCCGAACGCATGGCCGCGATGCGGCCGGACGACGCCCAGACGCAGCGCATCGCGGGCATGCTGCTGGCCAACGTCTGCTTCCACCTGCGCGCCGACCAGGCGCTGCCGGCGGCCGACCGCGACCGGTGCCTCGACGAGCGACGCCGGCGCTGCCTCGACCTGCTGCAGCGCGCCGCCGACCTCGGCTGTCCGGACCACGAGTTCCTGGCGACCAGTGCGTGGTTCGCCGAAGTGCGCGGCATGGCCGGGTTCGGCCCGATCGTCGACCGGATGCGCGCCAACGCCGAGGCCAGGGCCGGCCGCTAGCAGGAACCGCCGGCCCGCGCGTCACGGCCGCGTGCATCCGGGGTTCGTCCGGGCAACCGACCCGGAGTCCCCCGCATGCACCCATCCCGCCTGTTGCCCCTCGCCGTCCTGTCCGTCGCCGCGTCCGCCCTTGCGCAAGCACAGTTCGAGGCCGGCGCGATGTACATGATGAGCCCCTACCACGTGCCGGCCTCGGGCATCCCCTACCCGGGCATCGCGCGCATCGATCCGTTCACCGGTGCCGACACGCCGCTGGTCGCGTTCACCAGCAACGGTGTCTACCAGGCGAGCGCGGCCTACGACCCGTTCCGCGATCGCATCGTCGCCTACTGCTCGCTCGCGGCGACGACCAACCCCGCCCTGCACGCGATCGACGCCGCCGGCACCTGGACGACGATCAGCAGCCAGTACCTGGTGCGCCTCGCCCCCCGCGGCGACGGCAAGATCTACGGCTACAAGGCCGGCGCCGGGCACCCCGACGTGCAGAAGGTCTACTACGTCGACGCCGCCGGCCAGCAGCACGAACTGCTCGACGTCGGCGGCGCGCAGCCGTGGCTGCTGCACGGCGGCGTCTCGTTCGCTTCGGCCGACCCGATCCGCGCCATGATCTACGAACCGGGCGAGAACGCGCTGTTCCTGGCGCTGGCCGGCGACAACGCGGTGCCCGACTGCGGCGCGCCGTCGTTCGACGTGTCGATCCGCAAGCTGCCGCTGACCGCCGACGGCACCGCGCTGCGCGCGCCGGCGGTCTGCGCCGAATACGACGTCGCCGGCATCGCCAACGCCGACGAGCGCCCGACCGGGTTCAGCTACGGGCCGGACGGTAGGCTGGTGCTGGGTGTGTTCGGCAACGGGTTCGGCGCCATGCCGCGGATCCTGGAGATCGATCCAGCCACGGCGCAGATCACGCCGTTCGCGACCACCGGTCCCTACTACGGCGACATCAACTGCGACGTCGTCGCCTACAGCCCGCTGACCGACCGCGCCCTGCTGCTCGACGGCGGCAACGACGTCTGGCGCGCGTTCGCGCGCGGCGCGGCCGGCGCGGGCCAGATCCTCGGCAGCTACGGTCCGCCGGGCCTCGGCGGCAGCGTCGGCAGCACGTTGTTCGTCGTCGGGCCGATCGGCCCGGCCAACTCGCTCTCCGCCGATGGCACCACGCTGTCGGTGGCCCAAGGCGGGGTGCAGCAGCTCGACTTCCATCCCGGCCCCGCGCTGGCCGGCGACCTCTACCTGATCCTCGGCTCGTTGTCGGGCTGGGCGCCGGGCTTCTCCCTGGGCGGCTTCGCCATCGCGCTGAATCCCGACGTCTACACCGACTTCACGCTGAACAACCCGAACTCGCCGTTCCTCGTCGGCACGCTCGGCGTCCTGCCGCCCGGCGGCACCGCCCTGGCGCAGGTGGTCTGGCCCGCCGCGGTGCTGAACGGCCTCGCCGGCCTGACCATGCACCACGTCGCGTTCGGCCTCGACGCCGGCCTCGGCCTCACGCACGCCAGCAACCCGGTGCCGCTGCAGCTGCTGCCCTGACGGGTCGCGGAGCCCGGTCGCCGCTCCGCGCGGGCCGGGTTGCGCGCGTGGCGCCGCCCAGGCAGGCCGATCGCGCGGCCGCCAGTCGGCGTGGTTCGGCGGATCGGTCCGCCCGGCCGCTGCCCGGCCAGCTCGCGTGCACCCCATCCAGCCACCGGCGCCGGGCAGTCCTCCCGACTGCCGATTTCCGATCGCCGGCGATCCCGTGCCACCCTGCGAACGCGACCCGGTAACCTCGGCGCTTCGTCCCTCGGCCCCTTCCCTCTACGACATCATGCGGACCACGACCTTCGCGATCCTGCTGCTCGCTGCAGCGCCCGTGCTCGCCCAGTCCAACGCCGTACCCGGCCTCGACATCCAGATGTACGAGGTGACCGACCTCGGCTACTACGGCCGCCGCGGCGCCGCCTACCCGAACGGCGAAGCCGGCTTCATGGTCGGCCACTCGTGGTGCAACAGCGGCACCGTGAACCTGCCGTGGCAATCGCAGGTCGGCGGCGTCATGGTCGATCAGTATCCGCGCATCGCCTTCCTGCTGGCGCGCGAGAGCGGCGGCCGCATGGTGCAGGTCAGCGGCTTCAGCTTCGCGAAGTACTCGCCGACCGCCTACAACTTCTCGTCGGGGCCCTGCGCGCCGTGCAACAGCGGCGGCGGGTCGTTCTTCTACGTCGGCTGCTCCGACACCTACGGGAGCGGCACCAACGCGAGCCAGATCAACCTCGGGCCGACCGACGAGATCAACCCCTGGCTCGGCACCTGGAACCCGCAGGGCAGCTACTTCGACCGCGGGGATCCGGCGGTCAGCGGTCCGGCGGCGACCGACTCGGTGCGCTCGCTCACCTTCACGCAGGTGTCGGCCTTCGATTCGGTGAAGAACCGCATGATCGTGCAGGAGCCGGAGCTGCTCGCGGGCGCGACCTACTACGGCCAGGTGCAAGCCGTCGTGCAGGGCGAGCCGGTCGGCAACCGCGGCAACAACCTGATGCACCGGCAGGCATCGATCACCGGCACCGGCAGTTCCTGGGCGCCGGCCATGACCGGCCCGTCGGCACTCGGTTCGGTGTTGACGCGTTGGACGGGCGCGACCTGGAGCGAAGCCGGCAACGGCGGCGACGACGGCCGCTTCCTCGTCGCCGTCAAGGTGACCGGCCCGGTCGGCGGCCTCTACCACTACGAGTACGCGATCCACAACATCGACAACCACCGCGGCGCCGCATCGTTCCGCGTGCCGCTGGCGCCGGGCGCGATCGTCCAGAACGCCGGCTTCCGCGACATCGACGCCAACCCGCTGAACGACTGGACGGTGTCGCTGTCCGCCACCGAACTGGCCTTCCTCGCCACGGCGAACAACCGGCAGCAGTGGAACACGATCTACAACTGCTGGTTCGACTGCTCGATCCCGCCCGGCGCCGGCTCGATGACGCTCGACCAGGCGCTGCCGGGCCCGGGGGCCCTGGCGGTGCAGGTGCCGACGACGGTGCCGAGCAACCTCGCCTTCGCCAACAGGACGCCGGTCGGCGCTCCCTGCGGCCAATGCACGGGCACGGCCTACCAGCTGTTCCCGAACAGCGGCCAGTTCGACCTCAACGGCGGCTCGATGACGCTGACGCTGGACAACGGCGCCTACACCGTCACCGGCGCGCCGGTCGCGTTCGTGCCCGCCGCTGGCACCAACCTGGGCCTCGGCCTGTCGCAGCAGACCAACGTGACGCTGCCGTTCCCGCTGCCCTACCCCGGCGGCTCGACGACGCAACTGCAGGTGTGCTCGCCCGGCTACGTGTCACCGGGCACGCCGAATCCGATGCAACTCGCCCCGTCCGCGCTGCTGTTGCTGCAGGGCCAACCGCGCTGGGCCGTCGCCTGGTCGCTGTTCGCGCCGAATGCCGCGTCGGCGGCGAACGTCTGGTACGACGCCAGCCCGACGCGCGCGATCCTGACCTGGAACAACGTGCCGTTCATCGCCGGCCCGGGCACCAGCACGTTCCAGATCCAGTTGTTCCCGAACGGGACGGTGCACCTCGTGTGGCCGTCGATCGCGTCCTCGTCGTTCGCGACGATGGTCGGCTGGAGCCCCGGCGGCAACGGCACGGACCCGGGCAGCACCGACCTCTCCGTGGCCCTGTCGTCGCCGCAGCAGCTCTGCGCCGCGCCGTTCGACGGCCTCTCGCTCGACCTCAGCGCCAACCCCGTGATCGGCACGACCTACCAGTGGCGGATCGCCGGCATCCCGGCCAACACCGGCTGGGGCGCGCTGCTGTGGTCGCTGCAGCGGGCGGTGCCACCGGTGGACCTGACCGGCCTCGGCATGCCCGGCTGCTACGCGCACCTGCTCGCACCCGAGACCGTGCTGTTCGCCAGCCCGGGCAGCACGCAGCAGGTCCCGCAGACGATCCCCAACGCCACCTCGCTGGTCGGCCTCGAGGTCGTCGGCCAGGCGGTCACCTACAACCCGCCGCTGACGCCGTTCGGCCTCGTCGCGTCGAACGGCCTCGTGCTGCTGCTCGGCCTCTGACCGGGCGGCCTGCAGCCGCCTGCGGACGGCGGGCGCCCGGCGCCGCCCTGCGCCCGCCGTCAACCCGGTTGCACGCCGCCGGGGTCCTCGTCCGCCACCACGGCGCATGGTCGAGGTGCGCGACGGCATCCCCCTCGTCGCCCCGGCCCAGTCGAGCCGCAAGACGACCGCTGCCGGCGCGACCAGATCACTCCCGCGCGGCGATCCAGATCGTGCGGCGGGGACCCTTCGTACGCCGCGCGCGAACGTGGTGCGTCTCGACGTCGAAGTTCGCGCGGCGCAGCCTGCCCGCGAAGCGCGGGTCGTCGGCCGACGACCACACGGCGAGCACGCCGCCCGCCCGCAAGCTCGCGCGCAGCGCGACGAGGCTCCGATCGTCGTAGATGGCGTCGTTGGCGCGCCGCGACAGCCCCTCGGGACCGTTGTCGACATCGAGCAACACGACGTCGTACGCACCCTTGCCGGTGATCCGCTCACGCACGTCGCCGACGAACAACCGCACACGCTCGTCGCGCAGCGGATGGCCCGCGCAGTGCCCGATCAGCTCGCGGTTCCATTCGACGACGGCCGGCACCAGCTCGGCTACCTCGACGACCGCCGTGGCGTCGACGAGCGCCAGCGTTCGCGCGAGCGTGAAACCCATCCCCAGGCCGCCGACGAGCACCTGCGATCCCGGGCGCGGGCCGAGGCGCTCGAACGCCAGCTCGGCCATCTGCTCTTCGGACCCGTGCACGGGGCTGCTCATCAGCTCCGTACCGCCGATCCAGATCGCGAAGTCGCCGTCGTGGCGGTAGCAGCGCAGTTCGCCGGTGTTGCCCGGCATGCGCGCGGTCGCAAGCAGCTCGCGGGGGATCATCGCCGCACGCTACCAGACGCGCGGGGTGGGCGTTCACCGGTCGAGCGCCGTCTCCGGCCCCGGCGCGAGGCTCGCGCTCCGGCCTCGTCGGCGACCGGCAGGAATCGCGCGGCCAGCGTCTGCACCTCCGTCACCGAACAGGCCGCCGGTCTGGCGCCACAGCGTTGTGGCCAGTGCACGCGAGCGGGTGCCCGTTCATCGCCCCTGGCAGGACCGGGAGATCGATCGTATGCGCCCGCACGACGCCCGCCGCGCACGCGCCGTGCCACGGGATCCCCTGCCAAGCGGGCTCGTCGTCCTTCGGCACCACGGGGTGCCACGGTTCCGCGAACGTGCCGCGATCGAGACGGGGGGCCGCTCCTCCTGGGCCGCGAGGCCGCCCGCGAGCCGCAACGGAACGACGCCGGACGCGAAGCGTGGACGCATGACGCGCATGGCACCCCTGGCACGGGCCGCCCCAGGCCTCACCACGGACCGCCCGGGGCAACGGCGCGGGGAGCCCAGGGAGGACCTCGCTCGCAAGCGCGCCGAGGGGTCGTTGCCGCCTGTGCGACGGGGGGGATGCGCGTCGTGTGCGGGCTGCCTGCGGCTCCGCGGATTCCGCAAACCGCGCGGGGTTGCGCGGACACGACCGCGTCGCGGCGCACCAGACCCGGAGCGGGCGATGGTTGCGTGCCGCGGTTCCTCGACCCGGAGACTCACCCATGCACATCCCCTCTTCCCTCCCAGCTGCCGGATGGCTGGCGCTGGCGCTTGCGACGACGCTGCGAGCGCAGGGCGAGTTCGTCAACTTCGAGGAGCCGCAAGTCAGGCCGATCACCATCGCCTACGTGCAGAACGGCGCGGCGTCGGCGAGCTACGTCGTCGCATGCAACACGCCCGACAACTCCATCGAGCTCTACACTGGCTCGGTCCCCCACACGTTCGTCACGCGCGTCGCCGTCGGGCTGTCGCCGGTCACGCTGCGCTGGAACGCCGCCGACGGGCGCCTGTACGTGTGCAACTTCCTCGGCGACTCGGTCAGCGTCGTGACTCTGGCGACCATCGGCACGACGACGAACGTGACCGCGACGCTCGAGCGCACTGTGTTCGTCGGCGACGAGCCCGTCGACATCGCGTTCCTGCCGGGCGGCACGGAGGCGCGCGTCGCGCTGCACGGACGCAGCCAGGTGCAGCTCGTCACCGTTCCCGGCGTCGCCCTGGTCGGCGGCGCGACGATTCTGCAGGCGCCTCCGGTCGCCGGCAGCATCAACGACGCGGTCAAGGCGCCGCGCGTGCTGGCGACGCTTCCGGACGGCCGCTTCTACGCGCTGAACACGATGGGCAGCAACAACGCCTACGACGTCGACCTGTACGTCGAGGACCCGCACGGCCCGCAGCCGTTCCCGCCGCCGCCGTCGCCGGTGTTGGCGTTCCACCTCGTCGGCGGCATGGGCACGACGACGCCATCCTGCCACAGCCGCACTGGCAAGCGCATGGACGGTTACTGCGCCACCGGCCCTGGCTAAATCGCTCGTGGACCGCCGGTCGTCGCCTCCGGGGGTCTTGTCACCCCATCCGTCGCCTGGAGGCGGCCATACATGTTTCCATCCACGCTGCGTTCTGTTGTCCGCTCCTGCACCCTCCTCGCAGCCCTGCCCGCCATGGCAGCAGCCCAGTGCGGCTGGAACTGGCTTCCTGGATCCCCGGCCTCCGGCCCCGACGGGCCGGTCTCGTGTGCCCTTGCGTTGCCGAACGGCGATGTGATCGCCGGCGGCAACTTCCGCGTCGCCGACGGCGCGGTCGTCAACCACCTCGCGCGCTGGGATGGCACGACCTGGCATGGCATCGGCGGCGGCTTCAACAACCAGATCAACGCCATCGTCCGGATGCCGAACGGCGACCTGGTCGCGGCCGGCATGTTCTCTTCCGCCGGCGGGGTCCCGGCCAACGCCATCGCGCGCTGGAATGGCGTGTCGTGGGCGCCACTCGGCTCCGGCATCGCCGGCAGCGTGCTCTCGTTGCTGGCCCTGCCCAACGGCGACCTGGTGGCGGGCGGCGTGTTCGCCGCGGCAGGAGGCGTGCCGGCTGACCGGATCGCGCGGTGGGACGGCAGCGCCTGGTCGTCGATCGGCACAGGATTCGTCGGCGACGCCGTGCGCGCGCTCGCTTCGATGCCGAACGGTGACATCGTCGCCGCCGGCCAACTCGTCAGCGCAGCGTCGAGCAGCGGCACTTACGGCCTGCAGCGCTATGACGGCGTGACCTGGCGGCACGTCCCCGGCCTCGATGCCGTCGCATACCCGGTCGTGACGCGCGTCGTCACGCTCGCCAACGGCAACCTCGCCCTGTTCGGCAGCTTCAGTGTCGGCTCCGTGCCCGGCGAAGTCGCCATCTGGCACGCTGCGACCGCGACGATGCAGCTGCTGCCGAAGCCGGTCGGCGGCACCACGTGCTGCCTCCTCGCCGCAAGCAACGGTGAGCTGTGGATCGGCGGCGCGTCGAACGCGACTCAGCCGAGTCTCGCGCGCTGGAACGGCACCGCCTGGTCGCCCGTCGCCGGCGCTCCCGGGAACATCCTCACCCTGGCCGAGGACGGCGCGGGCCGGGTGATCGTCGGCGCGAACCCGACCACGCCGTGGCCGAACACCCATGCCGCGAGTCGCTACGACGGAGTCGCCTGGCAGTCGCTCGGCGGCACCACGCCGCCGCCCATCGTGCAGGCGATCGTCGAACTCAGCAACGGCGACGTCGTCGTCGGCGGGCGCTTCTCGACCTTCCGCGGCGTCGCGGCGAACAACCTTGCACGCTGGAACGGCACGTCGTGGTCGGCAATCGGTCCCGGCGTCGATGGCGAGGTGCGTGCGCTGGCGGCGTTGCCCGGCGACGGCTTCGTCGTCGCCGGCCTGTTCGCCCAGGCCGGCGGGGCCCCGGCGCAGCGCGTAGCGCGCTTCGACGGCCAGCACTGGTCGACGCTCGGTGCCGGTCTCGCCACCCTCCCCTCCGCTCTCGCGGTGACCACGCACGGCAGCATCTTCGCGGCCTCCTCGAGCCCGTTGGGCCTGCATCGGTTCGACGGCCTGCAGTGGCAACCGGTGCCATTTGCCGGCGGCGCGTGGGTGCTTTCGATTGCTGCCCTCGCCGACGACAGCCTTGCCATCGGCGGCACCTTCTACGGCTATCCGCCGGGCACCACAGGCCTCCTGCTCTGGTCGAACGGCGCGCTTGCGACGGTGGCCGGCGCACCCACGGTCGTGAACCGCCTAACCAGGCTCTCCGACGACTCGCTGCTCGTCGGCGGCATCAGTCTGCAGCGCTGGGACGGTAGCGTGTGGTCGGCGGTGCCGATGATCAACGCCGGCGCGATCCGGGAGCTTCCGGACGGCGGTCTGGTCGGTTGCAATGGGCCGGCCGCCTACGGGGGCGGGCTTGCCAGCGCGGTCTACCGGCTGCGCGGCGCGGGCTGGGAGTCGTTCGGCCAGGTCGAAGGCGGCGTCGCTACGCAGGTGCTGTCGTCGAAGCGCGGCGAACTGTTCCTGGGCGGTACATTCCAGACGGTCGGGGGCAACGCCGTGTCGGTCGGTTTCGCGCAGGCGATGCCAACCTGCCCGGCCACCGCGGCGTCGATCGGTGCAGGGTGCACGGGTGGTGCCGGACCAGTCACGCTGCAGGCGAACAGCAGCGCATGGATCGGCGGCACCTTCCGGGCGACGGTCGCCGGCATGACGCTCAACTCGCTGGCAGTACAGGCATTCGGGCTGCTGCCGGCAGTGCAGCCACTGCCCGGCGGCGCCCCCGGTTGCTCGCTGTTCCTCCAGCCCGACTTCAGCACCTTGCTCGTGCCGATCGCCGGCCATGCCACGGCGGCGTGGCCGGTACCGAACGAGCCGAGTGCCATAGGCTTGGCCATCCGCACGCAGGCCGTTGGCGTCGAGTTGGGTAGCCTCGGCATCGTGCGCCTCACCAGCAGCAACGCGCTGGCGCTGACTATCGGTGCTCTGTAGCGCCTCCGCCGCGGAGCGCACTTGCGGCCACAACGTCCGGCTCCTGCGCGAGGCCGACACCGGCGGCGAACAGCAACGCAGTGAGACTCCGGCCCATCGCCACGATGCTACAGTGCCCCGGCATCCGCATCGGCTGGATCGTCGCCAGCTGCGGGAGACCGTCACGACGTGGCAGCGGCGGCAGCCGGAGAGCACGGTGCCGCCCCGGTTGGTGCAGGCCGAGTGGGGGGACGTTCGTGCAGCGAGCCCAGGCTGAGCCGCCGGACTGGTTCCAACCCGCGCGCCACTCACGGCGAACGCACGGCAGCCAGCGGCCATCTACTTCCCGCCGGACGGTCACCTCACGCCGACCGGCCACCGGTGCCTGCACGATCTCCTCGTTGCACGGATCGAACGCCAGGGCCCGCCCGGTCTGCGGCGATGACCTGCGTCCGCACCGCGGCCGTCGACGTCGACGCCGAGCGTGGCTGGGCCGCGCGGTTCCGCCGTGGCCCGAACGGGCGTCACGGCTGCCGCGGGGCCCCGGCCGGGCGCCGCGCGCTCGACGGGCTCAGCGATCCTGGCCGGTGGCGCCGTCGCCGTTGCGCAGCTGGGCGCGCTTGACGCTGGCCGGCACCGGCTCGACGACGCCGCGCGCCTGTGCCGCCGCCACGTCCTGCCGCAGCGCGTCGATCGCTGCGGCGAGCTGCGCGTCGCTGGCGTTCGGCGCATTCCAGAGCGCGACGTCCGGCAGGCATCCGTTCAGCTCCATGTCCTCGCCCGTGGTCACCAGGTACCAGCCGCGCGTCGGCATGCGCACGACGCTGCCGTCGGCGAGCGACTGCGAGCCGGTGCTGATGACGCCCCCGCCGGTGCGCATGCCGACGAGTCGCCCGCGACCGGCCTGCTTGACCGCGTGCGCCAGGATCTCGGCGTTGCTGAACGAGTACTCGTTGCACATCAGCACGATCGGCTTGCTCCAGCTGGCGTAGACCTTGCGATCGACCGGGTAGCCGTCGCCGCTGCCGCGCGAACGCGTGACCGCGTGCCGTGGCTGCGTCAGCATCGTCAGCACGTGGTCGGCCGTGTTGCCGCCGCCGTTCCAGCGCACGTCGACGATCAGGCCGTCCTTGCCGGCGCCGGCGGCGTAGAGGTCCTCCTCCATCTGCTGCACGCTGCGCATGTCCATGCTGCGGATGTGCAGGTAGCCGAGCCGCCCGCCCGACGCGGCCTCGACCGCGCTGCGCGTCGCCTGGACGTACTCCTCGTAGAGCAGGCCGGCGACGGACGCGACCGGCCGCACGACGATCCTGCGTTCGCCGCCGGCGACATCGCGCACCGTCAGCTCGACGTCGCGCACCTCGTCGAGCGTCAGCAGCCGATCGAGGTCGACGCTGCCGTCGAGGGCGCGACCGTCCACGGCGACCAGCGTCTCGCCGGGTTCGACGCGGCTCTTCGCCTGCGCGCACGGGCTGCCCGGGATCACGGAACGTACCGGCAGGCCCTGCGGCCCCGGTGTCGCGAAGCGCAGGCCGAGCTGCCAGGTCGTGGGCGTCCATGCCGGCGCGTTGGCGAGCTGCGGCAGCGGCTCGGCGCCGCCGCTGTGACCCATGTGCGACGCGTTCAGCTCGCCCAGCATCAGGTTCATCAGGTCGTTCCACTCGGCCCGGCCGAGGCAGGCCGCGGCGACCGCGCGGTACTTCGTGCGCACCGCGTCCCAATCGCGGTGGTTGAGACGCTCGTCGTAGAAGCGGTCGCGCATCGCCCGCCAGCCCTGGTCGAACGCGACTTCGCGCAGAGCGCCCCAGTCGCGGACCTGTCGCGCCGCGAACTCGAACCGCTCGATCTCGCCGCGGGCGTTCAACGCCGCCGGTACGCCGCCGGCGCCGGCCGCACCGCGCGGGCGCGGCGGCACGCCCGGCGGCGTCGGCGGCTCGACCTCGGCCGGCGGCGGCGCACCGGCAGCGAGACCGACGATCTGGTTGTCGGCCTCGAGCCAGACCGCGCGCGACAGACCCTGGCGCGCCAGGCGCTTGGGCTTGCCGACCTCGGGGAACTCGACGACGTGGAAGCCGGCCTCGTTGTCGACGGTGGCCTGGAAGCCCAGCTTCTTGCCGTCCGGCGACCACAGCAGGCCGCTCTCGGCCGAGTTGGCGAGGCGGATCCGGTGCACGCGGTCGAGGATGCCGTCGAAGTCGATCGCGACCTCGACGCCCGGCCTGGCCGCCGGCTTCTCGGGTGCCGGATCCCCCGGCTTGTCGTCGGCCGCGACCGGCTCGCCGACCGGGGCCTGCGGCTCCGGCTGCGGCTCGGTCGCCGGCTCGCCGCCGCGGCGCCGGCCGCGCGGACCGTTCGCCGTCGCCGCGCCGTCGCCGCGGCTGCCGGCCGGCTTCTTCTTCATCGCCTCGAGCGCCTCCTCGAGCTTGCGGTCGCGGCCGGTCTTCTCCTCGACGCCCTTGGTCAGGTTCACGTAGAAGACGTCGCGTTCGCGATCCTCGCGCTGGCCGACGAACGCGATCCGCGTGCCGTCCGGCGACCACCGCGGCTCGGCGTCGCGGCCCGGATGGCGCGACAGATGGAACGGCGGCCGGCTGCCGTCGATCGGGGCCAGCCAGACGTCGCTGTTGGAGTCGTCGTCCTGCGTCGCCCAGACCAGCCACCTGCCGTCCGGCGACCAGTCGAAGTCCACGCCCGACCAGGTCTTCACCACGAGGTGCGCATTGCCGCCGTCCGCGTCCATGACCCAGAGGTCGTTGTCGCGGGCGAAGGCGAGCCGATCGCCCTTCGGGCTCCAGCGCAGGTCGCCCTCGACGGCGCGGTCGGCGGTCACCGCCGTGACCGCGAATTCGCTGCCCAGCCACCAGATGCCGTCCTCGCGCGGGCAGGCGACGCGGTGCACGTCGACCTCGCCGCCGGCGTCGCTGGTGAACCAGAGGCTCTTGCCGTCGGGCGAGAACACGAGGTCGCGTTCGCGGTGCGGCGTGGCGGTGACGCGCACCGGCTCCCTGAGCACGCGGTCCATCACGTAGACGTCCTCGCCGGCGACGAACGCCATCTGCTTGCCGTCGCGCGTCCACGCCACGTCGCTGGCGGTCTTCTCGGTGCGGCGCTCGTGGCGCAGGGACTGGGCATCGCCGGTCGCGAGCAACGCGATCGGCGCCGCCGTCGCCGCGGCGGTGTCGACGCGCAGGAGGCCGAACCGCCGCCGAACCACCAACGTGCGCCCGTCGGCCGACAGGCTCGGCGCGACGACCCCGTCGTCGCTGCCGTCGCTCCGCAACACATCGGTGATGCGCCGCAGGCCGCTGCCGTCGAGACGCCGGTACCAGACGTCGAACGTGCCGTCGGGATCGCCGACGAAGTAGTAACCGGCCCCGTCCGGCGCCCACACCGGCGACGCCTCGCTCGTGTTCTGGAAGCCGGGCCGGTCCTGCGACAGGCGCGTCAGCACCGGCGGCTCGACGCCGAGGTCGGCGAGCCAGACCTGCTCGGCCGCGGCACCGACGTAACCCTTGCGCCACCACTGCGCGCGGCCGCGCGTGAACAGCAGGCGCTTGCCGTCCGGCGCCAGCGCCGCCGTGTTGAAGCCGGCGTCGAGCAGCAGGCGCTTCGGCTGCGCGCCGGCGATGTCGATCCGCCAGAGTCGCCGCGACTCGCCGCCGTGGAAGTGCGCGTCGCCGGGCATCGCCACCAGCAGGCCCTCGCCGTCGGGCGTGAAGCCGAGCAGCGCCTTCGGGCCGCTCTCGAAGGTCACCTGCCGCGGCGCCGCCGCGGCGCCGGGCGCCGCCGCGCCGACGAACACCTGGCTGCCGCCGACGCGGTCGCTGACGAAGGCCAGCGTGCGGCCGTCGGGGCTCCAGGCCGGCTGGTCGTCGTCGCCCGGGTGCGACGTGACGCGCAGTGCGTCGCCGCCGCTGGTCGGCGCGACCCAGAGGTCGCCTTGCCAGGCGAACGCGACCTGGGCACCGTCGGGCGACACGCGGGGCGCTCGGGGCAGCACGATGTCGCGCTCCTGTGCGGGCAGGGCGACCGAGACGGCGAGCAGGAACGGGATCGAGGCGTGGCGCATGGCATCGGGGCTCGGGGGGCGTGGCGGTGATTCAACCTGTGCCCGGGACCACCCGGAACCCCCGCAGCCTCGATCTTCGACATCCGTCAGCGCGCCAACGCCCGGCCACCCCCACCCCGGCGTGGCGTCCTGCCCATGACGCCGCCTGCGGCGCCCACCGCCAGCCGGCAGCGCCCCCCTCCCGCCCGCACGACGATCCCACGGTGCCGATCCGCTGGCTGGGGTCGTCGGGCCATCCCGCGATCGCCGCTCGGCCGGCGGGCCGGCAGGTCTTCGCCAGCCACCCATGGGATGCGCCGCCGGCAGCGGGAGATCGTCGCGAACAAAGGCGTGCGCGAACGGCGGCCCGCTGCTTGGCTGCCGGCGATGCCGTCCCGGCCCTCCGTCGCAGAGATCTTCCTCGTCGCGCTGCGGCTCGGCTGCACCGCGTTCGGAGGTCCCGTGGCGCATCTGGCCTACTTCCGCGCCGAGTACGTGGTGAGGCGCCGCTGGCTCGACGAAGCGCACTACGCCGACCTCGTGGCGCTGTGCCAGTTCCTGCCCGGCCCGGCGAGCAGCCAGGCGGGCTTCGGCATCGGCTTCACCCTGCGCGGCTGGGCCGGCGGACTGGCGGCCTGGCTCGGGTTCACGCTGCCGGCGGCGGCGCTGATGCTCGGCTTCGCCTACGGCGTGATGTCGCTGGACGATCTCGCCGGGGCCGGCTGGCTCCGCGGCCTGAAGGTCGCGGCCGTCGCCGTGGTCGCGCACGCCGTGTGGACCATGTGGCGCCTGCTCTGTCCCGACCCGGCCCGTTCGGTGCTGGCGGGCCTGTGCGCCGCCCTGCTGCTGCTGCTGCCCTTCGCGTGGACGCAGCTCGCCGTGATCGCCGCGGGAGCAGCCTTCGGCTGGCTGGGCCGGAAGCCCGTCCTCCCGGCCAACGGCGCCAACCCGGAAGAGCGGAACGCCGTCGAATCCGCCCCCGCCCGCCCGCCCGGCCACGTTGCCACGATCTGCCTGGCCCTCTTCTTCGCGCTGCTCCTCGTCCTCCCGGCCTTGGCGCGTCGGACGAACCTCCCGGCGCTGGACGTTCTCGACCGGTTCTACCGCGCGGGCGCGATGGTCTTTGGCGGCGGACACGTGGTCCTGCCGCTGCTGGAACGCGAGGTCGTGACGCCGGGCTGGGTGTCGCACGACATGTTCCTCGCCGGCTACGGCGCGGCGCAGGCGGTGCCAGGGCCGCTGTTCACCTTCAGCGCCTACCTGGGCGCAGTGACGAACCACGGACCGGACGGCGTGGCCGGCGGTTTGTGGGCGCTGGCGGCCATCTTCCTGCCCGCGCTCCTGCTGGTCGCCGGGACGCTGCGATCCTGGCACGGGCTGCGGCGGCGGCCGGGCGCGCAGGCGGCCCTGCGCGGGGCCAACGCGGCCGTCGTGGGCCTGCTGCTCGCAGCCCTGTTCCATCCGGTTGGCACGGCCGGCATCAGCGACGGGCGCACGGCCCTCGTGGCGGCGGCTGGCCTGGCCGGGTTGCTGACCGGACGCGTCCCCGGCTGGGCGCTGGCCGGCGCCTGCGCGCTGCTCGGTGCCGTCTGGTTCTGACCCAACCCGAGCTGGCCTTGCCCGGGCGGGCCGCTTCGCTCCGTCCGTCGCCGCATGGCGGCACCAGCCAGTCTCTCGGGCGGGCGGGAAGCCCCGGCTGCGTCGCCGAAGACCCAGGCCCCGACGAGGTCCCCATCGGGCAGCGCGGCCACGTTCACGACGTCCGGGTTCATTCCGGAACCGAGCTGGGACCACGCGACACCGTCCCAGCGCACGATGCGGTTCATCGGGAGGCCGCCGATGTTCGTGAAGGTGCCGGCGGCGATGAGCTGCCCGGCCAAGGTCCACGCCATCACCTTCGGCGTGGGCGCGGGCCAGGCGTAGTGCTGCAGGGTCGTACCGTCCCGGCTGCGGATGCCGCCGTAGGCGATCAGCAACTCGCCCGTCGGCGCTTCGGAGAGACAGTCGACCGTGCCGAACGAGCCTGGCGCGAACGGCACCGCCGGAGCACTCGAGCCACCAAAGGGTCACGGCAGGCACGTAGTAGGGCGGGCCGCCGTTGCTGCCGGCGCCGGCGACGGGCCAGCACTGAGCGGCGGCGTCAGAAGATCCCGGCCGTCAGCTGCAGGCCGTTGGTCGCGGTGATGGCCTGGAAGGCCAGGAACGGGTCGACCTCGATCGGGATCATCTGGTGGTAGAACGTGACGCCGACGATCGGCGGCGTGTTCGGCAGGTAGAGCTGCGACTGCGCCGTGCCGGTGGTCGTGAACAACGTCTCGACGATGTCGGGGTTGACGAGCAGGTTGCAGCCCGGCTGCGCCTCGGTCAGCACCAGTGCCAGCGGGAACGGCGGCACGACCGGCGTGACGCTGGTGACGGCGAGCACGAAGGCGAGGCCCGGCAGGCCGGTGCCCGTGGCGCGGAACGTGCTGTCGGCCCACGGCAGCGACGTCACCGACAGCGTGTTGCTGCCGCCGCTGCTCGGGCAGCCGACGCCATGGATCGACGCCGTGGCGGGGCAGGTGGACGTCGCGCGGGCGACGTAGGCGGAGGGGTTGCCGTCGACGAGGCGGAACAGCCCGCCGGCGAGCAGCTCGCCGTTCGGCCGCATGCCCAGCGCACTCACGCCATTGTCGAACCCGGAGCCCATCGCCACCCATGACGCACCGTTCCAGCGCGCAATGCAGTTCGCGGCCACGCCGCCGATCGTCGTGAAATGTCCACCGGCGATGAGGTCGCCGTCGGGCAGCAGCGCGAGCGCCGCGACGTCGGCGTTGGCGCCGGAGCCGAACGGGTGCCATGCGACGCCGTCCCAGCGGGCGATGCGGTTGGCGGCGACGCCGGCGACCGAGGTGAAATTGCCGGCGACGATCAGGTCGCCGGTCGGACTCGCGAGCAGCGCACCGACCGGGTTGCTGGCGCCGGAACCGAACGGATGCCAGGTGGTGCCGTCCCAGCGGGCGATGTAGTTGGCCGCAGCGCCGCCGGCGGTCGTGAAGAAGCCAGCGGCCACGAGGTCCCCGTTGGGCAGGACCGCCAGGCTGTCGACGACGTTGCTCACGCCGAGGCCCAGAGGGTTCCACGCGGCCCCGTCCCAGCGGGCCACGTAGTTCGCCGGGGCGCCGCCGGCCATCGTGAAGTTGCCACCCGCGACGACATCGCCGTTCGGCATCACGGCGATGGCGCGCGCGGTGTTGTTCAGCCCGGAGCCGAGCGCCTGCCAGTTCGCACCGTTCCACCGGGCGATGCTGCTCGCCGGAACACCGCCGACGCTGCCGAACGCGCCGCCGACGAGCACGTCGCCGTTCGCTGCTGCGGCCACCGCAAACACATTGCCGTTGGCGCCGGTGCCCAGGGACTGCCAGAAGGCTCCGTTCCACCGCGCGATGCGGTTGGTGGCGAAGTCCTGGATCATGGTGAAGCCGCCGACCACGACCGCGTCGCCGTTGGGCAGCACCGCGAGGTCCGTGATCGCTCCATCGGTGCCGGAGCCCGTTGCCTGCCACGCGGCGCCAGTCCAGCGGGCCACGCCGCTCGCGGGGAGACCGCCCGCCTGCGTCAACAGGCCGCCGGCGTAGGCTTCGCCATTGGGCATCGCCGCCAGCGTGTAGACGGTGTTGTTGACGCCGGTGCCGAGGGCCGACCAGCTGGCCCCGTTCCACCGCGCGACGCGCGATGCAAGACCGCCGCCGGCCGAAGTGAACTGACCGCCGGCGAGCAGGTCGCCGTTGGGCATCAGGGTGAGCGCGTAGACCGTGCTGCTGACTCCGGTTCCCAGGCTCTGCCACGCGACCCCGTTCCAGGTCGCGATGTTGTCGTAGGGGACCATCGTGCCGCCGACGGCCAGGTTGCCGTTCGGCAGCCGGACCATGGCCCGCGGCGTGTTGGGCAGGCCGGCGGCGAGCGGCAGCCACGACACGCCGTCCCAGCGGGCGATGCGGTTCGCCGGGTTGCCGCCGGCGTTCAGGAAGATCCCGCCGACGACGATGTCGCCGTTGTCGAGGGAGCCGACCGTGTAGACCGCGTTGTCGACGCCGGTGCCCAAGGCCGCCCATGCGGCGCCGTCCCACTTGGCGACGCGATTGGCCGGAGCGCCGCCGGCGGTCAGGAACTCGCCGCCGGCGACGAGTTCCCCGTTGGCCAGCGTGTGCAGCGCGTTGACCTGCAGGCCGATGCCGGAACCGAGCGCCGCCCACGTCGTGCCGTCCCACTCGGCGACGCGGTTGGCGGACACGCCGCCCGCCACGGTGAAGGCACCGCCGGCGACGAGATTCCCGTTGGGCCGCACGGCGAGCGCGCGCACCGTGTTGTTCATGCCGGTGCCGAGCGGCGACCAGGAGCCCGTCGTTGGATCGTAGGCCGCGATGCGGAGCGCCGTCGTCGTGGCCGCGAACGTGAACTCGCCGGCGATCACGAGCAGCTGGGACGCCGGGCCTGCACCGTCGGGATCCCACGCGATCGAGGCCCACACGGTGCCGTTGACGCCGGGGATCCCGGTGCCGGGCAGCCAGGGCGTCTGGCACTGGCAGAGCGCCGGTGCAGTCCAGGACGCGGCGAAGACGAGAGCGGTGACGGCAGCGAGGCGGTGAGAGGGCATGGGACTCCGGAGCAGGACTGTCGACGGGGAGCGGGACTTGGAAGTGCCGGGCACGCGGATCAGGAGATCCCGGCCGTCAGCTGCAGGCCGTTGCCCGCGGTGATGGCCTGGAAGGCCAGGAACGGGTCGACCTCGATCGGGACCATCTGGTGGTAGAACGTGACGCCGACGATCGGCGGCAGCAGCGCCGGCTTCACGAACCGCCGGCCGGCTCGGCGAACGCGTTGGCCTCGTTCGCGTGCTCGAGCGCCAGCTGGCTGTAGGCGGCCACGCGCCGCATCTGCTCGCCACTCGACTCGGCGCGCGCCCGCTCGATCGCGGCGACGGCGAGTTCGAGCGCCATGTCCGCGCGGCGAACGGCGGTGGCGAGCTGCTGCTCGCGCGGCGTCGTCGGCGTCGACGACACCTGCGGCCGGACCCGATCGAGCGTGCGACGCACGCGTGCGAGGTCACGTTCGTAGTCGCTGGCGACGGTGTCGAGCCGCTGCTCGTAGGTCGTGGGCCGGGTGCTGCTGCAGCCGGCGAGCCATGCGGCGCAGGAGAGGAACAACAACGCGGGCAGCTTCATGGGGACTCCTTGGCGACGCGAAGGATGGTAGCACGCCTCGCTCGTAGCCGATCCGCTCAGCACGGCCTGCCGGTCGCGTTCGGCTGGAGAAGCGCGAACATCGCCCCGGTCGCCTCGGTCCGCATCGACCCCAGAACTGGTGCGCCTTGGCACCGACGGTCGTCCTCAGGTCGAGCCACACGAGACGACCCGGCCATGGCCCCGTCGCGATCATCGCAGCACCTCGCGAAGCGAAGAGCAGCGGAGGAGGACGAGGTCCCCCATGCAAAGCCGGGAAGCGACTGCGCGCAGGCCCGCGCCGCGGCGACGAGCTAGCCGCGCGCGAGCGCTTCCAGCTGCACCGCCGCCTGCTCCCACTGCGCCGTCAGCTGCGCCAGCACGCTGCCGACGCCGGCGAGGTCCTTCTGCACCTCGTCGGCGCGCTCGGCGTCGTTCCACAGCGCCGGGTCCTCGAGCTGCTTCTGCAGCGCCGCCTTCCTCTGCTCTGCCGACTCGATCTGCTGCTCGAGCTTCTGCACCTGCTGCTGCAGCTTCCTGTGCTGCTTCTGCTTCTCCCTGTCGATCGCACCCGCACCGCCGCCCGGCTTCGCCACCGGCGCTGCGTCCTTGGCCGGCTTCGGCTCCTTCGCTTCCTTCGGCGCGACCTTGCCGCCGACGCCGCCGGCGGTCAGCGCCGCGCGCGCCGACTCCGCCTTCGTCTTCTGCAGGTAGAACGCGTAGTCGCCGAGGTACGGCGTCAGCACACCGTTCGCCACGTGCAGCACCTTGTTCGCCAGCGAACGGATGAAGTGCACGTCGTGGGAGATGAACACCAGCGTGCCCTCGAACTGCTTCAGCGCGTCGACCAGCGCATCGATGCTGCCCATGTCGAGGTGCGTCGTCGGCTCGTCCATCAGCAGCAGGTTCGGCGGCGACAGCAGGAGCTTCACCAGCGCGAGGCGGCTCTTCTCGCCACCGCTCAGCACGTCGACCTTCTTGAACACCGAGTCGCCGGAGAACAGGAACGAGCCGAGCAGCGTGCGCACCTGCTGCTCCGTGACCTTCGCCTCCGTGTCGAGCGCTTCGGCCAGCACCGTGCGCTCGGGCTTCAGCATGTCGACGCGGTACTGCGAGTAGTAGCCGACCGAGACGTTGTGCCCGAGGCCGCGTTCGCCGCGCTGCGGCTGCAGCTTGTCGGCGAGCAGCTTCAGCAGCGTCGACTTGCCGGCCCCGTTCGGGCCGACCAGCACGATGCGTTCGCCGCGTTCGACCTCGAGGTCGACGCCGCGATAGACCGACGTGTTGCCGTAGGCGAAGTGCACGCCGGCGAGCCAGACGACGCGCTGGCCGCTGCGGATCGGCTGCGGGAAGCGGAAGCCGACCTTCTTGCCCTCGGAGGCCGGCGCCTCGATGCGCTCGATGCGTTCGATCTGCTTCAGCTTGCTCTGCGCCTGCGACGCCTTGCTCGCCTTCGCCTTGAAGCGGTCGACGAACGCCTGCAGGTGCGCGATCTCCTTCTGCTGCGTCTTGAACGCGGCCAGCTGCTGTGCGTCGGCGGCGTCGCGCTGCTGCAGGTAGCGGTCGTAGTTGCCGGTGAAGCGCACCAGCTTGCGATTGCGGATCTCGACGATCGCGGTGACCAGTTCGTTCAGGAACTCGCGGTCGTGCGAGATCACCAGGATCGCCCCCGGATAGCCCTGCAGGTACTGCTGGAACCACAGCAGCGACTCGAGGTCGAGGTGGTTGGTCGGCTCGTCGAGCATCAGCAGGTCCGGCTCCTGCACCAGCAGGCGCGCCAGGTGCGCGCGCATCACCCAACCACCGCTCAGCTCCTTCGCCGGCCGGTCGAAGTGCTCGGGCTTGAAGCCGAGCCCGGCGAGCAGCTGCTTCGCCTTCGCCTCGACCATGTAGCCGTTCTGCTCGTGGAAGCGCTCGTGCACGTCGTCGTGCAGGTCCTCCGGATGCGCGGCCTCGGTCGGGTGCCCGGCGTCCCACGCCTTCACCTTGCGCATCAAGGCGACGAAGTCCGGCGAGATCTTGCAGGCGATCTCCACCACCGTCTCGTCGCCGACCGGCGCGCTCTCCTGCGGCAGGAAGCCGATCGTCGCACCGCGATCGCGCACGATGCGCCCTTCGTCGGCCGGCTCCTCGTTGAGGATCAGCCCGAACAGCGTCGACTTGCCAGCGCCGTTCGGCCCGACCAGGCCGATGCGGTCGCCGGTGTTCACCTGCAAGGAGGCGTCGGCGAACAGGACGCGGTCGCCGTAGGACTTGGAGACGCCGTGCAGGGTCAACATGGGGGGCGAAGAGTATGCAGATCGGGGCGGCGCGCGGCCACGGCGACGCCCGCCGATCAGCCCGAGCGCAGCGTCGCGACCAGTTCGGCGAGAGGTCGCTCCGGCCCGAGCGGCTCGCGGAAGTTCTCCAGCCAGAACACGCCCCGCTGCACGTCGACGACCAACCAGGTCGCAGCACCCGGCCCACGCACGAGGCGCAGCCAGCGCCCGGCCGGCCAGCACAGGTCGCCGGTGGTCCGCGAGTCGAACGCTGCCGCCGCATGCGTGTCGTGCAGCACGAAGTGGCAGTAGGAGCGACGCCGGCCCGACGCGTCCTGTTCGTACGCAGGAGCCCATGCGAACTCGAACCGCCAGCGGTCATCCGGCGTGACGGCGGGCGGTGGCAGCACTTCGCCCGCCAGTGGCTCGGCAGCCGGCGTTGCCGCCGGCGCCGGTGCCGGCGCCGGCGCCGGCGCCGGCGCCACCACGTCTTCGTGCACGGGCGCCGCCGCGTCGCCGGACGGCGCCGCCTCGCGTTCCGGCGCGCGCGCCGGCACGACCGGCGCCGGCGGCACGACCGGCCACGCCGCGATCGCTTGCGAACTGCCGTAGCGCTGCTGCAACACCGCCACCGGCAGCCCGCGCAGTTCCCCCGGCGAACGCCAGCAACCGGCCGCGAGGTCGAGGGTGACACGGAACCGCGCCTTGTTCGCCAAGGCGACGACGTCGAACTGCAGCTGCGCGCCATCGGCCGCGAACGCCGGGGCGTCGAGCGCCCACGCCCCGTCGGTGACGTCGAGCACCGGCAGCGGCAGTGGGTCGTGCCAGAGCTGCACGTCGGCGAAGCCAGTGCGGCCGCGGTTGCTCGACGGCGTCGACCGCCAGCGCCACGGACCGCAGCGAAGCTCTGGATCGACGTTCGTCATGCCGGCGGGAACGGGCAACGGCCCGCGACCACGAACTCTCGGCGAAGCGAGTCCCCGACACAACCGAACGCGTGTCTCGCAGCCATCGCCTCGCGACGCTCTCCGGAGACCAAGGACCGCGCGCGCCGTGGAGATGGCCGCCCCGAGCGTTCGCGGCGGTGCTCCACCACCACCAGCCCGTGGCCTGGTGGCCGTCGTTCCGGTGACGACCGCGCCATCACACCTGAGCGTCCCCCGGTTCCGACGACGCAGAGCGGCAGCGGAGCGGGCGGCGAGAGCGGGCCGCAAGCCCAGGTTGGTGCTGTGCTTGCCAGGCTCGTTGCTGCTCCGGTTCGCCGACCGGCAGTTGTCAGCCGAGTTGTTCCAGCGACCGCACGGTGGACCCGCTGCCCGCCGCTGGGAGGAGCACCGACCCCAGACCACCGCCATGACCGCATCGTCGCTGGCGGCGATCGCCTTGGCAGCGGCGCGAGCTTCACGACGAGGTGCCAGAGTCGACGCGACGGTGCAGACGGCAACGTGAAGGCGGCCGCCGCGCGACGCGTGTTCAGCGGCCGGGCATCACTGCCCGGCCGCCGGGGAACGTGGCCCTGATCAGGATGGCCGGGCCGCGGAAGCGCGCATGCAGCTGGTCGCGGGTCACGACCTCCGGCTGCGCCGCGAGCGGATCGTGCAGCACCTCACACTCACCGTGCCGACAGCCAACGCCTTCCCCTTCTCCCTCCTCCATCCTCGGCACCACCCGCGGCCGCAAGCCCGCCGCCGGTGCCAGCACGCCGCGGTACGTCACCAGGTGCTTCTTCGGCCGCGGCACCAGCGCGCACAGCCGTTCCATCAGCACCTGCGGCGTGAGCACCACGTGGCTCGTGCCGTCCCGCCACGTCTTCTTCAGCGAGTACGCCACCCGCCCATCCGGCAGCAGCCGCAGCCGCGACTCCGCGATCGCCGGCCGGCCCGCATAACGGCACAGCTTCTCCAGCCGCTCCCGATCCCGCGCCGCCACCCACACCGCCGCATGCAGCGAGAAGCCGTCCACGTCCGCACACAGCGGACCCTTCACGAACGGCTCGCTGCGGCTGCCGCGGCCCACGCGCACGTCGCGTTCGCCGGCCCGTTCGCCCAGCGCCGTGCGGCCCTGCACCGCTGCCGCGCCCAGCTCCTGCAGCAGGTCGGTGTCACCATCCGCTACGTCACCTTCGCCATCGTCCGTCCACTTGCCCAGCCGCCGCAGATACCGCACCACCCGCACCCGGATCGCCGCCACCAGCTGCGCCACACAGCGATCCGTCACCTCCCCATGCTCGCAGAAGTCCGCGCGCCCGCTGCCCACCTCACTCGCAGCAGCTCCGGCAGGCGGTCGGGGATCAGCTCGAAGTGCACGAACAGGCCCGGCCGCCAGCGTTCGCGGAAGAAGCGCAGGATCGCGGCCGCCTCCGCGATGCCGAGGTTGAACGTGCGGTCGACGAACTTGAAGTGCCGCACGCCGCGGTCGAGCAGGCGCTGCATCTCGGCCAGGAACGGCGCCTGTTCCGCCTTGCGCACGGGCACGTCGAGCGCCGACAGGCAGAACTCGCACGTGAACGGGCAGCCGCGCGAGCTCTCGACGTAGACGATCCGGTGTGCGACGTCTTCGTCCGTGTACTCCGCGTACGGCTGGCGCAGCTGCGCGAAGTGCGGCAGCGGCGCATCGAGGACCCGCGGGACACCGGGTTCGCCGGCTAGCACGCGACGGCACAGGTCCGCGAACGCGAGGTCGGCCTCGCCGCGCACGACGTGGTCCGCGAGCGCGCAGATCGGCTGCGCTTCGGTCTCGTGGCTGACCTCGGGGCCGCCGAGCACGATGCAGACGTCGGGTCGCACGCGCTTGAGCACGCGCACGACCTGCAGCGACGGCCCCGCGTTCCAGACGTAGACGCCGAGCCCGACGATGCGCGGCCCGGCCGCGAGGATCGCCTCGGCGACGTCGGCGGGCCGCTGCGCGATCTCGAACTCGAGGAGCGAGCTGCGCTCGCGCAGCTCGGCGAGGTTCGCGCGCAGGCACCGCAGGCCGAACGAGGCGTGGATCCACTTCGCGTTCAGCGTCGCGAGCACGATCTCGGGCATGCGGCCATCATGGCGGGCCGCACCGGCGTGCGCGAGGCGGCGCAGGCGCTTCCGTGGCCCGCCGGCAACGCTACGTTTCGCCGACGAACCCGCGGCCGACCGTGACGAACCCGTCCCTGCCAACCGAGTCCCTGTCCGCCGCGTCGCGCGGCCAGTGGCTCGACGCGTGGCTGCGTTGCCAGCCGCTGCTGCCCGAGCTCATGGCGCGCGGCGAACTGCCGGACCTGCTGTGGCTGCACGAGACCTCGCTGCGGCTCGGGCTCGACACGCGCCGTCGGTGGCTCGGGCGCACGATCCTGCGCCGCCACGGCGGGCGCCTCGTCGCGCACACCGTGCACGTGCTCGACCTGTTGCGCGCCGGCCGGCTGTTCGACGCCTGGTCGGCCCAGCGCGGCACCGTGCCGCGGCCGGCCGACGGCGACGAGGAGCTGGCCTGGCTGCTCGCCCGCGTGCGCGTGCACTCCGAACTGCACGACCATCCCACCGCGTTCGGCCTGATCGACGAGGCCCGCGCGCGCTTCCCGGACCGCATGCGCACGGAAGTCGAGGCCGCCTGGGCGCTGCAGCTGGCGGACCGCACTGCCGAGGCGCTGGCGGCCTGCCGCGCGGCGATCGCGAGTGCGCCCGAAGCGCCCCTGCCGCGCCTGCAGGAGTGCTGGCTGCTGCACGAGATCGACGCGCCGGAGGCAGACGAGCGCATCGCGGCCCTGCGCGGCACGATGCAGAGCCCGCACCTCGAAGGCACGTTCGCGAGCCGCTGCCTCGAGGCCGGCGACCCGCGGACCGCGCGCGACGTCTGGACCTCGCTGCTGCAGCAGCCGGTGCACGAACGACGCGCACGCATCGTGTGGCGGATCGCGCTCGTGCGCACGTGCCGCGAGCTCGGCGACGACGCGGCTGCGCTCGTGCACGCGGAGGCCGCCGGCCCCGCCGGCGCCGACCACGCACGGCGGCTGCGCGAACACCTGGCGGTGCCGGGACCGAGGCCGCGCCACCGCACGGTGCTCCAGGTGCCGTTCGTGCGCCAGGACCACATGACCTGCTCCCCGGCGACGATGTCCGCGCTGCTGCGCACGTTCGGCGTGCACGTCGAGCAGCGCGAGATCGCCGCGCAGATCACCTACGACGGCACCGCGAGCCACGACGAACTGGCGTGGGCGCGCGAACGCGGGCTCGAGATCAGGTTCTTCCAGTTCGACGCCGAGGTGGCCCGCACGCTGCTCGACCTCGGACTCCCGTTCGCGGTCACGACCCGGTTCGAGACGTCGGGGCACCGGCAGGCCGTGATCGGCCACGACCGGGTGCTCGACACCTTCCTGCTGCGCGACTCGACCGGCAACTTCCGCCGCGAGGTCCCGACGTCCTGGCTCGAAGGGCTCACGAAGCGCGGCGGCGAATGCGCGCTGCTGTTGCCGCGCGAGGTCGCCGCCGCACACCCGGCGCCGCCGCTGCCGCTCGAGGAGGCGACGATGGAGTGGCTGCACGTGCAGATCGACTGGCGTGCGCACCGCCACGCCGACGCGGACCGCCGCATCGCCGCACTGCTCGCGCTGCCGCGGTCGCCGTTGCGCTTCGACGTCGAAGTCCGCGTGTCCGGCGAACGCGGCGATCGGCGGCGCCTGCTCGAACTCTGGCGCGAGGCGCACGCGGCGGCGCCCGACGATCCGTACTGGCAGTACCACTACGCGATCGAACTGCAGAACCAGAACCGCTGGCAGGAAGCGCGGCAGCTGCTGGAGCAGTGGGCCCCACGCTCGCCGTCGCCGTTCCTGCGCCGCCTGCTGGCCGACCAGTGGCGCGGCGACGCGCGGCTGCGCCCCGCCGCGATCAGGACCATGCGGCGCGCGTTGCGCCACCTGGGTCGCGACGCGCGGTCCTGGCATCGCTGCGCCGCGATGTCGTGGGACGAGAACCGGCGCGAAGAGGCGGCCGACGTGTTCCGGATCGCCACCGCGATGGCTCCGCACGACGAGTGGCTCGCCTCGTCGTACTTCTGGGCGTTGCACGACCTCGGGAGGGCCGCAGCGGGGCTCGAGTTCCTGCGGGAGCGGTGCGACCGGCTCGGCGGCAAGTCGCCCGCCCCGGCGGCGACGCTCGCGCAGTCGCTCGCGACGCTGCACCGGCCGGGCGAGGCGATCGCCGTGCTGAGCGCGGCGCTGCAGCGCAACGACGGCGCCGCCGAGCGGCAGCAGCTGTTCGATCTGCTGCTCGGGCAGCACGAGCACGCCCGGGCTCTGGAGTTGCTCGATGCCCCGGGCTGGCATCCGGTCGCCCGCGCGATGTCGCGGCACGCGGCAGCGCGCTCGCGCGGCGACCACGCGGCTGCGCTGGCGGCGCTCGACGAGTGCGTGCGCATCGACCCGTGGCACGCCGTCGCTTCCCGCCTCCGCCTCGAACACCTGCTCGAGCACGAGGGCGCAGCGACAGCACTCGCCGCCGCGGATGCGATCGTCGCGGAACACGGCGAGAGCCCGCCGCTGATGGTCGCGGTCGCCGAGTTCTACGAACGCGTGGAGGACCGCGGCCGCGAACGGGCGCTGCTGCGGCGGCTCGTCGCGGAGCATCCGCACGAACACTGGCTGCGCGGCCGGCTCGCCCGTCACCTGCTGTACACCGGCGACCTGCCGGCCGCCCGTCCGCTGCTGACCGAACTGCAGCAGTCGCTGCCCGAGTCCAGCGCGCTGTGGGCCGACGTCGCGGCCTGCGAACACGCCGCCGGCGACGTCGCAGCGGCCCGCGCCGCCGCCCGCCGCGCGTTCGAGCTGTCGCCCGAGAACGGCACGGCGCTGCGCCGGCTGGTCGATTGGGCCCCCGACCCGGCGCAGGCCGCCGCGGACGTGCGCGCAGCCATGGAGTTCGTCGCGGCCCGGCCCGTGCCGCCGGAGCCGCTGACCCTCGACACGCTCCGCGACGTCGCGCGCGCGGTTCCGCCCGACGAGTTCCGCGCGTTCCTGGACCGCCTCGAGCGCGACTTCCCGAGCAGCCCCGCGGCAGCCGTCGCTCGCTGCGAGTTCGAACTCGCGCTGGCGCCGGCCGCGGCGCTGCCGCTCGCGGCGGCACTCGTCGAACGGCAACCGTGGCTCACGGGCCACCGGCTGCGCCACGCCGCGTGCCTGCGCGCAGGCAATCGCCGCGCCGAGGAGCGCAAGGTCCTCGAGCAACTGCTCGAGCGCGATCCGACGTGCGCGCAGGCCTACGTCGAACTCGGCGAGTCGCTCGATGGCGAGGGCCAGCTGCAGAAGGCGATGGCCGTCTTCGAACGCGGTATCGCGCGTGTGCCCGGTTACGCGGTGCTGCACGGCATGGTCGCCGACGCGGCGTGGCGGCTCGGCGCGCGCGACCGCGCGCTGGCATCCGTCGCGCGTGCCTGCGAACTCGACCGCGGCTACGTCTGGGCGTTCCGCACGCGGGCCCGCTGGCTCGTCGAACTGGACCGGCACGGCGAGGCGCTCGCGGTGGCCGAGCAGCTCGTCGCCGCCAATCCACGCTGGCCGGCCGGGCACGACCTGCACGCGGACGTGCTCGCCGCGCTGGTCCGGCACGACGAGCGCGTCGCGGCGCTGCGGCGGGGTCTCGCGCTGTCGCCGCGCCTCGGCGCGCTGCGAGACCGGCTGGTCGGCGCGCTCGTCGAACTCAAGCGCTTCGACGAGGCGCGGGCCGCCATCGACGAAGGCCGTGCGCTGCTCGGCGACGAGCCGAGGCTCCTCCTGCAGCGCGCGGAGATCGAGCGCACGTCCGGCCGCATCGTCGAGGCGCGGCAGCAACTCCGCGCCCTGCTGGCGCGCCACGCCGACTTCCGCGAGGGCTGGCTGCGCTACCTCGAATGGTGCGAGGAGGAGGGCCGGCACGCCGACGTGCTCGATCTGCACGGCAAGCCGCCGTCGGCGCTGCGCGACGACGCGGTGCTGTTCGCCTACGCGTCGACCGCGTTCCGGCGCCGCGGCGACCGGGAGGCCGCGGTGCACGCGCTCGAGCGGGCGCTCGAGCTCGATCCCGGCTACCACTGGGCGCGCGATACGCTGTGCGAACTGGCGCTCGAGCAGGGCCGGCCGCAGCGCATCTGGGACCTCCTCCCCGACCACGCGGATCCGGCGTCGCTGCCGTTCCGGCGCGCGGTCTTCGTCGCGAAGGCGGCGGCCCGCCAGCGCCGCCGCGACCTCGCGCGCTCGGCGTTCGCGCGGCTGCTCGGCGACCCGGAGGCCGACGGCACCAGTCTGGCCGAAGTCGACGCGCTGCTTCGACGCCACGACCGCGCCGCACACGACGAGACCGTGAAGGCACTCGCCGCAGGTGCGGATCCGACCGGTCCGGTCGCGCGCAACCACCTGCGGATCCTGGCGGGTCGCGGCGACTTCGCTTCGTTCTGGAGCGGTCTCACGGCGCTGCACGCGGCCGCCGGGCCGGACCGCGGCGACGTGCTCGCCGCGGCCGTGCTGGCCGACGTGCGGCAGCGCTCCGGGGCGCCGGGGACGTCGAGCTGGGTCCGCGAGCACGTGCGCGGCCCCGTGCGCGACACCGGCGCGATGGGCGACTACCTGTTCGCGCTGCCGAAGGACGAGGCGGGATCGCGCGAGATCGTGCGGCTGTTCGGCGCCGACTGGCGGCGCCCGGACGTGCAGGGCTGGATGCTGGCGAACCTCGCCGACGCGCTGCTGACGCTGCGGCGGTTCGACGACATGGTCCGCGTCTGCCGCCACGCGCTCGAACGCGTGCCGCACGACCACTCGTTCTGGTGGCATCGCCGCTTCCTCGCCGACGCGGAACTCGCGGCCGGCCGGTTCGACGCGGCGCGCGCACTCTGCGAGATGCCGCTCGACGCCCACCGCGGCGTGCGCCTCGCCGCGCACCAGATCGACCTGCTCGCCGAGCTGCGCACGACCCCGTGGTGGCGCCGATGGCGCGTGCTGCGCCGGCGAGGTCGCGAGATGTTCCGCCGTTACGACGCGGCGGTCGCCGAGGGTCGCGCGGATCCGGCCGACCTGCGGCCCGTCGAGCTGTGGCGCGCGTGCCCCGGGCTCACGACGCTGCTGCTGGACCTCGGACGGCCGGGCCGCGCCATCGCGCGCGCGCTGTGCCGCTGACGGCGCGGCTCAAGGGCGGCCGCGCACGTCCGGCGACAGGTCGCGTGGTTCCACGGCCGGGCCGTCGCACAGCGCCGCCAGCCGCTGCATCTCGTTCTGCAGCTGCCGGACGTTGCCCGGCCAGCGCGCCGCGCGCAGCGACGCCTCGGCGGCCGGCGACAACTCGAGCCGGCGGCCGGCGGCGGCCGACGCGTCGTGGAGGAAACGGCGCGCCAGCAGCACGATGTCGTCGCCGCGGTCGCGCAGCGGCGGCAGCTCGAGCCGCAGCACGTTGAGCCGGAGTAGAGGTCCTCGGCGCGAGCG
>JAHBXX010000028.1 GCA_019636245.1 Planctomycetota bacterium | reverse complement strand
TAGCCACGCCACCGCTGTTCGTCGGCCGTCGACGCTGGGGTGGCTCTACCGGGCGCTTACGATCCCTCGTCGTAGTAGGTGAGCGCGAGAACGGGGCCGCCGCTCTTGGTGCGTTCGTCAGGCCGGGGCGGCACGCGCTCCTTCTTGATGGCCTTGTCGGTGAGCTTGAGCTTCATCAGCTTCCGTCTGCCCTCGGGGACAGACCCTGGTGTCAGAGTCGGCCCGGAAGCCGTGCCCGCTGTAGCCCGTCCGCGCACGCGGGAGCCGGCGAGCAGTCGCCCGAACCGGACTCCGGCCCTCGTCGTGCCTGCGGGAGCACGTCCTAACCCGCTGTGACTTGGCTACCTACAAGGGTCGACAAGCTGAGGGTCGCAGGTTCGACTCCTGCAACGCCCACCATCCCCTCCTCCGCACTCGCCCGATGCGCTTCGACGACCGGGGGCTTCGCAAAGCGGAACCGGGAAGCCGTGGCCTCGAGAGCGTGGGGCTCCGCCATCGGGCCCCTCGCCGCCAGGCGCAGCCGCGCGGGCGGCGGTCAGGCGACCTTGACCACCTTGCCTGCCACCCGGCTCCGACCGCCCTGCAGCCGGACCGCCCCGGCTCGTGAGCAGCGGATGGCGCGACCGACCAGCGGCGCAAGCAGACACGAACCGACACACCAGCAAGCAACCACAGCCGTCACCGACATGGGAACCTCGCTTAGGGGACCTGGGCGTAAGGCGGTTACGCCGGTAAGTGCCGCGCTGGCTCGCGAAAGTCCCTGAATTTCGAGAAATCCCGCCGTGCCACCGCGCGACGCGCCTGGCCGACGGAAAGCGGCCCCCAGGTTCGCGTTTCGTCAGGTTGCGTGCGCGTCCAACCCGAACATCCGACCCACGACCGCCCGGTCGCCCTGGATGGCGGTGCGCTGCAGGTAGGGCTGCAGGCCGCGCAGCCCACCGAGCTCCTCGCCCCCACCGGCCCGGCCCGGACCGCCGTGGATCGTCGCCGGCAGCACCGCGCCCGGCCCGAGCGCCTGCCCGAGGGTTTTCTCGCTGCCCAGCCAGATGCGTCCGTGCCACGCGGCGATACCGGCGACCAGGCCCTCGACGAACGCACGGTCGTCGCTGTAGCAGCTCGCCACCAGTCCGCCGCCGCCGCGGTTGCACAGTTCGACGGCAGCCGCCACGGTCCCGTCGTAGGGCACGATCGTCGCGCTCGGCCCGAAGACCTCAAGTTCGTGCACCACCGCCGCATCGCCCGGACGCGCGACGAGCAGCGTCGGCGCGACGAAGTAGCCCCGGTCGGCGATCGGCTCCGGGCCACCCAGCACGACGTCCGCGGCAGCGGCCAGCGCCTGCAGGCCGGCGCGCACGTCGCGCAGCTGCTCGGCGCTCGCCACCGGTCCCATGCGCACGTCGCCGTCCAGCGGATTGCCGACCTTGATCGCCCGCAGGCGTTCGGTGAGCGCGTCGCGCACCTCGTCGACCATGGCGGCCGGCACCAGGATGCGGCGCACGGCCGTGCACTTCTGGCCGGCCTTCTGCGTCATGTCGACGACGACGTTGGCCAGGAACTGCTCGAACGTGTCGCTGCCGCCCTCGGCGTCGGGCCCGAGCACCGCGGGGTTGATCGAGTCGGCCTCGATGTTCACCCGCACGTTGCGCGCCACCAGGTTCCTGTTGCCCCGGATCAGGGCCCCGGTGCGCGAGCTGCCGGTGAAGGCCACCGCGTCCATCGGACCGAGCAGGTCGAGCAACGCCGACGCCGAGCCGGCGAGGAACTGGAAGGCGCCCTCGGGCAACAGCCCGCTGTCGACGACGATCTGCGCCATGCGGAACGCCAACAGCGCGCTGGCCGTACCCGCCTTCTCGACCACGGGCACGCCCGCCAGCAGCGCGCACGCCATCTTCTCGCCCATGCCCCAGGCCGGGAAGTTGAACGCGTTGATGTGCACGGCGACGCCGGGGCGCGGGGTGAACACGTGCTGGCCCCAGAAGCGCGGCGTGCGGCCGAGCTGCACGCCGGGACCGTCGGCGAGCACGTTGCCGGCCGGCAGGCCGAGGCCGAGGTTGGCGTAGAACGCCAGCGTGCCCGACGCGCCGTCGAGGTCGAACTTCGCATCGCCGCGCGTGTTGCCGCCGTTGCGCGCCGCGATGTCGATCAGCTCGTCCCGATGTTCGTGCAGCTTGCCGGCCAGGGCCTTCAGCAGCTCGGCGCGCTGCGGGAACGTCATCGCCCGCAGGGCTGGCCCGCCCACGTTCCTGGCGTGGGCCAGCGCGGCGGCGAGGTCGACCCCGGCGGGACGGGCTTCACCCAGCACGGCCTCGGTGGCGGGTTCATGGAGGCGGACGGGATCGCCGCTGCCGGCGACCCACTGCCCACGGACGTAGCTCTGCAAGGCGATCATCGGGGCGGAACAGCCTAGCCCGCCGTGCGAGGCGTTGCACGCCTCGGCCGGGCGGCGGCCCGCTTCACGCACCCGACACGAACTGCTGCAGCTCGTGGAACCGCCGCTCCACGGTTTCGCGGTTGGCGCCGGCGATGCGTTCGACGCCGAAGCCCTCGACGGTGAGGCTGGCGGTGACCGTGCCGTAGGCGACGGCGCGCTTCATGTTCCAGAGGCTGATCGTGTCGCAGGTGGCGAGGTGGCCCATGAAGCCGCCGGCGAAGCTGTCGCCCGCGCCGGTCGGATCGACGACCGCCTCGGTCGGGTAGGCGGGCAGCGCGTAGTGGAAGAAGTTCGAGAACACGAAGCAGCCGTGTTCGCCCTTCTTGACGATCACCAGCTTGGGTCCGAGCGCGAGGCTGGCCCGCCCCGCCTGGATCAGGTTCGTCTTGCCGGTCAGCTGCTTGACCTCGCCGTCGTTGACGATCAGGCCGTCGATGCGCCGCAGCAGCTCCAGCAGCCCATCGCGGTCGCGGTCGATCCACAGGTCCATCGTGTCGGCGACGCAGAACCGTGGCGCCTGCATCTGGTCGAGCACCGACCGCTGCGTCGCCGGCGACCCGTTGGCCAGGAACACGAACGGTGTGTCGCGGTAGCTGTCCGGGACCTTCGGCCGGAAGTCGCCGAACGTGTTCAGCTGCACGTCGAGGGTCTCGCGCGAGTTCATGTCCTGCGCGTAGCGGCCGTGCCAGCGGAACGTCTTGCCGCGCCGGGTCTCGAGCCCGGCGAGGTCGATGCCGTTCTGCTCGAGCATCGCCCGGTGCCGCTCGGGGAAGTCGTCGCCGACCACGCTGACCAGGCGCACCGGCGTGAAGAGTCGGGCCGCGAGCCCGAAGTAGGTCGAGGAGCCGCCGAGGCAGTCGGTCGCGATGCCGTGCGGCGTTTCGACGGTGTCGAACGCGGTGGAACCGACTACGAGCAGGGACATGGGGCGGACACGTTAGCCATCGACGGCCGGCGGATCCATGCCGTCCCGCTGCTCGAGTTCGACCTCGCGATCGATGTCGGCGCGGGTGACGCGGTCCTTCTCGAACAGCACGAACAGGCCACCGAGCAGCGACCAGAAGGTCAGGTGCAGCCGGTAGAGCACCGACAGCGCCACCCCGCGCGTGCCCATGGCCTCGGTGGCATTGGCGACATCCGTGAGGTGGGCCGCGCCGTACTTGCCGAACAGGTACTTGTACATCGCCTCGCCGACGCCCCAGCCGTTGGGACCGATCGGCACCGCGGTGACGATGTTGATCACCGGGATCAGCACGAAGTACTCGAAGCCCGGCATGCCGACCCCGAGCGCCTCGCCGACGAACACGACGCTCAGCACCGACAGCACGTGGTTGCCGATCCCGGCGCAGAGGCTCGCGGCGATGACCCAGCGGTGGCCGCGGTAGAAGAACACCGCCTGGTCGACCAGTTTCAGCACGTGCCCGAGGCGCTGCGGCAGGCGGTCGAGCAGCCACTTCAGGCGGACGACCTGCCGCAGGCGACGACTGAAGGCGACGACGCCGAGCAGGCCGACCAGCGCGATGACGCCCCAGATCGCCAGGGCGATGTCGGCGAAGCGGTCCAGCGCGAACAGCACGATCACCGCCCCGAGCAGGGCCAGCGAGGCGAGGCCCAGCACCCGATCCACGATCACCGACACCAGCACCGGCACACGATGCCCCGGGCATCGCTTCATGATGTAGATCGCCTTGATGACGTCGCCGCCCGTGGCGCCCGGCACGACCGTGTTGAAGAACACGCCGATCCAGGTGAAGCGCAGCGTCTCCGCCAGCGAGACGTCGGTGCCGTTGACGCGCAGCAACCACCACCAGCGGGCTCCGGCGATCAGCACCGTCAGGAAGTAGCAGAGGGCGCCCAACGTGAACCAGAACGGGTCCAGGTTGTGCCAGTAGGTGAGGAAGCCGGGCTCGACGTCGAGCGTCGTGCCATCGCCGCGTGGGCCGCGCAGCGCCTCCCGGACCGTGGACTCCCCGGGCACGACGTAGCGCACCGGATCGCTCTGCCACGAACCCTGGATCTCGATGACCTCCTCGCGGACGACGGCCTGCTGCTCCGGCGGCCCGGCGCGGTGGACCAGCCGGTCCTCGAAGTGGATCGTACGGAAGACGAGCCACATCAGGCCGGCCACGAACAGGAGCTTCAGCAGCGTGGTCAGGCGGTTCTTCACTGCCACTCCCCCTTCGCGCGGACCTTGGCGCGCGCGTCGGCGATCGAAGCCTGTTCGGCCGCGGCGAGCGCCAGCAGGCGCTGCGCGAACTCGCGCGGCTCGACGCCGAGCTGCGCCAGGTCGGCGGTGGGCACGGGCGCGCCGCCGGCGGTGGCGTTGAGCGCGAAGTGGATCAGGCTGCTCACGGGGGTCACGGTGGCGATCGAGATCGAGAGTTTGCCCGGGCCGACCCACAGGTCGTCGCCCTCGCGGCGCACCGTCGCCGCGGCCGGCCACGCCGCCAGGACCTCCGCCGCCTGTGCGGCCAGCAGCCGCTGGCGGTGCACGGCCAGCAGGAGATCGGGGGACGAGAAGCACTCCCAGACGAAGTGCAGCAGATCGGCGCCGGCGATGCCGGGCCCGTCGAGATCGGCCAGGTCGGCCATCTCGTCGCCGCGCACCGCGCACGGACCCCGGAACGCGACCATGGCGTCGCCGACGATGCCGGTGCGGCTCCAGAGCCAGTGGCCGCGCAACTGGGAACCGTCGTAGCGGATGCTCTCCGCGATCCAGTGCGTCTTCATGCGCGCCTCACGAACTGCGGCTCTGCCGTTGCCGGTACCACTCGCGGACCCAGGCCGGGTCGGGATCGAGGGTGGGGCGTCCCAGCGACAGCGACAAGGCGGCCATGGCCGGTGTGCGCAGCTTCGAGTAGTAGGCCTGCTCGGTGAGGACCGTCTGCGCCAGGAAGTCCACGGGCGCGGTCGCCTGCCACCCTTCCCGCCCCGGCAGCCGGACCTCCATGCGCGCGACCTCGCCGCTCAGCTGGCCGCAGTAGTGGATCAGCCGCAGCTGGATCAAGGGGTCGGGATCGTAGGCCGGTTCGAACCGGGCCCGCTGCTGCGGCGTCGCCGCCATCACCGCCAGCAGCAGGGGCACGCCGCGTGGCCCGGCGAGCCGGCGCACCTGCTCCATCGCGCACAGCCGCACCTCGACGAAGCGCGGATCGCGCCCCTCCACCGCGCGCAGCAGCACGCCCTCGATGCAGTGGCGGATGGCGGCGCGCAGGGCCTCCTGGGCGGTGACGACGAGGTCGCGCTCCCGTTCGGCCTGCAGCAGGACCAGCAGGTCCTCGACCAGCAGCAGCCGGTCTGGCCACAGCGCCAACGGGCGCTCCGTCAGGCTCGCGAGGGCTCCGGCGTAGGCCTGGCGCTGCCCGGCGTCGAACGCACTCGTACGCGCCTCGGGGCGCAACGCCGCGATCGTGCGCTGGATCCCGTCGAGTCGATCGGCCGCCAGCGGTTCCCCCAGGGCCGCGAAGTCGCCGGCGAAGATCGGCAGGCGACCGCGCGCGGCCACGGCGACCAGGCCATCGATGCCGGCCACGCGGCTGCGACCGTTCTGGTCCAGCTCGGCGATCCAGCCGAAGCGGGTCGTCGCCTGGGCCCCGGCGACGAGATCGCGGCCGAGCTCGTCGGGCAGTTCGAGCAGCAGCTCGCGCACGTGCTCCGACGGATTCTCGATCGTGTCCTCGGACCGGTAGCCGAAGACCGGTCCGAGCAGCCAACGGATCGGCACCAGCCAGAACTGGCGCATGTACCAGGCCGACACCGGCGCCTGGGTGGCGTAGCGCACGCTGCGGTCGGTGCCTTCGCCGGTGATCGTGACGATGCCGTCGAGTTCGGTGACGATCTCGGCGAACGACAGGTTGTCGGCGACCGAGCAACCGCCCGCCAGGCACAGGCTGCCGGCGGCGGCGACCCGGACGAAGCGGTCACGCCACGCGAACGCTGCGTGCCGGTCAGTCCGCATAGCCGTCCGGGTGGCGTTCCATCCAGGCCCAGGCCGTGGCGACGATCTCGGCGAGATCGGACCGCCGCGGTCGCCAGCCGAGCTCCCGCTCGATGCGCGCCGTGCTGCCCACGAGTCGCGGTGGATCCCCGGGCCGCCGGGCAGCGACCACGTGGGGCACGGCGCGGCCGACGACGCGGCCGCAGGTGGCGACGACCTCGGCCACCGACGCGCCGTTGCCGTTGCCGAGGTTGTAGGCCCGGAAGCCGCCTTCGCCGCCCAGCAGGCTCTGCACGGCCAGCACGTGGGCGTCGGCCAGGTCCGCGACGTGCACGTAGTCCCGGATGCAGGTGCCGTCCGGCGTCGGATAGTCGTCGCCGTAGACCTGCAGCGGCCCGCGGCGACCGGCCGCGGCCGCCAGGGCGAGCGGGATCAGGTGCGTCTCGGGACGGTGGTCCTCGCCGAGCCTGCCCGCCGGGTCGGCGCCAGCCGCGTTGAAGTAGCGCAGCGCCACCACGTCGACGCCGTGGGCCGCCGCGAAGTCGCGCAGCAGCCATTCGCAGGCCAGCTTGGTGTTGCCGTAGGGATTGATCGGTCGCTGCGGGCAGGATTCCTCGATCGGCACGCGGTCGGGGATGCCGTAGGTGGCACAGGTCGAACTGAAGACGATGCTCCCGACCTGCGCCGCCACCATCGCCTCGAGCAGGTTCAGCGTGCCGCCGACGTTGTTCCGGTAGTAGAGCCCGGGATCCTGCATCGACTCGCCGACGTAGCAGCGGGCCGCGAAGTGCACGACCGCCGCCGGTCGGTGCACCGCCAGCGCCGCCCGTACCGCCTCCCGGTCGAGCAGGTCGATCTCGACCACGGCGCCGCCCCGCAGGGCCGCGCGATGCCCGGTGCTGAAGTCGTCGAGCACCAGGGTCCGGAAGCCAGCCTCCTGCAGCGCAACGGCGGTGTGCGAGCCGATGTAGCCCGCCCCGCCCGCGACCAGGATCAACGGCTGCACCGCTGCCTCCACGCCGCGGCGACTCGCGACCGCTCGGCGTCGTCGACGGCGCTGCCCCCCTCGAGCGACGGGCCATCGACGACCAGTTCCGCCAGGGCCTGGTGGATCGCCCCGAAGGCCATCGCATCCGTTTCGCGGGCGAGCGCATCGACGAGAACGGGCACGGCGCGAGCCCCCAGGTCGGCGACGGCGCGATCGGCCGCGCAGCGGCGTACCAGCGCCGCGTCGTCGGCGAGCGCCGCCGTGCAGAAGTCGAGCGCGTCCGCCGGCGGCGGTTCGGCCAACTGCACGGCGCGCGCCCGCACGGCCGGCGACTCGTCGGCGCACCCGATCGCGATCGCCCGGCTGCGCAGGTGCTGGCGCCGAGCCCCGGACTCGGCGTCGGCGAGTTCGCAGAGTTCGCCGAGCAGACGGACCCGCTCGGAGGCCGTGCCGGCGCCACGCAGGCTCGCCAGCAGGTCGCGGACCCGGACCCGCGGCGGTCCGGCCGCGTTGCCGAGTTCGGCGGCGAGCCCCTCGAGCACCGGCCGATTCGCGGCACACCACTCGTCGTCGGCATGGGCTTGCTGCAGGCTGTCGAGGGTCGCCTTGGCGGCGGCGGCGTCACCGGCCAGCCAGTGCAGTTCGGCGCACTCGAACAGCAGCGCGGGATGCAGCGCCCCGGGCCCATGGGCCGTGGCCAGTCCGGTCAGGACCTCGGCGGCCTCGCGACGCCTGGCCAGGTCGCGCAGCAAGCCGGCCCGACCCACCTGCAGCCCCGGATGGTCGGCCCGGCGGAGCGCGGCCTCGACGGCGGCGAGGGCCTCGCGGTGCCGTTCGAGCGCGCACAACAGGTCGGCCAGCTCCAGGGCGGCGGCGGTCGGGTCGGCGGCCGTGGCCAGCTCGTGGCGCAGCGCCCGTTCGAGGTCGCCGACGTCCGCAGCGTGCCGCGGTTCGGCCGCGGTTGCGGCATTCGCACCGGCCGGCACGGCAACCGTCGCGTGGGCCGCTTCGCTGGCAGCCGCCACCCCTGCCGCGGCCGGCGCCGGCACCGCCGCCGCCCCGCTGCGCAGCGCCGACTGCGACCGGACCCCACCCAGTCCGCGGGGCCCGTCGCCGCCGGGACTGCCCGCGCACGCGGCCAGCAGGCATACGGCCACCGCGCCGCCGACTGGCCTCGACCTGGCACCCGGACGCGGCATGGCTGCTCCTTGTAGCGACCGGGTGGGCTCGTGCACGCGACTTTTCGCGGACTGCCGCCCGGCGGGGCACCGGCCGCGTCCCGCCCCGGCCACGACCTGCGGCGAGCCGGCAGGTCGTGCCATTCCGCCGCCGGCAGCCCTACGCTCCGGGCGATGCCGCGCCCGCGCTCCGATGCTCCCTTGGCCCAGGCGATGTCGCTGCGCGAACCGGTGGCCGCCGTCACTGCGCAGGCGGCGATGCGCATCGAGCGGGCCCGTCGTCGGCTGCGGCCCGCGGACGTGCGGCGCAAGGGTGCTGGCGACTTCGTGACGCGGGTCGATGTCGCCTGCGAGACGATGCTGCGGCGCCGGCTGACGCGGCTGCTGCCGACCGCCGGCTTCCTCGGCGAGGAAACGACCGCGACCGCGCTCGAACGCGATTGGGTGTGGGTGGTCGATCCCGTCGACGGCACCTCCAACTTCGCCCATGGCCTGCCGCACTTCGCCGTGTCGATCGCTCTCCTGTGGCGCGGGCAACCGTTGCTCGCGGCCGTGCACTGCGCCCCGGAGGGCGCCCTCTACACCGCCGTGCACGGGCGCGGCGCCCACCGCGGCCGGCGTCGGCTGCGCATCCCGGACGGCACCCTCGACGATGCCGCGATCGTCGGCTGCCAATGGCACCGCGGGCAGCAGGACCTGGCGTTCCTGGCCGGACTGCAGCGGCGCGGCAGCCGCATCCGCACCTTCGGTTGCACGGTCACGCAACTGATCGACGTCGTCATGGGGCGGCTCGACGGCAACGTGCAGGAGCAGGGCCGCATCTGGGACATCGCCGCTGCCGGGCTGATCGTCGAAGAGGCCGGTGGGCGCTTCACGACCTGGACGGGGACCCGGGTCTTCCCCTGCCGCGACCTGCGGGTCGGGCACACCGCAACGGTGGCCGCCGCCCCGGCCGTGCATCGGGGCCTGCTGCGCCTCCTGGCGGCTCCTGTCACGCCTGTTGTTTCGCCGCGGTAACGCGCCGGGTCCGCTGCGTTGCCATCCTGGCGAAGCCGCAGCGCCCACGGCCTCCTGGTCCCATCTTTGCAAGGTGAAGGCGCGCCTCGCTAGGATGCCAGGGCGCCGATCGCCTCCGATCCACCCTGCATCCGGACGACCGACCCAAGACCTCATGCCGGCACCGGCCGGCCACCCTTTGGAGCCAAACGATGAAGAACCTGCTCTTGTCTGGACTGTGCTGCGCGGGCCTGCTCGCGCTGCTGCCTGAGACCGGCCGGGCCCACGGCGGCCAGTACCGCGGCCCGGGCGACGTGGTGCCGCCGACCCCCGGCGGCGGTGGCGGCGGTGGCGCCTCGACGGGTGGCCCGTCCGGACCGAGCACCGGCGGACCTGCCGGTCCCAGCGCGCCCTCGCCCTCGGGGCCCGGCCCCTCGACGGGCGGCGGCCCCGGTCCCTCGACCGGCGGCCCCGGCGGTCCCGGCGGCGGTGGCGGCGGCGCCACCACCGGTGGCGGCGGCGTGCAGGTCACCGAGGATCTGACCGAATGGAAGTTCTGGTGGGAGTTCAACAAGGACCCCTACATCCGCCTGCGCGACGCCGTGTTGCAGGGCGGTCCGCAGACCGGCAGCGACGACTTCTTCCTCGGCAGCACGCGCCGCAGCGAAGCGCGCAATTCGCTGCGACCGACCGAGGAACAGATCCTCGGCAAGATCCTGCCGGCGCTGAAGAAGGCGATCGACACCAGCGAGCAGCGCGACATCAACTCGTCGTGCATGGTCGCGATGGCGAAGATCGGCACCAACCACCCGGACTTCAAGCTGATCGACGTGTTCAAGCCGCGGCTGGCCAAGCCGGACCTCGAGATCAGCGAGACCGCCGCGTTGTCGATCGGAATCGCTGCGATCGCCGAGGAGGAGGCCGTGGAGCTGCTGACCGGTCTGGCGCTCGACACCGCCAAGGGGCGTGAGGCCTGCCGCAGCAGCACCGTCAACAACCGCGTGCGGTCGTTCGCGATCTACGGTCTCGGCCTGCTGGCCAACAAGCACAGCCAGACCGAGATCAAGGCCAAGGCCTTCGAGGTGATGAAGAAGGTCCTCGAAGCCGACGAGATCCGGCAGCTCGATCCGAAGGTCGCCGCGATCAACGGCATGAGCATCCTGAACGTCGGTTCCGAGTCGGAGCAGGACAAGCTGCTGCTCGACGAGGTCCTGAAGTGCCTCGAGGGCTACTACATGAAGAGCCTCGGCGCCGGGCAGCAGCTGATCCAGGCGCACGTGCCCACCGCGATCGCCAAGCTCATCGGACCCGACCACCAGGAGTCGGACCGCTTCAAGGAGCTGTTCGCCAGCGACCTCGGCGAGAAGGGCAAGGTCAAGCGCGTCAGCAACGACATCTTCCGTTCCTGCGCGATGGCGCTGGGCATGATGGCCAGGCCGCACGACGACAAGGACGACAAGAAGAACCCCGACAACAAGTACAGCAAGCTGCTGCACGACACCTACCGCAACCACAAGGATCTGCAGACCCGCAGCTTCGCGCTGCTGGCGCTCGGCCAGATCGGCGGCGACCTGAACCGCGAGATCCTGCTGAAGGAGTTCGACAAGGGCGGCAAGAACCAGGAGAAGACCTGGGCCTCGCTGGCGCTCGGCGTCTACGCCTTCCACAAGTACGAGAAGCAGCGCGAGATCGTGCCCGAGACGACCATCGCCCAGACGCTGTTCGACACGCTGAAGCAGGCGAAGGATCCGAGCCTGGTCGGCGCCCTGGCGATCGGCCTCGGCCTGTGCCGGGCGACCGAGGCGGCCGACCACATGCGCGGCCTGATGATCGGCAACATCGCCAAGGAGGAGATGGCGGGCTACCTGTGCATCGGCCTCGCGCTGATGAACGACGTGCGCTCGAAGGAGGACATGCGCAACGTGGTCACCCAGTGGACGCGCCGCGACCAGCTGCTGCAGCAGGCGGCGATCGCGCTCGGCAAACTCGGCGACAAGGGCGTCGCCGAGGTCCTGCTGAAGCTGATGTCGGCCGAGGGCGAGAGCAACCTCGCCAAGCTGTCGGCGATCGCCTCGGCGCTGGGCTTCATCGGCGACCAGCGCTCGATCGACCCGCTGAAGGACATGCTGTTCAACACCAAGCTGCACGACCTCGCGCGCGCTTTCGCCGCCGTGGCGCTCGGCGGCGTCGCCGACAAGGAGATGCTGCCGTGGAACTCGAAGATCGGCGTCAACCTCAACTACCGCGCTGCGGTGGAGACGTTGACCAACCGGCAGTCGGGCATCCTCGACATCCTGTAGGCTCCGGCCTGCAGGCGATCGGCGCCTGACGACGAGGCCCGCCCGGCGACCGCCGCGCGGGCCTCGTTCGTATCCGGGCCGGGCCGCCTTCAGCCGTCGGCTGTGGGCGGATGCCCTGGCGGCCGGCCGGTCCGCCACGCGGCCACCAGCAGGAAGGCCAGGAACACGGCGCAACCCGCCAGTTGCAGCCGCCCGAGGTCGGCGGCCACCCGGTCGGCGCGCTCGATCGGTTGCAGTTCCGACCGCGCCGCCTCCAGCTTGTCCTGCAACCGGGAGCCGACCCGCGCGTCGCCGGCAGCGAGCTGCCGCGCGGCGTCGTACTCGGCGATCGCGCTGTGCAGTTGCCGCAACGACCAGCGCGCGTCGCCGGCCAGTTCGCGCAGGTAGGCGGTCGCGTCGCGGCTCTGCGCCACGGTCTGCAGCACCTCGGTCCAGCGGCGCGCCTGCGCCAGCGAGAACGCGCGCAGCTCCGCTCCCGCCGGCTCGAGGTCGCCCCGGCACGGGACGGGCTGGCCGGGATCCTCCTGGTGCAGGTAGCTGGCGTGCAACAGGCGATCGAGTTCAGGTCGGTCGTCGACGAGTCCTCGCCCATCGGCGGCGAACTCGACCCACGCCGCCTCGTTGGCGGCGGCGGCGACGAGGTGGCGCCAGGCTTCGGCATCGGGCGGCGACAGGCGTTCCTGGCCGAACACGAACCCTGCCAGCGCAGCCGGTCGGGGCCGCTCGCCCCGCCGCGCCACCAACAGGGCATTGCGCGACGCCGGCACCTGGAACGCCAGCGCATGGCCGAACTCGGCGGCCATCGTCGTCGCGATCGCACGCAGCACCGGATCCTCGGCCCGCAGCGCGCCGACGTTGCAGGCGCAGACGCCGCCGGGGCGCAGACGCTGCCGCACCTGGGCGAAGAACTCGCGGCTGGCCAGGTGGGCCGGCACGTAGACCTGGTGCGCATAGGCATCGACGTGCACGACATGCCACTGCTCGGTCGCCTGCTGCAGGAACACCCGGCCATCGAGGGTGTAGGCGCGGCCTGGCGCCTGTTCCGGGGCGAAGAACTGCAGGCCGAGCTCCCGTCCCAGGGGATCGATGTCCACCCCGTCGACGCGCGCGCCAGGGTGCACGCCGGCGTAGACCGCGCGCAGGGTGCCGGCGGCGTCGCCGATCGACAGCACGGCGAGCTCGGGCGGTCTCGCGCCGTCCGCAGCCAGCAACGGCGCCAGGGCGTGCCAGTCGTAGTAGGCGCCGCCGGTCAGCGCCGAACCTTCGACGTAGATCGAGTGGAAGGAGTCGAGCCCTTCGTTGACCAACAGCAGCGTGCGCCGCGGGCCGTCGCCGGCCGTGGTGCGCACGACCTGCAGGAATTGGTAGCGCCCCTCCCGTTCGGCCAGCAGCTCCATGCCCGGCGGCGCCGGGCGCAGCGGACCGCCGTGCAGCAGCGTGCCGATCGCCACGGCCAGGACCCCGGCGCCGGCCACCCACCGGCCCCCGGCGCGTGGGGCGGCACAGGCGGCGGCCGCGAGCAGCAACGCGCCCGCGACCATGCTGGCGATGCGGCACCCGAACTCCGGCACCAGCCAATGCGTGGCGGCGAACGTCCCGCCGAGGCTGCCCAGGGTGCCGGCCGCGCCGATCGTGCCGGCGGCGCGGCCGACGGCCACCGCGCGGCGCACCGCCATGGTGATCAACAGCGGCGACACGGCGCCGAGCAGCAGCATCGCCGGTCCGAACAGCAGCAGGGTCGCCACGAAGGACCCGCGCACCAGGGCGGGCATCGCCGCGTCCAGCGGCAGTCCCGACGGCAGCAGCCAGCCGCCGAGCGGCGTGCTGGCGAACGGCGCCACGGCGAGCCAGGCTCCCGCGGCGGCGAGCAGGCGCCACGGCCACGTCTCGGCATTCGGGCGCGCCGCCAGGCGTCCTCCCAGCCACGCCCCCGCGGCGAGCGCGGCCAGGATGATGCCGATGACGTTCGTCCAGACGTAGGCGCTGTCGCCGAAGTGCGGCGCCAGCAGGCGCACGGCGATCAGCTCGCCCGCCATGCAGCCGAAGCCGGCCAGGCCCGCCGACGCCGACAGGCGGCCGAGCGACGGGCCCATCGGCGCCGCCGTCACTTCTCGTCGGCGGCCTTGGCCACGACGCTGTGGAACATCACCGGGAACAGGAAGTCCCAGTCGCGCCGCATGACCATGCGGTCGCGCATGTCGCGGAACGACCGCCCGCGCTTCTCGACCACGGCCTTGTCGTTGGTGACCACCGTGAACTCCTTGTCGAGGTCGACGAGGTCGTCGTTCAGGAACAGGAAGAAGCTCTCCACGCCGCGCGTCTTGACGACGATGCGGTTCGCGGCCCGGTCGGCCGTGACCTCGATGCGCGGGCGGGCGTCGAGCGGCGCCCCCAGCAGCGGGTCGGCGCGGTCGATGTCGACCCAGTAGGCGCGGTTGAACCGATCATGGTTCGGTTCGATCACGACCCGGGCCGGCGTCATGTTGCGGCGCTGCCTGGCCGTCCACTGCTCGATCTCGGCGGTCGCGGCCTTGTGCGGGTACTCGTCCTGGACGTCGAGTACGGTGACCGAACCCGGCGAGATCGCCTCGAGCCGCTGCGCCAGCGCACCGACCGCCGCCGCGTTCGCCGGGGACTTCAGCAGCAGGAGCGGCATGCCGAGCAGGCTGCCGAGCCGGATGTCGTCGACGGCGGTCGGTTCGCGCAGGACCGCGCCGGCGAACCGATCCGGGAACGTCGACAGGAACCGCAGCCCGAAGCCGCAGGCGCCGCGCCCGCAGTCGAGGAACAGCCGCGCCCGGTCGACGTTGTGGCTCGCCATCACCCGGCCGAGTCCGCTGAACACCGCGCCATTGCGGCGGTCCTCCTCGGCCTCCGCGCCTTCGCGCGTGAAGTCGGGGGTCGGGTCGAGTTCGAGTCCGTTCGGCACGTGCACGACGACCACGATGCTGTCGTCGAGCAGCGGCGTCTTCTCCCAGGTCGCGGCGAAATGGTCGGTCGGGCGCGCCCAGGTGCCCGCCCCGGCTCCGGCGGCCGTGCCGGGGATCATCACCAGCGTGCGGCAGGGCACGTCGGGCTTGTAGCCCTTGGGCAGGAAGAAGCTGTAGTCGACGCCGTCCTCCTTGGCGGTCTCCTTGCGCAACTGTCCCAGCGAGAACGACGGCTTCTCCAGCTCGAAGCAGTTCTCGAACACCGCCCGCAGGTCGGCCATCGAGGCCATCAGGTTGCCCTTCTTGCCCAGCCGCTCCCACTCCTTCTCGAAGTCGCTGCGCGCCTTCTCGCGGCGCTTGTTCGTGCGCTCGCGGTCCTTCGGCGCGGTCGCCGCCTCGTAGGCGGCATCGGCGGCGAGGTAGCCGATCAGCTTGCTGCGCAGGCCACTCTGTTCCGGGGGCGTCAGCAGCTGGGGCTTGGCGCCCGGCATCGGCTCGGGGGCCGGCGACTCCCCCTGCGGGGCAACGAGGACGAGGGGAGCCAGCAGCAGCGGAGCCAGTACGAGCATCGAGTCACCTGGGTCGGAGTCGGCGGCGGCCGCGCGGTGCGGCGCCGCGGGAGGGGTCGAAGCACAAGCTATCGGTTGGCGCCGCCGCTGGCCACTGCCGGCGCCACGGCCCCGGCGCGTGCGGCGTCGAGCCGATCGAGCGCCGTGTCGAGCACCAGCCGGCGCAGCATCGCGGCCTCGGGACGACGCGCCAGCGCGTTCGCCGCCCGCGGCAGGGGATCCGGCTGCACGCTGCCGGGCTGCAGGGCTTCCGCGTGCAGCAGGTTGGTGATCGCCGGACCGTCGCCGGGTCGCCCGCCGGCGACGCCCGCGTCGAGTTCGAAGCTGCGCCAGAAGGCCGCGGTCGCCGCTTCCCGTCGGCCCGTCGCGCGCAGGAACAGCCCGTGGTCGTTGACCAACAGCGCATCCGCCGGCGCGAGCTGCAGGGCCGTCGCATACGTGCGTTCCGCGGTGTCGAGTTCGCCGAGGTGGCGGCAGGCCAGCGCGAAGTCGGCGAGCCGCCCCGGATCCGCTGGCTCGACCGCCGCGAGGCGCTCGAACACGTAGCGCCCCACCGGGGTCGCCCCCGCGCGCAGCGCCGCATCGGCGAGCGCCAGCAGGGCGCCGTGCTCCGCCAGCAGAGCGGCGTCGACCGCGGCCCGCTGGGTCGCCGTGTCGGCGCGCGCGGTGGCGACGAACTCGGGCAGGTGCCCCAGGCGGGCCAGGGCCCGCAGGTGCAGCGTCACGACGGCGGGCGAGGGGCTGCGCCCCCGCGCTTCGACGGCGAGTTCGAGCGCCAGTTGCTGGCGTGCGGCCGCCAGCGTGGCCTCGATGCCGGCCGCGGCGCGCCGGTCCCGTTCCGGTCCCGGCGGCAGCGCCAGGAAGGCATCGCTGGCGCGCCGCATCGCGCCCGCGCGCGCCGCGGCGGGCGCCTCGGTCGCGAGCCGCCAGGCTTCGTCGAAGGCCGCCCCGTCCTGGGCCACCAGGCCATCGGCCGGCAGCAGGATCGCGAGCAGCGCTGCGACCAGGCTGCGGTGCGCCAGGGCGCGGCCTCTGGTCGCGGGCGCAGTCGATCGGTGCCGATCCTCGTTCACGGGCCGCGCCAGCATCGGCGAAGGTCAGCCGCACGGCAACCCGGGCCCCGGCGTTGGAATCGCGCCGCCAGCGGTCCATGATCGCCGCGTGCCGAAACGCCGACTCGCCATCCTGGGCTGCACCGGTTCGGTCGGCCGCCAGGCCCTGCAGGTGCTCGCGGAGCACCCCGACCGGTTCGAGGTCTGCCTGCTCGCGGCGCACACTTCCGCCGCGGGCCTGGCGGCGGCGGCCGCCACCCACCGGTCGCCGTTCGTCTGCCTGACCGGTGCGGCCGCGCCCCCCGAGCTGCCCGCCGGCGTCGCGTTCTTCCCCGGTGCCGATGGCCTGCTCACCGCTCTCGAGCGCAGCCAACCGGATGCGGTCCTGAACGCCATCACCGGTGCCGCCGGGCTCGCGGCTTCGTCCTGGACCCTGGGCCACGGCCGGCAGCTGCTGCTGGCGAACAAGGAGTCGCTGGTGGTCGCCGGCCAGCTGCTGATCGGACAGGCCAGGGACAGCGGGGCGACCATCCTGCCCATCGACAGCGAGCACTGCGCCGTGCACCAGTGCCTCGCCGGTGCGAACCCACGCGCCATGCGACGTCTCTGGCTGACGGCGTCCGGCGGTCCGTTCCGCGACCGCCCGTTGGCGAGCTTCGCCGCGGCCACCCCGACCGAGGCCCTGCGTCACCCCACCTGGTCGATGGGGCCGCGCATCACGATCGGCAGCGCGACGATGATGAACAAGGCCTTCGAGGTGCTCGAAGCGCACTGGTTGTTCGGCCTGCCGTCGAACGCGATCGAGGTGATCGTGCACCCGCAGAGCATCGTGCACTCGATGGTCGAGTTCGTCGACGGCACGATGCTGGCCCAGTGCGGGGTGCCGGACATGCGGGTGCCCTTGCGCTACTGCCTGGGTCACCCCGAGCGCCTGCCGTCGTCTTTCCAGCCCTTCGATCCGGTCCGCTGGCGCCAGCTCGAGTTCCTGCCCGTCGAGCCCGAGCGCTACCCGGCCGTGGGGCTGGCCTACGAGGTCCTGCGCCTGGGCGGTGACTCCGGCGCGGTGCTGAATGCCGCCGACGAGGTCGCCACGGCGGCCTTCCTCGACGGCCGCCTGCCGTTCCCGGCCATCGTCGACGTGGTCGCACGGGCCGTGCGCGAACGCACGCCGCGACCGATCCGATCGCTCCAGGACGCCCTCGATGCCGATGCGGAGGGCCGGCGTCTGGCCGCGGCGGCGATCGACGGCGAAGCGGCCGCCAGACGGTCGTCCTGAGGCCCCCTCGTTGCCGATGAACCCCACCTTCGCATGGACCTAGGCAGCACGTTCCTGGCGGCGCTCGGCATCGGCCTGCTGATCTTCCTGCACGAGCTCGGCCACTTCCTGGCCGCCCGCCTCGCCGGTGTGCGGGTCGAGGTGTTCTCCCTCGGCTTCGGCCCGCGCCTGTTCGGCGCCGAGCTGGGCGGCACCGACTTCCGCGTGTCGCTGATCCCGTTCGGCGGCTACGTCATGGTCGCCGGGCAGGATCCGACCGACCGGCGCTTCCCGCGCCAGGAATCGCTGTGGTCGAAGACGGCCGGCCAGCGGGCGTTGTTCTGGTCGGGCGGCGTGCTGATGAACGCCCTGTTCGCGCTGGTCGTGTTCCCGTTGGTGTTCCGCGCCGGGGTGTCGTTCGACGCCCCCGTGGTCGGCCGGGTCGACTACGGCAGCGCCGCCTGGGAGGCAGGGCTGCAGACCGGCGACCGGGTGCGCGCCATCGGCGGCAAGTCGCTCTACTCGTTCGACAACCTGATGGTCGAGGTGGCGCTGGCCGGCAACCGCCCGACCGCCCTCGAACTGATCGCGCCCGACGGCAGCGTTCGCGTCGTCGAGGCGCGGCCGCAGTTCGACCCGGTCGCCGGCCTCTACGACCTCGGCATCCGGCCGGCCGTGGACCCGGCGCCGCCGCCGATCGCGGTGGCCGCCGAGGGCGCCGCCGCGGGGGCCGGCCTGCGCAGCGGCGACCGCCTGCGGCTCCTCGCCGGCCAGCCCGCCTGGCGGGGTCTGCCCGACGACCTCGCGCCGGGGCAGCCCGTCGAGGTGGTCGTCGAGCGCGACGACGCGTCGCTGGCCGTGACGGTGACGCCGGGTGCCTCGGTCGAAGGGTTGCCGCCGCGCCTGGGCGTCAAGCCGTTGCTGCGCCGGATCCGCGGCCTCAAGCCAGGGCATGCGCTGATCGAACGGCTGGGGCTGCAGCGCGGCGACGTGCTGCTCGCGGTCGACGGCCGGCCGTTCGCGACGGGCGATCTCGCCCGCTTCGCCGGCGCCGCCACCCCCACCCGGTGGCTGGTGCAACGCGCGGGTCGGATCGTCGCGCTCGAGCAGTCGACCACGAGCGAGGAACGGGCGAGCCTCGCCGACGCCATCGCGCTGGCGCCGGATCCGGACTCGGTCCTGATCGAGCCGACGCCCGAGGGGCCCGCCGCGGCCGCTGGCCTGCGGGCCGGCGACCGCATCGTGCGCGTCGACGACGCCCCGATCACGACCTGGCAGGACCTGGTCGGCAGCGTCGAGGGCGCCGCCGGCAGGCCGCTGCGTCTGGGCGTGCAGCGGCTGCCGGCCGACGCCGCCGAGGATGCGCTGGCCGGCCCCGGCGAGGCGACCCTCGAACTCGTCGTGGCGCCGCGCCCGCTGCCCGTGCCCGACCTCGGTTTCGACTACCGGCTCGCCCACCTCCAGCACGAGGTCAAGGCGGGCTCCGTCGGCGAAGCCGTCCGCCTGGGCGTCGTCTGCTCGCTCGACCTGGTCAAGCAGCTCTACGTCACGCTGAAGCGCCTGCTCACCGGCGACGTCGCCGCCAAGAACCTCGGCGGCATCATCCGCATCAGCCAGGTCAGCTACCATGCCGCCCAACGCGGCACGAGCTGGTTCTGGTACTTCCTGGCGCTGCTCAGCGTCAACCTCGCCTTCGTCAACCTGCTGCCGGTGCCGGTGCTCGACGGCGGCCACCTGCTGTTCCTGCTGATCGAGAAGGTCAAGGGCTCGCCGGTCAGCACCCGCGTGCTCGGCTACAGCCAGGTGGTCGGCCTGGTGTTCGTGCTGCTGCTGGTGTTGTTCGTCACCTACAACGACATCCTGCGGTTGCTGTGAACGCGCCGGCGCCGTCGAATCCGGCGGTGCCTGCCCTGTTCCCCGTGCTGCGGCTGCTGCGCGTCGGCACCCTGTTCTCCCCTGCCGCCGACGTCACCGCCTCGCTGGCGGTGCTCGGTCTGCCGTGGGATCGGGACGCCGTCGCCGCCGTCGCCGCCAGCGTGCTCCTGTATGCCGCCGGGATGGTCTGGAACGACGTCGCCGACCGGCGCCTCGACGCGGTGCAGCGCCCGGAACGTCCGCTGCCGCGCGGCGACGTCTCCCTGGCCTTCGCCGCCGGCCTCGGCGTGGCGCTGCTGGCGGCGGCGATCGCGCTGTCGCCGTGCCGGCAGCACCATGGCCTGCTCGCCGTACTGGTGTTGCTCTACGACTTCGCCGGCAAGCGCTTCGATTGGGGCGGCGCCCTGCTGATGGGCGGCCTGCGGGCGCTGAACCTCGGCACGGCGCTGGCCCTGCCCGCGGCCATGGCGGAGGCGGACGCGGGGGCCGGTGCCTCGCTGCGCCTGGCCTGCGCCTGCTACGGCCTCTACATCGTCGCCGTGACCGTGCTCGGCATCTTCGAGGACGCGTCCGGCGTGCGGCCGCGAGCGATCGCCGCCGTGCAGACCGCGCCGCCGATCGCCGCGCTCGCGGGCATCGCCGTGGTGCAAGAGGGGCCCTGGCCGGCCCCCGTGCTGGCCGCCGTGCCCGCGCTCTGGTTCCTGCGCCGCAACGCCAGGCGGACCACCTGGGACCAGGCGGCGCTGCGTGCGTCGATGACGCTGCTGCTGCTCGGCACGATGCTCTACACGGGTGCGCTGGCGTTCGCGGCCGGGCGCACCTGGGAGGCGCTGGCGATCGTCGCCGCGATCGTGCCGGCGCGCCAGATCGCGCGTCGCATCCAGCTCACCTGACGGTCGGTCTCAGGCGCGGGGCGCGAGCTTGGCGAGCCGTGCCTGCCAGGCGGCCTTGGCCTCGTCGCGCGTCATCGTGCCCTGGCGCACCAGGGACTTCAGCGCCCCGCGGAAGCGCTCGAGTTCCTCGGTCGGCGAGGCGGGGCCGCCGGGGCCGTGTTCGGTCGCCGGCGCGGCATCGGCCGGCCCCGGGTCCACGGTCCCGGTCGGCGATTCCGTCGCCTCGTCCGCCTCCACCGCCGCCACCAGGTGTTCCTCGATCGGCACCGTCGGCTCCACCGCCGCGGTCGGCTCGCCGACCTGGGCCCGCAGTTCGCGGCGGACCTCCTCGACGTCGCTGTCGAACGGGTCCTGGCCGATGTGCTTGTCGCCGACCTCGGCGGTGCCCTCCCAGCGGAACTCGTCCAGGCTCTCGCCGACGATGCGGGTCACGTTCGGCTCCATCTCGGTCTGCGCCACCGGCGTGCGGCGCTGCTGCAGCACCGTGACGACGAACGTGTTCATGCGGGCCAGCGCGTCGATCAGGAAGGCCTCCATCTCCTGCTCGACGCGGGCGCCCGCCTGCTGCTGCGCGTCGTGCGCCACCCGCTCGACGATGTTCGCCGCCTGGCGCGTGGCGGTGGCGAAGAACTCGTGCACCTCGCGGGTCAGGCGTTGCTCGAGGATCTCGCGCGCCTCGACCTGCTCGAGTTCGCGCAGCGCCTTGTTCTCGTAGCCGAGCGCGCTGGGCGCGGGACCGAGCTTGGCGCGGATCCGCTGGCGCTCCTTCCGGAAATCGTCGAACTGGTCTTGGCTGCGCAGATGCATCTGTCCCTCCGGCGGGCCGCTGGGGCGCCGCGCAACGGCTTATCGAGCCCTGGGGGCGGCACCTTGACGCCAGCGCTCGACCATTTCCCCCAGCCGGGCCAGCGCGTCCGCTCGGGTCCATGGCGTCGGCGCTTCGTCGGCAGCCGCGTGCACCGCCCGCAGCAGTTCGCCGACGACCGGACCGCTCGGCACGCCCAGGGCCAGCACGTCGGCACCCGAGAGCAGCGGCGCCGGGGCCGGCGGCAGGGCCAGGAGCGCCGCCCGCGCGAACTCGTGGACATCGAGCTTGCCGTGGCTGCCCAGGCAGTCGGCGCGGTGGAACGCGAGGTGCACGGCGAAGTGCGGCGACCGCAGCCAGGCCTCGCGGCGCCGAGGGCGCATCTGCGGCAGGCTGGCGAAGCGGATGTGCTGGCGGCAGACGTCGACCACCAGCGCGCGCAGGTCGTTCGGCGCGTGCAGGCGCCGCAGCACGGCGTCGGCCATCGTCGCCGAGACCTGATCGTGGCCGTCGAACCGGATCCGGTCCTCGGCCAGGCGCCACGTGGGCGGCTTGCCGACGTCGTGCAGCACGGCGCTCCACGCCAGCGCCAGGTCGCCGGCGGGCACGTGGTCGAGCACCAACGCCACGTGCGTGAGCACGTCGCCCTCGGGATGGAACTCCTTCGGCTGGGTCACGCCGGCCGTCGCCGCCGCCTCGGGCAGGACCACGGCGGCGAGGCCCAGTTCCACCAGGAGTCGCAGGGCCCGGCCGCGCCCCGGACCGGTGAAGGCAGCGCTCAGTTCCGCGAACACCCGTTCCGCGGCCAGGTGCCGCAGCCCAGCGGCGGTCGCAGGGATCGCCGCCGCCGTCGTGGGCTCGAGGGTGAAGCCGCAGCGGGCCGCGAAGCGCACCGCGCGCAGCAGCCGTAGCGAATCCTCGGCGAAACGCACCGGCGCCGGGCCGACCGTGCGCAGCGTCCGGGCGGCGAGGTCGGCGAGGCCGCCGCAAGGATCGAGCACCTCGCGCGTCGCCGGATCCAGGTAGAGCGCGTTCACGGTGAAGTCCCGGCGCTGCGCGTCGACCGGCACCGAACGCACGAACTCCACCGTGCGCGGCCGGCGGCCGTCGGCATAGTCGGCTTCGCGCCGCAGCGTGGTCACGGTCGTGGGCCGATCGGCGTCCGGCACGACCACGACCCCGAACGCCGCATCGCGGGCATCGGCCCCCGGCAGCAGGCGCCGCACCGCCGCGGGCGTGAGGTCGGTGGCGAGGTCGAAATCGCGCGGCGGCGCGCCGAGCAGCAGGTCGCGCACGGTGCCGCCGACCAGCCAGGCGTGCCCCTCGCGCCGGAGCTGCCGCAGCACATGCTCGACCGCGGCGGGCAGCGGCGGCAGCGCTCCATCGATCCTGGCAACGGCCATCGGGCGCCACGATACTGCCGGCCATGCAGAAGTGGCGGCGGCGCGGCATCGGCACTCCGGCGGGCTGGTACACGCTGCTCGGCGTGCTGCTGCTCGCCGGCAGCCTGCAGGTTCCGCTACTGACCGCCGAACGCACGGCGCGCGTCGAGCAACGCGCCGAGCAGATCGCCGGCCTGCTGCTGGCGGCGACGTTGGACCTGCGCGGGCCCCTCGATGCCTGGTCGGCCGAGCTGGCCCTGGCCCGGTTCCACCAGCTGGCGCTGCGCGACCAGGTCCACGTCACCGACCTCGAACCGGTCGAGCCGGCGCCGCCGGACACCCTGCTGGCGCTGCGCAACAAGCACTACGCCTTCCACCTGGCCGTGTCGCCGCCCGATCCCGCCGCGCCCGCGGTCCGCGGCGGGGAACCCGCCTACGAGGCGATGGCCTGGCCATTGGAACCGGGCGGCCCCGGCCACAGCGCCTTCCTGCACGCCGATGACGCTCCGCGCGCCTACAGCCGCAACCTCAACGCCGGCTACCTCGGTCTGGCGGAGCGGCGGCCAAGGCCCGGGCGCAGCCACCGGCGCGCCACCACCGGGCTCGAGGGGCGCCACTTCTACCGCAGCCTCGACGACGAACGCTGGATCGTGTTCTAGCGGCCGACGGCGCCGCGTTCAGCGCGGCCGCCGCGGCTGCGGCCCCGGGCGCTCGGCCGGCAGGCTCTCGCGCAGGGCGCGCAGTTCGGCGGCGAGTTCGCCGCGGCCCTGGCGCCGCAGCATGCCCTCGACGAGTTCGAAGGTGCGCGGTTCCGGCAGCGGCAGGCGCGGCCGGCGCTCGTCGCGCCCGACCTGCCGCAGCCCGGCGACGAGCGCCGCGGCCTCGCGCACGGCCTCGTCGCCGCGGTCGGTCTCGGCCAGCAGCAGCACGAGGGCGGCGCGCGTCGCCAGCGTCGGCAGCAGTTGCCGGACGGTCGCGCCCTCGCCGTCCACGGCCGGCGCCAGGGCCAGCGCTGCGCGCAGTTCGTCCTCGGCCTCCCGCCGCAGCGCCGCCGCCGCGCTCGCCTCGGTGGCCGCCAGGCGCAGCAGGAGCCGGCCCAGCGTGCTGCCGACGTTGCTGCGCAGCAGCCGGTACTCGGCGAAATCGGGCTGCTGCTCGGTCAGGCGTTGGGCGAGCAGGCGCGCCTCGCGCAGCCGCACGATCTGCTCCCGCAGCCGGCCGGCATCCACGGGCGGCAGCCGCCGGGCGTCGCTCCACAGGGCCTCGCACAGTTCGTAGGCGTACTGGTCGGCGTCCGGTCGCTCGGCGACCAGCTGGCGGAAGATCGCCAGGGCAGCGTCGTGGTCGCGTTCGGCGGCCGGGCCCTGGTCGCGGTCGGTTCCGCGTCGCCGGCCAGCCTCCAGCAGGCAGCGCGCCTGCAGCGCCCGGTACTCGGGGTGCTGGGGGTTCTGCTCCAGCAGATCGCGCAGGATCGCCTGCGCCGTCTCCAGGGCCGGCGCCCCGTCGGCGCGGAATCGACCCGGCCCGGGTCCCGGCCCCGGACGCCGGGCGAGCAGGAAGTGCGCCTGCGCGCGCTCGAACCGCAACGCACGGCTGTCGCCGGGCTGATCCGGTCCGAGCCATTCGATCGCCAGCGCGAAGCGCTGCGCCGCCTCGCCCGGCCGCCCGCGCCGCTGTTCGATCTGGCCGCAATCGACGTGCACGGCGGCCACCTCGCGCCGCACGTCGCGGTCGCCGACCGCCAGGAAGTACGACAGCGCCTCCTGGTAGCTCGCCACGGCGGCGTCCAGGTTGCCGAGCCGGGCCTGGATCGCCGCCACACGGCGGTGGGCTCGCGCCGTCTCGAACCGCAGCGACTGGTCGTCGGCATTGGCGGCGGCGAAGCGGTCGTAGAAGTCGAGCATGCGCTGCAGCAGGTCGACGTGCCGCGGTTCGACCACCGTGCGCGCGACCACGGTCTGTTCGCCGGTTTCGGGGTCCTCGTCCACCGCCAAGGCCGGGTCGCGCCCGACCAGGGCGTCGAACAACTCGTCGAACGCGGTGAGCGTCAGCTGCAGGTTGCTGGCCACGAGCTGCGTCTGCCGCGCCGCCTCGGCCGCGGAGGCTTGCGCCCGTCCGAGCGCTTCGTCGGCGATGCCGTAGGCCACCCACCCGGTCACCGCCGCGCCCAGCACCGCGACCGCGGTGCTGGCGGCCAGCGCCGCCAGGGCGCGGTTCTGCCGGCACCAGCGCACCAGCCGCTCGGCGGCGTTGTGCCGCCGGGCCGCGATCGGCCGGTCGTCGAGGAACGCCTGCAGATCGTCGGCCAGGTCGCCGGCCGTCGCGTAGCGATCGCGCGGTTCGCGGGCCATCGCCCGCTCGACGACCACGGCGAGGTCGTCGGGCACCTCCGGGCACACGCGGCGCAGCGGCGGCGGGCGCAGGCTGCGGATCTGCTCCATCAACTCGCTGCGCGACCGCCCGGCGAACGCCGGCCGCAGCACCAGCAGCTCGTAGAGCGTGACGCCGAGCGCATAGACCTCGCTGCGCACGTCGTAGTGCCCGGCGAACTGCTCCGGCGCCATGTACTGCAGCGTGCCGAGCAGATCGCTCGAATGCGTCAGCCCCTCGCCCTCGAGCGCCTTCGCCAGCCCGAAGTCGGTCACCCACAGGTGCCCGTCGTGGCCGAGCAGCAGGTTGCCCGGCTTGACGTCGCGGTGCAGCGTGCCCTGCGCATGGGCGTAGTGCAGGGCGCTCGCCGCCTGCTGGCCGAGGCGTGCCACCAGCCGCGACCGCTCGCGCCAGGCCGGAGTGTCCTGCGGCGGCGTCGCCGCCTGCTCGTGGCGCCAGACGTCCAGGCTCTGGCCGTCGATGAACTGCATCGCGAACCAGTGGAAGCCGTCGGTCTCGCCGCTGCCGAACACCGGCACGATGTGGCTGTGGTGCAACTGCGCGGCGACGCGCGCCTCGCGGCGGAACCGCTGCAGCTGGGTGCCGCTCAGCAGCGCCGGCTGCGGCAGCACCTTCAGCGCCACCCGCCGGCCGAGCGACTCCTGCACCGCCTCGAAGACGACGCCCATGCCGCCCCGGCCCACCTCGCGCACGATGCGGAAGTCCCCCAGCCGCTCCAGCGGCGGCAACGAGGCCAGCCGGCGGCCGCTGCCGCTCGCGCTCGCCCGGTCGCGCCGCACCTGCTCGAGCGCCAGCAGCGCCGGCAGCAGTTCGCGCAGGGCCGCCGCCTGCTCCGGGTGCGCGGCGGCGAACGGCTCGACGTCGGCGACCTCGCCGCGGCGGAACCGGAGCAGGAACTCCTCCACCAGGAGGTCGATGGGATCGCGGGCCGTGGCGTCGTCCGCCGGCGTCACGGCGACCCCAGTTCGCCGAGCAGGCCCTTGAGCCGACCGAGTGCCCGCACGTAGCGGTTGCTGGCCGCGTTCTCCTGGATGCCGAGCACGGCGGCGGCGTCCTTGTTGGACAGTTCCTCGAAGTGCCGGAGCAGCAGCACCTCGCGGTCGATCTCGTCCATGCTGTCGAGGGCCTGTTCGATGCGCCGCCGGACCTCCTCGCGCATCGCCGCGTGGCTCGGCGAGGTGACGTGGGCGACGAAGAACCCCGACAGCGTGCCGCTGGCGGGCGCCTTGACCTCGCGACCGGCGTTGCGCATCGCCGCGCCGAAGTGGCGCCTGTGCACGTCGACCAGCGTCTGCTGGGCGATCAGGCGGATCCAGACCAGGAACGGCTTGTCGTCGTCGCGGAAGGCCTGCAGGCGCTTGCCGGCGTCCAGGTAGGCGTCCTGCAGCACGTCCTCGGCATCGATGCGCCCGAGCAGGCGGCTGTCGAGCCGGAACTGCACCATGCGCTGCAAGCGCTCGCGGTGGCGCTCGAACAGCGCGCCCAGCGCGCCGTCGTCGCCGGCACGCAAGTCGCGTTCGAGTTCCTCGTCGCTGGCCACCATCACCCGCCGAGCTTAGCGGCGGGCGGGCCACGGGCCGAGACGGCGGCGCCGGCGACCGGAGCCTGGGCCGACCAGGCCGGCCCGCGCGCCCTCGCCGCCACCCTCGCCGCACCGGCGCCGGCTACGGCAGCGCATCCGTCGGCGCCACCGCGGTGCCGGCGAGGAAGCCGCGCAGAACCTCGACCTCGAGCGAGCCGCCGGTGAACCACTGCACCTGCGCCGCCGCCTGCGCCAGGAACATCTCCACGCCGGGGATCGTCCGCGCGCCCGCGGCGGCCGCCTCGCGCAGGAGGCGCGTGCGCTGCGGCTGGTAGACCATGTCGAGCACCACCGTGTCCGGCCGCGGCACCCACTCCGGCAGCAGGCGTTCGTCGCTGTCGCGGTCGATGCCGCCCACCGGCGTCGCCTGCACCACGACCGCGGGCGCGAGTTCGTCCAGGACGCGCGCCGACAGGCTGCCGAGCCGCAGTTCGTGCGTCCGGGCGAACTCGCGGGCCGGCTCCAGCGAGCGCCCCAGCATCGTCACCTCGAAGCCCATGTGCCGCAGCGCCCAGGCGCCCGCGCGAGCGGCCCCGCCGGTGCCGAGCACGACCGCCCGGCCGCCGCCCGGCACGCCGGCCCGGCGCAGCGCCACCTCGACCCCGGCGACGTCGGTGTTGTGGCCGGTCAGGCCGCCGTCGGGTCCGACGACCAGCGTGTTCACGGCGCCGATGGCCTGGGCGGCTTCGTCGAGCCGCTGGCAGGCCGCCGCCATGGTCGCCTTCCAGGGCGCGGTCACCGACAGGCCACGCAGCCGCTGGCGCGGCAGCATCGCCAGCACGGCCTCCGGTCGCGAGGTCTCGAACGGCAGGTAGACCGCGTCGACGCCGAGGCGGCGGCAGGCGCGGTTGTGCAGCCAGGGGCCGAGCGACGACAGCGCGGGGTTGCCGAGCAGCCCCAGCAGCATCGTGCCGTGGCCGAGTTCCCGCACCCGGTAGAGCCCGGCCAGCAGGGCCACGGGCACCTGCCCGGGCGCGGTCTCGGAGCCGGCCTCGACGGCGCCGTACACCAGCGGCGCACCGAGCGCCGCGGCGAGCACGCGCGTCGGCCAGGCGGTGCGGCCCATCGCGAAGGCGACCGTCGGCTGCGCCGCCTGGTCGGTGCCGGCCAGGAGCGCCAGCACCGGCGCGGCGTCGGCCAGGTCGTGGCAGGTGACGACGATCTTCGCCACCGTGCCCGGCCGGGCGTGCAACCGGGCCTGGATCGCCGTCAGTTCCTTCGGCACGCCGGTGAAGCTGTGGAACGACCGCACCGACAGCCGCGGACGGTGCCGCGGCGGCGGCGTCCACGTCTCCCAGTGCTCGAGGTCGAGGCCCTGCGCCCCGGCGGCCAGCGCCTGCACCAGCAGTTCGCGCCGCTCGGCCAGCGTGCCGCGGAAGGTGCCGCCGTCCTCGGGCGTGCGGCACGCGACCAGGACGGGCAGCGTGCAGGCGCCGATCGCCGCGGCGAGGTCGGCCCCGGCAGGCCACCGGTCGAGGCGCAGTTCGATCCAGTCGGCGCCCGCCATCGCCGCCTTGGCGGCGGCGCGCGCGACCTGCTCCCGCGACTCGGCGTGCACGCTGGCGACGAGCTGGGCCATCGTCAGCCGCCGGCCTCCCCGGTCGCCGCCAGCGCTTCGCGCACGGCGGCCGCCAGCGCAGCGCCGAGTCCCTGGCCCTCGGCCAACGCCAGCGCCTCCTGCATCAGCACGCGGTAGGCCGCCGCCGCGCGCGGCGACGCCGCCGCCAACGCCGCGACGTGCAGCGCCACCGTCGCCGCATCGCCGCGCCGCACGGGTCCCGACAGCGCCGGCCCGGCGCCGCGTTCGCTGCACGCGGCCAGCGCCGCGGCCATCAGCGCGTCGGCGCCGACGCGCCGCTCGTCGGGCGCGAGGCCGCCGGCGGCGGTGAAGGCGGCGTCGACGAGCGCGCGCAACGCCGTGGTGCCGTTGGCAGCCAGCGCGCAGGCCGCGTGGTAGCGGCCGCGATCGAGGCGCGTCGGCACGATCGGCACCATGCCGAGCCGGTCGCACAGGCGGCGCAGCAGCCGCAGGCTCCTGGCGTCGCCTTCGCACACCGCCGGCGCCCCGGCCATCGCCTGGGCTCCGGCCGCCGCATCGGCGAACGGCAGCAGCGGATGCAGCGCGCCGCGGCGGATGCCGTGCACCGCCGCCGGCGCGAGCACTTCGAGCCCGTGACGGCCGCTGGTGTGCAGCCAGAGCGCGCAGCGTCGGGCGGCGCCGTGCGCGACCGCCGCCGCCACCGCCGCGGGCAGGTCCGGATCGCCGACCGCGAACACCACCACGTGCGCCGGCGGCAGGTCCGCCCAGGTGGCCGCCCGTCGCGCGCCGCTCCAGCGCACCGCTGCCGCGGTGCGTTCGGGATCGCGGCCGACGAGGCCGACCACGTCGACACCGGCCTGCACGAACCGCCGCGCCATGGCGGCGCCGACGCGCCCGGGACCGACGATGACGAGGCGAAGCGACACCGGCAGCGATCTTAGGCCCCTGGCGAGGGAAACCAGCGGTTTCCGCGCCGTCGGCGGCTGGCCGTCAACCGCCCGCCATCAGCCCGCCATCGGCGCGCGGCGCCTGCTGCTGGCGCCGCCGTTCGCGCTCCTCCTGCCGCCGCTCGAGTTCCTCGAGGTAGTCGTCGTCGATCATGTCGCTGAGCACGTCGAAGTCGTCGAAGCTCTTCGGCCGGTAGTCCGAACCGGCGGCCTTGGCGGCCTCGACCTCTTCCGCATAGGCGCGCACCACCGCCTTGTGCAGTTCGATGCGCGTCTGGCTGTTGATCGGATGCGCGAGGTCGGCGTGCAGGCGGGCGCGACCGCGCTGGTCCTTCGGCGCCCGCTCCGGATCCAGCCGCAGGCCGCACTGGTTGCAGTAGCCGGCGCGCAGGTGGTTCTTGTGGTGGCACTTCGGGCAGTGGTCGGCGAGCTTGCGGCTCGGCATCGCCACGAACGGTCCCTTGCTGCCGTCGATGATCTTCAGGTCGCGCACCACGAAGGCATCGCCGATCGTGACGCTGCAATAGGCCCGCAGCTTGTTGCGCGGGTCCTCGGTGAGCTTGACCCTCACCTCGGTGATCTGGAACTGCGCCGGAACGTGGTTGTCGCCTCGCTCGCCCTGCATCGCCACCTCCCAGTGGACTCTGTGCACCCGCGGTGCCGCATCACCCCGCCCTGTCCGATCGATCGGGACCACCGTCGTCGGCCGTCGTTGGTCGCCGTTGCCCGCCGCCCGGCCCGGAAGGCGCGGGCGCGCGGCGCACCGGATCGAGCCCATCCACGCTGCGCGCGTGCAGCAGACGCACCCCTTGCGCCGTCAGGGGGCGCAGCCGGGCCGCGCAGGCCGCCGCCGCCCCGGCCTCCTCGAAGGCCAGGAACAGCGCCGAACCGCTGCCCGTCATGCGCACCCCGTGGCCGCCGCGCCGTTCGATCTCGGCGCGCAACGCCGCCAGTTCGGGTCGAACCCGCTCGGCGGCCGCCTCCAGATCGTTGCAGAACCCTGCGTGCACGGCGGAATCCCTGGTGTCTGGGCCCGTTACGGAGGGCACGCTAACTTGCGGCCGACCGCTCTGCCAGTGCGCTGCATGGTTTTTGTACACCTCGGCCGTGGGGCAGCCGAACGGCGGCACCACCAGCACGAAGTGCCGCGGCGCGACGTGGGCCGCCGCCAGCTCGTCGCCGATGCCACGACCCCACTGGCTGCCCCCGCGCAGGAAGAACGGCACGTCGGCGCCGAGGCCCGCGGCGAGGCGGGCGAGGTCGGCGGCGCCCGCCGGCGCGCCCAGCAGCTCCCGGCCGAGCCGCAGCGCCGCGGCGGCATCGCTGCTGCCGCCGCCCAGGCCCGCCCCGTGCGGAATGCGCTTGTGCAGCCGGACCGCGAACGCCGGCTCGACGCCCACGGCCGCGGCGAGCTGCCGCAGCGCGCGCACGACCAGGTTGTCGTCGCCGGCCGGCACGGCGAGGCGCTCGTCGTCGGCGGTCACCTGCAACCGGATGCCCGGCGCGCCGCGGCCGAGCCACACGTCGTCGTGCAGGTCGATGGCGTGGAACAACGTCTCGAGCAGGTGGTAGCCATCGGCCCGCCGGCCGACCACGCGCAGCACCAGGTTCAGCTTGGCGCGCGCGGGCAACCACAGGCCCTCGTCGGTCGTCATGGCTGCGCGGGATCCGTGAGCGACAGGTTGTCGAGCAACCGCACCGGCCGCGCCCCGCCCAGGAACCGCGCCGCGACGAGCAGTCGCCCCCCGTCGACCGGGCCCGGCGGCAGCGGCTGCAGGTCGATTTCGCGCCGCAGCTCGACGTAATCGAGCGCCGCCCGCGGCTCGGTCGCCACCACCGCGCGCACCCGCTGCACCAACGCCTCGCGGTCGCGTTCGCCGCGGGCGAACGCGTGCCGCGCGCTCGACAGGGCCCGGAACAGCACCGTGCTGGCCGATCGATCCGCCGCGTCCAGGTAGACGTTGCGGCTCGACATCGCCAGCCCGTCGGGTTCGCGCACGATCGGGCACGGCACCACGGCGGTCGGGAAGCCGAGGTCGCGCACCAGGCGGCGGATCACCGCGAGCTGCTGGGCGTCCTTCTCGCCGAAGTAGGCCCGCTGCGGCCGGGCGAGGGCGAGCAGCCGCGCGACCACGGTGGCCACGCCGGCGAAGTGCCCCGGCCGCAGGCCGCCCTCCATTCCCTCCGCGGCCGCGCCCACGCCGACGTGGCTGCAGAAGTCCGGTTCGTACATCGCCGCCACCGCCGGCGTGAACACCGCATCCACGCCGGCGTCGGCGCACAGCTGCAGGTCGCGGGCGAGGTCGCGCGGGTAGGCGGCGAAGTCCTCGCCGGGCCCGAACTGCAGCGGATTGACGAAGATGGTCGCGGCGACGCGATCGCACTCGCTGCGGGCGCGGTGCAGCAGGCTCGTGTGGCCGGCGTGCAACGCGCCCATCGTCGGCACCAGCCCGACCACGGCGCCGCCCGCGTGCCACGTCGAGCAGAGCGCGGCGAACCCGGCCGCGACCTCGATCGCCGGCGGTCGCGGCCAGCGCGGCAACGCGTCGATCGCCAAGCCGAGTTCCCGCAGCGGCTCGATCACGAACGCCCGCTCGTGCCAGCGCGGATGCGGCACCCGCAGGTCGCGCGTGTCGATCGTCGCGTCGCCGTAGAGCAGGAGGTCGAGATCGAGGGGCCGCGGGTGATGGCGAGGGGCCGGCAGGCTGCGTCCCGCCTCGGCTTCGATCGCCTTCAGCACCCCGAGCAGCGCGTGCGGCGGCAGCGTCGTGCGCAGTTCGGCGACGCCGTTGAGGAACGCACCCTGCGGCGGCCCGTCGCCGACGAACGCGTTCTCGTGCCAGGTCGAGGCCCGCAGCACGCGCACGCCGGGCACGCCGCCGAGCCGGACGACGGCGCGGTCGAGCTGCGCCCGACGGTCGCCCTCGTTGCTGCCGAGGCCGATGTAGACGAGGGTCTCGCGCACGGTCGATGCAGCGGTCAGTTGCGGCTCGGATCGACGCGCGGCGGCAGTTCGTCGTCGAACTCGTCTTCGTCCCGGTGCCTGGTCACCAGCCGGTAGAGGCCGAGCAGCAGCCCCCAGACGACGTAGCCGAGCGTGCAGGCGACCAGCGCGACCTGCCACTCGACGGCCGCCAGCACGATCAGCACCACGAGCGCCGCCAGGAAGGGCATGCTGTGCCGGCCGCGCACGATCGCGCTGACGGCGTGCGGGTACGGCACCCGGCTCACCATCAGCAGCCCGAGCAGGGCCAGCACCCCGGGCATCGCGACGACGATCTTGTCCAGCGCCGCGTCGCCGAGCAGGTGCTTGCGCAGATCGGTCCCCGTGCTGTTGCCGGCGCAGAACAGGGCGATCAGCGAGCACACCACCGCGGCGGCCGCCGGCGACGGCAGGCCCTTGAACTCGCGGTGGTCCTCCTCGTCGGCGCCGGTCTCGACGTTGAAGCGGGCCAGGCGCAGCGCCGCGCACAGCACGTAGACGACGGCCGCGGCGTAGAACAGCTTCGGGTGCAGCGGCAACAGCCTGTTCTCGTCGATCTGCGCATGCCAGTCGACGAGCACCTTGCCGAGGAAGGCCGGCGTCACGCCGAACGTCACCATGTCGGCGAGGCTGTCGAGCTGGGCGCCGAACGGCGTCGTCTGGCCGGTCATGCGCGCGACGCGCCCGTCGAGCGCATCGAACACCATCGCGACGAACACCAGGATCGCCGCCGTCTCGAACAGGCCGACCACCGCCGCGAACGACGCACCCGGATGCGCCAGCCGCAGGGCGTCGGCGACCTTGGAGATGGCCAGGAAGCCGAAGAACAGGTTGCCGAGCGTGACGAGGCTCGGCAGCACCGGCACGTCCTTGAGCCGCCGCAGGCCGCGGCGGCGGCGGGCCGCGGGGAGGTCGTCGAGGCGGGGCGTGCTCATGCGCAGCCGGGCATCGTAAGGCGGGGCACGGCCTGCGCGAAGCCTTTCGCTGCAGCGGGTGGGCACCGTGCACGCGCTCGGCGCCGGCGCGCCACGGCTTGACGACGGACGTCGGGGTCTCCATCCTGCGTCGGCGAGTCCGACCGGGGGAACCGCCGGGAAGGCGGTGGCGCCACACGATTCCTCTCACCCTTCTGCTCCCACCCCATGCCGCCCATGCACGTCCCGTTCCGCTGCTGCCTGCTGTCCCTGCTCGCGGGCCTGTGGCCGACCCCACCGGCCGCGGCCCAGGACGCGCGCACCGCCGCGGTGCAGGTGACCGCCACGGTGACCGTCGAGCCGCCGGCCATCCACTGTGCCTGGGTCCCCGATCCGACGGCCAGCGGCTACCAGGTCGTACGCCGCCTAGCGGGCACGACCGGCTGGGGACCGCTAGTGACGATCCCCGGCGGCGGCAGCGCCACGTCGTGGACGGACGCCAACGTCGCCGTCGGCGTGCGCTACGAGTACTGGTTCACCAAGAACGGCCCTCCGCACGGACAGAGCTTCCTCGCCGCCGGCATCGAGGTGCCGCCCGTGCACGATCGTGGCACCGTGGTGCTCGTCGTCGACGACAGCCAGGCAGCGGCCTTGGGGCCGCGCCTCGATCGCCTGGTCGACGATCTGGTCGGCGATGGCTGGACGGTGCGCCGCCACGACGTCGCCCCGACGCAGACCCCGGCCAGCGTGCGCAGCCTGATCCGCGCCGAGGCGATCGTCGCCGCCGCCGAACCCGACCAGGGGCCGGTCCGGGCGGTGTTCCTGCTCGGCCACGTGCCGGTGCCCTACTCCGGCGACATCATGCCGGACGGACACGCGGACCACCGAGGCGCCTGGCCGGCCGACACCTACTACGGCCAACGGCAGGGATCGTGGTCGGACAGCTTCGTGCACAGCACCGGCGCCGTCCGCCCCGCGAACTGGAACGTGCCCGGCGACGGCAAGTTCGATCCGAGCGTCGTGCCGGTCCCGATCGAGTTCGGCGTCGGCCGGGTCGACTTCGCCGACCTGCCGGCGTTCGCGCTCGGCGAGACGGCGCTGCTGCAGCAGTACCTCGACAAGAACCACGCCTTCCGCCACGGCCACTTCACGGTCGCGCGGCGTGCCGTGCTCGAGGACAACTTCGGGTTCCTCTACGGGGACTACCCGGCGGCGTCCGGCTGGCGCAACCTGCCGACGCTGGTCGGTCCCGACCAGGTGACCGTGGCCGACTACTTCACCACCCTGGACGCCGCCGACGGCGACGGCTGGCTGTGGGCCTACGCCTGCGGCCCTGGCAGCTACACCAGTTCGGCCGGCGTCGGCACGACCGTGGACTTCGCCACCCGCACCAACCGCAACGTGTTCTCGCTGCTGTTCGGCAGCTACTTCGGCGACTGGAACACGACGGACAACTTCCTGCGCGCGGCGCTCGGCTGCGGCTGGACGCTGGCGACCGCCTGGGCCGGGCGGCCGCACTGGTCGTTCCACGGCATGGGCCTCGGCGAGCCGCTCGCCGCAGCCGCCGTCGTCAGCCAGAACGAACAGGGGATCGCCGTCAACAGCTACCGGTCGGTGCACGTGGCCCTGCTCGGCGATCCGACGTTGCGCCAGCACGTCGTGCCGCCGCCGCACGCCGTGACGGTGGTCGACACCTGGCCGTCGGCGCAGGTCCACTGGCAACCCGCCGCGGACGCGGTCGCCGGCTACCACGTCTACCGCGCCGAGGCGCCTGCAGGCCCCTTCGCACGGCTCACGCCCCTCGCGGTCGACGCCACGTCCTTCGTCGACCCCGCGCCGCTCGAAGGACCGTCGACCTACATGGTGCGCGCGCTGCGGCTCGAGACGACGCCGAGCGGCAGCTACTGGAACCTCAGCCAGGGCGCGTTCGCCAGCACGTTCCTGCCCGAGCAACAGGCGTCGCACCAGAGCCACGGTGCTGGCTGCTACACGATCAGCGACTCGTTCTACCAGTGGTTCCCCACCGCCGCGGCGGCCAGCGCCGCCTGCAGCGGCCGATCGATCGTGCTGACGCCGAACGACGACGGCTACCGGGTCGACCTCGGCGGCGCGATCTTCGTGCCGCCATCGGCCGGCGCCACGCCGCTGGCGCTCGCCGACGACGGCATGGCCGAGGTGCCGCTGGCGGTGCCGTTCCCCCATCCCGGCGGCAGCGCGTCGTCGCTGTTCGTGCACGAGAACGGCATCGTCGGCGCCGCCGAGGGAACGCCGCCGGCCGCGGCTCTGCCCGACGTCGCGGCCCTGCTCGCGGCGCCGGTGGCGGCCTGGTACAGCTGGCACGACTTCACGACGGAGGAGCCCGGCTCCGGCAGCATCGTCGTGGAGACCATCGACGGCACGCTCTGCGTGACCTGGGACGGGGTCGAGAGCGCCCCTGCGGACGTCGCCAACCCGGGCACGCTGCAGTTCCAGTTCGAACTGGCGACCGGGGTGGTGCGCCTCTGCTGGCCCGCCTTGTCGCCGGTCGGCGATGCCGACGCCGGCAACGAGCCCCTTTCCGGCCCGCACCTGATCGGCTGGTCGCCGGCGGGGCCGTCGGCCGACACCGGCCCGATCGACCTCGGCGTCGACCTGCCGATCCGGTTCGGCGCCACGAACGTCGCGGCGCTCGCCCTCACCGCTTCGCCGGCGCCGGTGTCGACCCCGCTCGACGGCACCCTGCTGACCTACACCATCGACCACACGCCGGAAGCGGCGCCGGGCACGGGCGTGCACCTCGGCGCCACGTTCCTCGGTCTCACCGCCATCACGAACGGCTATCCGCTCGCGTTCGCGGGCATGCCGGGCTGCTTCCAGCACGTCGACGACCTCGTCGACGTGGTGGCGGCCGTCGGCTTCGGACCGAGCCTCGTGACGACGTTCTGGCTGCCGCCGGGCTTCCCGCCCGGCTTCGAGTTCCACGCCACCGCCGCCGCGCTGATGCAGCCGTTCAGCCTGCCGAACGGGGCCAACGCCTTCGGCGCCGTCACCAGCAACCGCATCACCAGTTTCGTCGCCCCGCAGTGAGGGGCCGGCGCGTCCCGACCCGGTGAACTTCCTGCTCCTGGAACCGCACGAGGTCGGCGCCGGCGGTATCGCGCGCCTGCAGGGCCGGCGCGCCGACCACCTGCGCACGGTGCTGCGCGTCGAACCCGGGCGCCGCCTGCGCGCGGGCATCGTCGACGGGCTGCTCGGCACGGCCACGGTGCAGCACGTCGACGACCGCGAGGTCGTCGTCGCCACCGACTGCCGCGAGCCCGCCGATCCCGGCGCCGACGTGCTGCTGCTGGCGGTGCCGCGGCCGAAGGTGCTGCTGCGCATGCTGGCCCACGCGGCGGCGCTCGGCTTCGCCCGCATCGTGCTCTGCCGCAGCTGGCGGGTCGAGAAGAGCCACCTGCAGAGTTCGGCGATGCGCGCCGCGGTGCAACGCGAGCACCTGCTGCATGGCCTCGAGCAGGCCGGCCGCACGCGCCTGCCGGAGGTCGTCTTCGCGCCGCGGTTCGTGCCGATGGTGCAGGACCTGCTGCCGGCGCTGGCCCTGCCGGCGCTGCGGTTCACCGGCCACCCCGCGGCGCCGACCGCCACCGCGACGCTGGAACTGCCGGCCGAGGCGCCGTTCGCGCTCGCTCTCGGCCCGGACGGCGGCTGGCTGCCGCTCGAGGTGACCACGCTGGCCGCGGCCGGTTTCCTGCCGATCGCCGGCCCACCGCACCCGCTGCGCACCGAGACCGCCCTGGCGGCGCTGTTCGGGCAGCTGGACCTGCTGCGCCGGCGCGGTAGCCTGCCGCGGTGACCACGCTGCGCGCGGGCCTGTCCGGCTGCGGCGCCGCCGGCCTGCGGGCCGTGCTGGCGGCGCGCCGGCAGCAGGACGCGGTCGTCGTCGCCGCCCACGATGCCGATCCCGCCGCGCTGGCGGCCTTGCAGCAGGCGACCGGCATCGCCCTCGGCACGACGCGCTTCGACGAGCTGCTCGGCACCGGCGTCGACTTCGTGGTGCTCGCCGGCCCGCCCGGTTCCCGCCTCGAACAGGTCGAACTCGCCGCCGAACAGGGCGTGCCGGTGCTGCTGCTGGCGCCGATGGCGCCTTCGCTGGCGGCGGCGGAGGCGATGGCCGCGGCCTGCGCCCGCGGCGGAGTGGCGCTCGGCGTCGCGATCGCCGCGCAGGCCGACCCGCGGTTCGAGCAGTTGCGGCGCGCGTTCGCCGACGGCTGGTTCGGCGGCCTGCTGACGGTGCACGCGCTGCGCGGCGACGACGATCTCGTGCGGCGTCCCGCCGCCGCCGGCGACCCGCGCCTCGCCAGCGACCTGTTCGGCGACGACCCCATGGTCCGGCTGGCCGTCGAGGACGTGCACCTGCTGCCCTGGCTCACCGGACGGCGCTGCCTGCGGGTCACCTGCCAGGCGGGCAGGAGCTTCCTGCCGCTCGCCGCCGACGGCGCCGTGGCGACGGCCGTGCTGGCGGGCGGCGCGGTGGCGACGTTCGCCGCCACCCTCGGCGGCGCGGCCCGAGGGCTCGCGATCCAGGGCACCGACGGCTTCGTGCAGGTGGCGGGCGACACCGTCGTGGTGCGCGGCGAACGCGCCTTCGCCGGTCCGGCGCTGGTCTACGCGACGCCCGGCCAGACCGCCGTGCTGTCGCCGCGCGACGACGCCGACGCCCGGCGGCTCGCGACCCAGCTGGAGCCCATCGGCCGCTTCGCGCGCTGGCTCGACGACCTCGACGGTTTCCCGTGCCCGGCCCAACAGGCCCTGGCCGACATGCGCGCCGTGGCGGCGATGCAGCGCGCGCTGGCCTCGGGCCGTGTCGAGGTGGTCTGACGCCCGCGGCGGGCGCCGCCCACGCGTCAGCGCCTGCCGTACTGCTGCGCGTAGTAGTCCTGGTAGGCGCCGCTGCGCACCCGTTCCCACCACGGCCGGTTCTGCACGTACCACTCGATCGTGCGCTGCAGCCCGGCCTCGAACGTGTGCCGCGGGGTCCAGCCGAGCGTGGCGCGCGCCTTGCTCGAGTCCATCGCATAGCGGCGGTCGTGCCCCGGTCGGTCCTTCACGTAGCGGATCAGGTCCTCGCCCTTGCCGACCAGCTTCAGGATCTCCTTCACCACGAACAGGTTCTCGCGCTCCGCGTCGCCGCCGAAGTTGTAGACCTCGCCGGCCTTGCCGTGCTCCATCGCCATGCGGATGCCTTCGCAGTGGTCGGTCACGTAGATCCAGTCGCGCACGTTGCGGCCGTCGCCGTAGACCGGCAGCGGCTTGCCCTCGAGCGCGTTGGCGATCATCAGCGGGATCAGCTTCTCCGGGAACTGGTACGGACCGTAGTTGTTCGAGCAGCGCGTGATCACGCAGTCCATGTGGTGCGTGTGCACCGCCGCGCGCACCAGCAGGTCGCTGCCGGCCTTGCTGGCCGAGTAGGGCGAGTTCGGCTGGATCGGCGTCTCCTCGGTGAAGTAGCCCCAGGGGCCCAGCGAGCCGTAGACCTCGTCGGTGCTGACGTGCACGAAGCGGCGCACCCCGTAGATGCGGCTCTTGTCGAGCAGCACCTGCGTGCCCTGGACGTTGGTGCGCACGAAGGCGGTCGCGTCGAGCACGCTGCGGTCGACGTGGCTCTCGGCGGCGAAGTGCACCACGATCTCCGGGCGGTGCTCGGCGAACGCCGCGTCCATCGCCACCGGGTCGGCGATGTCGCCGCGCACGAACGCGTAGCGCTGGTGCCGTTCGACGTCGGTGAGGTTCTCGAGGTTGCCGGCATAGGTCAGCGCATCGACGTTGACCACCTCGTGGTCGCTGCCGAGCAGCAGCATGCGCACGAAGTTCGAGCCGATGAAGCCGGCGCCGCCGGTGACGAGGATCTTGCTCACGCTGACTGCTCCTGGTCGTGGGTCATCCGTACTGCTTGCCGCGCAGCGGGCCGCCCGCCGCGGCGTCCCCGGCGGCCGCCGCCGCGCGATCGAGTTCGAGGTGCCGCCGCAGCGCGTCGCGGTAGTCGGGCAGCGGCCGTCCGCGCACCGCGGCCAGCTTGCCGGTGTCGAGCACCGACCAGGCCGGACGGGCCGCGGGCGGCGGCTTGCCGGCGGCGACCAGCGCCGCGGCGTGGTCGGCGGCGGTCTGCGTGCCGACGACGACGTCGCCCAGGCCGGCCGCCCGCAGGATGTCGCCGGCGAACTGGTGCCACGAGCACTGGCCCTCGTTGGCGGCGTGGTAGATGCCGCCGGGTGCGCGCGCCTCGGCCAGATCGACCAGCGCCTCCGCCAGATCGAGCGTCATCGTCGGTCGGCCGACCTGGTCGGTGACGACCTTCAGCGGCTGGCCGCTCCGGGCCCGGTCGAGGATCGCGCGCGGGAAGTTCCGGCCGCCCGGGCCGAACACCCAGCTGGTCCGTACGACGTAGAAGTCGGCGCGCCCGTGCGCCAGGACCGCCTCCTCGCCGAGCCGCTTGCTCAGCCCGTACACGGACAGCGGGTTCGGCGCCGCGTCGACCGGATACGGGACGCCCGCCGAGCGGCCATCGAACACGAAGTCGGTGCTGACGTAGGCCAGGCCGGCGCCCGCGGCCGCCGCCGCTTCGGCGATCCAGGCGGTCGCGAGCCCGTTGACTCGACAGGCCAGCAGCGGTTCGGCCTCGCAGCCATCGACGTTGGTGATCGCGCCCAGGTGCAGCACGCAGCGCGGCCGTTGCGCGGCCACCACCGCCTGGATCGCCGCCCGCTGTTCGAGCGGCATCTCCTGCACGTCGACGCCGACGGCCCCCAGGCCGCGTCGCTGCAGCAGCGCCATCACCGCCCGGCCGAGCTGGCCCTGGGCGCCGGTCACGAGGTAGTCGATGCCGCCCATGCGAGGCCCGTTCAGAGGTCCATGCGGTTGGCGCCGTTCTCGCGCACCAGCGTCGCCGACCGGTAGAGCGACTCGAAGGTGCCGGCGTCGGTCCACCAGCCCTGCAGCACCTCGTAGGTCAGGTTGCCGCGGCGGATGTACTCGTTGTTGACGTCGGTGATCTCCAGTTCGCCGCGGTTCGACGGCTTCAGCGTGCGGCAGATCTCGAACACCGTCGGGTCGTAGAGGTAGATGCCGATGACCGCGAGGTTGGTCTCCGGCTCCTTCGGCTTCTCGACGATCTTCGTCACCTTGCCGCCCTCGATCGTGGCGACGCCGAAGCGCTGCGGATCGTGGACCTCCTTCAGCAGGATCTTGGCGCCGTCGCCCTGCCGCGCGAAGTCGGCGACCGCCTTCTTGATGTTGCGCTCGATGATGTTGTCGCCGAGCACGACGCAGATCGAATCGCCCTCGGCGAAGTGCTCGGCCAGCTTCAGCGCGTCGGCGATGCCGCCCTCGCCCTCTTGGTAGGCGTAGTTGAGCCGCTTCAGGCCGAAGTCCGAGCCGTTGCGCAGCAGCTGCAGGAAGTGGCCCGCGGAGTTGCCTCCGGTCACGATCAGGATGTCGTCGATGCCAGCGTTCACCAGACACTGGATCGGGTAGTAGATCATCGGCTTGTCGAACACCGGCAGCAGGTGCTTGTTGGTGATCTTGGTGAGCGGATAGAGGCGGCTACCGAGGCCGCCGGCGAGGACGACACCTTTCATGCGGGGGAGCTCCGGACGCAGTGGCTGCGATACCAGTCGAAGGTTCGCCGCAGACCTTCGGCGAAACCGATGCGCGGGGCGAAGCCGAACAGCGCATTCGCGCGTCCGACCGCGGCCAGCGAGTGCCGCACGTCGCCGGCGCGCGCTGGCGCCAGCACCGGATCGAGCGGCCGCCCCAGGCCGGGAACCGCCAGCGCGAGCTGGCGCAACCGATCGTACAGTTCCCGGACGGTGATGGCCTGGCCATAGGCCAGGTTGACGACCTCGCAGCCCGTGGTCGGCGCGTCGAGGCAGCGCAACAAGCCGTCGACGACGTCCTCGACGTAGGTGAAGTCGCGGGACTGCAGGCCGTCGCCGTCGATGCGCGGCGCCGTGCCGGCCAGCAGCGCGCGGCAGAACGCGGCCACGACCCCGGAGTAGGGACTGTCGGCCGGCTGCCGCGGCCCGAACACGTTGAAGAACCGGGTCACCACCACGGCCAGCCCGTAGCAGCGTGCGAAGGCGCGGCAGTAGAGTTCGCCGGCCAGCTTGGCGGCGGCGTAGGGCGACAGCGGCGACTCGCGCAGACCCTCGTGCTTGGCGGCCGCCTCCTGGTCGCCGTAGGCCGAGCTGCTGCCGGCGTAGACCACGCGGGCGCCGTGCCGGCGCACGGCCGCCAGCAGCGTCACGGTGCCCGTCGCGCAGGCGTGGTGCGTCGCCAGCGGATCCTCGACCGAACGCGCCACCGATGGCAGCGCCGCGAGGTGCACGACCCGGTCGACGCCCTGCATCGCCGCGGCGACGGCGTCGGGGTCAGCGACCGAGCCGCAGCGGAAGTGCACCGGCAGGCCGGCGAGGTTGTCGAGCGTGCCGGTGCTGAGGTCGTCGAGCACCACGACCTCGCGGCCGGCGGCGCACAGGGCCGCGCACAGGTGCGAACCGATGAAGCCGGCGCCGCCGGTGACCAGCACCCGCCCGCTCATAGCACCCGGCCCTCGCGCTTCTCGTCGAGGTACCAGCGGCAGAACCGCTCGATGCCGGCGGCCAGCGGCGTGGTGCAGCGGTAGCCGAGTTCGCGCGCCGCCAGCGACACGTCGGCGCAGGTGATCGGCACGTCGCCGGGCTGGTCGGGCAGCAGCTTGCGCCGCGCCGGGCGGCCGAGCGCCCGCTCGAGCAGCTGCACGAGCTCCGCCAGCGAGGTCGTCGCCGCGCCGCCGAGGTTGTAGATCGCGTACGGCCGGTCGACCTCCATCGCCGCGGTGATGCCCTGCACGATGTCGTCGACGTAGGTGTAGTCGCGGCGTGAACTGCCGTCGCCGAAGAACGGGATCTCGGTGCCGTCGGTGATGTGCCGGGCGAACTGGTGGATCGCCATCTCCGGCCGCTGCCGCGGGCCGTAGACGGTGAAGAACCGCAGGCAGACCACCGGGTTGCCGCGCAGGTGGTGCCACGTGTAGCTGAGCACCTCGCCGGCCTTCTTGCTGGCGGCGTACGGCGAGACCGGTCGGTCGACCGGATCGCTCTCGGCGAACGGCACCTTGGTGTTGCCGCCGTAGACCGATGAGCTGCTGCCGAACACCACGCGCACGGCCTGGTCGTCGATCTGCTGCAGCAGCACCTGGGTGCCGGTGACGTTCACGTCGAGATAGCGCACCGGGTCCTGGATCGAGGGGCGCACGCCCGCCAGCGCGGCGAGGTGCACGACGACCTCGACGCCGTCGACCGCGCGCCGGCAGGCGGCGGCTTCGCGCAGGTCGCCCTCGAGGAACTCGAACCGCTCGCCGCCGGCGGCCGCCAGCGCCGCCAGGTTCCGGCGCTTGAGCTCGACCGCGTAGAACGGATCCAGGTTGTCGAGCACGCGCACGCGATCGCCCCTGGCCAGGAGCTGCTGGCCGAGATGCGAGCCGATGAAGCCGGCGCCACCAGTGATCAGGACGGACCGCGAGGGCATCGAACGAGGGCGAATGTGCTACTGGAACACGGCCGGTGAGTCCAACCGGGCGCGGCGTTTCCGGCCGGCAGCGCCCGCCGGACGGCACCGACGCGGGAAGGCCGGAGGAGGATTCCCGCCGCCGCGGCGCGGCCGGCAGTGGGCACCCCCGCCGGACGAGGCTACGATGTCCGCATGAACGCACGTTCGCTCCGGTCCGCAGGGATCCTGGCCGTGCTGGCGGCCGCGGCGATGGCGCAGGAGGCGGCTCCCGATCCCGCCCTGCCCGACCTGCTGAAGGAACTGAAGACCCTGGTCGGCGACAGCCGCATGCGCAACGACTTCCAGGCCATCGGCCTGGTGCAGAAGCTCGGCCAGGAACCCGACGCCCGGCACCCGAAGGACCGCGAGCGGCTGGTCAAGGCCCTCGGCGAGGTGTTCCGCACCGGCAAGGTGCGCCCACCCGACAAGGACGTGCTCTACCGCGAAACCGCGGACATCCTGGCCAGGTTCGGCAGCGACGCCGGCAAGGAACTGGCCCGCGCCGCCACCGACAAGCGGTTCGGCGACAACCTCGGCCTGCAGGCCCACCTGCTGCTCGCCACCGGCCGCACCCAGGACGACGCCCAGGTGTCGCTGCTGACCGACATCGCCGTGCGCGCGCACCAGGACGAACTGCGCGCGGCCGCCGGCGAGGCGCTCGGCAACTTCACCGGGCTGGAGATCCGCGCCCGGCGCGAGGTCGTCAAGGCCCTGATCCGCGAGTGGGGCGCGCAGCACCAGCTGGCGACCACGCCCGACCCGACCGACCCCAACGCTCCGATCCCCCTGGCCCCGCAGAACGCCCGGCGTACCCTGCGCGCCATCGAAGGCAAGTGGAACAGCACCCTGCAGAAGCTCACGGGCACGTCCCATTCCCAGTTCGCCGAGTGGCAGCGCTGGCTGAACAAGAACCCCAACTGGACGGCGCCGGCGCCGGAGCCGGGCCGCTGACGCGACGGGCGGCGCGGCCGCTGCTCGCCGCGGTCCTGTTCGCCGCCCTGCTCGCCGGCCAGCAGCCGGCGACCTCGGCGCTCGTGGCCAGGCTCGCCGCGCCGAACGTCACGCTCGACGAGGCGCGCGACGTCGTCGGCCAGGTCCAGGGGCGCCCGCTCGCCGCGCGCACCGCCCTGTTCGACGCCCTGCAGAAGGCCAACGCCGAGCAACGGCAGCAGTTCCAGCGACAGCGCGAACGCCTGCTGCAGCGCTTCACCAAGGCCGTGCCGGCGACGCAGCAGGACCAGCTCGGCCGCGGCGGGGAAGCCCGCCTCGAGGCCGCGCGCAAGGCCGCGCGCGCGATCACCGCCCGCGCCGACCTCGACAAGGCGCGGATCCAGACCGAGCTCGACCCGCTGCTGGCCGAGCTGCGGGCCATGGTGTTGCCGGGTCCCGAGCCGGTGTTCGCCCGCGAGCCGGAGCTCGCGCGGGAGGCGGCGAGCCTGCGCCAGCGCGCGGCCGAACTCGAGGCCTGGTTCGACCTCTGCCTCGAGGCGGCGCATCAGCTCGACCTCGAGCCCGAGGGGCGGCGCCACCTCGAGCGCGTCGGCCTCCCCGCCTGGCCGGCGGCGGCCGACGACCTCGACACCGAACTGGGGCGCGCCTGCCTGTTCGGGCTGCCGCTCGGCGCCGGCGACCGCCGGACCCTGGAAGCCAACGAGGCGCTGCGCGCCGGCATGGATCCCGCCGAGTACGCCGGCACCCTCGAACTCAACCGGATCCGGCTGGCGCTGGGGCTGAACGCGCTGCGCATCGACGAGAAGCTCGGCAACGCCGCGCGCGACCACTCGCGCGACATGCACACGCTCGGTTTCTTCAGCCACGACTCGCCCGTCCAGGGCAAGCGGACGTTCGGCGACCGCGCCGCCCGGGCCGGCACCAGCGCTTCGTCGGAGAACATCGCCGCCGGGCATTCGCGCGGCGAAGGCGCGATCGAGGCCTGGTGGTACAGCCCCGGCCATCACAAGAACATGCTCGGCAACCACGCTCGCACCGGCCTCGGCCGGTGGGAGCAGACCTGGACGCAGCTGTTCGGCAGCTGATGCGCCCGACCGACGGGCCGATCGGCCCACCCCCCGGCCGGTGCGGCCGGCGGTAGACTCCCCCAGCCCCTCGCGACGTGCCCATTTCCCCCATGCTCCGCCGCCTCGCTGCCTGCGCGCTCCTGGCCGGCGCCCTGCCGGCCCAGCTGTGGCCTGTGCCGGTGCCCGCCGAGAATCCGCCGACGCCGGCGAAGGTGATGCTCGGCAAGATCCTGTTCTGGGACGAGCAGCTGTCCAGCGACGACTCGACCGCCTGCGGCACCTGCCACCAGCCAGCCTTCGGCGGCAGCGACCCGCGGGCCGCCGAGGCGTGGCATCCCGGCCCCGACGGCGTGTTCGGCACCGACGACGACCGGCGTGGCTCGCTCGGCGTCTCCCGGCAGGCGGCGAACGGCCGCTTCCGCGCCGACGCGACGTTCGGCTTTGGCCGCCAGGCGACGCCGCGCACGGCGCCGTCGCACCTGGGCGCGGCCTACCACATCGACCTGTTCTGGGACGCGCGCGCCAGCACCCAGTTCACCGACCCCGAGACCGGCGTGGTGCTGATCGCGTTCGAAGGCGCGCTCGAGAGCCAGGCGGTCGGCCCGATCCTGAACCCGGTCGAGATGGGCCGCGAGGGCCGCACCTGGCTGCACGTGCGGCAGAAGCTGCAGCAGGTGGCGCCGCTCGCGCTCGCCGAGTCCCTGACGCCGGACGTGCAGGCGGCGCTGTGGCAGAACCCCACCTACCCGGCCCTGTTCGCGGCCGCGTTCGGCAGCCCCGAGATCTCGGCCGCCCGCATCGCCTTCGCGCTGGCCAGCTACCAGCGCACGCAGATCCCCGACGACACGCCGTGGGACCGCTTCATCGCCGGCGACGACGGCGCGATGACCTCGGGCGAGAAGACCGGATGGATCGTCTTCCAGGGCACCGGCCGCTGCATCGCCTGCCACTGGGCGCCGACCTTCTCCGACGACATGTGGCACGTGCTCGGGCTGCGCCCGGCCGCCGAGGACCTCGGCGTCGGCGCGTTCACCGGCGTGCCCGACGACCTCGGCGCCTTCAAGACGCCGTCGCTGCGCAACGCCGGCCTGCGCCCGCGGCTGTTCCACAACGGCCAGAGCCCGCCGCTCGGCGACCTGGCGCAGTGGACCGATCCCAACTCGACGCTGAACGTCTACCTGCGCGGCCACGGCACGGTCACCGACAACCTCGATCCGTTCCTGCTGCCGCTGCAGCAACTGGGCGTCACCGCCGCCGAGGTGCACGCGACGCAGGAGTTCGTGCGCACGGCGCTGACCGACGAGCGCGCGGCGCTGGCGCTGCCGCCGTTCGACCACCCGGTGCTGCGCAGCACCGCGGCGCCGGCGCCGCGCACGTTCGGCCCCGGCCTGGCCGGCGCCCGCGGCGAGCCGTTCCTGATCGACACGGTGCCGAGCTATCCGGGCAACCAGGATTGGAAGCTCGGGCTGGTCGCCAGCCGCGGCACCACCATCGGCTTGCTCGCGCTGGGCGCGAGTCCGTTCGAACCGCACGTGCCGTGGTTCGGCCTGCCGTGGAACGTGCAGCCGGCCGGCGGCCGGCTGTTCTTCCTGCCGGGCGGCAGCAACCGGCCGGGCAACACCACCTGGTTCGTGCCGATCCCGGCGGCGATGCCGCCGCAGTCGGTCTACCTGCAGCTGTTCACGCTCGACCAGGCGGCGCCGGGCGGCATCGCCGCGAGCCGGGGCACCGAACTGCCGATCTGGTAGGCGCGCCCGCCGCCTCAGGGTCGGTTCTGCAGGAAGGTCGCGATGTCGCCGAGGAAGCGCGCCAGGTAGTCGCGGTGCGCCGGTGCCACGCCCTGTTCGTCGACCGAGGCGAGCATCAGCGCCAGCCAGCGGTCGCGCGCCGCGCGGTCGATCGCGAACGGCGCGTGGCGCTGTCGCAGCCGCGGGTGGCCGCGGTCGCGCAGGTAGTCGGGCGGCCCGCCGAAGCGGTAGATCAGGAACGACCGCAACCGCTGCTCGGCGCCGGCCAGGTCGTCCGGCGGGTACATCGGGCCCAGGATCGGGTCCTCGGGCACGCGCCGGTAGAAGCCGGCGACGATCCTGGCGATCGTCTCGCCCCCCAGCAGGTCGAAGATCGGCAGTTCCTCGGCAGCGCTCACGCCACCAGCGTGGTGGATCGGCGCGCGAAGGCAAGTACCATCCGGCGCCGCGGCGGTCGCCGCCGCAGCGAAGCCCATGGTGTTCCACGACCAGCCCGACGCCCAGGACCGCGATTTCGACCGCACCCTGCGACCGGGTTCGTTCGGCGAGTTCGTCGGCCAGCAACAGGTGCGCGACAACCTGGCGATCGCGATCCGCGCCGCCCGCGAGCGCGGCGAGCCGCTCGACCACGTGCTGCTGTGCGGGCCGCCGGGGCTGGGCAAGACGACCCTGGCGCACCTGATCGCGCACGGCATGGGCGTCGACGTCGTCGTGACCTCGGGGCCGGCCCTCGGCGCGCCGAAGGATCTCGCCGGCACGCTGACCCGCCTGCAGCGCAACCAGGTGCTGTTCGTCGACGAGATCCACCGGCTGCCGAAGGCGCTCGAGGAGTACCTCTACTCGGCGATGGAGGACCATGCGATCGACGTCGTGCTCGATCCGGGGCCCGGCGGCCGCAGCGTTCGGCTCGGCGTGCAGCCGTTCACGCTGGTCGGGGCGACGACGCGCGAAGGCCTGCTGACGGCGCCGTTCCGGTCGCGCTTCGGCATCGTCGAGCGCCTCGAACCCTACCCGGTGGCCGACCTCGAGCAGATCCTGCTGCGGGCGGCGCTGCGGCTGCAGGTGCAGATCGAACCGGCCGCCGCCCACCTGTGCGCGCAGCGCAGCCGCGGCACGCCGCGCATGGCGCTGCGCATCCTGCGCCGGGTGCGCGATCTCGCGCAGGTGACGGGCAAGGCCGGCATCGATCCGGCCACCGCGCGCGAGGGGCTCGACCGGCTGCGCATCGACCACCTCGGCCTCGAGGAGATCGACCGCAAGCTGCTGCGCGCGCTGATCGGGCGCGGCGACGCCATCGGCCTGAAGACGCTGGCGGCGATGGTCGACGAGGCCGAGGACACGATCGAGGACGTGCTCGAGCCGCACCTGATCCGCTGCGGCCTGTTGGCGCGCACGGCGCGCGGCCGCGTGGCGACGCCGCTGGCCCACGAACACCTCGGCGAGCCGCCGCCGCGCCAGCTCGGCGAGCTGCCGTTCGCATGACCGCCGCCGCCCGACCGTGAGCGCGTTCCGCTTCGAACTGCTGGGCCGGCGCGGTCGCCTGCGCCGCGGCCGCTACCACACGCCGCACGGCACCTTCGAGACGCCGTGCTTCGCCCCGGTCGGCACCTACGCGACGCTGAAGGGCCTGACGCCCGAGCAGGTGCGGGCCACCGGCGCCGAGCTGATCCTCGCCAACAGCTACCACCTGCACGTGCGGCCGGGCGCCGAACGCATCGAGCGGCTGGGCGGCCTGCACCGCTTCATGGGCTGGGACGGGCCGATCCTGACCGACAGCGGCGGCTACCAGGTGTTCTCGCTCGGCGGCAAGGTCCAGATCGACGACGCCGGCGTGACCTTCCAGTCGGTGATCGACGGCAGCACCCACCGCTGCACCCCCGAGTCGGTGCTCACGTTCCAGCGGCAGCTCGGACCCGACATCGCCATGGTGCTCGACCAGTGCCCGCCCGGCGACGCCGATCGGGCCACCCAGCGGCTCGCGCACGAACGCACCCTGCGTTGGGCGCGCGCGGCGCGCGACGTGCACGACCGCTGGGGCGGCAGCGCCCGCGGCCAGGCCGTGTTCGGCATCTGCCAGGGCGGCATCGATCCGGAGCTGCGCGCCGAGAGCGCCACGGCGCTCTCGGCGATGGAGTTCGACGGCTACGCGATCGGCGGGCTCAGCGTCGGCGAGACCAAGCAGCAGATGGCCGTGGCGCTGGACGCCTGCGTCGACCACCTGCCCGCGTCCAAGCTGCGCTACATGATGGGCGTCGGCATGCCCGAGGACCTGCGCGCGGCGACCGCACGCGGCGTCGACCTGTTCGACTGCGTGATCCCGACGCGCCACGGTCGCAACCACACCGCCTTCGGCGCCGACGGCCAGGCGCTGAAGCTGCGCAACGCGCAGTACGCCGACGATCCCCGACCCCTGGTCGACGGCTGCGGCTGCTACACCTGCACGAAGTTCTCCCGCGCCTACCTGCGCCATCTCGCCGTCGCCGACGAGATGCTGGCCGGCATCCTGCTGTCGATCCACAACATCCACTTCCTGCAAGACCTGATGCGCGCGATCCGCGCCGAGGCCGAGACCGCTGCATGAACCTCCTGCGCCCTTTGCTGCCCCTGCTGCTCGCGACGCTGTGCGCGGCGCAGGAGACCTTCCGCATCGGCACCTGGAACCTCGAGTTCCTCGGCGCCGAGGGCAACTACCGCAACAACCTGCCGCCGCGCACCGACGCCGACCACGCCGCGATCGGCCGCAAGGTGCGCGAGCTCGGCGTCAGCGTGCTCGCCGTGCAGGAGATCAACGACGCGGCGGCGCTGCAGAAGGTCGCCGCCGGCGCCGGCGACTCCTGGCAGCTCGTGCTCGGCGCCAGCGGCGAGTGGACCGACGGCAAGACCGCGCAGCGCATCGGCTTCCTCTACGACAGCAAGGTCGTCGACCTGCTGTTCGCCGAGCAGCTCGACCACCTGCCGCGCGAGTTCGAAGGGGCGCCGATCTTCCATCGTGTGCCGGTGACCGCCGGTTTCCGCCACCGCCCGACCGGCGCCGACTTCCGCCTCGTCACCGTGCACCTGAAGGCCGGCCAGAAGCCGGACGACCAGAAGAAGCGGCGCGGCGAGGCCCAGGCGCTGGCCGGCTGGCTCGACGAGCTGCGCCGCCGACCGGGCGAGGACCCCGACATCGTGCTGCTCGGCGACTTCAACAGCAGCTATGGCGCCGAGCCGGAGCAGGTGCTGGAGCGCAGCGGGCTGTTCACCTACGTCGACCAGAAGAAGCCGACGCCGACGATCCTGCACTTCGCCGAGCCGATCGACCAGGTCGTCGTCAGCACCGGGTGCGTCGAACTGCGCCGCGACTCGCTGTCGGTCGGCAACGACCTGCGCGGCCTGGCCAAGGAGGCGTGGCGCCAGACCTACAGCGACCACTTCCCGGTCACCGTCGTGCTCGCCGCCACCGGCGACGACGACCCCGAGGCGACCTTCCACCGCGACGGCCGCGCCGTCGAACTGGTGCCGGGCGGCGGCAGCCGGCGGGCCGCTGCCGTCGCGTGGCCCTTCGAGGCCGGCGTCGCCGTCCACATCAAGGCGGGCGGCGAGTGGTACGAGGGACGACTGGTCGCCTCGGTGCCGCAGGACGGCGGCGGCTGGGTCCTGCTGGCGACCGACGACGGCCTGCTCGCGATCGCCTGCGCCCAGGTCGCGGTCCTGCGCGTGCGTTCCTGACGGCTAGGAGCCGACCTCGATCAAAAGCCGCTGGTGCGCTTGGTTCGTGACCTCCAGCGGCAGTTCGCGAGCCGCACCGGCGTGCAGGACCTCGATGACCATCGATCCAACCGGCAGGTCGATGCGCACCTCGGCGGACACGTCGATCCAGGCACCGGGGAACCTCCTGCCCCTGTCGTCCCTGCCGATCAGACGCGCTCTCGCTCCCGGCACCGCCTTGCCCGCGCGCTGCACGCGCAACTCGCAGCGCACATGCCGGTGGTTCGCCGCCAGCACCACGTCGTAGTCCCGGCCCTCGACCAGATCGAATTCCTGCGCCTCCTGGAACACCCAAGGGCAATGCAGGGCGTGGCCCCGCACGCGGTAGTGCCCCGCGGGCAGGCACCGCCACTGGTTCGACGCCGCGTCGACGCTCTCGAGCCCGTTCACGGGGGTGTCGCGGATCACCAGCCAGCGTCCCGCATCGATGGCTTCCCCGGCGGCATCGAGGGTCCGTAGCCGCAGCCTCGGCGCCGCGCGGCCCGTCGGCTGCAGTTGCCGACTGTCGAACAGGGTCGGCGCTGCGAACTGGTCGATGCGCACCAGCGGGACGTCGACCGTCTGGGTTCCGCAGCGCTCGAAGAACAGGTAGAACCGCTCCGTCAGGGCCTCGCCGGGACACAAGGCGAACATCCCACAGGCGAGGCCGGTCAGGGAATTCATGTCGGGACTCCGGGCAGCGAGGGGGAGCCCGACGCGGACCTTCCCCGCGTCGGCTCCATCCCCTAGTACGCTCGCGCCTTAACGGGGACGCCCGCCCACCCGCGCCGCCGATGCCCGAACCCGTGACCGGGGCGGGCCTTGCGAGAAAGCGCGATTCTCCGACGTTTCACCAGCGCCAGAGCAGCGCGGCGACCATCGCCGCCACCACGACGAGCGCCGTGACGACGAGCCAGCGCGGCAGACCGGCGCCGACCCCACCGCTGCCGTCGTCTCCAGGCCCGTAGCCGTCGGGGATCTCGACGCTGCGGTAGTCGACCTCCTGCGCGGCGAGCCAGCCGGTGGCTGCATCGCTGCCGCACTCGCGACAGACCGCGCGGCCGGCGGCCACCTCGGCGCCGCAGTGCGGGCAGGCGAACCGTTCGCGCCGGGACTCGGGCCTTCGCCTCACGGCAGGCGCTCCAGCCGCAGCCAGTCGAGGCCGACCATGTGGCCCGGCTTGGCGCGTTCGTTCCGGCCGACCAGTTGGAGCCGCAGTTCGACTTCGCCGGCCGACAGGTCGACCTCGCCGAGCACCACCGGGCCGCTGGCTTGCACCTGCGCGGCGAAACCGTCGAACGGCGCCCCCAGCGCCCCGCCGCCGAGGAACGGCTGCACGATGCCGAAGTCGTCGGCCATCACGAACCCGGCGGCTATGCGGTAGCGGCCTGCGGCCGCCACCGGCACCGCGAGCACCAGAGCCTCCCCCGGCGCGCCGCCGCGCCACCAACGGTGCGCATCGCGCGAGAACTGCCGCTCGAACAAGCCGAGGTCCTGCACCTCGTGCGTGCCGGCGCTGCACGCCACGACCCGCAGCGCTTCGCCCTCGAGCGCGTCTTCGGCCACCCAGACCGGCGGCCGCTCGAGCCTCTCTAGGCGGCGCTGCTCCGCCGGTGGCACCGGCGGCAGCCCCGACACCGCGCCCGGCGCGCCATACCAGTAGGCGACCGTCGCGTAGTCCGTCGTCGTGTTGGGCACCCAGTGCCAGCGTTCCAGCTCGAACCGCAGCGACCGCTGGAACGGGATGTTGTCGTGCAGGTGCGTACGGTGCAGCTGCGTGAAGCCGAAGTTGTTCGGCCCCTGGCACTCGATCTGGGCGTGGAAGGGCGCCTCGAACGGCGTCGGATCGCACCAGGCGTAGCCGAAGTAGTCCTCGGTGCCGGTGCCGAACCACGACGGGAAGTCCTCGCCGTCGACCCAGACCTTCTCGTCGCCTTCACCCCACCAGATCCGCGACGGGTTGCGCACCAGCAGCGTCGTGCCGACGTAACGGCCGCCGCCGCGCGCGTCGAGCACCAGGTGGTCGGTGAACGGTCGCGTCGGGACGGCCTTCGCGAGGTGGTAGCTGGCGCGGAACCGCAGCGGCGCCTGCGCCTGCAGCTCGTCGAAACGCGCCTCGAGCCGCAGTTCGACGTCGTCGGCCGCCGCCTCCGCCACGAACTCGAACGAGCCGCCGTCGGGCAGCGGCATCGGCCACCGGCAGTAGCCGCTGCCCGCTTCGCCCCTGCCGGTCGCGTTGCGCGGCAGGATCCCCAGCAGGTGGCTGCGCCACGGCGTCCAGCGGGCGCTGCCGAAGAAGTCCGGCAGCGGCACGTCGATCGTCGTCTCCCGGCCGGCCCGGGCGACCAGGCGCACCCCCTGCAGGACGTGGGCGAGGTCGACGCCGGCCCGGCGCTCGTGCACCGTGACGACCAGCTCCTTGACGAGGCTCCCGGCCGGGATCTCGACGCGCGCGGCGCCGGCCCTGGCGCCGTTCGCGGGCACCGGCAGGCCGGTCGCCAGCGCCCCGCACAGCAACCGGAGGTCCTCGCCCCTCGGCTCCAGCTGCGCCGGGGCGAAGCTGCGCACCGCGGTCCCTGGCGCATAACGCACGACGGCGGCCAGGTAGTAGAGGTCGGCGGCGGTCGCCGCGACCACCAGCCGGCGGGCGAACGGGACCGGCAGGTAGAGGTTGCCGCCGCGCGAGCGCATCGCCGCCAGCGGCGCCGGCACGCCCGCGACCTCGCCGCGGCACAGCGCCGCGAAGTCGACGCTCCACACCCGGGCGCCGTCGAGGTCGAAGTGCAGCGTGCCGCTGGGGTTCGCCGACCACAGCCGCACCAGGCTGCCGGGTCCCTCGGCATCGACGAGCACGTGCTCCACCCGCCCCTCGCGCGTCTCGGTGCGCAGGTAGTGGCCTCGATCCTGGTTCGCGTACCATTCCTCCGCCACCTTGGCGCCGCGGCGGCTGGCCCGGTCGAAGCTCGAGAACTGCACGCAGCGTTCGCCGACGGGCGGCACCCTCCAGCCGATCCAGTCGACGTCGGTCATGGCGAACAGCAGCGACGACAGGTCGTGCGACGGTTCGTCCTGGGCGGGCGCCGAGCCCCACAGCGCTCCGGCGATGGCGACGAGGCGGAAGCATGCCCACATGCCGGTCCACCATAGCCGGCCGCTGTGCCATTGCGCAGCCCCGGCGCGCCGCCAAGATGCCGCCGTGCGCCGTTCCCCTGTCGCCGCCGTGCTCGGCTGTTGCCTCGCCGGCACCACCGCGGCGCAGGCCACGATCGGTCCGCAGGGCCAGGATCCGCGCGACCCGCGACCGGTGCCGGGGGTCTACGACCCCTACCGCGGCATGGACGCCGATGGCCGCATCCCCAAGCCCGACCTGCCGCCCGACCTCGAGCGGCCCGAGCGCTGGCGCTACACGCCGCCGGCGCGCATCAAGCCGGGCGGCATCCTCGAGCGCTTCCTGGTCAGCTCGTTCGTCACGCCGATCGTCTTCCGCGAGGCCGACATCGGCTTCGGCGGCGGCCTCGCGCTCACCGACATCGACTTCCGCAACCAGAACTACCGCGAGTTCGCCAACGTGGTGCTGACCTACAGCGCCGAGGGCCAGCAGGAGTACCGCGTCAACTGGTCGTCATGGCTCAACCACCGCGTGCTGCCCGACGGCGGCGTGCTGCGCGAGGAGCGCGGCCGGCTCTACGCCCGCGCCGGCTACTCGAAGACCCTGACCAGGCGCTTCTTCGGCTTCGGCAGCCGGACGCCGGCCAGCGACGAGACCAGCTACACCGAGGAGTTCGGCGAGATCGGCTTCGGCGTGCGGGTGCCGCTGCCCGATCCGGGCAGCGACTGGCTCCTGCGCGTCGACCTGCAGGCCGAGCACCACGGCCTGTCGCGCGGCCGCGTCACCGGCGTGCCGAGCATGGAAGAGTACCTGCCGGAGTTCCAGGCCGCGTTCGCCGACGGCGACGGCGACGAGATGCTGTGGCTGCTGACGCAGTTCGGCTGGGACACCCGCGACAGCCAGGCCCAGCCCTACGAGGGCAAGCGGCTGGCGCTCAACGCCAACACCGCCTGGCGGCGCGGCGGCGAATGGGGCGCCGTGTTCACCCTCGACGCGCAGCACATCTTCGCGCTGCCGCCGCTGCTGCATCGGGGCGCGTTCGGCCGCGAGGAGAACCCGCCGACCGACGTGCTCGCGTTCGGCGCGTTCGTGCAGGACACCGCCGGCGACCTGCCGTTCTACAGCCTGCCGACGCTCGGCGGCACCAACACGCTGCGCGGCTACATCCAGAACCGCTTCACCGACCGTGCGGCGACCCACTTCTCGGCGGAGTATCGCCTCAGCCTGATCCCGCGCGGCTACGCGTTCACCGACACGATCCGCATCGAGCGCATCGGTCTCGGCGTGTTCTACGAGGGCGGCACCGTGGCCGCGGGCATCGAGGACCTGCACCAGGGCAGGTACCTCGACAGCTACGGCATCGGCCTGCGGATCGCCTTCGCCCGCGAAGCGGTGTTCCGCGTCGACGTAGGCTGGAGCGACGAGGGCAGCAACTTCACGATCGCGTTCGGCAACAGCTTCTGAGGCCGCGCCGGCCGCAGGCAGCCTTCCCCGTGCGCGCGGAGGGTGGCAAGATCGCGCGATGCTCGCCTTCCTCGAGGCCCCCGCTGGCTGGCTGGCGGTGTTCGGCCGCACCCACCCCCTCGTGCTGCACCTTCCGCTGGGCGTGCTGCCGGCGACCGCCCTGCTCGAGTTCGGCGCGCTGCTGCTGCGACGCACGCCGCCGCGCGGCGCCGTGGCGGCGCTGGCCTGCCTGGCAGCCGCGACCTCCCTGTGGACCGCGGCCAGCGGCCTGGTGCTGGCCGGCGAAGGCTACGGCAGCGCGACGCTCGGCCAGCACAAGGTGTTCGGCCTCCTGCTGGCGGGGTTGCTGACCCTGACGGCGCTGCTGGCCTTCCGGCAGGGCCGCGGACCGTTCCGCCTCGGGCTCGGCCTCGCGCTGGCGGCGATGCTGCCGGCCGGCCACCTCGGCGGCGCCGTCACCCACGGCGCCGACTTCCTGTGGGAACCGCTGCGACCGCGCGCCGCCGCGCTGCCCGCGGCCGCCGCGGGCGAGAAGCCGGCGGTGCCCGACTATGCCGCCCACGTCGCGCCGCTGCTCGAACGGCTGTGCAACCGCTGCCACAACGAGGACAAGCAGAAGGGCGAACTGCTGCTGACGACGCCCGACGGCATCCGCGCCGGCGGCGAGAACGGACCCGTGCTGGTGCCCGGCCGGCCGGACGAGAGCCCGCTGCTGCTGCGCTGCGAACTGCCGCTCGAGCACGACGACCACATGCCGCCCGCCGACAAGCCGCAGCCCAGCGCACCCGAACTCGCGGCGCTGCGGGCGTGGATCGCCGCCGGCGCCCGGTTCTGACGGCCGGTTCCGACGGCCGCCCGGGCCTAGCGCAGCCGGAAGTCGCGTTCGGCCAGCTTCGCCGGCTCGAGGCGCAGGATCTCGAGCTGCGTCGTCGGCCGCTGCGCCTCGTCGACGTAGACGCGGCGGAACGGCAGCCGCACGGCGCCGCCCGCCCGCGCATCGCCGAGCGTCACGTCGCGCCAGTCCTCGAGCCGCACCCGGCGGCTCTGCGCCGACGCCGCGAACCGGTGCACGAACTCGCGCGGCAGCCCGGTCGACGGCTCGACCAGCAGTTCGTAGCGGTCCCGCGGCGGCGGCGTCGCCTCGGGGCCGATCGGATCGGCGCCCGCCGGCGGCCGCCGTTCGAGCTGGATCCGCAGCAGCGCGTCGCCGCCGCGCGTCACCGTGTCCCGGCCGACGACCGCGAACGCAGCGCCGTCGCCGAAGCACCACGGCAGGCGCAGGTGCAGGCCGAACAGGGCCAGTTCGTGCTGCGCGGCGTCGGCCAGGGTCGGCCACGGCATGCCCTGGCGTTCGGCGAACACCGACGCGCCGGAGCGACCGTAGACGCGCCCATCGGCGAGCTCGAGGCGGTCGCGCTCCGCGGCGCCGCAGTCCGCCGTGTGCGTGAGTTCCCGCATGCCGATCACCTCGCCCTGGGCACCGAAGATCGACAGCCGCCACCAGACCACGACGCCACCCAGGGCGCGGAAGGCCGCCGGCGAGCGCGTGGCCTGGAACACGTCGAGCAGCGGCGAACCGAGTTGCATGCCCGAGGCCGCGGCGGCTGGCCGGGCGGCCTCGGTCGCGAGCGCCGGGCTCGCCCGGCCGGCGGCGGGCGCGGGGTCGTCGGCCAGGATCGGCCAGCCACCGCTGTCGAACCGCACCGCGCCGGGACCGGAGGGGGCTGCCCCTGGCGGCGCCGGCGGCGGGGCGGTGCCCTGGGCCATGCCGACCGCCGCCAGGACCAACGACGCCAGGACGCTGCGCATGCGCCGCTGCCATCGGCATTCCGCGGCTCCTGCGTTGAGCCCGGGCGCGCGGCCGGCATGCTGGCGGCGTGCCCCGGCGTTGCCTCCCGCTCCTGGTCCTCGCCGTGGCCTGCGCCACCAGCGGCCCCGACGGCCCGCCGGGCGCCTGGCCGGCGGCGCCGTTCGTCGTGCGTCGCCTGCCGCCGGGCACGGCCCTGCGCACCGGCGTCGTCGACGGCCTGCCCGACGAACCGCTGTGGCGCGCGGCCGCGGTGTGGTGGCAGGAGGCCATCCGGCAGACGACGGCCTTCGAGCTGCGCGACGAGCTGCCGGCCCACACGCTGCTGCCGACCCTGCTCCTGGCCGCCGACCTGCAACAACGCACCCTGACCGCATCCTGGCTCGGCGACGACCTGCCGCAGGTGCTGGCCGGCGCGTCGTTCGCCGATGGCGACCTGCCGGCGGCGATCGATCGGCTCGCCTACACCACCCGCACGGCCCTGGGCGAACGGGCAGCCCAGCCGGTGGCCGTCGGTGCCGGCCTGTCGCGGCGACCGGACGTGGTGCTGGCCCTCGACGACGCGGCCCGGCTGGCGCGCGACGGCGGCATCGCGGCCGCCCGGCGCCTCCTGCTGGACGCCCGCCGCGGCGACGGCGCCTCCCCGGCGGTGCTCGGCGCCCTGGCCGCGGTCGAGGTGCTGCTCGGCGACGCCGGCGCCGCCGAGCGGCTGTGCCTCGAGGCGCTCGGCTACACGGCGCGGCTCCTGCCGACCATCGAGCACCGGCTGGGACGCACCCTGCTGCTCGCCCGCGCCTCGCAGCGGCCCGATCGGGCCGCGGCCCGCGATCGCGAGCTGCTGGCGCTGGGCGAGGCGATCGTGCGCGAACGCCCCTACGACCTGCACGGCCAGCTGACGCTCGCGTTGGCGCAGACCTTCACCGGCGACTTCGCCGGCGCCCGCCCGCGGCTCGAACGGCTCCGGCGCGCGATGCCCGAGGACCCGATCGTCGCCTACCATCTCGGCTGGGCCTGCCTCGGTACCGGCGACGGGGCGGCCGCCAGCGCCCAGTTCGACGCCGCGGCCGATCGGCTGCCGCTCGCCTGGGTGGCGGTGCCGCGCGCGATCGCCCGCTTCACCGCCGGCGACGACCAGGGCCTGACCGAACTGCTGGCCGACCTCGCCGACGAAGCCCGGCGCGGCCGAGGGCCGCTGCACCAGGTGCGGCGCATGCAGGCGGCCCAGGCGCTGCTCGCCGGCCGGCTCGACATGGCGCGCCGGCACCTGCTCGAGGACATGCACTGGCTGGCGCAGAATCCGAGCGCGGTCGAGCACCGGATCGGCGAGTTCGCCGAACAGGGCGCGGTGCTCGTCCGGCTCGGCGGCGGCGCCGAACTGCAACCGATCCTCGCGGTGCTGCAGGAGCAGAAGCCGTCGGCGGCGATCGCCGAGGCCTGCGCCTTCCTGTCCGGCATGGTGCAGGTCGCCGAGACCCGCAGCCGGGCTACGGCGCTGGAGGCGCGGCTGGCGCGCGGCGGCGACAGCGCCTGGAGCCAGCTGCTGGCCGCGTTCGCGCACGAACTGCGCGGCGAGACGCAGGACATGCTGGCCGCGCTGGCGCGCGCCGCGCGCCTGTCGGATTCGGCGCTGACCAAGGCGCTGCTGGCGCGCGGCCTGCGGGCCGCCGGCCGCACCGAGGAGGCGGCCAACCTGCAGGCCGCCGTGCGCCGCGAGCTCACCGCCGTGCACCTGCGGCAGCCGCCGACGCACCCCTTGCTCGGCCCCGAGCTGGCGTTCGCCTACCTCGCCGACTGACGGCCCCGGCCAACGCGCCGATCAGCCGAGCAGCAACAGGCGGCAGGTGCCGACCTCGTGCATGCCGGCCCGGGCATACGCCGCGCGCGCCGGGGCATTGTGCCGGCCGACGTGCAGGAACACCGGCCCGGGCGCCGCCGCGAGGCAGGTCGCCACCAGCGCGGTCGCCAGTCCATGCCCGCGATGCGGCGGGAACGTGAACACGCCCTCGATCACGCTGCCGCCGGGACCTTCGCTGCCGATGTCCAGCTTGCACTGCACGGCTCCGGTCGCGCCGAGCACCCACGTGGTGCCCTCGGCGATCCGGCCGTCGATCGTGTCGCGCAGCCACCGGCGATCGACCTGCGCCGGGGGGATGTTGAGGTCGCTGGCGTTGAGCTGCAGCGTCGCCTGCACGAGGCGGTCGCGGTCGGCGCGCTGCGCCCGGCGCGCGTCGCGGCGCACGCAGTCGGCCGCCGCGGTCGCCGCATCGCCGCGGTAGTAGACCTGGTCGCGCAGCAGCAGCGGCTTGCCGAGCGTGCGCTGCCGCAGCGCCTCGACCAGGGCGGTCGGCCCCATGGCCAGGCGCCACGAACGGCGCCAGGTCTGCACCGCGTCGGCGATGCCGTCGACGTCGCCCGGCGACAGCAGCTCGGGGCCGAGCACCACCAGGTTGCCGCGGTCGCCGAACCAGGCCAGGACGTCGCCGGCGGCGGCCCGCGCGACGAACCCCTCGCCCTCGCCGGCAGCCAGCGCGTTGCGTACGTAGACGCCGTGGGCGCCGGCGCGCTCGGCCATCGCCCAGGCCTCGGTGTCGTCGCCGCGCAGCGGGCGGGTTTCCAACCGTCGGGACGGCATCGTGGCTCAAGGATCCGATGGCGTCGGTCGATCAGCAACCTGCTGCTCGACCCAGGAGGTCCCTTGGACGCCCACCAGTTTCCGTTCGATCCCCGCACGCTGAACCTCGACGAACGCCGCGCCATGGCCGGCGAGCTGCAGGCGGCGCAGGCGCGCTGGCATCCCCGGCTGCAACGGCTGGTCGAACCGCCGGCGCTCGAGCCGGACTTCCCGGCGTTCCTGATGGCGACGCCGCCGTTCGCCGAGCTGGCCCGCCGGCTCGACGGCGCCGCCGGCCGGGCGCAGCTCCCGGCCGCCGCCGCCGACGAACTGGACTGGTTCGTCGCCGCGTTCCGCGACTACCTGCGCAGCTGCGACGGCGAGGACGCCTTCGCCCTGCCGCAGGCCCGCTGAGGCGGCGGACCTCATCGCAGCCGGGCCGCCAGGGCCGCCATCTCGCTGGCGGGCAACGGCGGCCCGTCGAGGCCGGGCACCTGCCCGGGCGCGGTGGTCGGCACGAGGTGCACATGGGCGTGGCGCACCGCCCAGCCGATCACGCTGACGCACACGCGTTCGCACGGCAGCCGTTCGCGCAGGCTGCGCGCCACCTGGTGCACGAAGGTCCACAGCGCGGCGTGCGCCTCCGGCGACAGGTCGAACACCGAGTCGACCGCGGCGCAGGTCGCGACCACCACGTGGCCCGGTCGCACCGGTCGTTCGGCGAGCCAGGCGACGTGCCGCAGATCCCGGCGGATCTCGTGCACCGGCCGCCTCCCGTCGACGACGTCGCGCAGGTCGGGAGCCCTCAACGGACGTCTCCGAGCCGGGCCGGGTCGGTCACCGGCGCCTTGCAGACGCCGCGGCGGCAGACGTAGGCGGCGGGAGCTCCGTCGACCGTGGTCTTGCCGGCGAACAGCACGGAGCTCGCCGTGAGGGCGGCGCGGTTGCCCTCGTGCAGGTGCGCCACCACGTACCCGCTCGCCGGCAGGGCCCTGGCCGCCCGCAGCAGGGCCTGGGTGCGCGCATCGTCGGGCGGCCCGACGACGACCACCTCGCGAGGACCCTCGAGGTGGAACTGCAGCGCCAGCACCAGCGAGGGCGCCGCCGCCGGAGCCTCGGCCAGCAACTCGTGGTGGGCGCGCAGCACGGCGACGCCGGCGTCGTAGAGCGCCTCGTCGGCCAGCAACAGACCGGCGCGCAGGCAGGCCATCGCCACGGCCGCCGTGCCCGACGGCGTCGCCGTCTCGACGGCGTTCTTGGTGCGCGCCACCACGCGGGCCTGGTCGTCGGCGGTGTACCAGAACGTCCCGTCGCCGGCGCCGAACCGTTCCTGCACCGTCTGCAGCAGGGCGCGGGCGGCTGCCAGCCAGCGCGGGTCGCCGTCGCCCTCGAACAGCGCCAGCAATCCCTCGGCGAGCAGCGCGTGGTCGTCGAGGAACCCGTTCGGCGTCGTGGTCGGCCCCGGCCACGCCCGCCGGCAGCGGCCGTCCACCACCAGTTCGCGCACCGCGAACGCCGCCGCCGCCTGCGCCGCCGCCAGGTAACGCGCGTCGCCGAGCGTGCGGTGGCCCTGCACCAAGGCCGCGATCGCCAGCCCGTTCCAGGCCGCCAGGATCTTCTCGTCGGTCGCCGGCCGCACCCTCTGGTCGCGCGCCGCCGACAATCGCGCACGGGCGGCCTGCAACCGCGCCTCGACGGCGGCCACCGGCAGGTCCTTCGCCGCCGCGAGGGCCGCGGCCCCCTCGCCGCGCACGAGCACGCTGCGGCCTTCCCAGTTGCCGTCCGGCCGCACGCCGAAGTGGCGCGCGGCCAGCTCGGCCTCGTCGCCGAGCAGCGTGTCGAACTGCTCCCGCGTCCAGACGAAGAAGCGCCCCTCCTCACCCTCGCTCTGCGCGTCCTGGCTGGCGAAGAAGCCGCCGTCGCCGTGCTGCAGTTCGCGCAGCATGTAGTCGAGCGTGGCCCGCGCGACCGCCGCGAAGCCGGGCTCGTCGAAGCGTTCGCTGGCCTCGAGGTAGCAGCTGGCCAGCAGCGCGTTGTCGTAGAGCATCTTCTCGAAGTGCGGCACCACCCAGGCGCGGTCGGTGCTGTAGCGATGGAAGCCGCCGCCGAGCTGGTCGAACATGCCGCCGCGCGCCATCGCCTCGAGGGTCGTGCGCGCCATCGCCAGCGCCGGCGCGCTGCCGAGGCGCATCAGCACCTGCAGCTCGCGCGGCGACGGGAACTTCGGCGCGCGCGCCGGCGGCGGTGCGAAGCCGCCGTGCTCGGCGTCGAAGCGTGCGGCCGCCGAGGGTTCGATCGCCGCCAGCAGGTCGGCGGACGGCTCGCCCGGCGGCAGCGCGGGCGCCAGCACGCGTTCGAGATGCCGCGCCAGGGCGCCGGCGTTGGCCTCGATCGCCGTGCGCTGCTCGCGCCACGCCTGCGCCAGCCGTTCGCACACGCGGCGGAACCCCGGCCGGCCGTGCGCATCGGCGGGCGGGAAGTAGGTGCCGGCGTAGAACGGGCGCCCGTCCGGCAGCAGCCACGCGGACAGCGGCCAGCCGCCGTCCTGCCCCATCGCCTGCAGCGCCGCCAGGTAGATCTCGTCGAGATCGGGCCGTTCCTCGCGGTCGACCTTGATGCAGACGAAGTGCTCGTTGAGCACCGCGGCCACCGCGGGATCGGCGAAGCTCTCCCGCGCCATCACATGGCACCAGTGGCACGCCGAGTAGCCGATGCTGAGGAAGATCGGCCGATCCTCCCGCTGGGCGCGCGCCAACGCCTCGGGCCCCCACTCCTGCCAGTGCACCGGGTTGGTGCGGTGCTGGCGCAGATAGAGCGACGTCGCCGCGCCGAGGCGATTGGTCGGCGGATCGGTCGGCGTCGGGGGCACGGCAGCATCCTGCGCGGCCGCCGGCGGCATCGCCAGCGGCAGCACGCAGCCCAGTGCGGCCAGGAGGCGCGGCGGGATCGGCATGGCGGCATCGTCGCGCAGCGGCGGCCGGCAGACGAGCCCTTCTCGGATGCGCGCGATCGGGTAGCCTTCCGCGGATGCGCTGGCGCCCCGCCGTCCCCCTGCTCCTGTTCGTGCCCGCCTGCGGCGGCGGTGGCGGCGGCGGCTCGACCCCGCCGGCGGCGTTGCCCGTGCGCCTCGCGGCCGCGCCGCTCGACGTCGGACCGGCGACGACCGCCGTCGACCTCGTGGTCGAACTGGCCGACGCGACCTCGATCGCGCCGGTGCTGCTGCAGGTGGCGATCGAACTGCCGCCGGCCCTGGCGCTGGCGCCCGCGGACAGGCTGCAGGCCATCGCCGGCGTGCCCGATCTCGATGGCGAGACCAAGGACGGCCGGTTCGTGGTCCTCTGCGGCGACGCCCGCAACCCGGCGGCCGCACCGCTGGCGAAGGGACCGCTGTTCCGCCTGCGGCTGGTGACGAGCACGCCGCGTCAGCTGGGCGTGCACCAGATCAGGCTGCGCGATCTGCGCGCCGCCGACAGCGCCGGCACCAACCTGGCGGTCGACCCGGCCCCCGCCCTGGTCGCCGTCACCGTGCGCTGAAGGAGCGCCGCGGCGGCGCCGGCCGGTCTCAGCGGCTGCCCTGGCCCGCGGGATTGGCTTCCACCGCCTCGGCGAGGCCGGCGAGACTGGTGGTCTGGATCTGCCGCGCGCGCTCCTGCATCGCTCCGAACCAGCCGATCCACCGGCCGGGCAGGCTGTCCCAATGGCCCTCGTCGTACCAGCGGACCGCGGTGCCGCCGGCCGACGCCGTCCAGGTGATGCGGCCGTTGGCGCGCCACTGCATCGGCGCCCGCTCCGGTCCTTCGCCGACGAAGTCGTAGACGATGCCGTCGGCGGCGACCTGCCGCAGGGTCAGCGTCGCCGTGCCGCGCGGCCCCGACCAGCGCAGCGCGTGGCCTTCGGTCCCCGCCGCCCCCAGCACGCTCCGGGTGGTCGGCGGACCGAGGTTGGGTTCCATCGCCGCCCAGGTGGCCCAGGACGACAGGTCGCCGACCAGCGCCGCGATCCGCGCCGGCGGCGCGCCGATCTCGCGCTGCGACTCGACATGCCATTCGCCGGCGAGCAGGTAGCCGACGGCGACGAAGACCACCACCATGCCGGCGAGGGCGAACACCAGGGCGCGGAAGACGAGGCGCGGCGTCGACATGCCGGCACCGTAGCCGAGCGGACCGCGGCAACCGAGCCTCGACCGGACGCTCCGATTCGTGCTCGGCCGCCGTGGCCGCGGCCCCCACCGAGGGCATGATAGCGCCGCCCGCCCGGGCACCCCGAGGGCCGCGATGCGATCCACTCCCTGCTTCCTGTTGCTCGTGTGGCTCTGGCTGCTGGCCGGTGCGGGGTGCGCCTGCGGCCAGGAGCGCACGGCGCCGCCGCCGATCGCGCGCGAGTTCCGCGGCGCCTGGGTCGCCACGGTCAACAACATCGACTGGCCGAGCCGGCCCGGGCTGCCGACGGCCAGGGCGAAGGCCGAACTGGACGCGATCGTCGACCGGGCGGCCGACCTGGGACTCAACGGCCTGGTGTTCCAGGTCCGCCCCGCCGGCGACGCGTTCTACCGCTCCGAGCTCGAGCCGTGGAGCGAGTGGCTCACCGGCGCGCAGGGACGCGCGCCGGACGGCGACTGGGATCCGCTCGCCCATGCGATCGAACGCTGCCACCGGCGCGGTCTTCAGCTGCATGCCTGGTGCAACCCGTTCCGCGCCGCGCATCCGGCCGGGAAGTCGAAGCCAGCGCCGAACCACGTGCTGTCGGCGTTGCCGTCGGCCTGCGTGCGCTACGGGGCCTACGGCTGGATGGACCCCGGCGACGCGCGCGCCGTCGAGTGGTCGCTCGCCGTGCTCTGCGACGTCGTCGCGCGCTACGACATCGACGGCCTGCACATCGACGACTACTTCTACCCCTACCCGGAGAAGGGCGCGGCGTTCCCCGACGACGCCAGCTACGGCCGCTACCGCGCCGGCGGCGGCCGGCTCGCGCGCGCCGACTGGCGGCGCGCGAACATCGACGAGTTCGTGCAGCGGCTCTACCGCGCCGTGCACGAGGTGAAGCCGTGGGTGCAGGTCGGCATCAGCCCGTTCGGCATCGCCCGCCCCGGCGTTCCGGCGGGGATCGAGGCCGGCGTCGACCAGTTCGGCCAGCTGCACGCCGACGTGGTGAAGTGGCTGCGCGAGGGCTGGCTCGACTACCTGGCGCCCCAGCTCTACTGGCCGATCGACCAGCGCGCGCAGAGCTTCGCCGTGTTGCTGCCCTGGTGGCTGGCGCAGAACCCCCGGCAGCGCCATGTCTGGCCGGGCCTCAACGTCGTCGGCATGCTCGCGCGCAAGGCGCCGCACCGGCCGGACGAACTGGAGCAGCAGGTCGCCCAGATCAGGGCCGCCTCGCCCCGCACCCCGGGCTTCCTGCTCTACAGCTTCCAGTCCCTGCGCGACGACGCGCCGCACGTGGGCGCCGCCCTGCGCACGCGGCTGGCGCGCGAGCCGGCATTGGCGCCGCCCGTCCCGTGGCTCGGCGCCAGCCCGCCGGCTCCGCCGCGGGCCTCGATCGAACTCGGTCGCGACCACCACACCCTGCGCTGGACGGCCGCCGAGGCGGTGCGGTTCCTGGTCGTCCAGGTGCGCGACGGCAACGGTTGGCGTACGCAGGCGATCGTCGGCGCCGAGGTCGGCAGCCTGGCGCTGCCCGCCGACGCGAAGCAGGTGGTCGTGCACGCCGTCGGGCGGACCGGCGTGCTGTCCGACCCGGTGTGGCCGCGCTGGTAGGCGCGCCGCCGACCTTCAGCCGCCGACGAAGCCCGAGATCGCGACGTCCGCGCCGCAGGCCTCGAAGCCGACATCGTGCAACTGCCAGGCCTCGGCCATGAACGGCCGCCCCTCGCCGCCGACCGGCGTCGGCGCCAGTCGCCCGCCGATGATCTTGGGCGCCACGAAGGCCAGCACCTGGTCGACGCACTGCCACGCCAGCATCTGGGCCACCAGGCCGCCACCGCCCTCGACGAGCACCCGTCGCAGGCCGCGGCGGTGCAGTTCGCGAAACGCCTGGCCGAGGTGCAGGCGGCGCGGCCCTTCGGCGGTGGCGACGTGCACCACCTGCACGCCGAGGTCCTGCAAGCGGCCGCTGCGGCGCCGGTCGACGTCCTCGCTGGCCAGCAGCCACGTCGGCTGGGCGCGTGCGGTGCGCACCAGGTTGCTGTCGTCGTCGATCTCACCGAGCGGGTCGACGACGATGCGGATCGGCTGCTTGCCGGCGACGTGGCGCACCGTCAGCTCCGGGTCGTCGATCTGCGCGGTCCGGAACCCGACCATGACCGCGCAGCAGCGCGCACGGAGTTCGTGCGTGCGACGGCGGGCCTCCGGCCCGGAGATCCAACGTGCCTCGCCGGTCGGCGCGGCCGTCTTGCCATCGAGCGTCATCGCCCACTTGCACAGGGTCCACGGCCGATCGAGCGCCAGCGCCCGACGGAACGACTGCAGGCTCTGGTCGCACGCCGACGCCAGCACGCCATCCAGGACCTCGACGCCGGCCCCTTCCAGCACGGCGATGCCCTGGCGGCGGTGGCGCGGATCGCAGTCGAGGGCGCCGATCACGACCCGACGCACGCCGGCCGCGGCCAGGGCCTGGGCGCAGGGCTCGGTCTTCTTGCCGTCCTGGCCCTTGGGCGTCGAGCACGGCTCCAGCGTCACCACCGCCGTGTCCGGCCGACGCCCGGCCTGCGCCGCCTCGGCCAACGCCATCGCCTCGGCGTGGCGGCCGCCGAAGTACTCGTGCCAGCCGCGACCGACCACCTCGCCGTCCTGCAGCAGCACGCAGCCGACGCGCGGATTCGGCTCGACTTCGCCACGGCCGCGCTGCGCCAGCTGCAGCGCTTCCGCCATGCAGGCCTCGAAGTTCACGCGCGCTGGACCTCGACCGGGTCGTGCGCCGAGGCCTCGGCGGCCGTCGCGTCGAGCCGTTCGCCCACCACCGAGTGGCCGAGCGCCTCGCGGATCCGCACCGGCACGTAGGTGCCGACGAGGTCGAGGTCGTCGCTGGCGAAGTGGACCAGGCGATGGTGCACCGTGCGGCCGCTGAGCCGGCCGGCCACCTTGCTCGGGCCTTCGACCAGCACCTCGACCGTGCGACCGACCAGGGCCTGGTGGCGGGCGAGGGTCAGTTCCTCCTGGATCTGCAGCAGCACCTGGTTGCGCCGCTCCTTCTCCGCCTCGGGTACGTCGTCGTCGCGTTCGGCCGCCAGCGTGCCAGGGCGGGGCGAATACTTGAACACGTAGCTCTGCGCGAAGCCGACGCGCCGCAGCAGGGCCGCCGTGGCCTCGAAGTCGCTCGCGCTCTCGCCGGGATACCCGACGATGAAGTCGCTGTGCAGCTCGAAGTCGGGCGCCCGGGCCAGCAGCTGCTCGACGCGGGCCAGGTAGCGCTCCACCGTGTAGCCGCGGCGCATCGCCTTCAGCACCGCATTGCTGCCCGACTGCGCCGGCAGGTGCAGGTAGCGGGCGACCTTCGGCAGCTCGGCCAGGGCGTCGACGAGATCGGGCGACAGGAAGTTGGGGTGCGAGGTGATGAAGGCGAGCCGGCGCAGGGCCGGGATCTCGTGCAGGGCGCGCAGCAGGCGCGCCAGCGTGGCGTTCTGGCCGGTCAGGTCGCGCCCGTAGGCGTTCACGGTCTGCCCCAGCAGCGTGATCTCGGTGACGCCGTCGTCGCAGAGCCGCTGCGCCTCGTCGACGAGGTCGGCGATCGGCCGCGACACCTCGTCGCCGCGGGTGGTCGGCACGATGCAGTAGCTGCACGGCATGTTGCAGCCACGCATCACCGACACATAGGCCTGCGACCGGTGCGGCCGGACGCGCACGTCGCGCCGGATCGCATCGCCGCTGACGCCCTGTCCGACCGCCAGCACCCCGGCCCCGGCCACCTCGTGCTTGGTGCGCGCCCGTTCGCGGGTCGCCGCGATCTGCGCGTTGCGGGCCACCGCCTCGTCGACGGTGGCGTCGATGTCGCCGAACGCCGACGGGCCGACGACGAGGTCGACGTGCGGCATGCGCGACAGCAGGTAGCGCTTGTGCTCCTGGGCCATGCAGCCGAGCACGCCCACCACCAGGCCGGGTTCGCTGCGCTTGCGCTGGCGCAGCTTGCCCAGCTTCGACCATACCCGGTCCTCGGCGTGCTGGCGCACCGAGCAGGTGTTCAGCAGCACCACCGAGGCCGAGGCCTCGTCGGCCGCCGCCTCGTAGCCCCGCTGGCGCAACTTGCTCTCGACCAGTTCGCTGTCGAGTTTGTTCATCTGGCAGCCGTAGCTGGTCAGGTGGTAGCGGCGCGGCGGCATCGGGCGGCGGAGTCTACGCGGTCGCCGGCCGTGGGCAAAAGGTCGCGGCCGATGCGGACCGGGCCGGACCACCGGCGTGGCGATGCGCGCTCTGGAAGGCACCCGGTCGCCACACGATGGTCGCCGCCACGAAGCGGCGCCGCGCGCGCGGCGCGGCGAGCCACGCCGACGGTCGCATGCCCGGTGCGGCGCGATTGGCGGCGCGCGGTCGCGTGGCGGCTCGCCCACCGTCGCGTGCCGATCGGGTGGCACGACGAGTCCGCCGGTGATGGGTTCGTGCGCCGCCGCGCGGATGACCTGGCGGCGGAGCTGCCTGCTTCCCCGCCGGTGCCGCCATGCGGCATGGCGCATCGTCCCCGGTTCGCCTCCACGACCAACACGAGCCATACTGCCATGATGTCCGTCTTCCACCGTCCCACCTCCGCCTTGACCCTCGGCCTGTTGGCCGCTGCCGCCACGCCACTGGCGGCGCAGAACCTGAGCCTCGACAAGCAGGGCGGCGCCCTCGGCGCCGTCACCACCTTCCCGATCCAAGGGCAGCCAAACGAGTTCTACGCCCTGGCCGTGGACCTGTTCGAGCAGTCCACCGCCCTGCCGCAGTACGGCGTCACCATGGACCTGCCGCTGCTGCTGGTCGACCTCTCGTTCGCCCTGCCCGGCTGGGTGGGCCTGACCAACGGCGCCGGCGTGGCCACGCCGGCCATCGTGATCCCCGACGACCCGTTCTTCGAGCAGTGGACCTACTCGCTGCAGGTGCTCGGGGGAGGCGGACCCTGGCGGGTGTCCAACCTGGTGCGGGTGACGCCCCAGCACGTCGGCACCTGGAAGCCGGCCCTGAACCAGCCGCCGGTACCGATCGCTGGCGGCACGACGGCCGCGGCGCCCAACAACGAACTGCTGTTCGTCGGCGGCTCGGGTCCGGTGGCGCAGCGCTACAAGTCGCGCACCGAGGAATGGGAGGCGGCGGGCGTGACGTTCGGCGTCGGCCTGTTCTCGCAGAGCACCGGGCTGCCGGACGGCCGCGTGCTGTTCACCGGCGGGCTCGACCCCACCACCGGCCAGACCACGGCGAACGCGGCCGTCTACGACCCGGCGACGCAGACCACGACGACCCTGACCATGGCCCAGGCGCGCGCCGGCCATGGCGCCTCGCTGATGGGCAACGGCAAGGTGCTGGTGACGGGCGGCCTGTCGGCGCTCGATCTGGCCAACCCGCTGTCGCTGTTCACGGGCCTCCTGGTCACGACCGAGATCTTCGATCCGGCGACCAATGCCTTCAGCCCCGGCCCGAACATGCTCGAGGCGCGCGCCCTGCACACCTCGACGACCTTGACCAACGGCCAGGTGCTGGTCGCCGGCGGCATCAGCCTGCTGCCGATCGTCAACCTGCCCACCGTGTCGGCCACGGCCTACCGCTTCAATCCGACGACCAACAGCTTCGGCTTGCCTGCGTTCTTCAGCGGCGGCCGGTTCCTGCACTCGGCGGTGGCGACGACCAACGGTCGCGTGGTGCTGATCGGCGGCCTGAACCTCGACTTCACCACCTTCCTCACCACCGGCAACATCGCCGACCTGATCATCCAGACGCGCACCGATTGCCAGCTGTTCACGCCGTCCTTCGTCGGCGGCTTCGGCACCTTCACGACGATCAACGGCATGCAGGAGGGGCGCGCCGGCGCCGCCGCCGCCGCGCTGCCGAACGGCCGCGTGCTGATCGCGGGCGGGTTCCAGCTGGCGATCGACGCCTCGACGTCGACCTTCGGCTTCAACGCCACCGCCAGCGCCGACCTGCTGTCGCAGGGCCCGAACAACATCGTGCCGACCGGCTCGATGGCCGCCCCGCGCCTGTTCCCGACCACGGTGAACCTGCCGGACGGCACGGTGATGGTGGTCGGCGGCGGCCCGACGGACGCCGAGATCTACCAGAACTGAGCGGCCTGCCTGCCGCCCTGGCCTCGGCCGGGGCGGCGAACCCTGCCGCCGGCGGGCAGCGGCCACGCCCAACGCACCCTTCGGCCCTTGCCGGGTGCTATCGTCTGGCCCAAGCGTGCACGTGCAGCTGCCCAACACCGAGGTGCCGATCTTCCCGCTGCCGGGGGCGTTCCTGTTCCCGCACCAGGTGATGCCGCTGCACATCTTCGAGCCGCGCTACCGCCAGATGGTGGAGGACCTGCTCGACAGCGCCGGTCGGCTGGTGATCGGCACCCTGCTGCGGGAGCCGGTGCCGGCGGGTCGACCGCCGCAGCTCCTGGGCGTGGCCGGTCTCGGCGAGATCCTGCGCCACCAGCGGCTCGAGGACGGCCGCTACCAGATCCTGGTGCTCGGTCTCGCCCGGGTCCGCTTCGAGGAAGTGCCGAGCGACCGGCTCTACCGCCGGGTGCGCTGCCTGCCGTTCGTCGAGATCGACGCCGCGGGCGCCGAGGCCGAGGAACTGGCCGACCGGCTGCGCGCCGCCACCTCCGCCCGGCTCCACCAACCGCTGCCGCTGCCGGAATCGGCGCCGCCCGGCCTGCTCGCGGACCTGCTGCTGCAGACCCTGCGGGCGCCGCAGGCCATCCTGGAGCGCGCCTACGTCGAACCGTCGGTGTCCAGGCGCGCGCGGCTGGTGCTGCGGGCCGCCGAGAGCGGCGACGCGGCGGCTGCGGACGGCGCCTAGCCGAGCGCCTTGCCGGCGGCGGCCGGGGTGCTACCGTGGCGCGATGCTGCCCCAGCGGCCCGTCCTCTCGTCCGCCCTGACCCGCATCTACATGGTCGGCGCCCACGCGACGGGCAAGACGACCCTGGCGCGCTGGGTCCGCGACCACTACGGCGTGCCGATGATCGCCGAGGTGGCCCGTGGCGTGCTGGCGGAGATGGAGGCCAGGCTCGACACCTTGCGCACCGACATCGAACTGGTGAACCGCTACCAGCGGGAGGTGTTCCACCGCCAGATCGAGGCCGAACAGAAGGTCACCGGCCCGTTCGTCAGCGACCGGGCGTTCTGCAACCTCGCCTACGCCGCGCACCACTCGACGATCCTCGGCGAGGTGTTCCGCGACCGGCGGCTGGCCGACTACATGGACTGGGTGCGGCAGGGCATCGTGTTCTTCCTGCGGCCGCACCGTGAACTGGTGGTCGCCGACGGCGTGCGCGCCGGACTGGAGTGGGAGGAGGTCGTGCGCATCGACGGCATGGTGAAGCTGCTGCTCGAGGTCTTCGACGTGCCCTACCTGCCGGTGCAGTCGCTGTCGATGCAGGAGCGCGTGCGCCTCGTGCAGCGCAGCCTCGACCTCGCCGGGCTGTCGTCGCCGCGTGAGGTCGGGGGGCCGTGCGCCGCCGCCAAGCCCGCCGACACCCAGCGCAACTGAGCGCGCCCGCGGCGGACGCCCCCTGGAAACGCCTCGGGCCCGCCGATCGGCGAGCCCGAGACATGCCGGTGCAGGACCGGCGGCATTTCAGCCGCGATCGACTACCACTCGTCGCCGCCGCCGCCACCGCCGCCGTCGTCGCGGCCGCC
>JAHBXX010000027.1 GCA_019636245.1 Planctomycetota bacterium | reverse complement strand
GCCGCGCGCAACCGGCACCCGGCTGCGCGTCTACCAGTGGCCGATGACGGCCTCGGCCGCATCGCCGAGCACGGCACCGAAGGCGTTGCCGGCGGCCTGGTCGAGCACGAGAGCCTGATTGTAGAAGCGGGTGCCGACCCAGAGCGGATGGCTCGGGATCGGCAGCAACCACTTCGCCTGGCCGTTCTGGCCGACCAGAGGCACGAGCGCATCCAGGGAAACGTGCAGGTTGCACCCCGGCATGCCGAGGAAGCCCAGGTCGACGGGCGCCGGCAGCCGCTGCCAGCCGAACGCGAGGACGGCGAGGTCCTGCGGCAGGTCGAACAGGGTCACCTGCAGGGTCTTGCCGAGGTGTGGGGTGTCGCGCGGGACCAGGCGCGAGGTCGGACGGGAGCCGGAGCAGCCGGATCCGAAGGAAACGTAGGTGCAGGTGGGGCCGACGCGGGCGGTGGTCGTGACCGAACCCGCGGACACCTCGACGTAGGACGTGCCGGGCACGAGCGGCACCTTGAGATCCTGGTTCTGCTGCAGCACGCCCATGACGTCCACCTCGCCGTCCGAACGGCGCGCCGACAGGTGGCCCTCGCCGGCCGTGATCTGCACGTAGCAGACGCCAAACGGCAGCGTTGGCAGCAGCGTCCACGGCGGCGAGCCCCAGTGCACGACCACGCCGTCCGAGCGCAGCGCGGCCGAGAAGTTCCAGGCGCCGGCCACCTCGACGTAAGCGAGCCCCGGCGGCGGGGAGGGCGCCACGAGCTGGCTCTGGTTCAGATTGCCGATGTTGACGATGGCGCCGTCGGAGCGCAGCAGCAGGGTGCGGCTGCTGTTGCAGTGCACGTCGACGTACTGCACGCCCGGCGGCAGCGGCGGCAAGGTCGAGCAACCCCAGGCATTGCTGCCGAAGGCGACCATCTCGCCGTCCGATCGGCGGGCCACTGTGTGCCCGGGGCCGACCGAGAACTTCGTCGTGTAGTGCACGCCGGGCGGCAGCGCCGGCACGTTGCACTGGCCCGCGGAGTTGTCGCCCCAGGCGTGGAGGGTGCCGTCGGCGGCGAGGGCGACATTGTGTTTGTCGCCGCTGCCCATCGCAATCCATCGCCGGCCCTGCAGCCACGCCGGCACGCTGGACACATCGTGCAGAGCAGACCCCCACCCGATGATCTCGTGAGTCGAGAGCAGAGCCAGGTTGTGGTACCGACCGGCTGCTGCCATCACGTGCCTGGCCGGTCGCGGCTGCTTCGGCAGCACAGGAATGTAGGCCTGCAACCAGCTGTTGAATCCCCAGGACAGCACCATGCCGCTGGCAAGCAGGCACACCCCATGGTGCATGCCACTGGCCAACTGGATGCATCGATCGCCAGCCGGCACGCTCGGCACGTCACCCTGGCCGCTCAGGTTGTTGCCCCAGGCGACCAGCACCTGGTCCGAGCGCAGCGCGTAGCTGTGCTCATCGCCCGCGGCAACCAGTTCGTAGACTGTCCCGGGTGGCAGAGGTGGCACGTTGCACTTGCCGGAGGTCGCTTCTCCCCAGGCTACGGCCTGGCCATCCGAACGCACGGCCAGGGCATGCCGCAGCCCCGCGTAGACGTCGACGTAGACTTGCCCCGGTGGCAGGCTGGGCACCGAGCACTGGCCGTAGGTGTTGTCGCCCCAGGCGTGGATCGTGCCGTCGGCCATCAGGGCGAGGGAGTAGCGCCCCATCGCCGAGATCTTCTGGACCGGACCCTGCGAAACGTGGGCCGGCATGTTCAATTGCCCGTGGGTGTTGCGTGCCGGGTCCCCCCAGACCACGGCGCTTCCGTCGGACCGGAGTGCCAGTGCATGACTGCCACCCGCAGCGATGCTGGTGTAGCGCATGCCGACAGTCAGCGCAGGTGCCGGAGGCGGCAGGAAGACACCGACCCATGGCGAGCCTCCACCCCAAAGGTGGATCGTGCCATCGGATCTGAGTCCCATGGCAAACCCAGTGACGGCGACATCGACGTAATGGACTCCAGGCGGTGGCACAGGCACCACACACTGGCGGAGGGTGTTCTCGCCATTGACGAACAACTGGCCATCGGCCCGGAGTGCCGCCGTGACATCCAATCCTGCCGCCACCCGCACGAACCTGCCCTCCCGTCCCTCGGTATCGCAATAGAACTTGCCCCAGGTGCGCACCGAACTCGGCCAGCCGAGCGGGCCCTGGGCCCTGACGGTGCCGCCATCGACGAACACCGACGCGGCCAGGAAGCCAGCCAGCATCGCTCCGAACGCTGCACGCATTGCCATCACCTCGTTCGTCTCGGCCTCGCCGGAACCTGCCCGGCGAGGCCTTCGTTACCACTACAAGGGGAGCCACATCGCCGCGCTGGCGGTGACCTCGGTCGTATCCGAGCCGGTGCACGTCAGGCCACCCGGCTGCGGGTTGTTGGGGAACCAGCAGAACACCTGCACGGTCATCGCCGGCGCCGGTGCAGGCAGCGACGGGAACACGAAGTTCACCGGCACCCGCACCGCGTGCCCCGGCAGACCGACGGAGGCGAAGAACACCGTGCCGTTGACGAAGGCGTCCGGAGTGAACACCTCGACACCGTTGATCAGGGGCGGTGAGAGCACCAGGCCGGGCGCCCCGCTGCTCCCTGCTCCCGGCACCTCGAACTGCCAGGCCGTGAACACCAGGCTGCTCGGCCGGCTGATCAAGATGGCGCCGTCGACCGGCGGACCACTGGTCACCGCCATGGGCTGGTCGCCCTCGTAGTCGAGCAGCATGCGCGCCAGGACGGGAGCGGGGTCGCCGATCCGCCGCCCGAACGGGGACAGCGCACAGGCCGGGGTGGTGCCACCGGTGAGGCCCGCCGGTAGCACGAACGGCCCCTGGTCGCCCGACAGGTCGGTGCGACCGATGCCGAATGACTGCCCGCTGCGCGGCGGCGGCAGCATGTCGAGCACCACGCGCACGGCGTCTGCAGGAGGTGCCGCATCACGACCGCGGCCGGCGATGCTGGGGAAGCCGGGGAAACCGGCCAGGAAGTTGGTCGACGGGGTGCAGCCGACCACGTTGACGCGGGCGCGCTGGTCGACGGCAATGCCACCGCCGGCTGGGTCACCCAGCAGCGCGGCCTCGAACGCGGTGCCGGCCACCAAGGCGTGCAGCGCCCCCATCGCCGCCGGCCGTTCGTCGGCAGTCCCGCCGATCTGGTCGGTGCGAACGGTGCGGATCCCCGTCGGGGATACACCGATCGCGTCCGACACCAAGTAGTAGCTGCTCACGCCGAAGTCCAGGCTGCCGGTCCCCGCCGGCCCCTGGGTGAACGTCGCCACGGCGAAGTGGTCGGGGTACTCGTTCCAACCCTGCACGCCCGTCGCGCCGTCGTCGCCAGGACCACCGCAGAACTGTCCACCGAGAGGCAGCGGTCCCGGCGGGTCGTCGCTCAGCACGCACACGAAGCCGTCGACGCCACCGGCGAGAGGAGCGGGCTGGGCCCAAACCCAAACCTCGGGATCGAACAGATCCGCATCCGTGGTCGAGCCGACAACGACGAACGCGTGCCGCAGCGTGCTGGCCACGGCATCGTAGTACCCGTCGCGCAGCACGAGCACGTCCCGAGCAAGGGTATGGCTCTCGCCGAGCACGGTGCCCAGGGTGGTGATGGGCTCACCGATGAGGCTGCCCGACGACCGCACGGCACTGGCCTCGAACGCACACACCAGCCCCAGCTGCCCCGGCGTCCCAGGCACCCGCAGCGCACCCACCACGGCGAAGCGGTCGACCGGCGGGTTCGCCGCGTAGTCGACGTCGATCTCGGCCAAGCCGAACAGACCCAGCTCGAGCCCGAGCGAGATGTCGCTGTGGAACTCGACGTCCTTGGTGCCAACCGTGTCGCGGGACACCCGACCGACGAAGCCGCCCCACACCCCGGCGGTCGCGCTCGAGCCCGCGGCAGGATACTTCGCCGACAGCGTGGTGCCGGAGCCTGGGTCGCCATGCGTCGAGATGCCGCAGTAGGTCACGACCTCGAGCCCATCGGCCTCGACGCGGATGCTGAGGTCGGTCACCGCGCACGATTGCTCCGGATCGACGCCATACAGGTGGTGCGTCCAGAGCAGGACGCCGGCGCCGTCGAGCACGGCGAGGAAGCCGGTGGGTGCCACTGCGGTCGCCGCAAGGAAGGAATCCTCCGTGCCCGGCACCTGCTGGTCGTAGGTCTCGCCGCAGATCGCCACGCGCGTGGTGGCCGGATCGCCGGTCGGCCACACGGCGATCGCTCGCGCGTTGGTGGCGCGATCGAGCACCAAGAAGTCTCCTGTCGACCCGTAGAAGTACTTCTGCCAGACGATCTCCTGGAACGCACCGGGCGCAGCGGCATCGTATGGCTGGGCCTCGGTGCACTGCACGAGCACCACCTGCCGCTTCTGGCCCGGCACTTGGAGATCGAAGGCAACCGTCAACGGCTCGGCGTCCGAACCCGAGAACGTGGCGTTCTCCGTTGTGCGTACCTCAACAGTACCAACCGCATACTGCCGGCCGTCGCCCGGCGACTTCACGTCGGCCCACGCCTCACGGAAGGCGTCGATCGGCTCGATGCCACCACTACCCGCAGTCGAGTCATGGGTCGCGTAGACCTTCTGAGCCTGCGCCATCGCGGCGCTGCCGAGCAGAAAGCTCAAGCCAACGCCGTACGCCGCGCTACGCGCGCGCGGAGAAGCGGAGAAGCGGAGAAGCGGAGAAGCGGAGAAGCGGAGAAGCGGAGAAGCGGAGAACGAAGCAATCGCATGCTCACCTCACGGATCTCGGGGACATTCCGCATCGTCCGGCCAGGAGCACTCGCCCCCGGGAATCCCTGACTCTACCTCCGAACGTCCCCGACATGGGGATCACCCTCTTCTGTCCCGCTCGACAGGTCAACCCCCCCTTGGCATGAAGATCATGCCAACCCCGTTTGGGCCGCCAGGACCCGCCGAGCCCGCCAGACCTGACCGGCCAGCGGCCGGGCAGCCTCCCGCCCCCCTCAGCCGAGCTCCCGCGCCTTGGCGACCAGCCGCCGCGCCTGCTGCACCGCCGCCGCATCCGCCCCGTCGCCCATCGCCATCGCCGCCAGCTCCCGCTCGACCTCGGCGCCGTGCAGCAGCCGCACCACCGACTGCGTGCGCTCCCCCTGATCGGCCGCCGCCGTCTGCTTGCCGACCAGGAAGTGGTGCTGCGCGAACGCCGCCACCGGCGCCAGATGCGTGACGATCACCACCTGATGGTGCCGCGCGACCTCGTGCAGCTTGCGCCCCACCAGGAGCCCTAGGCGCCCGCCGATCTCGGCGTCGATCTCGTCGAGCACCAGCAACGGCACCCGGTCCTGGTCGGCCAGCGTCTTCTTGATCGCCAGCACGAGCCGCGCCAGTTCGCCGCCCGACGCCGTGTCGCGCAGGGAGTGGAACGGCTCGCCGGGGTTGATGCGCACCTCGATGTCGACCGGCACCGGACCGTGCTCCGTCGCGTCGTCGAGCAGGCGGTCGGGCGCGAACTCGTCCGCCATCGCCACCCGCACCTCGGTGCGCTGCATGCCGAGATCCTGCAGTTCGGCCCGGATCCGCTCGGCGAACGGCGCCGCGGCCTTCTGCCGGGCGCGCACCAGCTTGCGGCCGAGCCCGGCGGCCCCGTCGACGGCGCGGCGCAGTTCGCCGGCCAACGCCTCGGGATCGGCCACCGCGGCCTCGGCGGCGGCCAGTTCGGCCTCGGTGCGGGCCAGGTTGTCGCGCAGGTCGCGCTCGGTCGGGCCGAAGCGCTTCAGAGCCGTGTGGATCTCGTCGAGCCGTTCCTGCACCGCCTGCAGCCGCGACGGGTCCAGCTCCAGCCGTGCCTCGGCCGACTGCAGCTGACGGCAGACGTCGGCGACCAGGTCCTCGATCTGCGCCATCTGCTCCCCGGCCGCCTCGAGCCGGCGATCGATCGCCGCGACCTCCTGCACGGCGCGCGCCGCCCGCGCCAATTGGTCGGCGGCGTTGCCGTCGCCGTCCTGCAGCAGCCCGAGCGCCGCGGCGAGCTGCTGGCGCATCGCGTCCAGGTTGCGCAGCACCTGGTGCTCCTGCTCCAGCTCGGCGAGCTCGCCGTCGCCGAGCCGCAGCTCCGTCATCCCTGCGTGCTGGAAGCGCAGGAACTCGAGCCGCTGCCGCCGTTCGCGGTCGTCGCGGGCGTTCGCCGTCAGCCGCTCGCGCAGCGCCCGCGCCGCCTGCAGCGCCGATGCGAACTCGAGCCGCAGCTTCGCCGTGCCGGCGAACGCATCCAGCGTCTCGCACTGGATCTCGGGGCGCATCAGCGCGCGCGACTCGCCCTGGCCGTGGATCTCGAGCAGGAACGCGCCCAGCTCGCGCAGCGCCGCCAGCGTCGCCGGCTTGCCGCCGATGCGCGCTCGTGACCGGCCCTGGCGGTCGACGAGGCGGGTCACCAGCAACAGGTCGTCGTCGATGGCGCCGCCGCACAACTGCTCGACGAGCCGCGCCACCGCGGCGCTGCGCGCGCCGTCGCCGAGCCGGAACTCGCCGTCGACCTGCAGTTCGTCGGCGCCGTGGCGCACCAGCGAACCACTCGCCTTCTCGCCGCGCAGCAGCTTCAACGCGGTGATCAGCAGCGACTTGCCGCCGCCGGTCTCGCCGGAGATCACGGTCAGGCCGGCGGCCAGCGCCAGTTCGGCGCGTTCGATCAGCGCGAGGTTCCGGACGTGCAGGGTGTGCAGCATGGCGGTCGTCGGAGCATGCCGGGCGCGCGGCCCCGGCGCCATCGGCCGTGTGGGCGACCGGGGGCGACGGTGATCGGTGGCTCAGTGGCGATCGCCGGCCTCGCGCTGCGCGCGCGCCAGCAGCCCGTGCAGGCCGAGACGCGCCGCCCAGCGTTCCAGGTAGGCGCGATCGAGGTCACGCTCGCGCAGGCGCAGGATGCCGAGCACGTCGTTCCACTGCCGGTCGGATACCTCGCCGCCGGAGCGATACCATTCCAGTTTGCGCAGCAGGATGTCCTCGGCGGTGGCGACATGGAACGGCCGGGTGCCGGGCTCGAGGCTCCGCTCCACGAACCGTGACAAGGCCAGACGGTCGTACTCGGTGGCACGGCAGCCGAAGACGTCGACCTTGTAACCCGTCGCCAAGTGCAGCAGGTTCGCGCACGATCGCCGCGCGATCGCCTCATGCAACCGCTCCGCTGGCGCGTAGAAGGTGTCGCCCAGCGCCGCGCAGAGCGGTGCCACGTGCTCGGTTCGCAGGTCGACGACGAGATCGACGTCGTTGGTGGCCCGTGGTGAACCGTGCGCCGAACTCGCCACCGAGCCGCCGATGTCTTACGCGACCCCCAGACGCTCGAGCGTCTCGACGACCGGCTGCAGGGCGGCCAGGATGCTCACGGCCCAGGCGCCTCGCGGCCCAGTCGGTGCGCCAGCGGCGCCACGCGCGCGGCGAGGTCGGCGCCGTAGACGAGCTCGATCCAGCGCAGGATCACCGCGTGCTCGGGTGCGCCCGGCATCGCCATTCGGATCGCCTGCCGCGACAGGTGCGTCGTCATGGCCGACAACTGGCCGACCATCGCCAGGCGCTGCTCGATCGACAGACGCCGCAGTCGCTCGAACTGCAGGCGGCGGACCTCCGGGTGCGTGTCGTCGATGGCCACCACGGCAGCCTAACGCTGCCCAGGGGAGCGCCAGCGCGCCCCCGCCAGGCCACGCCAGCTACCAGTGGTAGAGCAGCGCGTAGACCACGACGCCCGTCACCGACACGTAGAGCCAGATCGGCGCCGTGAGCCGGGCCCAGCGGCGATGCTGCTCGCGGCGATCCCGAACGCCGAGCCACAGCGTGCGCAGGATCAGCGGCACCTGCACGGCGGCGAGCACGACGTGCGAGATCAGCAGCACGAAGTAGACCGGCCGGATCCAGCCCTCGCCGGCGAACCGCACCGGCTCGGCGTTGAGGTGGTAGACGACGTAGCTGACCAGGAACAACGCCGAGCAGCCGACGGCCACGAACACCAGCCGCTTGTGCAGCTCGACGTTGCCGCGCTTCACCGCGACCAGCGCGGCGACCAGGAACACGAACGCCAGCGCGTTCAGCGCGGCGTCGACGTCGGCGAGGATGCGGTAGTCGAACTGGGCGAGCATGCGGACTCCCTCACACGGCGTCGCGCGCGCTGCGGCGCGTGACGACGAACGTGCCGAGCGCGAACGTCGCGACGGCGAACAGCAGGGTGCCGGCGAGGCAGACGGCGAACGACGGCACGCCCGCCACTTCGCCCTGGAACGCGTGCCGCAGGGCGCCGACGCCGTAGGTCATCGGGTTGACGTGCCGCACCCAGGCCAGCAGCGGGTGCGCGCTCTCCATCGGGAAGAACGCGCCCGACAGCAGCAGCATCGGCATCAGGAACAGCATCATGATGCCGTGGTAGCCGGCGGTGCTGTCCATCACCCAGGCGAGCGCGAAGCCGAGGCCGGTGACGGCGACCGCCAGCAGCGCCAGCACGCCGAGGCCGGCAACGACGCGGTCGAACGACAGCGCCACGCCCGCCAGCGGCGCCAGCAGCAGGAACACCACCGCGAGCCCGAGCCCCAGCGAGGCGCCGCCGAGGATCTTGCCGAGCGCGATCGCCGCGCGCGGCACCGGCGACACCAGCACGCCCTGGAGGAAGCCCTCCTTGCGGTCCTCGATCACGGTGATCGTGGCGAAGATCGCGGTGAACAGCGTGATCATCGCCAACGTGCCGACGAAGAAGTACTCGCCGTAGTCCATGCCGCCCGGCTTGAACGAGCCGTGCAGCGCGCCGCTGAACAGCAGCCAGAACACCACCGGTTGCAGCAGCGAACCGGTCACCCGCGGCCGATCGCGCAGGAAGCGCACGATCTCGCGGTGCCACAGCGCCAGCACGGCCTTGCTCACGCGCGCCTCCGCCGGCCCTTCGCCGGCGCGGGTTCGGGTTCGGCGGCCGGAAACCGGCGGCCGGTCCGGCGCAGGAACACGTCCTGCAGCGACGGGTGGGCGAGCTGCAGCCGCTGCACGCGCGCGCCGAACCGCTCGACGACCACCGGCACCAGTTCGTGCACGCGTTCGCCGGCAAGACGCACGACGCCGTCGACGACCTCGCCGCGTGCGCCGCACTGCTGCTCGAGGTCGCGCAGCAGCGCGGGCGCGTCGGCGGTCTCGACCTCCAGCACCTGGCCGCCGACCTCGCGCATCAGGTCGGCCGGCCGGCCGGCGGCGACGATCGCGCCCTGGTCGAGCAGCAGCAGCTGGTCGGCCTCGGCGGCCTCGTCCATCAGGTGGGTCGTGAACAACACCGACAGGCGGGGCTGCGCGCGCAGCACGGCCCACATGTCGCGCCGTGCCGCCGGATCGAGGCCGGTGCTGGCCTCGTCGAGCAGCACCAGCTCGGGCCGCCCGAGCAGGCACTTGGCGAGCTCGACGCGGCGGCGCAGGCCGCCCGACAGCTCGCCGACGAGATCGCCGGCGCGGTCGGCGAGGTTGCCCGCCGCCAACAGGGCATCGCTGCGCGCGCCGAGTTCGCGGCCGGAAAGGCCGAGCAGCATGCCGGCGTAGCGCAGGTTCTCGCGCACCGTCAGCTTGCGGTCGACGGCCGGCGACTGGAACACGACGCCGATGCGGGCGCGGATCGCCGCCGCGGCGGTGGCGAGGTCGTGGCCGAGCATCGACACGCGGCCGCCCTGCAGCGGCACCAGCGTCGACAGCAGTTTGAACAGGGTCGACTTGCCGGAGCCGTTGGGGCCGAGGCAGCCGAACACGGCGCCGCGCGGCACCTCGAACGACACTCCGCGCAGCGCCCGCCGGTCGCCGTAGGCGAACTCCAGCCCCGACGCGACGATGGCAGGGGCTTCGCTCATGCGCGGTCCCACGCCATCGCCGCGCGCGGCAGCAGCCGGCAGGCGATCGAGGTCACGAACGCCGCCCGCATCGCCGACTCGCGGTGGGTCAGCGCAGCGAACGAAGTCGGCACGACGAACAGGACGTTCCGCAGCACGGGGGCGGCAGCGTAGCGTTCGCCGGGCCGCCGCGACACCAGCGGCCGCAAGCCGGCGCGCCGGATCCGGTCCTGGACGGCAACATCGTCGCCGCTGGGCGAAAGCCGGACGGTCATCGCGGCATGGGCGACCACCGGCGGCCGCAGGCCGGGTTCGCGCCCGCGGACCACGCGCCGCCGCTCCACTTCACCAAGGCCCCAGCTCCAGCACCAACGGTTCGTCCGGCTGGCGCGCCAGCACTTCGTACACTTCGACGCCGCCACCCGGACGCTGAACGCGCACGGTCAACGGGCCCGGTGGCACCAGGTTGTGGATGTCGCCGTGCCCGCCTTGCCAGAACCAGTTGGCGCTGCCGTCGTCGTTCTCGATCGTGATGGCGAGCCACGCATCGCCGTCCGGACCGACGGCCGGCGCCAGCCGCGGCCGGATCGTGATCGGCACCAGGTCGGGCACGGCGATGATCCACTCGGCGACGTCGACGGCACCCGTGAGCTCGAAAGCGCCACCGTCGAACTGGCGCGGCAGCCATGGGTTCGGGGCCGCGAACTCCCAGCGGTACGCGCCCAGCGGCAGCCGCACCACGTCGCCGTCGCGAACGGGCAGCGGCGGCACGCCGAGAGCGGGGCCGTGCAGCAGGTGCACGGGGCCGTCATAGGTGCCGTGCGCGCCGCGACGCAGGCGGACACGTACGGACGCAGCCGGCACGTCCACCTGCTGCAGGAACGCCGGTCCGTCGAGTTCGCGCGCGTCGATCATGGGTATGGCGCCGAACCAGAGCGAACCATCCGCACACAGCACGCGGAAATCGGCCTCGATCCTGCCCGCGAGGCCACGATCCGCCGGCGCCAGCAACCGGACCATCGTCGCACCGAGCTCGACTTCCATGCGTCTCGCCGCGAAGGCGCGGCGCGCGATGGCACCGGCGCGGTCACTGGGCGCACCGCGCGGCACGGACGCCCATCTCGCCACGACGCGACTCGCGGTCGGTACGATCGCCGCCGCAGCGAGAAAGGGCTCGCACTCGATCCGCCGGAAACCGGCACCGACGAAGAACGGCTCGGCGCCGAGGTAGCGTTCGTCGAGGGGATAGGCGCGGCTGTGGAAGGCGGCGACGCAATATGTTCCTTCGGGCAACCCGCGAACGGTGCATCGTCCCGCCGCGTCCGTTGTCGCCCGCCAGACGGCAGCCTCTCCTGCCATGCCGATGACCGGGCCCCCGCCCCACCGCACCGTCACCGCCTTCGCACCAGCATTGCCGATGCGGGCCCGCGCGAACACGACCTCGCACGATTCCAGCGGCCGGCCGTCGATCGTCGCCTCGACCTCCACCACTGGCGCCCGGTCGAGGACGAGGTTGCGTTCGACGGCCTCGGGCCATGCTTCCAGGGCGGGGAGGAAGCCATCCGCGAAGCACACCACCCGGCGTCCGAGCCACGCGGGATCGGCTTCGGCACGACCTCCGTCGTCGGTGCACACCGCGAGCGCGGGCACGTCCGGGAGTACCACCGGCGGCGCATCGACCGGCCAGAGGCGCGCACCCGCGATGGCGCGTCCGCCGCGGTCGAGCACCGTGATGCCGCCGCCGGCGACCGCGTCGCGAGTCGGCGCCAGGTCGCGCGAAGACGATTCAGGGTCGCCCGCCGCGGCGGCCCAGTTCGACGCAGCGGGTACGGACCGATCCGCCTGGATCGCCGACCGCGGCGGGCAGCAGACGAGAAGGGCAACCACCATTGCCATGCACGCGACGAACCATGACCAGCGCTTCGGCATTGGCGATTCTCAGACATCATTCGCAGGGCACGTCCGTGGCTTCGACCGAGTAGGCAACCCTCAATTGCCGTTGCTTCCTGGGCACTGGCAACTCGACGCACAAGCCGTCGTCCAGGAACCACTCCAGCAGGGGAGGGTTGGCAGCAACCAGATACTGGTCTGCCTGCTTCGCCAGCTCGTTGTGGGCCACTACATCGAGCTCCTCCCGACGTGTCACGTGCTGACTGCTCGTCGGTGAGGATGCTGGAGAGGCGCTTCGCCATCCCGCAGAGGAAGCCACAAGTCGGGAGAAAGTACAAGTGCCATTATGGCAGGCTTATGCAGCCGCTTCTACGGACGCAACTTCAGAACGGCCAGACGCACGCTACCACGCTGTGTTCGGTGGCAACGACGACAGGCACAGTCCGCGTCTCACCGGCGAGGCTAACGCGGATCTCGAACGCTCCTACTGGAAGGTGCGGTATCACGAACTGATTCGCGGCCAGATCGACTCGCTTGGTTTCGCTCTCGAGCGGCAGACACGTCGGCGGCCAGGCGGGGCCGCCGACATAAGCGACAGACAGGGTGTAACCGCGTTTGACGTCAGCCAAACTGCAATCGAGGATCGCGCGTGCTGCCGGCACCCGGCAGACCCTGACCGAGCTGTCGAATACACCGCACCAGATCAGACCCAGACTGTCCGATGACGGGATACTGAGACCGAACAGGAAGTCCCCGGGCCCGACCTCCAGATCGGCAACTCTCTCGGAATCGACTACGCCGTAACTACACCATGGCGTCTCCATCCCGATAGCAACGACCCTCCATTCGGCCATCGTCGTGACCTCGGGGGCATCCAGGATGATCGACCTACGTGACCAACCCGGTAGGCGCAGCACCCCCATGTCGACCTCGGCATCACCATCTCGAACGGTCGCGCGGCAGCCAATCCAGGGAGTCTGCCACATCTCCGGCTTCTTCAAGTGCACCGCAATCCTCCACGAGCCAGCGGCAACGTTCTGGAATGAGAATGCACCATCCTGATCCAGCGCGCTCCTCTTCGGCGCTGAGTAAATGGTGTGGTCGCTGACGAGACCCCATGGAGCCAACGAGACCGAATGCGCCGCGACGTCGACTCCGACCACGCGCCCCCTCAGGGTTGCGCCGACGGTCAGCACTCGAGTGCCGAGATCGCGGCTCTCAGCATCGGCAAGCGTCACTTCCTCCGACAAAGGCACGTAGCCGTCCGCAGATACAATCAGCCGGTGGCGGCCGGCGCGCAAGTTGTCGATTCGAAATCGCCCGGAGCGGTCGGTGTCCACGTCCTGGTACTCGGCTGCCCCGAGCGGGTTCAACGCGTACACGTGGGCATGCGCTCGCGCGATGGGCTCACCTTGAAGGTTCTCGACGGTACCACTGATCGAACACACGGCGGCTGCACGGTCTAACACGACCTCTGACCACTGTCGGAAGACCAACGGCACAGAATCGCGAACATCTACGCGCGTCCCGCCATGGAACTGCACCGACAGCTGGGCAGCGCCCCAACTCATGGGCACCCCACTGACCTCGAGGCGTTCACCCACTCCGGCGACCTGCAGACGACCCTTGCGCTCCGGTTCGCGCGATACCGATGCACCATTACTCGGCGTCATCAGCAGCGTAAACGCCTCCGCGTTGCCGGGCAGCAGCAGGCGTATCCTCCCTGCGGGATCGAGCACCAAAGAGTGGAACCCGAGAGAAGGGTTCAGCCGCGTGTATGCCACTACCCCATCTATGTGCTCGGCGACGCAGTGCGTGACGCGGCCGCTCTCGGTCTCTACGACGAATGATCCATCCGCTGCCGAAGGTACTCTTCGTACGGCCGCGACGTCCTCGGCAGTCGGCATGACACCGTCGTTCACGAGCAGCGCCAATTGAGCAGCAACACCTTCGAGAACGCCGTCCGGCCGTCGAACGGCGACACGCCCTATGACTACCCCGTCGCTGCCCACAGAGCGCCTGTCGATGGGCATTGCATCGTCGGGTTCCACGGTAGCCAGCGCGCCTATGCCGTGTGTGGGACGGGCGAGCATCGGCGGCGTCGGCCTGACGTCGACCGACCATCTCCACAGGCCCACGACGGCAAGCAGGACCGCAATCGCCAGCGCGGTTCGCAGGCCACCCCGCGAAGGGCCCCGTATCGTTAGCTTGGACATGCAATGGGTGCAGGTGGATCGCTACCGTGGCTCATATTACGCTCCGCCATGGGCTGGGACTGGCGCCTTTCAGCACTTCGTGCCCTTGGTGCCGGTTGTGAGCGTCCCGATCAATTGTCCGTGAGAGTCCCAGAACTTGATGATTACGTAAACGGTGGCGCTCTGCTCACCGGAGGTGCCGGCGGGACCTTGGACGACCCCGCCGACGCACTCAAGAGGGAGAACGCCAGTCGTCCACCCATCGGCGGCGATAGAGACGGGTGCGCCCAGCACGAGTTTGTCATCCGAGAAAACGTCCTCGTCGTACGCGTCATACGTCGCCGAAGCGGTTCCCGCGGGGATGCTGCCGGGACCACCTGAGAACGTCAGCGACGGATTCGGAGCCTGTGCGCTCAACAGTCCGTTGGCGCCGAGGATCGCCGTCATTGGCAATGCAAAGGAAGTGAATTTCATAGGACTTCAGGGTTCCTGGGTTCGGGGTTCGGGGTTCGGGGTTCGGGGTTCGGGGTTCGGGGTTCGGGGTTCGGGGTTCGGGGTTCGGGGTTCGGGGTCAGAATCAAGCTCGTCAACCCTATGGTGCTGGAACCGCCCCAACGTGACCGAGAACTCCAAGAAATCCTGAGTCTCGGGCATGGCCAGGATCGCCTTTCTCAGACGAGACCGGCGCTGGCGGATGGTAGCCACGTCCACATGGTCGCGCCGCGCCAACTCCGCAACACTTGCCCCGGACAGAAAATCAGCCAACCAAGTTCGCAGTGGCTCGGCCACGGCAAACAGCAACAACGACACCAAGACCTCGCAGTCAAGCGGCGATGCTCCGTCGCCCAGCCCATCCAAACCCTCACCCATGCCACCAATCTCGCCCTCCTGCACTTCACGACCCTGCTGGTTGCGCCGCTGGCGCAACACCAGCAAGGCTTCCTGCTGGGCAGCGTTCAGCAGAAGCCCGAACACCGAATCGATTCGCTCCCCGGACTGGAGCCCGCGCAGCAGCCGCATGCAGGCGTTCTGCACCGCTTCATCACAGTCCGCGCCATTCCCGAGCCGTGATCCAACTACCCGACGCGCAAGGGCCATAGCCCTTTCTAGTTCGTCGTCGATTGCATCCATGGAGAATCATTGTCAGTTGATGTGACTGGCCAACGGTTTGCCAAGCTTCCCTTGGCAATTTGCATCGCACACCGAGATGGAAAAAGCCACTGAAGCACAGCGCACGTCAAGTCCTCTGCCATGAGGTTCGCTCGCAAGGCACAGATGACGTCGACGGCACCCGTGAGCTCGAAAGCGCCACCGTCGAACTGGCGCGGCAGCCATGGGTTCGGGGCCGCGAACTCCCAGCGGTACGCGCCCAGCGGCAGCCGCACCACGTCGCCGTCGCGAACGGGCAGCGGCGGCACGCCGAGAGCGGGGCCGTGCAGCAGGTGCACGGGGCCGTCATAGGTGCCGTGCGCGCCGCGACGCAGGCGGACACGTACGGACGCAGCCGGCACGTCCACCTGCTGCAGGAACGCCGGTCCGTCGAGTTCGCGCGCGTCGATCATGGGTATGGCGCCGAACCAGAGCGAACCATCCGCACACAGCACGCGGAAATCGGCCTCGATCCTGCCCGCGAGGCCACGATCCGCCGGCGCCAGCAACCGGACCATCGTCGCACCGAGCTCGACTTCCATGCGTCTCGCCGCGAAGGCGCGGCGCGCGATGGCACCGGCGCGGTCACTGGGCGCACCGCGCGGCACGGACGCCCATCTCGCCACGACGCGACTCGCGGTCGGTACGATCGCCGCCGCAGCGAGAAAGGGCTCGCACTCGATCCGCCGGAAACCGGCACCGACGAAGAACGGCTCGGCGCCGAGGTAGCGTTCGTCGAGGGGATAGGCGCGGCTGTGGAAGGCGGCGACGCAATATGTTCCTTCGGGCAACCCGCGAACGGTGCATCGTCCCGCCGCGTCCGTTGTCGCCCGCCAGACGGCAGCCTCTCCTGCCATGCCGATGACCGGGCCCCCGCCCCACCGCACCGTCACCGCCTTCGCACCAGCATTGCCGATGCGGGCCCGCGCGAACACGACCTCGCACGATTCCAGCGGCCGGCCGTCGATCGTCGCCTCGACCTCCACCACTGGCGCCCGGTCGAGGACGAGGTTGCGTTCGACGGCCTCGGGCCATGCTTCCAGGGCGGGGAGGAAGCCATCCGCGAAGCACACCACCCGGCGTCCGAGCCACGCGGGATCGGCTTCGGCACGACCTCCGTCGTCGGTGCACACCGCGAGCGCGGGCACGTCCGGGAGTACCACCGGCGGCGCATCGACCGGCCAGAGGCGCGCACCCGCGATGGCGCGTCCGCCGCGGTCGAGCACCGTGATGCCGCCGCCGGCGACCGCGTCGCGAGTCGGCGCCAGGTCGCGCGAAGACGATTCAGGGTCGTCCGCCGCGGCGGCCCGGTTCGACGGAGCGGGTACGGGCCGATCCGCCTGGATCGCCGACCGCGGCGGGCAGCAGACGAGAAGGGCAACCACCACCGCCATGCACGCGACGAACCATGACCAGCTCTTCGGCATTGGCTATTCGCAGTGGCAGAACAAGAACTTGCCCGAGTTCTCCGGGAAGGGCAGGCTCACTTTCCTGCAACTCTGCTCGCACCCGTTCTTGGCACAGCCGTAGCCGGTCACGAGTCCGTCGGGATCGAGCGTCAGGGTCGCCTCGCATGGTGTGACCTGCCCCTGCATGCACGTGCACCAGGCCCTGGTGGCCGGCTGACCCTGGGGACCGGTGTTGTCTTCTCCCTGGCAGGGGTTCGTGGAACCACCTCCTGGGCAGGCATTGGTAGGACAGCCGAGCCACTCCGTCTGGCCCAGGATCGTACGTCCGATCGGCGAGCAGCTCATGGCTGTCGCCCTGACTTCGGTTCGCACGGTCGCCGCGAGGAACGACGGCACGAAGAGCAGCAACAGGATGAGTGACTGCACGCAAAGCCTCCTGATCCGGATTGGTGTACGGGGAGCAGTGGAGAGAGGGGTGGCCATGACGCAGGCGCGCACGAGGGCCCGCTGAACTGCGCGTGACGCTGCGCAGGAGTCCTCGACGTGGCTGGCAGCACTGGCCGTTGGGCGGCGGGCCGACGTGGAACCTCCGTCCACGAGAAGCCTCCCAACCTCTAGTACGCTCGCCCCTTAAGCGAACCGCCCTCGCGCAGGTCCATCCTCTGCCCGAACCCAAGACCGGGCCAAGGCTTGCGCGCAGCCTGGATTTTCGGCGAAGCAGGCCGTCGCCGGCGGCCGAACCGCGGCCGCCCGCGCACCACCCGGGCTCAGACGCGGTCCCACACCATCGCCGCGAGCAGCAGCGGCAGGTAGACGATCGAGGTCACGAACGTCGCCCGCATCGCCGACTCGCGACGGGTCAGCGCGGCGAGCAGCGTCGGCACGAAGAACAGGACGTTCAGCAGCACGGCGACGGCGGCGTAGCGTTCGCCGGCCATCTGCAGCACGAACGGCAGGAAGCTGGCGATGCCGAGACCGGCCATGTAGAGCAGCATCGTCACCGCGGTGCGGTAGCCGGTCGGGTCGACCACCGGCAGCATGCGCATGCCGGCGCGCGCGTAGTCGTCGCGATATCGCCAGGCGATCGCCAGGAAGTGCGGGATCTGCCAGCAGAACACGATCGCGAACAGCACCAGCTGCGCCAGCGCCAGGCGACCGGTCACCGCGGCGTGGCCGACCACCGGCGGCAGCGCGCCGGGGATCGCGCCGACCAGGGTGTTCAACGGCGTGCGCACCTTCATCGGCGTGTAGACGACGACGTAGCTGACGACGATCGCGGCACAGACCAGGGCCGCCACCGGGTTCCAGTCGCCCGGCCGGCGCGAGCCGTCGTCGCGCAGCGGCGCCGCGCCGAGCAGCACCACCAGCACGCCGGCCGCGGCGGCGAGCGCACCGAACGTCAGGACCTCGCCCGGAGCGAGGCGTCCGCTCGGCAGCGGCCGCCGCTGCGTGCGCTGCATCAGCGGGTCCAGGTGGCGCTCGCGGTACATGTTCAGCGCCGCCGAGCCGATCGCCGCCAGGAAGGTGCCGAGCGTCGTCGCCAGCAGCAGGTCCCACGGCGGCGTGGTGCGCGGCGACGGCCAGGCCATGCAGGCGCCGGCGATCACGGCGAACACCGCCAGCGCCGACAGCCGCGGCTTGCCGAGTTCCCAGTAGGCGCGGACCTTGGCGCCGGCCCCGCTCATTCGAAGTCCAGCGCCGGGTGGCGACGCGTGGCGCGGAAGACGTGGGCAGCCAGCAGGGCGACCAGCACCGTCAGCAGCGCGCCGATCACGACGTGCACCGAGATCACCAGCGCCCGGCCGAGGTGCTCGACGTTCTCCGGTCGCTTGCCCTCGGGATTGCGCACGGCCAGCACCACGAACCCGAGTCCGATCTGCACGATCAGCAGCGACACGATCGACCGCGCGAGGCCGCGCACGCCCGGCGCCTCGCCGAGCCGACCGGTGGCGAACGCGCTGGCGATCGCGCCGACCAGGAACACGACGAAGGAGTTGCCGACGTGCGTCCACAGGGCGTGCGGGCTGTTGGTGTGGCGCGCCAGCGCGCCGATCACGGTCTGCACGACCATCGCCGCCAGCGCCACCAGCATCAGCCTGCGCCCGGCGCCCGGCGCGACGTCTGCCAGCGGCGAGGTCGCCGCGTGGCGCGCCGACAGCTGGTAGGCGATCCAGGCGAACAGCGCGAAGATCAGCTGGGCGAGCGTGCCGTGCGTGGCCGAGTTCAGCGCCGGCAGCTCTCGCAGCACGCCGGTGCCGCCGACGATGCCCTGCACCAGGATCAGGCAGCCGCCGAACCACGCGCAGCGGCGCAGCCGCGGCGTCCCGTCCCGGGTCGCCTGCAACCAGATCGCCAGCGCCAGCGCGAGCAGGCCCAGCGTCGCCCCGAACAGCCGGTGGAAGTGCTCCAGGAACCCCGGCACCGTCGTGTAGCTGCTCGCCGGCATCAGCTGGCCGTCCGACAGCGGCCAGTCGGGATAGGCCAGGCCCGAGCCGGTGCTCGTGGTCATCGCCCCCTTCAGGATCGTGAACAGGTTCACGACCAGGATCGCCACCGCGAGGCGGAAGGGGCCGCGCGAGGGCGCAGCCGCGACGGGGAGGGCGGCGGTCGTGGTCATGGGCCCGGGGGGGGGGAGCAGAGAATGCCCCACCCCAGGGCGATTTTCAGCCACGGGGACGCGCGTGCGGGGGCCGCCGCCCGGCCGCCGCGCCGCCGGCTCAGCGCATCAGCTTCGTCATCGGCTGGCGGTTGCGGTCGGCGTCGAACGCCTCCCACATCGGCCGCTCGCTGTCCTTGAGCCCGCGCGAGTCGACGGTGCGGTCGATCGCCTGGTCGGGCTGACCTTTCGCCGTCGCCAGCAGGTCGAGCACCTCGAGGTCGGTGCCGCGGGCCAGCTTCGAGGCCGACTCGAGGTAGCCGATCGCCGACTGCGGTTCGCCCATGCGCAGCAGGCAGATGCCCATGTTCTTGTGGGCGGCGCGCAGCGCGTTCGGCGGCACGCCGTCGCCGGGCGCCAGCGACAGCTCGGCGATGGCGCGCTGCCACAGCCGCTGGGCCATCAGCTTCTCGCCGCGGTAGAGGTGGGTCAGCACCGCCGTGTCCAGCTGTCCGGCCAGCGGCTCGAAGTCGACGACCTCGATCCACGGCGTGTTCTGGAAGGTGTTGCGGATCACGCCGGTGACGTCGATGCGCTGGTAGAGCCGCAGCGCGTACAGCTCCTCGAGCTTCGGGTGCGTCTTGCTGAGGAACAGCATGCCGAACACGTCCTCGTACGACTTCTCCTGCCAGATCGGCTGCTCGTCGGACCAGACGTAGAAGTTCGCGAAGTCGGTCGGCGTGAACTTCGTGAAGAAGGGATTGCTGATCTTGCCGAGCGAGGTGAACTGCGCGACGAACTTCACCTTGACGCCCTTGTAGGCCTCGGGGTTCGAGCGGACCTCGGCAAGATTGGTGCGCACGGCGGTGCCGAACTCGCGATCCTGCGCCGGCAGGCTCGCGACACCGAGCAGGAAGGAAACGAGCAACGCGGTTCTCATGGCGGTTCTCTGTTGGTCGGGAGTCTCGGCAGCGGTCACTCGGTGAGCCGCTCCATCAGCTTGCGCAGCGCCTGGTCCATCAACTCGTCCGGAACGTCCTCCCCCGAGCGAGCGAGTTCGCGGAGGCGCTGGATCCGCTCGGCCTTCGACAGGTCGTGATCCAGCAGCTCCTCGACGATCCGCTCGACGGACTTCGGAGTTTGCTTCGGCAAGTTGCAGAACCCGGGTGCAGGTGTGCGCGCGGTCGCCCGCGGCACGTTCCGCTATCGGCGCCCGACGGGCCGCTGCTTGATCGCCAACGGCCGCGGCCGGGAACGGCGCCGCGCGGGGGTTCGCCGAGCCGGCGCTGCGAACGCCCGGTACGGCGTACGCTCAAGAACGCACCAGGGGCGCGCCGAACTGGTCGGGAATCCGACACCGACCCACCGCCCTGCCGATGATCGCCACGGTCCGCCGCGCCGCTGTCGCGCTTTCCACCATCGCCGCCCTCGCCGGCGGCCGCCTCGCCGCGCAGAGCGTGCTGCTCAGCGAAGTGCGCGCCGATGCCCAGGGCCGCTGGATCGAGCTGCACAACCGCGGCGCCAGCTCGGTCGACCTGTCGACCTGGTCGCTGCACTTCGCCTCGCGCACCCCGAGCATGCCGCAGAACTACTGGTGGGCGTTCCCGGCCGGCACGACGATCGCCGCCGGCGGCTTCCTGCGCGTGCACTGGTACCAGGCGGCCCCCGGCGTGCCGGGTGCCGGCGACGTGTTCACCGGCGGCACGTTCTGGGACTTCCTGTTCGGCCTCGGCGGCGAGCCGCTGCGCGGAGACCGCGGCGCACTGGGCCTGTTCCGCACCCAGGTCGACAACCAGATGAACACGCCGGCGCTGGTCGAGGACTGGGTGAGCTGGGGCGACCAGGGCTTCCCGCGCGAGCAGCTCGCGATCGCCAACGGCCGCTGGACCGCGGGCGCGCAGGCGCCGGCGATCGCGCCCGGCGGCAGCATCGCGCGCAACACCAGCGCCCTGGCCGCTGGCGCCGGCCACGCCCAGCAGTGGTTCGCCGATGCGTCACCGACGCCGCTGGCGCCGAACCTGTCCGGCGCGGCGGTGACGAGCCACGGTCAGGCCTGCGCGCCGGCCGGCCACCATCTGCTCGGCCAGCCGCTGCTGCGCGCACCGTCCTTGCCTCTGCTCGGCAACGCCCAGTTCGGCCTCGCCCTCGACCACACCACCGGCATCTACGGCGAGTTCGTGCTGCTGGCCTGGAGCGCGGGCGCAGCGCCGCCGGGCCAGTTCTCGGTGCTGCCGCCGGCGATCGGCGGCTGCGCCGAATCGATCGACCTGGCGCAGGTGTTCGCCGTGTGGCTGCTGCCGGCGCAGCTGATCACCACCCACGTGCCGCTGTCCCTGGCCGGCATGCCGCCGGAGCTGAGTGGCAGCGAAGCCCACGTGCAGGCGGTGGTCGTCGACCTGCTGCCGTATGCGTTCCCGCCCTACCAGGGCGTGTCGAACGCGCTGCAGCTGGTGTTCGGCGACTGACGGTCCCGCGGCCGGCGGCGCGGCGGCGCGGCGGCGAGCCGCCGCGTCACCCGCCCGACGCCAGCCAGAACGCCGCCGCGAGGCCCGGCAGCAGCGCCAGCACGGCCGCGACCGTCCAGGCCACGGGACGCGCGGCCAGGCCCCTGCCGAGCAGCAGGAGCGGCAGCGGCGCGGCGAGCGCGCACCACGCCGCCGGCCAGGCCAGCGAGGCCAGGTGCACGCCCGCCAGCACGAACAGCCCGTGCGCGGCGCCGAGCCAGGCGCCATCGGCGGCCACGAGGCGCACGTCGCGCCGCCACAACGAGGTCCCGGCCGCCGCGCCCAGCGCGGCGGCGACCGCGCCGCACATCTGCGCGAGGAGCCCGCTGCGGCCCAGGGTCAGCAGCACGGCGTCGGCCGACAGGAGCAACGTGAACACCGCCGCCGGCGCCACGTTCGCCGGCGCCCGGCCGAGGGTCGTTCGGCACGCCAGCACGGAGAGCGCCGCGGCGAGGCCGCCGACGCCGACGTGCTGCAGCACCTGCAGCATGTCCCAGCGCGCCGCCTGCTTCATCAGCAGCAGGTAGACCGCCGCCGCGGCCGCGGCCGCACCGACGCCCGCGGCAGCCCGCCCGCGCAGGCCCCCGAACCGCTCCACCAGGGCGACCACGGTGGCGGCGAAGAGGCCCCACAAGAGCCACTGGCGGCCATCGGGTGCCGCCCACAGCTGGTGCGGCAGCGCCGGCCACTCCTTCAGCAGGCCGAAGGCCGTGCCGAGCCCGACCGCGACCGCCAGCGGCAGCAGGCGCGCGCCGCCCAGGCCGACGAGCAGCAGCGCCGCCGCGATCGGCGGCAGCGTGCCCTTCAGCAAGACGACCGGGTCGGGCAGGTCCACGCGGTCACTTCGCCTGGACGAGCTCGAGGTCGATCATCAGCGTGACCTCGTCGCCGAGCGCGTTCTTGTCGACCCCGTAGGTCATGCCGTAGTCGGTGCGTCGGATCGTGAACGTCGTCGTGTAGCCTATGCGCTTGCCGTAGAACTCGCCCTCGCCGACCTTCTCGACCGGGATCGTGATCGTCCGCGTCTTGCCGGCCAGCGCCAGTTCGCCGGTGACCGCCAGCGCCTCGCCCTGACGGGCGATCTTGGTGCTGCGGAAGGTGATCTCCGGGTTCTCCTTGTGGTGGAAGAAGTCGGCCGCCTTCAGGTGGTCGTCGCGCTTCTTGTCGTTGGTGTCGACGCTGTCGACCGGGATCGTCAGCTCCACCTTGCCCGCCTCGGGCTGAGCCGGGTCGAGGTGGACGGCGCCCTCGATCTTGTCGAACGTGCCCTTGAACCACGCCGCATTGGCGTGCTTGACGCGGAACACCACGCTGCTGTGCACGGGGTCGACGACCCAGTCGTGCTCGCCGCGCGGCGCAGCATCGGCATGGGCCGCCGTCGGCTCGGCGGGCAGGGCGAACAGGGCGAGGGAGAACGGCAGGAGGAGGAGGATCTTCATGGCTTGGGTCCCCTTGGGGAGGGCGGGCTATCGCCCGCCGTCGGCCACCGCACAAGGGCCCCATCGCCGCGGACCCGCGGCCTCAGTCGCCCGCGCCGGCGCGGTCCTTGGCCCACCGGCGCTGCAGGCGCTCGGGGGCCTCGCCCTTGCGCCACAGCATCGCGATCGCCGTCGATCCCCATTCGCGCAGGTCGACGTCGAGGTCGCCGTCGAAGTCGTCCTCGTCGAGCACGCCGGCCTCGAAGTGGAACACCACGCAGCCGCCGGGGGCCGTGCGGTCGAGCAGGCGCCTGGCGCGAGCCATCGACTTCACCGGGTCCTCGGCGACCATCACGTAGGGCGGATCGAGGAACACGATGTCGGGCGGGATCTCGGCGTCGCTCGGCGCGTCGTCGGGCAGGCGGTCCGCGGCCGGCCCGAAGGCGGCGCGGTGCATCACCGGCGGATCCCAGGCATCGGCGCGCAGCACGACCGCGCGCTCCACCGCCTCGGCCCCGAGCAGGTCGAGGTTCTGCCGCAGCACGTCCAGCGCGCGGCCGTTCTTCTCGCAGAACAGCACCCGTCCGGCGCCGCGCGACAGCGCCTCCATGCCCGACGCGCCGGTGCCGGCGAACAGGTCCCAGACGACCGCGCCGGCGACGCGGTCGGCCAGGATGTTGAACAGCGCCTCGCGCACCTGGCCGAGCAGCGGCCGCGTGCCGAGACCGCGCACGGTGCGCAGCACGCGCCCCCCGTAGTCACCGCCGATGATCTTCAGGCTCATGGGACCCACGCGCCATGGTGGCCGCCGGGGGCCCACGAAGCAACGCCGCGCCGGCTACCATCGGCCGTCGTGGTCGAGTCCGAGCCGTTCGCCCTGCGCCTCTGCGGGCAGGATCACGCCCTGGAGCCGGGCCGCGACTACGTGCTGGGCTCCGCCCCCGACTGCGACCTCGTGCTGGCGCGGCCCGCGGCGGGCCGGCAGGCGCTGCTGCGCGTCGCCGCCGAGGGCGTCGAACTGGTCGACCTCGCCGGCCTTGGCACGACGCTGGTCGCCGGCGCGCCGACCGCCAGCGCCCGGCTGCGGCCGGGCGACGCGCTGCGCCTCGGCGGCGTCGACGCCGTGCTGGTGCCCGACCGCGGCGAGGCGCTCCTCGTGCCGCTGCCGGCGCTGCGCAACGCCGCCCTGGCCCGCCGCCAGCTGGGCGTGCGCCGCGCCGCCCGGGCGGTGATCCGGCGGCGCGACGCGGAGACGTTCCAGGAGCTGATGGCGCAGGAACTGCGGCGGGCGCCGTGGCTCGGCGGGTCGCTCCTGCTGCACGCGCTGCTGCTGTTGCTGTTGTGGTGGTGGCTGCCCGCTCCGACACCGAGCGGCGAGCCGCCGGCGCAGGTGGCGGTCGACTGGCGCACCACGCCCCCACCCGGCGAAGTGCCGCCGCAACCGCCCGAGGTCGTCGTCGAGGCGGCACCCCACGACGACGCCGAGCTGCCACCGGACACCTTCCCCGACGCGCCCAGCGCGGCGGCGGAACCATCGGCGGCGGCGCCCGGGCCGGGCCTGCGCGAGAACCCGCGCCTCGCCCTGCGACCGCCCGCCGCGGGCGGCGGCGCGGGGACCGCGGGCAACGTCGATCCGCCGCTCGCCGCCGCGGTGCAGACGATCGGCTCCGACGACTTCCGACGCACGGTCGCCGACCTGCGCCACACCGGCCTCGAGATCGTGTTCGTGTTCGACAGCACCGGTTCGATGTCGCGCACGATCCTCGACACCAAGCGCACCATCGCGCAGATGCTGACGGTGCTGCGCTCGCTGGTGCCCGACGCGCGCATCGGCATCGTCACCTACCGCGATCGCGGACCGCGCGAGCAGTACCTGGTGCGCGAACTGCCGCTCGGTACCGACTTCTGGCGCGCCAGCAACTTCGTCGACGGCGTGTCGGCCGAGGGCGGCGGCGATCGCCCGGAGGACGTGCGCGCCGGCCTGGTCGCCGCGTTCCAGCAGCGCTGGCGGCCGACCGCGCGCCGCGTCGTCGTGCTGGCCGGCGACGCGCCGCCGCACGCGAGCGACCAGCCGCGCCTGCTCGACGAGGTGCGCGCCTTCGCCCGCAACGGCCGGTCCTTCGTGCACACGCTGGTCACGTCGCCGGAGACGGCCGGCCAGGACACGCAGCAGGCGTTCGCGGCGATCGCCGCCGCCGGCGGCGGCGAGTGCCTGGGCCTGCAGGCGCACGAACGCGTGCTGCAACGCGTGCTGGCGCTGGCCTTCGGCCGCGACCACGAGCAGGACCTGCTCGCCGTGGTGCAGGCGGTGACCGACGCCGTCGGCCGCGTCGACGTGGCCGCGCTCGACCTCGCCCACCGCGGCGGGCCGGCGCTGGCCCGGGCGCTGCGCCGCGAGCCGGTGTCGGCGACGTTGTTGCAGGCGCTGGTGCGCCGGCCGCGCCGCGCGGTGACGCTGCAGCTCATGGACCAGCTCGCCGAGCCGGGCACGCCGGCGCACACGCGGCATGCGATCGCCTGGGTGCTGCAGCGCGTGCTCGAGCTGCCGGCGCCGCCGGTCGATCCGGAGAGCGGCGAACGCCCCGCCACGGCGCTGCTGGCGCGGCTGCGCAGCCGCGCCGCCGCGCTGCCGGAGTGACCGCGGTTCCCAAGCCCCGGGCGCCGGGTATCCTGCCCGCCCCGATGTCCGCCCTCGTCGACGCCTTCGGCCGCCCGCTGCGCAACCTGCGCCTGTCGGTGACCGACCGCTGCAACCTGCGCTGCAGCTACTGCATGCCCGAGGCGGAGTACGTGTGGCTGCCGAAGCCCAACGTGCTGACGTTCGAGGAGATCGCCCGCGTGGTCGCCGCGTTCGTCACGCTCGGCGTCGACGAGCTGCGCCTGACCGGCGGCGAACCGCTGCTGCGCGCCGACCTGCCGGTGCTGGTGCGCATGCTGGCGGCCCGGCCGGGGCTGCGCGAGATCGCCATGACCAGCAACGGCGTGCTGCTCGGCGAGCACGCCGCGGCGCTGCGCGCGGCGGGCCTGCAGCGGCTGACGGTCAGCCTCGACACCCTGGACGCGGCGACCTTCCGGCTGCTGTCGCGCCGCGACGACCTCGATCGCGTGCTGGCCGGCATCGACGCCGCCCGCGCCGCGGGGTTCGCCGGCCTGAAGCTCGACACCGTCGTCATCGCCGGCGTCAACGACGCGGAACTGCCGGCGCTGCTCGACTACGCGCGCGGCATCGCCGCCGAGATCCGCTTCATCGAGTACATGGACGTCGGCGGTGCGACGCAGTGGTCGCCCGAGCACGTCGTGCCGCGGGCGCGCATGCTCGAGCTGCTGCGGCGGAGCCACGGCCCGATCCGCGAACTGCCGCGCACCGACAGCGCGCCGGCGGAGCGCTTCGTGCTCGCGGACGGCACGACGTTCGGGATCATCGCCTCGGTCACGAAGCCGTTCTGCAGCACCTGCGACCGGTCGCGCCTGACCGCCGACGGCATGTGGTTCACCTGCCTGTACGCGACGCACGGCACCGACTTGCGCGCGTTGCTGCGCGACGGCGCCGACGACGACACGCTGCGCGCGCGGCTGGCCCAGGTGTGGCAGGCCCGCCGCGACCGCGGCGCCGAGGTGCGCGCGGCGCTGCCCGACCGGCGCGCCCTGGCCGCGGCGGCGAGCCTGCGGCAGAACCCGCACCTCGAGATGCACACGCGCGGCGGCTGACCCCCCTCTGGCGGCCGGGGGAGATCCGCCTAGCATCTGTGGTCGGACCCCCCAGGAAGGAACGCACATGAAGGAACTGCGTCGCGCCGTCTATCCACCCACGCCCGCCATCGTCGTATTGCTCGCGATCTGCGCGGCGCCGCTCGCCGCGCAGTGCACCAACCCGTGGTCGCCCGTCCCCGGGTCAACGGGCGTCGAGGGCCCGGTCGCCGACCTGCTGGTGTTCGATCCGGATGGCGCCGGGCCGCTCGGACGGCGACTGCTGGTCAGCGGCTCGTTCGCGGTCGCGGGCACGGTGCTGGCCGCGAATCTCGCGGTCTACGAGCCGACCACGCGCACCTGGACGACGCTCGGTCCCGGGCCGTACCCGGCGAACCTGTGCCTCGCCGAAGGCCCGACCGGCGACATCTATGTCGGCGGCAACTTCACCAGCATCGCCGGCACGGCCGCAGCGGGCATCGCGCGCTGGGATGGCGCCAGCTGGTCGGCACTGGGCAGTGGCGTCACGGGCACGGTACGCGCCATCACTCCGCTGCCGGGCGGCGGCCTGGTCGTCGCCGGCTCGATCACCGCAGCCGGCGGCGCCCCCGCCAATGGCATCGCCCGCTGGGACGGGAGCACCTGGTCAGCGCTGGGAACGAGCGCGTTGGGGGGCACGATCACGGGCTGGTCGGTCGTCGGCATGCCCAACGGCGACCTCGCGGCCGCGATCAGCGTGTCCGGCACGTCGTCGGTGGCGACCGGCGTGCTCCGCTTCGACGGGACCACGTGGTCGCAGCTCGGTGGGGCGTTCGGAGCGCGGCGGCTGCTGGTCCTGCCATCGGGCGATCTGGTCGCCGGCGGCGGGTCGCTGCCCGGCGACAGCACGCAGAAGGTGGGCCGCTGGAACGGCACCGCATGGCTGCCCCTGCCGGCAGCTCCGTTCCAGGACGTCTCGGACCTGGACCTGATGCCGAACGGTGACCTGCTCGCTGCCGGCCGCTTCGGCTCCAGCAGCCAGCAGCGTGCCGCGGTCTGGGACGGGCTCCACTGGACCACGCTGGGCGAGAGCACCATCGCCTCGACCAGCGGCAGCTTCAGTGCGTTGGCCGTGCTCGGCAACGAGGTGTTCGTCGGCGGCAACTCCCTGACCTTCGGCGACGTGAGCGTGAACTACATCGCCCGGTGGAACACGTCCAAGTGGTCCCCCGCGAGCCCCGGGCTGGCGCTGTCGACGCGCTGGCTGGCGACCCTGCCCAACGGCGGCGTGTTCGCCGGCACGGCCACCGGCTCGCTGGTGCAGGGGCTCGTGCAGCGCTGGAACGGCCTCGGCTGGGTGGGGATCGGCAGCGGCTTCGCCCTGGGTTCGGGCAACAGCCCCGTCCTCACGGGTCTGGTCGGCACCCCGAGCGGCCGCCTGATCGCGTTGGGCCGCAGCTCCGGCACGACGGCCATGCCGGTGGCCGAGCAGTGGACGGGCTCCGCGTGGACGACCCTCGCGACCTCGCCCTTCGGCGAGATCCGAGCGGCGGTCGAACTGCCGAACGGCGACCTCGTGGTCGGCGGCAGCTTCGCCACGCTGTCGGACACGACCGCGACCAACGTCGCCCGGCTCTCGGGCAGCACCTGGACGCCGCTCGGGACCGGCCCCGGGCAGACCGTGAACGCGCTCGCGGTCGCGCCGAATGGCGATCCGATCGCGCTGGCCGGCCTCAGCGTGATGCGTTGGAACGGCTCGGAATGGCTGCAGATCGGCCTGTCGATGCCGACCGCGCCGACCGCGCTGGTGATCGACCGCAGCGGCGCTCCGGTGATCGCGGGCAACTTCTCCGGCAATGGCGTGCTGCGCTGGAACGGCGTCACCTGGGTTCCCCTTGGCGGCGGCACCAGCGGGGCGATGCAGAGCCTGGTCGTGCTGGCGAACGGTGACCTCGTGGCAGGCCCCACGATCACCGGCAGTCCCCGCCCGCTCGAGCGCTGGAACGGCAGCACTTGGTCGCCACTCGGCGGCCCGATCGACGCCACGGTGTGGTCGCTGGCGGTTGCGCCGAACGGCGACCTGCTGCTCGCCGGCGACTTCAAGGTCGCCGATGGTGCCGTACGCGCCCGCTTCGCGCGGGTGTCGACCTCGTGCCCCGCCAGCGTCGTCGCCGTGCCCTCGAACTGCACCTTCTCCTCCGGAACGCTGGCGGCGCAGACGCTGCCCTGGATCGGCGGCACCTGCAGGACGATCGCGACGGGCTTGCCCTCCGGCGGGCTGGCCGTCGTGCTCACGGGCACGCAGGACACGGCGATCCCGCTGGCAACGTTGCTGCCCTGGCCGACCAGCAACTGCCTGCTGCTCGTACTGCCGATCCTCCAGGACGTGGTGGTGCCGGTCGGCGGGCGCATCGAGGCCCAGTTCGCGGTGCCCAACGACGCGACCATGGTCGGCATGCCCTTGCACCAGCAGGTGCTCTCGTTGTCGCTCGACCAGTTCGGCAACATCTTCTCCGTACGCTCCTCGAACGCATTGGCGTTCGTCACCGGGTCCTTCTGAACGCGAGGCAAACGACCATGGACTGCACGTCATTCCACGTTGCATCCCTCCCGACACTGCTGCGGGTGGCGCTCCTTTGCGCGCTCGCCGGTTCCGCCGCGGCGCAGTGCACGCTGCGGGCCGAGGCCCTCGGTCGCATGCCGGACGCCGACAGCACCGTGCACGCCAGCGCGCTCTGGGATCCCGACGGCAGCGGACCGTTGCCGCCACTCGTCGTGCTCGGCGGTTCGTTCCAGGTGCTGGGCGACGCGGCCTCGCCAGGATTGGCCGTCTACGATCCCGCCATGCAACGCTGCTCGGCGTTGGGCAGCGGCATCGCCGGCCCCGCGTCGCCGACGCCAATGGTCGCGGCGATCGCGGTGCTGCCCAACCACGACCTCGTGGTGGCGGGGCGGTTCACCAGCATCGACGGTCAGCCAGCGCTGAACGTCGCGCGCTGGAACGGCACCGCCTGGCAAGCGATCGGCGCGGGGGTGGCAGCCCCGGTCTACGCGCTGACCGTGCTGCCGAACGGCGACCTGGTCGCCGGCAGCGGGTACGACGGCGGGACTGCCGTGCGGCAATGGGACGGCTTCGCGTGGCAGCCCGTGGGCACGGGCCTCACGGCGAACGTGAAGGCGCTCGCCACGATGCCGAACGGCGACCTGGTCGCCGGTGGCACCGCATTCGCCGGTCCTGGCCACGTGTGGCGGTGGGACGGCGTCGCCTGGTCGCTGGTCGGCGGCGGCACCGACGGCAGCGTGTTCGCCCTGTTGGCGCAGCCCAACGGCGACCTCGTCGCCGCCGGATTCTTCAACGCGGCCGGCGGCCTACCCGCGCCGGGCATCGCGCGCTGGGACGGCGCCGCCTGGTCGTCGCTCGGCGGCGGACTCACGAGTTCGTCGCTGGTCTGGTCGCTGACGCGCCGACCCAACGGAGACATCGTCGCCGGGGGCGCGTTCCAGCTCGCCGGCGGCGCCATCGTCAACCAGGTCGCGGTATGGGATGGTGCCGCCTGGTCGGGCATGGGCTCCGGTCTCGGCAAGCCCTGGCCGAACGACGAACAGGTGGCGACGGTGCTCGCCCTGGACGACATCGAAGTGATCGCCGGCGGCAACTTCCTCGCGCCGGACGGCACCGCGGACCGCATCGCGCGCTGGGACGGGACCGGGTGGCGTCCGCTGGCCACGGGCACCGGCGGCAGCGTGCTCGCCGCCGCCGAGGCGGCCAACGGCGATCGCATCGTGGTCGGTGACTTCCTGGTGATCGAGGGGGTCCCCGCGCGCCGTGTGGCGCGCAGGACGGGCGGCACCTGGCAGGCGCTCGGCAGCGGCCTCGACGGGGGCACGGCCCAGGCCGTGCTCGGACTCCCGAACGGCGACATCGTGGTGGGCGGCAGCTTCTCGTCGGCGGGCGGAGTCGCCGCGAATCGCGTGGCCCGCTGGGACGGCACCAGCTGGCATGCGCTCGGCGCCGGCTTGCCCGGCACCGTGCAGGCGCTCGCGTTCCACCAGCCGACCGGGCAGATCCTGGCCGCTGGCGTCTTCCTCGACCGGTTCGTGGTCTGGGACGGCCAGGCGTGGCACGGCACCGGGGTGCCGTTGCCGACGCTGTCGGCCACGCGGCGCAACTTCCTCACCACCCCCGACGGGGAGGTCCTGGCCGCCATCGATCCCTCCGTACGGCGCTGGACGGGCGCGGGTTGGCAGCCGGTGACGGCGGCGGGGCAGGCTGTCAACGGCCTCTTGGCCGGATTGCCGGACGGCGGCTTCGCCGTTGCCACCGGATCGGCGGTCCGGCGCTGGACCGGCGCGTGGACGGGGCTCCCCGGGACGCCGTTCCAGATCGGGGCGATTGCCGCCCTGCCCAACGGCGACCTGCTGGTCGGCGCGACGACCACCGCGCCGCAGGTGCCCGGGTCACGCCTGGCACGGTGGAATGGCGCCTGGCAGGTGCTGGGCGCCCCGACCATCGGCACCGTCACCCAGCTGCGCTGGCTGGAGAGCGGCAGCGTGCTGGCCACCGGCACGTTCACGCGGCTGCTCGACGTGGCCGCGAGCGGTTACGGCGAGATCCTCACCACCTGCACGGCCGGCGTCGCCCCCGTCGGCGCCGGCTGCACTGGCAGCGGTGGCCTCAACCAACTCGCCGCGACCTCGCTGCCGTGGCTCGGCGGCACCTACACCAGCCTCGCCACCGGCATGCCGGCATTCGGTCTCGCCGCCGAGGTCTTTGGCCTGGGCGCGGTCTCGGTCCCGCTCGACACCCTGCTGGCGCAGGCCGTGAGCGGCTGCCTGCTGACCACGTCGCTGGACCTGCACCTGCTGCACGTCCCGACGGCTGGCGAACTGCGGCTCGCCCTGCCGCTGCCGAGCACGCCCACGCTGCTGGGCACGTCCTGGTGGCAGCAGGTCGTGCCCTTCGACCTCGATGCCCAAGGCGGCATCACCGCGATCACGGCCACGAACTCGCTGCAGCTCTCGTTCGGCGCCTTCTGAACTCCTGGCACCCCCGGGCGGAGCGCATCACGGGACAGGCGTCCCCGCGCCGCCGCGCAGCCGATCGGCCAGCGCGTGGCAGCCGGCGACGACGGCGACGATCGCGACGCTCGGGAACAGCCACAGGTGCCAGGCGCCCACCGGCGCCATCGCGGCGCCCTGCCGCAGCATCGCGCCCCACGAACTCGGCGCCTGCGGACCGAGGCCGAGGAACGACAGCGTCGACTCGGCGACGATGCCGGCGGCGAAGCAGAACGCGGCGGTGACGCCGATCGGGCTCCACAGCTGCGGCAGCAGGTGCGCCGTCAGCAGCCGCCACTCACCGACGCCGAGGCCGCGCGCGACCCGGACGAACTCGCGTTCGCGCAGCGACAGCAGTTCGCCGCGCACGATGCGCGCGAAGCTGGTCCAGAACAGCGCCGCCAGCACCAGCGTCAGGCTCGCCGCCGAGCCGCCGAGGAACGCGGTCGCGAACAGCAGGAACAGGAGGCTCGGGAAGCACAGGCACAGCTCGATCAGCCGCAGCACCAGGAAGTCGACGACGCCGCGGCGCCGGCCGGCCAGCGCCCCGAGCAGCGTGCCGAGCACGCCGGCCAGCAGCACCGACCCGCCGCCGATGCGCACCGCGGTGCCGGCGCCGTGCAGCAGCCGCGACAGCACGCAGCGCCCGGTGTCGTCGTTGCCGAGCGGATGCGACAGCGACGGCGCGGCGGCGAGGCGCGTGGTGTCCGTCTCCCGCGGCCCGTAGGGCCACGGCGGCATGCAGGCGAAGTCGGCGTCGTCCGGGCCGAGCCGCGACCACCACTGCTTCCACGACAGGTCGCCCGGGCCGGCGGTCGGCACGCCGAAGCAGTCGGCCAGGGCGGGGAACGACCAGACGCCGCCGACGCGGGCCACGAGCGGCACGTCGTTGGCGAGGAACGGCGCCAAGAGGCCGAGCAGCACGAACGCCAGCCCCGCCGACGGCAGCAGACGCCCACGCCGTCGGCTCATCGTGCCAGCCTCACGCGTGGATCCGCCCAGGCGTGCAGCAGGTCGGACAGCAGCAGCGCCAGCAGCGTCGTCACCGACGTCAGCAGCACGACCGCCATCACCATCGCCTGGTCCTGCCGCAGCACCGCCGTGAACGCGAGCCGGCCCATGCCGTCGAGCGCGAACACGTTCTCGACCACGATCGAACCGCCGACCAGCAGCGGCAGCAGGCTGCCGGTCAGCGTCGCCACCGGCGCGAGCGCGTTGCGCAGCAGCCGGCGCCTGACCAGCGGCGGCTCGAGCCCGAGCGCGCGCAGCGTCTGGGCGAAGGGCGCCGCCGCCGCGCGCGCCACTCCGTCCCGCACGAAGCGCACCACCAGCACCAGCGGCCCCGCCGCCAGCACCGCCACCGGCAGCAGCAGGTGCCAGCCCAGGTCGGTGGCCTGCCGCCAGAGCGGCCAGTGCTCGGCGCCGCGCGACTGCAGCCCGGCCGGCGGCAGCCACTGCAACCACGCGCCGCCGAAGGCCAGCACCAGCAGCGTCGCCAGCAGGAACTCCGGCACGCCCGCCAGCACGAAGGCGCCGGCCGACAACGCCCGATCGAGCCGCGACCCGGCGCGCATGCCGGCCGCGGCGCCGAGCGGCAGACCGAGGCCGAAGGCGACCAGCAGCGCCAGGCCGCCGAGCAGCAGCGTCACCGGCAGCGCCCGCGCGAGCCGGCGCCAGAACGCCGCCGGATCCTCGTTCGGCCCGGCGAGCCGCAGCGTCATGGCGCGGCCCAGCCAGGTGCCGTAGCGACGCCAGAGTGGCGCCGGCGCCAGCGTGTCGGCGTCGACGAGCCCGTAGCGCAGCCGCAGGCGACCGATCGCCGCCTCGCGTGAACCCGGCTCGGTCAGCGTGCCGCTCTCGGCGCGCGCCGCCGCCTCGAGTTCGGCCCGGTCGACCGGCGCGAGGTCGAGCACGGCGAACGTCACCGCGGTGATGCCGAACAGCATCGCCACCAGCCACAGCAGGCGGAGCAGCAGCCAGCGGATCATCGTTCGTCGTCGAGCACGACGGCCAGGATCGCGGCGCGGGTGTCGAACCATGCCGTCCACGGCTCGGTACCTCGCTCGTACTCGATCGTCAGGATCGGGATGCCGAGCGTGCCGCCGACCCACGAGCCGAGCGAGCCGGGCGTCGGCGCGATGCCGTCCGAAGGCTGCACGCGGTAGCCCGACCGCACGGCGAAGCGCTGCGCCAGCGCCGCCGCCGGGCCGTCGTAGTTGACGAAGTGGTCGCCGCGCCAGGCGTGCAGCACGACGACCAGGTGGGGGCGTTCGGCGACGATCAGGTCGTGCAGCGCCCGCGCTTCGGGCTGGTCGAGCGGCGCCATGCCGAAGAACCGGTTCGGCTGGAAGCTCGGCGCCGGGTAGTTGCGGTTGAGGTCGACGCCGCGCGCGTTGCCGCGGGTGCCCTGCGCGGTGCCATCGGGGTTGGCGTCCTCGACGATGGTCAGCGTGACGCGCGCCAGCGCCCCGGGCTCGGTCAGCAGACGATGCGGCAGCTGCGCCGTGGCGACGGCGCCCTCGCGTTCGTCGCCGTGGATGCCGCCGATCCACAGCACCCGGCGCGGACCGTGTCCCAGCCTGGTTGCGCGCAGCGGCCGGCCGCCGTGCGAGGTGCCGATCGCCTGCCAGCGCGGCAGCCAGACGCCGTCGACGGTGACGGTGCCGCCGATGGCATCGTCGGCAGGCGCGTTCCGGCCGGCCGTCGTGCAGGCCCCCGGGCCGGCGCAGCCGACCAGCAGCGCGGTCAGGACCCGCGGGAGGCGCACCATCACCGGACGATAGCCGACTCCACTGTCGCCGCCATGCTGCCGATCGGAAGCCATGGAGACGGGGCGCGGGGCGCCCCGGGTCCACCGACCACCACGCCATGGCCACCGACGAGGAACTCGGCCTCGACCGCGTCGACGCGGCGATCGACTTCGGCGCGCTGCTGCTGCGGGCGGGCGGCTACGCGTTCGTGTACTCGGTGGCGGACGCCTACGACTGCGGCCGCGCGCTGCTGACCGGCATCTGGCTCGGCGACGTCGGCAGCCACCTGGTCGACCTCGCGTGGCGCGGGCGCGAGGCCCTGGCCAACACCCTCGCCGAACTCGGCCTGCTGGGAGTCGTGTTCCTGCTCGCGCGGGCCCACCTGGTCTGGCCGGAAGAACCGGCGCTACGGGCGATCCTGGGCCTCGCCGCCTTCGGCGTGTTCGCGTCGCGCCTGGGCGGCACGGTGTGGACGACCCTGGGGCCAGGCCACCGCGGATTCGCCTGAGCGTCAGGCGGCACGGGAATTTCCTTTTCCGTTGGCCGCGGCGCTGGCCTTCGTCGCCTCCACGACGCCGCGCCCAACCGGCCAAGGCTGCTGACCGGGCGAGGTACGTTCCTACACACCTCAGCCCGAAACCCCCGACTCGACCCCCACCTCGATGAACTTTCCGCTTCCCCGAACCCAGATCCTGACCGTTGCGGCCCTCGCCGCCGCCGCGGCCGCGGTGCCAGCCCAGAGCATCCTGTCGCAGTACGGCGAGATCGTGCACGCCGTCGGCGACCCCGTGCCCCCGGCCATCCTCGGCGTGACGCCGGCCCCGGCCGGCGCGACCATCTTCGCCACCGGCAACTTCGACGCGCCGTCGATCGACCAGAACGGCAGCGTGCTCTACCGGGCTCGCATGAGCGGCAGTGGCCTGGCGGTGACCGACGACCGCGCCTACTTCCTCGGCCGCGCCAACGGCGACCTGCGGATGGTGCTGCGCAACGGCGACCCCGCCCCCGGCCTGCCCGGCCTGACGATGCGCACCGCCGGCGGCGTCGGCATCTCCAACCCGGTCCGCATCAGCCCCTACGGCGAGCTGCTGTTCTTCCAGAGCACGCTCTACGACACCGGCATCTCGGCGGTGCCGCCGGCGACGCAGGACACGGCGCTGTTCTGGGGCCCCGCCGACGCGCTGCTGTGCCTGGCCCGCGAAGGCGACCCCGTGCCCTTCCTCGGCACCGGCGAGACCTACGGCCCGTTCGGCGTGAGCGGCAGCGCTCTGCAGTACAGCGCCATCAACCAGGGCGGCGCGGTGCTGTTCTTCGGCCAGCTGCTCGGTGGCGCCAGCACGACCGCCGATGACGGCTACCTCTGCTCGGGCACGCCGGGCAGCCTGCAGCTCGTGCTGCGCGAAGGCGACGTGTTCCCGGATGGCTCGGTCGTCGCCCCCGCCTCCGGCGCGACGCAGCTGTCGTTCACCAACCAGATGAACGCGCTCGGCCAGGTGCTGCACGCGATCAACTTCTCGACCACCCTCGGCACGGCGACGACCGCCAACGACCGGGCGCTGGCGATCTGGACGCCCGGCGGCGGCCAGAGCACCCTCATCGTGCGTGAGGGCGACCAGGTGCCCGGCCTGCCGGCCGGCGTGATCTTCGGCCCGGGCTGGACGGTCGCCCAGGGCAACGCGTCGTTCACCAACAACGGCAACACGGTGATCCAGTCGCTGATCTCCGGCCCTGGCATCACCTCCGCCAACGACCGCGCGATCCACTACGGTGGTCTCGGCGGCATGACGCTGGTGATGCAGCGCGGGGACCTGTGCCCCGGTCTGGCCAATGGCGAGATGTTCGGCCTGTCGGGCGACAGCAGCCTGACCTGCAACGACCTCGGCCAGGTGGCCTTCGTCAACACCCTGACCGGCCCGCTGGTCGGGACCAGCAACGACAGCTCGCTCTGGCTGGGCAGCGCCGGCAACCTGACGCTGCTGGCCCGCGAGGGCGATCCCGTTCCGGGCTACCCGGGCTTCACCTACGGCCAGATCAACACCGGCACCAACAGCCCGCTGCTGAACGGTCGCGGCTACGTGCTCTTCCAGGCCGACATCACCGACGGCGTCAACCCGGCGCGCCGCACCCTGTTCGGCTACACCCCGGCGCACGGCGTGCGGGCGATGCTGGACAGCACCGACACGCTGACGACCACGCTGGGCACCGACGTGTGGACGGGGCTCAGCTCCAACGCCGGCTTCAACAGCGGCGACGGCGGCCAGACGATGTTCAACAACGAAGGCGACTTCGCCTACCGCCCGAGCATCGCCGGCGCCGGCGTCGCGTGCATCCTGCGCGGCCACCTGGGTTCGTTCGTCGCCGAGCCGAGCTCGGTGCCGGCCACCGGCGGCGTGCCGCAGAACTTCCACGTCGACTTCGGCCCGGGCCAGCCGTTCCGCCTCTACGCGATCCTCGCCTCGAGCCTCGGCTCCCGGCCCGGCTTCGTCAGCCCGCTCGGCCCGCAGACGATCCCGCTGAACTACGACCCGCTGTGGACCCAGCTGTCGCTCGACGCCGCCAACTCGGGGCTGTGGATCAACACGATCGGCATCACCGACGCGAACGGCAAGGGCATCGGCGCCTCGGGCTTCGTGTTCCCGGCCGGGTTCCCCGGCTTCCAGGGCGTCACCGTGCAGCACGCCGCCGTGGCGCTCGACTTCTCGCTGGCGATCACCGCGGTCTCCGAACCGTCGGCGCTGAAGCTCTACTGAGCCTCGCGTCCCATGCGCCCGGTCCCCGCCGCGAGGCGGGGCCGGGCGCTTTGCGTTGGCGGGCGGCCGGCCGTCAGCGCAGCAGCTCGGCGAAGGCCTGCAGCAGCAGGGCGGCGCGGCGGCGGTTGCCGAGGGCAGTGAAGTGCACGCCGTCGGTGAACAGCTCCTTGGCCGTCAGTTCGGGCGCCAGGTCGAGCACGGGCGTGTCGGTCTCGCGACCGAGCCGCCGCACGATCTCGTTGGTGCCGTCGATCGCGGCCTGCACCGCCGGGTGGCCGATGTAGTCGCGGTGCGGGAACTCCTTGCTGTAGGCGAACGTGCACAGCAGGACGCGCACGCCGTTGGCAGCGGCGATCGCCAGCAGGCTGCGCAGGTTGCGCTCGAAGAAGACCGGCGGATTGGCGTCGAGCATTCGCTCGATCGGCACCTCGCCGAACACCCCCGACGGGTAGGTGCCCTGCAGGCGCTGGGTCCGGAAGGCGAAGGTCCGGCTGGTCGGCGGCACGTCCCCGATGATGCGCAGCAGGCTGCCGTGCGGCTCGATCACGCCGCCGTTCACCAGCAGGATGCGCGCCAGCGTGCTGCGCTCCAGCAGCGACGCCTCGACGACGTGCTCGTCGCGCACGAGCCAGCCGCTCCAGTCGGCCCGATAGGCTTCGGGCGGCCAGACCAGGCGCGGCAACACGTCGTTGATGCCGTGGTAGACGACGGCGAAATCCGGCTGCAGTTCGAGCAGTCGCGTCTCGAAGTTGATCAGCGTCTCCAGCGTCGTCCAACCCGGGCAACCCGCGTTGACGACCTCGAAGGCCTGGCCTGCGGTGCGCAGGCCCTGCTGCACCAGGAACGGCACCGACAGACGGTAGTCGTGGCTGGTGCCCTCGCCGTAGGTCGTCGAACCGCCGCAGCAGACGATGCGCCGCACGCCGGGCGGCTTGGCGACCGTGATCTCCTCGCCGCGGAAGCCGAGCTGGTTGTGGCGGTTGTCGCCCTTCTGGTAGCCGGGCACGAGGGCGAAGCCGAGGTGCCGATGCGCCTGGAAGCGCGAGAACTCGCCGTAGCGCGCGCGCAACTGAGCGATCGAGGCATGGCGCTCGAACGCCGGCTGGTCGGCGAACCCGTGCAGCCAGACGCGCGCGCCAGCCTCGGCCAGCAGCGCCGCCGCCGTCACCGCACCGGCTGACAGCACGAGACCCCGTCCCAGTCGGCGCAGCGACAGCATTTCAGAGCCCGAAGCGCAGGGGATCGTCGGGATCGAGCACGAAGGTCTGCAGCCCGGTGACGTAGGCCGCGCCCTCGATCTCGGCCACGACGCCGGGCAACGGCCCGACGTCCGTCTCGCGCACGATGCGGGCCCGGAAGCGCGTGCCGAGCACGCTCTCCGACGTGAACCACTCGCCGACGGCCAGCTCGCCCTTGGCGTGCAGCACGGCGAGCTTGGCCGCGGTGCCGGTGCCGCACGGCGAGCGGTCGTAGGCGGCGCCGGGGCAGAGCGTCATCGCCCGGGCGCCGGGCGCTTCGCCGTCCAGCGCCGCGAACAGCTTGACGTGGTCGACGATCGCCTCGCCGCCCTGCTCGGGGTGCACCCCGCGCACGCCTTCGCGCACCAGCGCCTCGCGCACCGCGGTGGCGGCCTGCAGCAGCACGGGCAGGTGGCCCTTCGCCACCGCGAGGCCGAGCTGGTCGGCCTCGACGAACGCGAACCAGTTGCCGCCGTAGGCGATGTCGGCCGCCACCTTGCCGAAGCCGTGCACGGGCACGACCACCCGCTGCCGGAACAGGAACGACGGCACGTTGGTCAGGGCGACCGCGCGCGGCCGGCCGCCGTCGACGGCGACGCGGCAGACCACGGCGCCGACGGGCGTGTCGAGCACGACCTCGGTCACCGGTTCCTGGGCGGGCACCAGCCCCATCGCCACGGCCACGGTCGCCACGCCGATGGCGCCGTGGCCGCACATGCCGAGGTAGCCGGCGTCGTTGGCGAACACGACGCCGAGCTGCGCCCCGGGCGCGCACGGCGGCAGCAGGAACGCGGCGACGATCGCGTCGTGACCCCGCGGCTCGAGCACCAGCGCCCGCCGCAGGTGGTCGAACGATCGCTGCAGCTCGGCGCGCTTCGCCGCCATCGTCGCGCCGGCGACCGGCGGCAGGCCGCCGGTGACGATGCGCGTCGGCTCGCCCGCGGTGTGCGAGTCGACGGCCTGCAGCACGTGGCTGAAGCGCAGCACGGCCTACTTGCGCCGGTAGGCGGCGCGGAACGACCGGAACGGCGCCCCGGTGCCGTGCATCGTGTCGGCGACGGCTGCCTTGGCGTGGCCCTTGTCGTCGAAGGACAACAGCATGCGCTGCGCCATCGGCTGGCCCTGCAGCATGCCGGCGAACGTGCTGACCAGCTGGCCGTCGGCAGCCCACCAGCCGTCCATCGCCATCACCTCGCCGAAGTTGCTGACGTAGACGCCGTGCAGGCAGCGGCGGTCGGCGTCGTAGCCCCAGAACACGTCGCCGCGGTACTCGCCGGGCAAACCCTCGGCGGTGCCGACCGTGGCGCCGAAGAACACCGTGCCGCCGAACACCGGCCGGAACGAGTCGGTGCCGCGGATCACGATCTCGGGTCCGCCCGGCGCCATCACCATCGCGCCCTCGACCTCGTAGTCGCCGGCCGAGCGCACGAGGCGGGTCAGGTCGGGCGCCGGTTCGGCGCCCTGGAAGGCCGCCGTGGTCCAGTCGGCGGTGTAGCCCTTCTCGGCGCGGCCGAGCTTGCCGGCCACGGTCTGCAGCAGGGGTCCGTCCACCATCAGCAGGTCGATCGCCAGCGACATCGTCCCGCCCTCGACCCGGGTGCGCGTGCGCTCGGCGTAGGGCAGTCCGGCCTGGCGCTGGTGCATCAGCTGCAGCAGCGTGCCGTCCTCGAGCCAGTGCGCCTCGTGCAGGCGCACGGAGCCGCCGTTGCCGATCGTCGCGCTGACGTAGCGGCCGTTCTCGCGGTCCCAGCCCAGGTAGGCCCGGAACACCATCGGCACCGGCTGGCCGTCGAACGCGACCTCGAAGTCCTCCTGCACGAAGTGGCCGTCCATGACCCACTGGTAGGAGCCGCGCGCGGTCCACTTCACCGGCGGCGCGCCGGGACCGAACTGCGCCGTGCCGCCGCCGGCCCAGTGGCCGACCAGCGACTGGAACTTCGCCAGTTCGGCGGCGGGGCCGGGCGGCCCCTCCTGCGCCGGCAGCGCCGCGAGGACGAAGGTGGACAGGGCGGACGAGCAGGCGAGCGACTTCATGGCGGGATTACAGCGCCGACGCCCCGGCCAGGCGAGCGTGCGGTTGAGCGGCCGCCGCACCACAGCGATACTCCGCGCCCCCCATGCCGCAAGCCCCCGACCTCTGGACCTGGCTGCTGATCCCCGCGATCGGCGGCGTCATCGGCTGGAGCACCAACTGGCTGGCCGTGAAGATGATCTTCCGCCCGATCCGGCCGGTGCGCGTGCTCGGCTTCCGGCTGCAGGGTCTGGTGCCGCGGCGGCAGCAGGACCTCGCCAAGGCGATCGGCCGCGTGGTCGGCGCCCACCTCGTCGAGCACCAGGACATCGTGCGCAGCCTCGACGAGATCGACCTCGCCGCCGCGCTGGGCTCCGTGCTCGACCGCGGGCTCGGCCCGAAGATCGGCGAACTGCGCAGCCTGCCGCTGATCGGCGGTTTCCTGACCGAGGAGCGCGTCGGCGACATCAAGCAGTCGATCGTGCGCGGCGTGCTGCAGCACAAGGCGGCCGTGCTCGAGGAGATCGAGCGCGGGCTGGAGCGCGGGCTCGACGTGCCGCGCCTGGTCGAGCAGAAGGTGGCGGCGTTCGCGGTCGAACGCCTGGAGCGCCTGATCCTCGAGGTCGCCAGCCGCGAGCTGCGCGCCATCGTCGTGCTCGGCGGCCTGCTCGGCGTGCTGCTCGGCGCGCTGCAGGTCGGCTACCTGTGGCTGCGCGGCTGACCGGACCCGGTTACCCGGCCGCGCGGCGCGGTCTATCCTGCTCCCGTATGCGATCCCCGATCCCCCTGCTGCGCACGGCGTTGCTCGCGGCCTCGCTCGGCGGCGCCGCGACCGCGCAGGAGCCGAAGGCCGTCGCCTATCCGGAGCGCGACGCGCTGACCCCGTTCCGCCAGCCGGCCGACGTCTACGCGCCGCCCGACCGCCTGTTCGCGCTGTTGCGCACGATGCAGGCGATCGCCGACCGGCCGGATGCGCCCAAGGACTTCGATGCCGATGGCCGCGAGGTCGTCGACGACCCGGCCTGGCGGCAGGCGCGCGCCGAGGTCGGCCAGCTCGGCGTCGACGCGGCCTACCTGGCGCAGATCATGCGCCTGCACCGCAACGCCGGCGAACGCGCGACCGCGTTCTACGGCGCCTTCCACTGCGACGACGTCGACCACGTACTGAACCTGATCGCGCACATCCCGGGCGAACCCGAGCGTCGCACGCGCCAGGCGGCGCTGCCGCGTGCGGTCGCCTTCCTGCGCGCGCACCTCGGCCGCCGGTTCGGCGACCTCGGCGAGGAACAGCGGCGGGCGCTGCGCGCGGCGCTGCCCGAGCCCGGCAGCCCGGCGGCGCGCGCCCGCGGCATCACCCGCGCGCCGCTCGACCAGGACCACCTGCACGAGCTGCGGCTGGTGCCGTTCTTCCAGCTGCTCGACCTCGACGAGCCGATCGACCAGGCGCAGGGCCTGTGGTTCCTGAAGGAGGTCTTCCTGGTGCGGCCCGACCTGGCGCTGCTCTGGGTCGAACCGGCGCTGCCGCGCCTGCGCCAGCTGCTGGCGGCCGACGACGAGGCGGTGCGCGCGCAGGCGATCGGGCTGTTCGCCGCGATCGGCCCGCGCGACCTGGGGCCGGCGCCCGCGGGCGATCCGCGCGCGCTGCAGGAGTGGGCGGACCGGGCGGCGAAGTTCCTGTTCCCGCCGATCCGCAACCTCAACGACGCGATCGTGCAGCTGCAGCCGAGCCCCGAGCGCGACGCGCTCGCCGCGGCCGGCGTGCGCGCGCTGGAGGGTTCGGCGATCGGCGACCCGTTCGCCGGCAAGGGGCCGGACGGTCGGCCTTGCCGGGGCTTCCGCATCGCCGTCGTGCCCGACGAACTGAAGCCGCTGGCGATCCCCGCCGGCGCCGTGATCACGACCGTGAACGGCGTGCCGGTGACCGACGCGGCGAGCCTCCTGCGCACCGTGCGGGAGCAGCTGCGGTCGCTGAAGCACCCGCGGCAGCTGGTGGTCGAGTACCTGCGCGGCGGCGCCGTGCACGCGATCGAGTACCGGCTGCTGTGAGACGGCGGGGCGCCGCCGGCCCCGGCAGAGGCGGACGCACACGCCAGCCGCCCCGAAATCGTCCGGAAAGCACCTTGGGATCCAGGACCAGGCTCCGCTGGGACCGGTTGAACCGAACCCCAAGGATCCCATGCGACTCCGTCACCGAACCGCCATCGCCGCCCTCACCGCGGCCCTCCTCGCTCCCGCCGCCGCAGCCCAGGTCAGCGCCTACCACGACGTCGATGGCAACGGCCATCAGGCCCAGTGGAACCTCCTGTCGGGCCTGGGTTACCGCCCGATCGCCCTGTCGATCTACGGCACCGCCGCCAATCCCCAGTACGCCGCCGTCTGGGTGGTGCGACCTGGCCCGGTCACGGTCGGCTTCCACGGCTACACGGCCGCCGAGTACCAGACCTTCGCCGCGACCTCGTGGGCCCAGGGCTACCGGCCGAAGCTGCTGACCGCGCTGGGCACCGCCGGCAACCCGCGCTTCGCCGGCACCTTCGAACTCACCCACGCCGACGGCTGGGCCAGCCACGGCCTCACCCAGCAGGAGTTCTGGGACCAGCGCAACGCCGCGCAGGACCAGGGCCTCGACGTCACCACCGTGGACGTCTACGGCGACGCGAACGACCCGCGCTACATCGTCGCTTTCGGTCCGGTCGCCGCCGGCCAGACCGAGGTCGTCAGCACCGGCGACGACGGCTTCCAGGAGCACTTCGACGCGCTCGTCGCCGGCCATGCACGGCCGGCGATGGTCGCGTTCAACGACGCCCACCGCTACGTGTCGCTGTGGCACAGCAACGACGTCGGCGACTGGGTGGCCCACGCCAACATGACCTCGGCGCAGTACCAGAACTACTGCGACCAGTACATCCTGCAGGGCCGCTACCCGATCACGGTGCACGGCTCGGGCAGCGGCGCCGCCCGCCGCTTCGCCGCCGTGTGGGCGTCGAGCGACCTGCCGCTGCCGCCCACGTTCACGGCGACCGGACCGGTCGTGCCCCAGTTCGCCCCGTTCGACACCTGGGCGCAGAACTGGATGAGCGCGAACGAGACGCGCGCCGCCGCGCTGGCGATCGTGCGCAACGGCCGGCTTGTCTACGCCCGCGGCTACACGCGGGCCCGACCGGGCTACCCGACGACGCTGCCGACCAGCCTGTTCGAGGTCGCCTCGTGCAGCAAGCCGATCACCAGCATCGCGATGCACCAGCACTTCGCGAACCCGTTGATGGCGATGGCGCCGGACGACGACATGCTCGGCTACTTCCCCGGCTCGACGGCCTTCGACTCGCGGCTGGACGACATCACGCTGCACGAACTGCTGACCCACCAGGGCGGCTGGAACCGCGACGTCTCCCCGGATCCGATGGTCGGCCTCGATCCGACGATCGGCAGCGCGCTGCAGCAACCCCTGCCGATCGGCAAGGGCCAGATCCGGCAGTACATGTTCCAGACGCAGCCGCTCGACTTCACCCCCGGCAACGACTCGGAGTACAGCAACTTCGGCTTCTCGGTGCTCGGCCAGGTGCTCGAGCGCCGCAACCCGGGGCTGAGCTACGAGCAGATCGTGCAGCGCGACATCCTGCAGCCGCTCGGCCTGTGGCGGCCGCGCATGGCGCGTTCGACCAAGGCCGGCCTGTGGCCCGGCGAGGTCTTCTACCACCCGTTCGTGCCGATGCTGTCGCGCAGCGTTCTCAGCGACGACCGGCCGTGGGTGGCCGGCCAGTACGGCGCCTGGAACAAGGAGAACATGGATTCGCACGGCGGCTGGGTCATGTCGGCGCCGGACTTCGCGAAGATCCTCGCCGCCTTCGACCTGGGCGCCAGCAACCCGCTGCTCGACCCCGACCAGACCGGCGCCATGTGGACCGTCGAGCCGGGCTACAACTCGCTGATGCGCGGCTGGTTCCGCGCCATGGTCGCCGACGGCCTCGGCGGCCAGGTGGAGATGTACCACCACAACGGCCGGCTCGCCGGTGCGACGTCGTTCATCGCCCGCCGCGCCGACGGCCTGTCGTTCGTGTTCCTGACCAACGGCGACCGCCGCAACCTGTTCGGCAACGTGCACGGCGCGGAGCTCAGCAACATCGCCAACACCATCAGCCTGTGGCCCAACCACGACCTGTTCCCCAACTTCAGCATCCCGCCGTTCCAGCACCAGAGCGGCACGCTGACCGCGTTCGGCCAGTCGTGCTACGGCCCGGTCGGGTTCCCGACCTTCGCGGTCGGCGGCACGATCGAGGTCGGCGGCGCGATCGACTTCACGGTCGGCAACGTGCTGCCCGGCCGGCTCGTGGTCACGGCGCTCGGGCTGCAGCAGCTCGCCGTGCCGCTGGCGGGCCTCGGCGCCCCCAACTGCTGGTTGTTCACGGATCCGATCGTGATGCTGCACGCCGTCAGCGCCGGCGGCGGCACCACCGGCGCCGCGACGATGCCCTGGCAGGCGCCGGCAGGCGCCGACGCGGTCGGGCTGGCCGTCATCGCGCAGGGCGCCGTGTTCGAGCCGCAGGCGAATCCGTTCGGCCTGGTGACGACGCACGCCTGGCAGCTGGTGCTCGGCGGCTGGCAGTGACGCGCCGGCCGTCCGCGAGGCGAGCCGTCCGCTAGGATGGCCGCCTCGCCGTGACCCTCTCGCGTGATCCCGACGATCAGGAACGGCTGATCGCCTGCGTGCGGCAGGCGCTCGAGCGCATCGACGCCGGCGAGCCGGTCGATCCCGCCGCGTTGTGCCGCGACCACCCGCACCTGCTGCGGCCGCTGGCCGAGGTGCTGGGCCTGGCCGCCGACCTGCCGGAGCTGCAGGGCGACGCGCTGCGCGAGGACCCGCTCGCCGGCCTTCGCCTGGCCGGGCGCTACCGCCTCGACCGCTGCCTCGGCCGCGGCGCGATGGGCGTCGTCTACCGCGCCGAGGACCGGGAGCTGCAGCGCGTCGTCGCGGTGAAGATCCTCGACGCGCGGCTGTTCCACGACCCGCAGGCCGAGCAGCGCTTCCAACGCGAGGCCGAGGCGCTCGCGTCGTTGCAGCACGCGAACGTCGTCGCCGTGCACGACCGCGGCCGCACGCCGGAGGGCATCCACTTCCTGGTCATGGAGCTGCTCGACGGCTGCACGCTGGCCGCGCTGCTCGAGCACGGCGACCCGGGCGAAGCGCGCACGGCGGCCGGCATCGCGGCCCACGAACCGCACTGGCCGCGCCAGGCGGCGCGGTGGGGACGCGATCTCGCGCTCGGGCTCGCCGCCGCGCACGCGCGCGGCCTGGTGCACCGCGACGTCAAGCCGTCGAACGTCTTCGTCACCCGCGACGGCCGGCCGGTGCTGCTCGACTTCGGCATCGCCGCGCGCCACGCCGACCAGCGCCTCACCGCCACGCAGACGACGCTGGGCACGCCCTGGTACATGCCGCCCGAGCAGGCGCAGCGCCATGGCGGCGGCCCGGCCGCCCCCACGCTGGACGTCTACGGCCTCGGCGCGACGCTCTACCACCTGCTGGCCGGGCGACCGCCCTACGAAGGCGACGCGCCGGCGGTGCTGGCGGCGCTGCCGACCCGGGATCCGACGCCGCTCGCCGCGGCCCGGTCCGACCTGCCGCGCGACCTGCAGGCCGTCGTCGAACGCTGCCTCGAGCGCGACCCCGCGCGGCGCTATGCGACGGCGGCGATGCTCGCCGCCGACCTCGACGCGTTCCTGCACCACCAGCCGGTCGTGGCCCGGCCGCTCGGTCGCCTGGCGCGCCGGCTGCGGCAGTGGCGGCGCGCGCCGGCGCGGCCGATCGCGGCACTGGCCGCCGGCGCCGCGCTGCTGACCGCGGTCGTCGCCTGGCCCGTCCTGCGCCACCAGCAGGCCTTGCGCACCCAGGCCGCGAAGGACGACCTGTATGCGACGCTGCCGTCGGTGCTGGCCGTCGAGGGCTGGCCGGACGAACGCGTGCTCGCCGAACTGCACGGCGAACACCGCACGGCGATCGGCCTGCTGGACCGGATCCTGGCCCTGGACCCGGACGACCTGCCGGTGCGGCTGTGGCGCGCCTGCCTGCGGCTCGACCTCGGCGATGCCACCGGCGCCGCCGCCGACCTGCAGCACCTGGCCGGCAACGGCGGCAGCGACTACCTGCGCGCGCTGGCCGGGCGCTACCTGCAGCTCGATCGGACCCGGCCAGGGGCGATGGCGATCGACACCGCGGACCTGCCGGAGCCGCAGACGGCTGCCGATTGCTATGTCGCCGGCTTCCACGAGCTGCGGGCGCGCCACGTGCGCGGCTTCGCCGGCCGCGCCGATACGCTGCTCGCGCGCGCCGCCGCCACCTACCTGCCGGCCCGCGACCTGCGGCTGCTGGCGATCGCCGAACTCGCCGGCGGCCGTCCCGACCTGCAGCAGCTGCTCTACGACGAGACGATCGCGCTCGAAGCGATCTACGGCCGGCCGACCGCACGCACCTGCGCGATGCGCGGCATCGCGCTGCTGCTGCAGCGACGCTACCTGGAGAGCATCGAACCGCTGGAGCGTTCGTTGGCGCTGCGGCCCGAGCGGCACGGACCGCACCAGAACCTCGGCATCGCGCTGCTGCGCCTGGGCCGGCTCGACGACAGCGAACGGCATCTGCAGCACGCGCTGCGGTTGCGACCGTTCGCGTGGAACAGCCGCCACACGCTGGCGCAGCTGCACCGCACGCGCGGCGACTTCGCGCGCGCCCACGAACTCGCCGCGGGGCTGGCCCGCACGGGCTCGCGTGGCGAGGCCTGGCAGCAGCCGGACCTCGTCGGCAGCATCGCCCTCGCCGAGGCGATGGCGCTCGCGCGCCACGACGCGGCCGCATCGGCCGAGGCCGCGCGCCGGGCGGTCGCCAGCTACGACGCGATGCTGGCCGTGCGCGACACCGAGGCCGGCCGCCTGCGGCGCGCGATCGCCGCGGCGATGGCGGGCGAGCGGCCGGCCGCCGCCGTGATCCCGTTCGCCGCGGCGCTGCTGGCCGAACCCGACGATCCGTACCAGCTGGCGAACCTCGCCTTCCTGCTGCCGCAGGCGGGCCTGGATGCGGCGCAGACCGCCTGGGTCGCCGCCGTGCTGCGCCGCCTGGCGATGGCTCGCGCCGCCGGCGACGAGGCGCTGAAGCAGCGGCTCGAGGACGAGATCGAGCTCGGCTTGCGGCCGTACCGGTGACCGTTTCGCCCGAATCCGCCTGGGTTCCGACCGGCCTGCTACGCTGACCCGCTGGAGAACGCCATGCCTCGACCCTCCCGCTGCGCCGCCACGGCGATCGCCGTGACCGTCACCGGCCTCGTGCCGCTCGCCGCCCAGGCCGCCTCCGGCGGGGTGCTCGCCGGCGCGCCGGTGGCCGTGCTCGTCGATGGCGGCCTCGCCGCCGGCGGCGATGCCGAGACCCGCGTGCACCGCAACGGCTTCACCCTGCAGCCGACCGCGGCGCTGCCGGTGGCGCCGAGCTCGGCCGATCTGCGCCAGATCCTCGCCGCGCACGGGGCGCCGCCCGGACTCGACGTCGACGACTTCAGCACCGGCCGCGACGACGTGCTGTTCGACGGCAACGGCGTGCTCGCGGTGCCGCCGAGTTCGTGGGGCGTGCTGTCGTTCTCGCTGCGCCATGGCGCGACCGGCGCACCGGGATCGCGCATCGCGCAACAGGCGGTCGAGGGCGACGTCGGCGCCACGCTGTTCGCGTGGGTGCTGCCGGGCAGCAACGTGCCGGCCCAGCTCGTCGGCCGGACCGAACGCTCGCACTCGCGCCAGGAACTCGGCCTGCCGGCCACCGCCCCGGAGGTCGACGGAATCGACGTGCCGCTGCTGCTCGGCCTCGACCAGGCCGGCCTGCTGCAGCTCGATCCGGGGTTCCTGCCGCTGATCCAGAGCCCGCAGGCGATCTACTTCACGGTCTCGCACGCAACACGCCACCTGGTGCCGGCCGCGTGGTGGTCGTTCGGCGGCCAGGCGACCCTGGCGAGCGGCGCCACCATCCTGCGCGTGCTGAAGTCCGCCCCGCTCGGCCCCTGGAGCCCGCCGCACGCCTTCGCCCCCTACGGCGTGCTCGGGCTCGACCGCGACGAGGACATCGACGGCCTCGCCTACGACGAGGTCCGCCAGAAGCTGCTGTTCTCCGTGGTCGGCATCGCCCGCGACCAGTTCCTGTTCGTCGACCTCGGCAGCGACGGCGTCATGGGGCCGGTCGACGCGAAGATGCCGAACGGCGTCGACAAGATCAGCGAACACGTCGGCAAGGCGCAGAGCGACGACGTCGACGCGATCTGCACGCTCGATCCCCGGATCGGCACCATTGGCGCGCCGCCGCCGGCCGGCGACGACTTCGGCTCGTCGTGCGGGTCGCCGCGGCAGGGACTGCTGGGCGTGCCGCAGGTGCACGCGGCTGCGCACCGCCGCCGCGAGGGCAACCAGACCTTCTACGACACCTGGCTGATCGGCTGGCCGCCGGTGACCGGCCAGGGGCCGGGCATCGCGGCGCTGTTCGTGACCTTCGATCCGGACCTGACGCTGCACCCGTTCTCGATCCAGCTGCGCGACCCGGCGGCGCTCGTGCCGGGCGATCCGCGGCACTTCCCGCTGCTGGTGCCGCCGGCACTCGAGCTGTCGGGCTTCTCGTTCACGTTCCGCTGGGCGGCGATGGATCTGGCGATCAGCGAGATCGCCGAGGCCTGGCCGCTGCAGGTGTTCCTGTGACGATCGACTGGGCGCTGCTGCAGCCGGCGATCGTCGCCGCGGCCGCCGGCGACCGCGAGGCCCAGGCCCGGGTCGTCGCGACCTGCCTCCCGGAGGTGCGCACGCTGGTGCACCGCGAACTGCAGCACGACTTCCGCCAGCGCCACCGCTGGATCCTGCCGCTGTTCAGCACCCAGGACGTCGTGCACGAGGTGCTGGCGGCGGTGGTGCAGGACCTCGCCGACACCGAGTTCGTCGGCGCGGCGCCGTTCTGCGCCTACCTGGGCACGCTGGTACGGCACCGGCTGCTCGACGCGGTGCGCTTCCACGAGGCGGCGCGGCGCGACCGGCGCCAGCAGGTGGCCGAACCGACCGCCGGCCTCGCCGGCATCGCCACCGATGGCCGCGAAGCGACGCCGACCCTGGCGGCCTCGCTCGGCGAACGCGCAGCGCTGGTGCGCGATGCCCTGGGCGAGCTGCCGGAGCGGCACCGACGCCTGCTCGAGCTGCGGTTGTGCGAGGACGCCACGTTCCCGCAGATCCGCGCGGCGCTCGGTTACGCCTCCGACGAGACCGCTCGGCAGGCGTTCCTCGACGCGCAGGCGCGGCTCTTGGTGAAGCTGCGCGGGCGCGGCCTGGGCCGGACTTTGGCCGGCTAGACGCCGCGCCTCAGCCTCCGCCAGGGCAGGGAACTGCCGCATCAGCGACCGCCGCCGCGCTGCTATCCTCCTCGCCCGCCGATGACCCTGGTGACCCTGGAGCAGATCGTGCGCCGCTTCGGCGAGGACCCGATCCTCGACGGGCTGTCGCTGCGCGTCGACGAGGGCGACCGCATCGGCGTGGTCGGCGACAACGGCGCCGGCAAGACGACGATGGCGCGCATCCTGGCCGGCGTCGACGAACCCGACCTCGGCCAGCGCAACGCCAGGAACGGCCTGCGCATCGCCTACGGTGCGCAGATGCCGCCGATGCCGCAGGGCACGACCGTGCGCGATCTGGTGCTGCGCGGCACCGGCGAACACGACGCGCTGACGGCGCGCATGCGCGCGCTCGAGGCGAGGATGGCGACCGGCGACGCCGCCGCGCTGCGCGAGTACGGCGAGCTGCAGGCCGCATTCGAGGCCGGCGGCGGCTACGACCACGAGCACCAGTGCGAGAAGGTCCTGTCCGGCCTCGGCTTCCCGCCCGGCGACCTGCAGAAGGACGTGGCCGTCCTGAGCGGCGGCGAGAAGTCGCGCGTGCAGCTGGCGATCCTGATGACGACGCCGGCCGACCTGCTGATCCTCGACGAGCCGACCAACCACCTCGACCTCTGGGGCATCGAGTTCGTCGAGGACTTCGTGCAGCGCTACCCCGGCGCGGTGGTGGTCGTCAGCCACGACCGCCGCTTCCTCGACAACACCGCCACGTCGATCGTCGAGGTCGGCGGCGGCACGGCGAGCCGCTGGAAGGGCAACTTCTCGCACTACCAGAAGCAGCGCGACCTGGCGCTGCTGACCCGGGCGCGGGCCTACAAGACCCAGCGCGAGTTCGTCGAGAAGGAGATGGAGTTCATCCGCCGCAACATGGCCGGCCGCATGCACGCGCAGGCCAAGGGGCGACTGAAGCGCCTGCAGCGCCTGCAGCTGATCGACAAGCCGAAGGGCAACCGGGCGTCGATGCAGCTGACGTTCGGCCAGACGATCCGCGGTCAGCAGGGGCAGACGGCGATCGAGTGCGAGGGCATCACCGTCCAGGCCGGACGGCGCACCCTGATCGAAGGCGGCGACCTGCGCGTCTGGTTCGGCGAGGTCACTGCGTTGCTGGGGCGCAACGGCGCCGGCAAGACGACCCTGCTGCGGCTGCTCGCCGGGCAGGGACAGCCGGCGCGGGGCGCGATCCGCTTCGCCCACAACCTGCGCATCGGCTACTTCAGCCAGGAGAAGAACGATCTGCCGCAGCAGGGCACCGTGCTCGAGGCGCTGCGCGAACTCGATCGCACCGTCGACGAGCGGCAGCTGCGCGACCACCTGGCGCTGTTCCTGTTCTGCGGCGACGACGTCGACAAGCCGGTCGCCGAGCTGTCCGGAGGCGAGAAGCAGCGCCTGTCGCTGGCGCGCCTCACGCGCGCCCAGTTCGACCTGCTGTGCCTCGATGAGCCGACCAACCACCTCGACGTCGCCGGCACCGAGGGGCTCGAGCAGGCGCTGAAGGAGTTCCCCGGCACCGTCGTGCTCATCACGCACGACCGGCGGCTGGTCGAGGAGGTCGCCGACCGCGTGGTCTGGGTCGAAGACGGCCGCCTGCGCACGTTCGACCAGGGTCTCGCGCAGTGCCAGCGGGTGCTGGCCGAGGAGCGCAGCGCGCAGCGGGCGGCCGAGGCCGAGGCGAAGGAGCGGGCGACCGCGCGGACGGCGCCTTCGGCCGACCCGCCGAAGAAGGCGATCGAGACCGGCAAGGTGCGCAACCCGCTGCTGTTCCAGCGGCTCGAGGAGCGCATCATGGCACTCGAGGCCGACATCGAGCGATTGCGTGCGGCGATGCTCGAGCCGGACAACTACGGCAGCGCGGCGCGGATGCGGGAGCTGCAGCAGAGCGAGGCGACCAGGCAACGCGAGCTCGCCGAGGCCTACGCGCAGTGGGAGAACTGGCAGTAGGGCGACAGCACACCACCGCGATTCGCAGCGGCACTCTGCCTCCGCGACATGGGCCATGCAGGCCGGAGCCCGGGGAGTTCGCCTGCTTGACGGTTCTCCGGCTTGCCGCTAGGGTCCAGCCAACTAGGGGTTCATGCCTTGCCTGGTGGCGCCAGCCCGCCAGCGGCAGTGGAGTTCGCTCCATCGCAGCTCGGGTCGAACCATCACCGACGGCTCGCGCCGGTCGGATCGCATGGGCCCTCCTGACTTCGGAACCACTCATTGCCTGCATGGCGACTTCGGGGAAGCACCGCTCACCGGACGTCGATGGCAATCAGACCTTGCCCCCGGGACGATCTTCAGGGCATTCCACCCTCTGGGCGGAGTGGCTCGACGCTCAACCCGTCGCCCATCGACTAGCGCGGCGGTCCGGCCTACCGGCCGCCGATGCCGAGATCGCGGAAACCCGAGCCCTCCTAAAGCTCGCCGAAGTGCTTCAAGAAGGTCACGTACGGTACGCAAGGGGGCTGGTCGCGAGGATAATGGCACGAGAACTCGGTCGCGCGCGGCAGAAAGTGCATCGCGCGTTGTTCGATTCCTCAGGCGTGGCCGCCTCGAAGGAATGCAGCGAGCCGTTCGACCTCGGCTCAGCGCGGGCTCTCCTAGCCGCGCAAGACTCCGACCTCATCCGGCGCCGCCTGAGCCGCATGGAGGCCCTGGTTTTCCATAACGTATTGTCTGGCCGCAGCTTGAAGTCATGCTCCGCCGCCTTGACGAGCACCCTCCGGCGCCATGTCTCCCCGCGCAACGTGCGAACGCTCTTCAGGCGCATCGTCACCAAGCTGAGTGGAATCCTGGCACACCCTGTGCCCCCCCCCCCCCTCATACCGATGACTCGGTGACTTATCGCCTGCGCCGGCACCTGGAGCGGATTCGGCGCTTGCTTGCTTGGAAACCCACAACCCCTCTTGCCACCATGCTGCAGAGACTTCTCTTGCTGATGACCCCCGTGCTGTTGACTTTCAACGCAATCGTGGAGGTGGTCCACACTTTCTGCGCCGGCGAGCCGTGCCGAATGGTGCTCGTCGTCGAATCCGGCGTCATAGTTGCCTTTGATTGCCAGGATGCAGCCACTTGCGGCGAGTACTACCCGGTGTGTTTCAAGGTCGTCGAAGGAACGCCCCAAGAACCAGTTTACCACTGCCGCTGCTGCAAAGACGAGAGCCCGGAGGAGTGTTCTGGTGCCTCGGAGGAGTCGGGCTTCTGCACCGTTCACATCCGAGTACCGCAGGGGCATAACCCACGACTGGAGTGCTTCGATACCGGTCACTGTTCCCCCTTGGCGTGTCCTGACCCTCCGGCACCCGCTACGGGTGTCGCGACTTGTCGCTGTGAGTGAGCTGTCGCAGGGAAACGCCGTGGCACCCTCGCAAGACGAGCGCCGCCTGCCCCGCACCGTCCTGGCCTCGTGCCTCCTGCTGGCCTTGGCATGCATGCTGCTTGGCATCATGATGGTTCCTGCGCATCATCCGTATCCATCACCGATCCGTCTCCCCACCGCTTCAGACAACGAGGCCCTTCGACGGCTCGGTGCCGACGACTCGCACGGAACTCCCAGTCGCCGGCGCGACGCTGACGGCGCGACCGACGTCACCCTGCAGATCTCCGACGCCGTATCTGGATCGTCGATCGACGACGTGGCCGTGTTCCGAACCGTTCGGCCAATGAAGTTCCGCGCGATGGGTGACGATCCACCATTGGCACACAGCAAGTCCGGCTTGGTGGTCCTGACGTTGGACACCCATCCGGACGCGGAGCCGACGTTGTCGCTTTGGCTTCAGCATCCGGACTACTTGCCGCTGACGCTCGCCGATCTTCGCCCTGGAATGCACCGGGTCGCCATGATCAGGGGGCGCAAGATTACGGTCGCCGCAGTCGACCCCGACGGAGTTCCGGTGCCGCAAGTCATGGTTGTGGCATTTCGCCACAACTTCGACAGACGACTAGGCCACGACATCGCGCCAAGCCAGGGAGCGTGTGCGGCTGCCCCCGACCAAGATCAGCCATGGTATGCCGCTGCGATGACGGATCAGAACGGCAATGCGACGCTGCTCACGCCCTGCTCTGGAATCCGGGTGACGGTCTCTGCGCTCGGTTGGTTCACATCCGCGAATCATCATGACGTGGCTGCCGGGGCGGATCCTGTAGCATCCCTGCGGGTCGTCGTCCACCCAGTCCGTTGCAGAGCAATGACATCGGCCGGCGCACGCATACTCGGACACTCACTCCCCGAAGTGTCGCCAGGATGGACTCCCGCAACCAACGCACAAGCCTTCGCGGCAGCAGCAGCGGTTCGAAGCGTCCTATCCGAACAGTTCCCGGGCGCATTGGTGATTGCAGATTGTCTTGTGCGCACGCGGCAGCGGCGCGGCGGACCCCTCGCGCATGATTCCCCGCAGGCGCATTTGTCCGTCATGCTGGACCGTGTCGGCGCGATCGATGTGTCGACTTCACTGCTGACTCTACGAGACCACCAAGTCCAGACGATAGCCGTAAGCGCCACCGCGACAACCGGCATTCTTGCCGTGTCACGTGTGCCAGGATTCCCGCCGACGCGTCAGTCTCCGCTATTGGCGGTATGCGAGGATGGAGGACGACGCCGCCCCATCTCCCTCGACCTGGACTACGGCTCGACCTATTGCGTCGCCCCTGGGACCTATCGGGTATTGCAGCGCTGCTTGGGGACGGTCGGGAAGCAGGAGATCGGCCTCTTCCATGTGGCGCCGAACTCCCGGGCCGATGTCGATGTGCAGGGCGATCAGGTCGCATGGCCTATCACCCTCCGGGTGCTCGACGAAGAGGATCGGTCGCCGCGTTGGTGCACCCTCAGGATCCGGCGCGTCGACAAACCAGAGCGGCTCGACTTCCGATCGTCACCAAGCGAAACACATGACGTCCTCGCGTTCCTTCGCCCGGGAAACTACGAGGTCATGGCGTCCGCAGATGGCTCGAAATGGCATGCGCGAAGTTTGACCGTCGGCTTTGCCGCTTCGATCGTCGATCTCGCTTGCCCTTGGTAGTTCACAGCAACTCCGCATCCCATGGCTCTCACGAACACACGTGCCTCCCGCGGCGACGTCGCAGCAGGCTGCACCGGCCTGCTGATCCTGGCCATGGGCGTGATGAAGCTGGAGTCTGGACACTCCTCCGAAGTCGCCTTGTCGTGGGGCGCCTACCACGCCATGGCCATCTTCGAGGTCGGTCTGGCGTTCACCCTCTTGGTCTCGCGCCGTTGGCGCCGGCATAGTCTACTCTGCGTGCTGGCGCTGTGCGCCGTCGGGGTCCTCCTGCCGCACCTAGGCCTGAACCGTCCCTGCGGCTGTCTGGGTACCCGTGTGCTTCTTGGCCAATCCGTGCACGCGAGTCTAGCGGCTGTCGTCGCATGCCTCGTTGGCTCTACGATCCTGCTCACCAGCCCCGCCGCCCCAGACCCTGATCCAACAGGGGTCCCGGGCTCGGAGCCGTGAGCTCCGCTTCCCGCCTCCACCGGTTGCGATGGCCACCGGAACGCCGCTCCGCGAGCACGACGTCCCGCATCGGCGCCTGCATGGCGGCGATGGGCGACAGTTGTGCGGGCCCAGGGTCGCACGCCGCGCCCGCCGCCGCATCGTGCCGCGGCGCCCTCGGTGACCGCGGCTCAGCCCCGCTTCGCCCGCAGCGCCGCATGCGCCGCCGCCAGCCGCGCGATCGGCAGCCGGAACGGCGAGCACGACACGTAGTCCAGCCCGATCTCGTGGCAGAACGCGATCGAACGCGGATCGCCGCCGTGCTCGCCGCAGATGCCGGCGTCGATGCCGCGCCGCGCCGCGCGACCACGTTCCACCGCCAGCCGCATCAGCTGGCCGACGCCCTCGCGGTCGATCGTCGCGAACGGATTGTCGGTCAGGATGCCCTTCTGCAGGTACTCCTGCAGGAAGCCCGTCTCCGCGTCGTCGCGCGAGATGCCGAACGTCGTCTGCGTCAGGTCGTTGGTGCCGAACGAGAAGAACTCCGCGTGCTCGGCCAGCCGGTCGGCGACCAGCGCCGCGCGCGGGATCTCGATCATCGTGCCGAACAGGTACTTCACCTTCCGCCGCCGCTCCTGCATCACCTGCGCCGCCACCTGCTCGAGCACCTCGCGCTGCACCTGCAGCTCGGAGCTGGTCGTCGTCAGCGGGATCATGATCTTCGGCCGCACGTCGATGCCGTCCGCCGCGCAGTCGCACGCCGCCTCGAAGATCGCCCGCACCTGCATGCGGATCAGGTCCGGCATGTGGATGCCCAGGCGCACCCCGCGCAGCCCCAGCATCGGGTTCTCCTCGCGCAGCTCGTCGAGCTTCTGCAAGAGCCGCTGGTCGGCGGCGAGCTGCTGCGCCATCGCCGCATCGCCGCCGCCGGGCGCCGCGAGCCGGGCCTCGAGGCTCGCCGTCGCCCGCAGCAGCTTCTCGTGGTCGGGCAGGAACTCGTGCAGCGGCGGGTCGAGCAGGCGGATCGTCACCGGCAGCCCGTCCATCGCCCGGAACAGCCCGGCGAAGTCCGCGCGCTGGAGCGGCAGCAGCTTGGCTAGGTGCTGTTCGCGGTCGGCGGCGTCGCGGGCGAGGATCATCGCCTGCACGATCGGCAGCCGGTCCGCCTCGAAGAACATGTGCTCGGTGCGGCACAAGCCGATGCCCTCGGCGCCGAAGCGCCGCGCCCGCTCGGCGTCGCGTGGATAGTCGGCGTTGGCCTGCACGCCGAGCCGCCGCTCGGCGTCGGCCCAGGCCAGCAGCTGCACGAGGTGCGGGTCGGCGACGTCGGGCACGACGGTCGGCAGCTGGCCGGTGAACACCTCACCGGTGGTGCCGTCGAGCGACAGCCAGTCGCCTTCCCGGACCACCACGCCCCCGGGCCCCGTGAGCTGCCGCCTGGCCGGGTCGACCTCGAGCTGCAGCGCGCCGACCACGGCCGGCTTGCCGAACTGCCGCGCGACCAGCGCCGCGTGGCTGGTGCGACCGCCGCGGCTGGTGACCACGCCCTGCGCGGCCAGCAGACCGTGCACGTCGTCGGGCTTGGTCTCCGGTCGCACCAGCACCACCTGCTTGCCCTCCTGCCGCGCCCACCGCTCGGCGGTGTCGGCGTCGAACACCGCCTGACCGATCGCCGCGCCCGGCGACACGTTCAGCGCCGTGGTCAGCAGCTGCCCCTTGGCCTTCGCCTCGCGGCGCGCGTCGGCGTGGAACTGCGGGTGCAGGAAGTAGTCGACGTGCTCGGGCTGCACGCGGAGCACGGCCTCCTGTCGGGTGATGCGCTTCTCCCGCGCGAGGTCGACGGCGATCCGGATCGCCGCTTGCGCGGTGCGCTTGGCGTTGCGCGTCTGCAGCATCCACAGCGTGCCCCGTTCGATCGTGAACTCGACGTCCTGCACGTCGCGGTAATGACGCTCGAGCCGCTCGCAGTGGCGGCGGAACTCGCGCCACAGCTTCGGCCGCCACGTCGCCAGATCGGCGATCGGGCGCGGCGTGCGCGTGCCGGACACCACGTCCTCGCCCTGCGCGTCGACCAGGAAGTCGCCCTCGATCTCGTCGGCGCCGGTCGTGACGTCGCGCGTGGTGGCGACGCCGGTCGCCGAGTCCTGGCCCATGTTGCCGAACACCATCGCCACGACGTTCACCGCGGTGCCGAGGTCGTGCGGGATGCCGGCCGCCTTGCGGTAGTCGAACGCGCGCTTGCCGTTCCAGGACTTGAACACCGCCTCGACCGAGAGCCGCAGCTGCTGCCGCGGATCGCGCGGGAACGGCGCCTTCGTGTGCTGCTGCACGACGTCGAGGAAGCGGCCGGTCAGCTCGCGCAGGTCGTCGGCGCCGAGCTCCGAGTCGTTGGTGGCGCCGCGCTGGCGGCGCCGCTCGGCCAGCAGCGACTCGAATGCCTCGTCGGGCACGCCGAGCACGACGCGACCGAACATCTGCACGAAGCGGCGCCAGGCGTCGAACGCGAACCGTTCGCCGGCCTCGGCGGCCAGCGACGCGGCGACGGCGTCGGTCATGCCGAGGTTCAGGACGGTGTCCATCATGCCCGGCATCGAGAAGCGGGCGCCGGAGCGCACCGAGACCAGCAGCGGCCGCTTCGCATCGCCGAACCGCCGCCCGGTCGCGCGCTCGAGCTTGCGCAGCGCCCCGAGCACCTCCTCCCACAGGCCGCGCGGCAGGGCGCCGCGACCGGCCAGGAACGCCTTGCACGCCGCCGTGGTGATGACGAAGCCCGGCGGCACCGGCAGGCCGAGCGAGGTCATCTCGGCGAGGTTCGCGCCCTTGCCGCCCAGCAGCGACGACAGCGCGTCGCGCGAGCCGGCGGCGCGCAGCGCCTTCGGGTAGTCGGCGAGGCCGAACACGAAGGCGGTGCGGCGAACCGGGCGAGGCGCCTTCCGGGTGGTCCGGGCGGCGGGAGAACGGCGGCGGCCTTGGGGCGCGGGGCGACGGGATGGCATGAGCGGTGACGCTACACGAAAGCAGCGCGCCACCGCCGGCCCCATACGCACCATGGCCATCCGCGCCGGCGGGTCGACGCCGGCGGCAGGCGGCCCTCAGCTCACCGCGGCTGCATCGTGCTCAGCACGCCGTTGCTGGTCACCATGCCGAACGCGTTCTGCCCGTTCGGCAGCGAGTTCGGGATGACCAGGGCCACGGCCTGCGCCGCGATCACGTCGCCCGGCGCGAAGGCGAGGTTGTCGACGCTGAAGCTCCACGACGCCCACGGCGCGAACGTCAGCTGCGCGCCGAGGTCCAGGTCCAACGTGGCGACGTAGGCGCTGCACCCCGGCGCACCGATGATGCCGAGGTCGATGCCTCCCGGCAGCGGGTTCACGCTGAGGAACAGCGTCGAGAGGTAGACCGGGAAGAGCGGGTCGTAGGGCGGCAGCAGGGACGCCGTGAAGGTCACGAGCGTGCTCGGATCGATCACCGGCGGCGGGGAAGCCGCGAGCGACATGCCCGGCAGGTCCGGCTGCGGCGCGTAGGGAGCCAGGGCCGCCAGCACGGCCGAGCCAGGGTCCGCGGAGGGGCCGGCCGGGGAGTAACCGACCAGGTGCGAACTGCCCCAGGTGCTGGTCGTGTTGTCGTCGATCTGGTACCAGAACACATCGACCTGTCCTGTGCTCAGGTGGAACGTGAACTGCATCGTGCCAGGGTTCGTGACGCCGCCGGGGTAGTTCTCGACGCCATCCCAGGTGATGTAGAGGCGGTTGTTGAGCGCGGCGTAGTGCCACTTGATCTGGCCACCGGTGACGTCGGACGGGTCCCAGTCGTGCCAGGACCAGATCGCCTGCTCGGGCGCATTGCGGAACGACGGCGACGGCGTGTAGTCGTTGAAGTGGGGAGCGTTCCAGGCGCCGCCCAGGTTGGTGGGGCCGAAGGCGATGATGCCATTGTCGTGCACGTAGAGCTTCGTCACCGTGCCGCCACCGGGCACCGACAACGGCGGCAGCCCCTGCACCGTGAGATCCAGCAGGTGCTGGCCGTCGTCACTGCGGGGGAAGGCGGTGGCGCCGGCGGTGGAGTTGGGCACGCCGAGCGCGCCGGAGTACCAGCCGGCCAGGCCGTAGCCGGTCGTTCCAGGCAGCAGGGTCATGATGCTGCTCTGCAGGGTCGCCTTCGCCTGGGCGGCATCCGGGAGGTACTGGTACCAGGTCTCCCGCGCCACGGGATAGCAACCATCGCCATAGGCCTGGTGGGCGGCGCAGGGGCCGCCGCTGGACGCGTAGCCACCCGTGCCGGTGGGGACCAGCCGGACGCGCGCCTGGGAGAGGGTCGGCACGCTGAAGCCGTCGAAGGCCTGGAACAGCAGGCCCAGCGAACCCGAGTTGCCACCCAGCGCAAGGTCGACCGAGGTCTCGGTGCCCGAGCCCACGCTGTCGCCGATCGACGCCCCCGCGAAACCGAAGGCCACGGGCACCGGCGAGTAGTCGAACTCGATCACGCCGGTGGCGTAGAGCGCGGCGCTGCAGCTGAACTGCGGACCGGAACTGGCGTACAGCTGCACGGCGTTCCACACCACCTTGAAGCGGCCCGCCACCGACGTGTCGACGGTGACGTTCCAACCGGGCCCGCCTTCGAGATCCGTCCAGAACGGGAACACGCGGGGCGAAGCCCCCGCTCCACCGCGCAGGTCGGAGAGGCCGGACGCGCCGTAGTCGACCGGGTCGATGGCCGGGCCGCCGGCGGTCAGGTAGACGACGCCATTCGACTCGACGACGGCGTGCGTCAGGGGGCCGGCGGCACCCGCCATCGGGAATCCGCCGGGGCCGAACAGCATGTCGATCGGCGACGAGCGGCCTTCGTCGTCGATCGGGAAGGCGGTGTAGGGCAGCAGGCCTGCCGACGTGCCACCGGCGGTGTCGAGGCACTGGGCGCTCAGCGCGGTGCCGAGCAGAGGCAAAGTGCAGAGGACGGAAAGGAATCGCATGGGTAGCGCCTTCTCTGTTCTTGGAGGGAGGGGGGGGTTGGGGCGAAGCGATGCTTCGGGCCGCCACGCGGGTGGGGCCTCCCCGGCAACAGTCCGGTGGCGGCGCCGCAGTCGCGCCCAACCACGAGAAAACGTGCGCCCCGGCTGGGGCGCGGCTGCCTCGAGCCGTTACGGCCGCTCCGCGCTCCCCCGGGTGCCGGCACTACCGGTCGCGCGCCGGCCGGCGCCTCACTTCACGCGCTTGACGACGTGCCAGCCGTAGGGGCTCTTCTGTGCGTCCCAAGGCGCCACGCCGATCTCCCCCACCCGCAGGCGGAAGCCGACGTCGCCGAAGCCGGGCACCATCTGCGCGCGGCCGGCCTTGGTCAGCGGGTATTCGCCCGGCCCGCTGTCGTTGCTGTGCTGGCGCATCAGCGCCTGGAAGTCGGCGCCGCCGATCGCCTCGGCCCAGACGCGCTCGGCGAGCGCCTTCGCCTCGTCCTTGCTGCGCGTCACGCCGGTGATGCGCGGCGCGCCCTGGAACGCGATCAGAACGTGCTGCACGGTGATCGCCGCGTCCGGCTGCTCGGGACGCTGCATCAGCTCGGCGATGGCGCCGTCCATCGACGGCTGGCCGCCGCACGCGGCGAGCAGGATGCCGAGCGCAGAGCACAGGAACGCGGGGAAGGAACGACGGCGGATCTTGGGCACGGCGGCAGTGCTTACGGATCCACCGGCGAAGGGCAAGGCCGCGCCCGCCGCGCGCGGCGATGCGGCCGGGGGGAGCTTCGGACGGGCCGGCGGCCGGGTGCGCCGCTATCCTGCCCGCCCCGCCAACCGCGACCTCCCGTGACCGAACTGCACGACCACCTCCGACAGCGTGTGCTCGCCGCCACCGAGGCGCTCGGCCTCGACCGCGCCGCCGCCGAACCACTCGTCCGCCTCGACCCGCCGAAGAACCGCGATCACGGCGACGTGGCGCTCGGCGCGTTCCAGCTGGCGAAGCTCGCCGGCAAGGCGCCGCCGGCGCTCGCCGGCGAACTCGCGGCCCGCGTCGTGCCCGACGAGGTCGTGGCCGCGGCGACCGCGGCCGGACCGTTCGTCAACTTCCGGTTCCGGCGCGCGGCCCTGGCGCGGGTCGTGCTGGCGGCGATCCAACGCGCCGCGCCGCCGTACGGCAAGGCCGGACCGAGCGGCCAGGTCGTGTGCATCGACTTCAGCTCGCCGAACATCGCCAAGCCGTTCCACATCGGCCACATGCGCAGCACGGTGATCGGCAACTCCCTCTGCCGCATCCACCGCCACCTCGGCGCCACCGTGCACGGCATCAACCACCTCGGCGACTGGGGCATGCCGTTCGCCAAGATGATGACCGCCTACCTGCGCTGGGGGAACGAGCAGGAACTGCATCGCTCGCCGATGCGCTACATGTTCGCGCTCTACCAGCGCTACGGGCAGGAGGTGGAGCAGCACGCCGAACTCGACGCCGAGGCGGCGGCGCACTTCCGCGCGCTGGAGAGCGGCGCCGACAACCAGCAGCGCCGCATGTGGCAGCTGCTGCGCGACGAGTCGCTGCGCGCGTTCCAGGGCCCCTACTCGCGGCTCGGCGTGACGTTCGACCACGTCACCGGCGAGTCGTTCTTCGAGGACAAGATGGCGGCGGCGCTGGCGCGCGTGCGCGCCGCCGGCGTACTCGAGCCGAGCGAAGGCGCCGAGGTCGTCTGGCTGAAGGAACTCGGCATCCAGCAGCCGTGCCTGCTGCGCAAGAGCGACGGCACGACGCTCTACCACACGCGCGACCTGGCCGCCGTGTTCTGGCGCGAGCAGCAGTACCGTCCCGACCGCATCCTCTACGTCGTCGGCGCCGAGCAGAAGCTGCACTTCGACCAGCTGAAGGGCGTGCTGCAGCGCATGCAGGAGCCGATCGCCAGGGCGGTCGAGCACGTGCCGTTCGGCCTCGTGCTGGCGCGGACGGACGACGGCAAGTGGGAGAAGTTCGCCACCCGCGCCGGCAACGCGGTGTTCCTCGACGAGATCCTCGACGAGGCGGTGGCGAAGGTGCGCGCGATCATCCGCGAGAAGAACCCCGATCTGCCGGACGCCGACCAGGTCGCCGAGCAGGTCGGCGTGTCGGCGATCGTCTTCAACGACCTCAAGAACTCGCGCATCAAGGACGTGAAGTTCGACTGGGACGCGATGCTCAGCTTCGAGGGCGAGACCGGGCCCTACGTGCAGTACGCCTGCGCGCGCCTGGCGTCGATCCTGCGCAAGGTCGAGGCGCCGGTGCCGCCGCCCGAGGCGGTGGACTTCGCGCTGCTGGCCGACGCCGAGCGCGTGCTGCTGACGATGCTCGACTTCGGCCCGGCGGTGCAGCGCGCCGCCGAGCAGAGCGAACCCAGCATCGTCACCACGCAGGTGATCGCCCTGGCCGGCGAGATCCACGCCTACCTCCGCGACCACTACGTGCTCGGCGCCGAACCGGCGGTGCGCGACGCGCGCCTGCTGCTGGTCGATGCGGCCCGGCGGCTCCTGACGACCGGCCTGTCGCTGCTCGGCATCCCGGCGCCGGAACGCATGTGAGGGCGGCGAGCGGCCGGAGGCCCGGCCCCGGCGCGCGCCCGCCGTGGTCGCTTGCGCTCAGCGGCCGAGCCGCTCGCGCAGCGCACCGAGCCGCTCGCGCTGCACCGCCGCCTCGCCGTCCCGGCCAGCGGCCGTCGAGCGAGCGAGCGCGTCCTCGAGCAGTTCGATCGCCGCCGGCACATCGCCGAGCTCGGCGAGCATCCAGCCGAGGTTGGTCATGCCGACCGACACCACGAAGTGCTCGGCCGGCAGCTCGCGGCGCGCGATCTGCACCGCCTCGGTCATGGTCGCGCGCGCCACGTCGCGCATGCCCCGCTGCCACTGCAGCGCCGCGAGGTTGCCGAGGCAGCCGACCAGACCGTCGGCCGGGTGCCCCGGCAGCGACCGGAAGCGCAGCACGGCCTCGCCGAGCAGCGCCTCGGCGTCGGCATGGCGGCCGCAGGCGCCGAGCACCGTGCCGAGCCGTTGCATCGCCTCGCTGACGAACAGGTGGCGTTCGCCGAGCCGCTGGCGCAGGGTCGGCAACGCGTGCTCGAGCAGCGGCAGGGCCTCCGCGTCGCGCCGCTGCTCGTGCAGCAACCAGGCCAGGTCGGCCTCGGCCCAGGCGACCTGCGGATGGTCGTCGCCGTACAGCGACCGGCGGCGGGCGAGGCTCTCGCGGTAGGACGCCTCGGCCGACCCGAAGTCGCCCTGCCGCTGCTGCAGGACCGCGAGGTGCTGCAGGGCGACGATCGTGTCCGGGTGGTCGACGCCGAGCCTTCCCAGGCCGAACAGCGCCTGCTGCACGTGGTGCATCGCCACGTCGGTGCGGCCGACGGCGCCGTGCAGGTTGGCGAGTTGCAGCTGGCTGCGCACGCGCGCCGACTCGGAGCCCCCGGCGCGCAACTCCAGCGCGCGCTCGGCCGCGGCGAGGGCGCCCGCCGGGTCGCCGAGCCGCTGGCGGCAGCTGGCCAGCACCTCGAGCCCGGCCGCCTCGCGCACCGGATCGCCGCCTCCGGCCAGCAGCGCCAGCGCCTCGCGCACCTGCACCTCCGCCGCCTGCACCTCGCCGCGATCGAACTGCGTGCGCGCGCGCTCCAGCAGCGCGTCGACGAGGTCGCCCACGCCGTCGGCGCCGCGCGCCAGCTCGACCGCCCGCGCGCTGTGCTGTTCGGCGCGGTCGAGCATGCCGAGGATGCGCTGCAACCGCCCCAGCAGCAGCCGCAGGCGCAACTCGACCGCCGGTTCGCCGGCGACCCGCGCCGGCAGCGCCCGCTCGAAATCGGCGAACAGCTCGTGCACCGGGTAGTCGGCGCGGCCGAAGCGCGATGGATCGGCGCCCTGCCAGAGCTCGTCGATCAGGTCGAGCGCACGGTTGGCCTTGCGCGATTCGCGTTCGGCAGCGAGCTGGTCGATGCGTGCCTGCTGCTCGGCCGCCTGGGCCGCCACGGCCGCCGCGCTGGCCGCCGCCCAGCCACGGGCGGCGAGACCGGCGCCGCCGACCAGGGCCAGCGTCAGCGCGCCCGCCAGCGCCACCGGCAGCCGATGGCGGCGCACGAACTTGCGGACGCGGTACCAGGCGCCGCCCGGCGCGGCCGCGACCGGCTCGTGCGCGAGCAGGCGGCGCAGGTCCTCGGCCAGCGCGGCCGCGGTCTGGTAGCGGGCGGCGGGGTCCTTCGCCATCGCCCTGGCGACGATCCAGTCGATCTCCCGTGGCAGATCGGGCAGCGCCGTCGGCCGGCCGCACGGCGGCACCGGCAGGCGCTCGCGGATCTGCCGCAGCAGGTCCTGCGCCGAGGCCTCGCCGGCGGCGCGCACGAACGGCCGGACCCCGGCCACCAGTTCGTACAGCAGCGCACCCAGCGCGTGCACGTCGGTGCGGGTGTCGACCTCGTCGGGGCCGCCGGCGACCTGCTCCGGACTCATGTAGTCGAGCGTGCCGAGCAGGCCGGGCTCGAACGCGTCGGCGTCGCCATCGGCGTCCAGTTCGCGGGCGACGCCGAAGTCGATCACCACCGGCCGGGCGATGCCGTCGCGCAGCGCCACCAGCACGTTGCCCGGCTTCAGGTCGCGGTGCACGACGCCCTTCTGGTGGGCGTGCTGCAGCGCCTGGCAGACCTCGACCAGCAACGCCGCGCGCTCGCGCCAGCCGAGGCGTCCGGCCGTGCAGTGCGGCACGATCGGCCGGCCCTCGACGAGCTCCATCGCCAGCCACGGCCGGCCGTTCGGCGCCGTGCCGGCGTCGAACACCTTGGCGATCGCCGGGTGCTGCAGGCGTGCCAGCGTGCGGCACTCGGCCAGGAACCGCAGCGTCTGGCGCGCGGCGTCGAAGCCGTCGTGCAGCACCTTGAGCGCCACGTCGCGGGCGACCGGTTGCTCCTGGCGGGCCCGCCAGACGCTGCCGAAGCCGCCGCTGCCGAGCCGTTCCACCAGCGTGTAGGGACCGATGCGCTGGCCCGGCTCGAGGTCGGCGCCGCCGTCGGCATCGGCATCGCGGGTCGCCGCGGCGACGAGCTGGGCCGGATGCTCGAGGAAGTCGCCGGCGCGGTCGTGCGCGCGCAGAAGGTCCAGCAGATGGTCGCGCAGCCGGGCATCGTCGTCGCAGGCCTGCTGCACGAAGCCCGCCCGGTCGTCGGCCGGCAGCTCGATCGCCGCCGCGAACAGGTCCTTCAGCCGCTCACGCATCGCCGGGTCCGGCTCCGTCGAGCGCGGCGAACAGCCGCGCCCGCGCGAACGCCCATTCGCGCAGCACGGTGCGGCGCGAGAGGCCGAGCGCCGCGGCCGTCTCGTCGACGCCGAGCCCGGCGAAGAAGCGCAGGCGCACGATCTCGCCGGCGCGCGGATCCTCGCGCTCGAGCCGCTCGATCTCCTCGTCGAGCTGCAGGAACGTCGCCGCGCAGCCGAGATCGGGCCGCGGCGCCGGCAGCCCGGCCACCGAGACCGGGTCGCGCTCGGCGCCGCCGCCACGCTTCTGCCGGTTGCGGCGCCGCGCGTGCTCGACCAGGATGCGCCGCATGGCCACCGCCGCCGCGCGGTAGAACGCGGCCCGATCGGCCCACTCGCCGCCGCCGGCGCCGACCAGGCGCAGCCAGGTCTCGTGCACCAGCGCGGTCGCCTGCAGCGTGTGGTCGGGGCGCTCCTGCGCCATGCGCGCCCGGGCGATCGCGCGCAGTTCGCGGTAGACCAGCGGCAGCGCCTCGTCGCCCGCCGCCGCTTCGCCGGCGGCGGCGCGGCGCAGCAGCTGCGTCAGCGGCTCGGCAGGCGGCTCGTGGTCGGCCATCGCGGGCCGCAGTATAGGCCCGGGCCGGGCCCGCGGCCGGCGGACGGCGATGGCAGCGTGCATCGCCGGCTCAGAACTGCACGCCCTCGAGCAGCAGCGGCACGGCGCCGTACTCGGCCGTGCCGACGAAGGCGAAGTCGAGCAGCGTGCCCATGGCCGCCGCCGGGTCGTCGGCATCGAGCTGCTGCATGCCGATCCAGGCCTGCGCCGGGTCGCCGAGGCGCACCTCGACGGCGTGGCTCAGCACCAGGCCGAACGGGTTCGCGGTCGGATCGAGCAGCGCCGACTGGGCGTAGATCACGTCGTCGATCCAGGCCGGATCGTTGGGCAACGCCAGCGTGAACGTCGACGCGAAGCCGATGAAGGTCTGCGTCCACGCGTGCGGCACGAACAGCAGCGGATCCACGTGCAGGAACTGGTTGGTGGCGCCGAGGAAGCCGAGGTCGATCGGTCCGGGCGTCGGCTGGATGCCCAGCGCCAGCAGGCCGGGCGGGTTGGTGAACATCAGCGTCGTCGAGAAGTCGATCGGGCCGCCGATCGCGATCCGCCGCGGGTCGATGTCGTTGCCGGTGTGCGCGATCAGGTTCAGGAAGTCGCCGCTCGGATTGTCGCCGGGCTCGCCGTAGCGGGTCGCCGAGCCGCCGGGTCGCACCGCGTCGAGCCAGTAGGTCGGGAAGCCGCCGGCCGGATTGTTGGCGACGATGTCGAGCAGCAGGTTGCCGTTCTGCGTCGTGAACACGAACGACTGCGCGAACGGGATCACGATGTCCCAGTCCTGCGGCCCGGCGTGGCCGGGCACCTGCGCCGGCAGCGCCACGGTGCCCTGGAACACGACCTGCATCGGTCCGGTGACGTTGCCGGCGAAGGTGGTGCCGAGCGACGCCACCGTCGTCTCGCCGATCTGCACGGTGACGTTGGGCACCGACGTGGCGGCGAGCGGCGCGCTGTTGCGGTCGGCGCGGAAGCGCAGGCCGAGCAGCACGGCGCCGTTCGGGCCGACCGCGGAGCCCTCGAGCAGGATCTGGGTGCGGAAGCCCGGCACGCCGAACGGCAGCGCCGCGCTCTCGTGGCCGTCGGCGAGGTAGGCGTTGTAGGGCAGCGGCCAGCCGCTCTGGGCGGTGGCTGCGGCGGCCGTCAGCATGGCGGCGGCGAGGAGGGGCAGGGGTGCGTTGGCTGGCATCGGTTGGAGCAGGTCGCGGGGAACGGGGATGGCCGGCAGGCGCCGGCTGGGCGCACGGCGCCAGCAAGCCTCTGCCGGTGCCATGCTCGCGGCGGAAAATCCGCCGCGGGCCGGCTCAGAGTCCCGCCGACCGGCAGAAGCACGAGGCGCGGATCGGCGCCGTGGCATTCTGCCATGCCGCGGCGAAACGCCGCTCGGCGACGGCCGCCGCCGCCGGGTCCCCGCGGCGCTGCAGGCACTCGGCGAGGCCGCGCAGGGCCCAGCCGTTCTCGGGGTGCCGTTCGAGATCGCGGCGGTAGACCGCTTCCGCCTCGTCGACGCGGCCGGCCTCCAGCAGCAGCGCGCCGAGGCCGTGCCGCACCGGCATCATCCAGCCCCACGGCTCGTCGTAGCGCAGGGCGTCGTCGCGCTCGACGGCGAGCCGCAGCGACGCGAACGCACGTTCGTGATCGCCGGCGCGGAACTCCACCTCGCCGTCGAGGAAGGCGTCGCCGATCGCCAGCACCTTGGCCAGCGGGTTGTTCGCCAGCATCCAGTCGTCGGGCACCGCGGCCGCCGCCGCCCGGTAGGCGTCGCGCTCGCGGCGCGCCTCGTCGACGCGGCCGAGCGCGGCCAAGGCGACGCCGCGACCGTAGTGCCAGAACGCCAGCCGGCTCTTCTGCCACGGCTCGGGCAGCGGCTCGGCCAGCATCTCCTGCCAGCGGCCGAACCGCACCAGCGCGTGGTAGGGCACCGCCAGGAACGCCTCGAGGAACTGCGGCATCTCGCGCACGGTGGCCATCGGCAGTTCGCGCAGCAGTTCGCGCGCCGCCGCGATCGCCTCGTCGGCGTTGCCGGTGAACATCGCCGCATAGGCGAGGAAGTGGTAGTTGTGGGCGCGGTAGACCTCGTAGAAGCCGCTGCGACCGGTGCGGGCCACGGTGGCGAGGTCGGCGGCGATGCCGCGCCGATTGGCCTCGGCGGCGTCCTCGTAGCGACCGACGCGCAGGAACGCGTGCGCGGGCATGTGCTCGAGGTGGCCGATGCGCAGCGCCATGCCGCGCAGCCGCTCGGCCGACGGAATGGCGCGCTCGGGCGCCGGCGATGCCTCGACGGCGTGGATGTAGAGGTGGTTCGCCTGCGGATGGCGCGGGTGCGCCGCCAGCAGGCGTTCGAGCACCGCCAGGATCTCCGGCGTCTCCGGCTGCGGGCTGCCGTCGGTCTGCCACAGATCCCAGGGCCGCAGGTCCATCAGCGCCTCGGCGAACAGCGCAGCGACGTCGGGATGGTCGCCATGGGCGGCGTAGACGGTGCGCATCGCGGCCGCATAGGCGGCGTCCAGCTGCGAACGGTCCTCGGGCGCCGGCCAGGCGTAGCGCACGCCGATCGCCTCGATCAGGGCCTGCTCGACCGGCGTCGTGCCGGCGGCGAGCGCGGCCGCACGGCCGGCATCGGCGTGCGCCTGCTGCGCGGCGGCCGGCGACATCTCCATGTTGTTGATGTGCGGCCCGGCGGCGTAGGCGCGGCCCCAGAGCGCCATCGCGCAGGCCGGGTCGGCCGCCAGGGCCTGGTCGAAGCAGCGCAGCGCCTCGGCGTGGTGGAAGCCGTAGCAGAAGGCAAGTCCCTGGTCGAACCAGCGCTGCGCCAACGGCGAGGCGGTGGTGATCGGGAACGAGTGGCCGCCGACCTCGGCCAGCGGGAAGAGCGGGGTCGCCACCGGCTCGGGAGCGGCGCCGCAGGCCGCCAGCACGAGCGGCAACAGGAGCAAGGGTCGTTTCATGCCCCTATTGCGCCACGTTGGGCGCGGCGGTGCCACGGTGGTGGTCGGGAATCCCGATCGGCGATCCGCCAGGCGGCTCGACAGGCGCCTCCATTCGCATCGATCGTCGCGCTGAACCGCGCGGTCGCGGTCGCCAAGCGCGACGGCCCGGCGGAGGCCTCGCGGCGCTCGCACCACTGCAGCGCGACCGTACGCTCGGCAAGTACTTCCTGCTCGCGGCGACGACCGCGCAGCTGCACCGGGCAGACGGCGACCATGCTGCGGCGGCGCGCGATCAGAGCTGACTGGCCGTCAGCTGGGGCGCGTTGGTCGCCGTGACCGAGGCCCAGTCGCCGGTCGGGCCGAGTTCGAGCGGCACCATCTGGTGGCAGAAGGTCACGCCGACGAGCGGCGGCGTGTTCGGCAGGAGCAGCGACGACTGGGGTGTGAATTCGGATTCGGGCAGAATTTTGGAGTTGGCCGCGGAGTCGTTCGTACGTCTGTAAATGGTTAGAACAGACAAACTTGCTTGTGGCGACAAGCCACACTCCGCGGCCTCGATCAGTGGGCTCGCGACGTCGATCTCGCGCAAGTTCGAACAAGAACTCGCCCGGATGGTCGAGTCGGTCGGGGGCGAGGCGATGACCCCCATGCGGTTCCGCGGCCTGGTTGGGGAGCTGCGCGGACTGCTGGCTGGGATCGGGCGCGACACCATCGAACAGATCCTGCAGGCCAAGGATGAGGCCCGCCCCTCGATCGAGGTCGACGGCCAGCGGCTCCGGTATCGCGGGATCTCCGCGTCCGAATGGCTGACACCGTTCGGGAAGATCACGGTGCAGCGACGCACCTACCGCGGCGACGTCGGCGAACGAGTCCGGCGCGAGTCCGAGGGGACCCTTCTGTAGGGTGCGGTGCAGGCGGTCTAGGGGCGTTGGTGGGCGCTGTGGAGGACGGGGAGCGCGGCAGGGGCTTCTCAGCCCTTCAGTGCGAGGCTATCGTGCCGCAGCATGCGGGATGAAGAAGAACGAGGCGTGGCAGCGACGCGGGAGCGGATCCTGCTGATGATGCACCGCGCACACCGCTTGCTCTGGCGGCGCGGTCGGCTGCCGGGCCTCGAGATCGACGACCTGGTGCAGGAGGCGGTCGTGCGTTGGCTGGCTCGACCAGGCCGGGTAACCGAGGCGTCGGAGGCCGTGTTTTCGGGTATCGCGCGACGGGTCTGGCTTGAGTCCCTGGTGGCGGCGCAGCGTCGCCATCGGCACGTGCGCACAGCGGCGTCATCCGCCGCTGTCGGCGCGGACGATGGGTCGCTCGTGCCCAGCGTCGATCCGGATCCCGGGACGTCGGCGGACATGGACGAGCTGCGAGCGCAGGTCGAGGGAGTGCTCGGGCGCTTCCTGGAGCCCAGTCAGGTCGACATGTTCGTTCTCGTCTGATTGGACGGCTGTAGTTGGCGTGCTGCCGCGCTTCGTGCCGGGCGGGTTGCCGCCGACGGGGAGGCCGGTCGCAGAAGATTTCGCAGATTCCTGTCCGGAGAGTCGGGTCGCCGATCACTTAAGATGGTGCTGGAGCGGTTCGGGATCGAAGTCCCGAACCCCGAACCCCGAACGTCTCAGTTTCGGATTCGAGTCCGCAATAAGCGATGATTGCAAGACCGCTTGTCCTGATCGTTGTCGCATGCTCTGTGGCCGCCGTCATGGCACTTATCATTTCGGGTCAGGGCCAACGCGACTTCGGCGAGGGCCTTCCACAGCCTTCGCCGCCTGACGATAGAGAGAACGCTGCCGCAACGGTTGCGGCGAGCGCGGATCCAGTGACAGCGGCTGTCGGTTCGGCCGCCGCATTAGCGCCAGCAGCGGACCGCTCTCTGGTTATCGAACAGACGCTGTTGATTTGCCAGTTGCCAGAGAACCAGCGCAAGGCTTTCAACAGGGTCAACCAAGTGCTGTCCGAGGCAGGTCTGGTGACCCTGCCCGATACGCAGGCTGTGCCGCATGAGGTGGCCGTGTATGTGACCGAGGTCATGGCAGATATCGACGCACGGCTTGTGCAGGCGCACGCGTCACTCATGCGGGCAGTGAGCGAGCATTCCACTTCTGCGCGCAAAGAGATCAGGGAGCTCTTGGCGCAAGGACGCGCAGTGCCATATGAGACCGTGAGTGAGGGAGCGTCTCTCAAGAAGCAGGCACACGAGCTGTTCTCGACCTTCACGCCTGCGTTCTCGACAACGACATTCGTCATACGTCCACCAGAGCATCTGATCCACGATGTCCGAAGTGACTGGCTCGCCATTCGAGAAGGAGCCGTTCGCTTCGCCAACGAGGACGTACGCCGACTCGTGCGCTGACGCCGGACAGCCGTCGACAATCGTCAGGCCAGCCTCGTGCAACGAGTCCTGGGTGATCTGATCAACTTCGAGCAAGCCTCAAGCCGGCGGTCGCCATACCCTTCTCGATC
>JAHBXX010000026.1 GCA_019636245.1 Planctomycetota bacterium | reverse complement strand
TGCCGGTGGTGCGACTCAGTCTGCCAGAACGCTCCGACCGCCCGAGTACTCGGCGACCATGGTGGCCCTTGCTCTCTCGACCACCTGCTACCGCCACATCACTCACTCGAGTGGCACGATGTGTTCTCGTCCGGGAAGCCTGATCCGGAGCCGGTAGCGCGCGCCGACGAGGCCGGCGAGCGGCACCGTGCCGGTGAGCAGTTGCTCGCGTGGCAACGAACAGCCCGTGGTCGCATACCAGGCGCCGCCGTCCTGGAGAGGCAGCCACTGGTCGAGATGGACCCACGGATCGCCCTCCGGGACCGAATGCAGTTCGGCGCGCAGAATGTCCCGTTCGGCATCCGGCACACGGAACGACGGGCGGCTCTGGGGCAGCCTCATCACGACGCTGCTTCGCCCCGCGGCATCGAGCGGCAGCACGGCGTTGCAAGGCTCGAGGTAGGCGTGGAGCGACGTCGCCGGCGGCAGGTCCCGAACGATCCAGCCGCGCGCGTCGCGCACGGCGCGCGGGCCGCGCACCATCGGATCGAACGTCACGCGCTCGAACTCACGTCGCTCCGGCGAGCCCTTCGCGAACAGGATCTGCACGTCGTCGGGGTTCAGCCCGCCTTCGGCGACGATCACCAGGATCTGCGTCGGATCTCGCAGGTCGACGGCGTGCGCGGTGTCGTCGCGCGATGCCTGCACGACGAGCGGCGCGGCAAACTGCCACCCGGCGCCGCAGCCGTCGAGGAACCACGGTCGTCCGACCGCGCACGGCACGAAGGCGCTCATCGCGCCCTCGGGCAATGACAGGTCGCCGCCGAGCAGCGGTTCGTCGGGGCGGCGGTCCTCTGGCGTGAAGACGACCGTGCCCGCGGTCGGCAGCGGCGCCGAGAACACGAGCGTACAGCCCTCGGCGCGCCGCCAGACGAAGTCGAGGCGCGCGGGTGCCGCGACCTGCAGCGGCTCGAACGACACGCGTCGGCGGTCGTCTTCGAGGTGGGCGACGAACGTCTGCCCGATCGGCAGCCCCTCCAGCACGCGTGCTGACTCGGTCACGCGCAGCTCCTTCCGCACGGCGACGCCCCATCGATTCCGCGCCCGCGGGGTCAGCACCAGGTCCTGCGGCGACCACGAGCCGTCGGCGGCGAGCACCGTTGGCCAGACCGTGAGCAGTCCCGAATCGAAACTGGAGGCGCGCAGCAACCCGGCGTCGATCTCGAGCTGCGTGCCGTCGCGCAGGGGCACGGCGATCTCCCCATCCGCCTCGCCGGCGCCGAGGTGGAGAAGCGTGACTTCGCAGTCTTCCGCCTCCAGCAGCACGAAGCACGGCAACTCCTCGGGTGCGAGGCGCAAGCGCGACGGCGCGGGGCCATTGGCAGCGATCGTGGATCGTAGCCAGGAACCGACCAGCGCTGGAACTGGATCGCCACGCGAGGCGGCCTCCCCTGGTGTGCGGTGCATGGTCGCGAGGTGCTGGACCCTTGCGGTTGGAAGGAAGTCGCCGCTGAGATTGGTTGCGCTGACGGAGATCGAGCGCTGGCCTCGCTCTGGGACATGGGAGGCGCCGGCTGGGTCAGCATCGACCGGCGCGCGCAGCGGCGAGTCCTTGGAGGGCAGCGATTCGGAGTTCGTGACGCTCGATGGATTGATCTCGCCTCCTAGCCGGCGAACTCTCGGAGCCTCTCCTTTGGGAACGAGCCACCAATAGGCAACAGAGGCCAGCAAGACGAGGGCGCCTGCGCAGAGGAGCGCCATGCGTGGCGTGCGAGCACTCGAAGGCGAACTGCGAATTGCCGACCTCATTTCAGAGCTGTGCCACTGTCAGGTGTTCGTCCAGGTCGTGCTCTGGACGCGGGGTTCAGAGCCGCTGTACTGCACGATCACCTTGATGGATGCGCCCTTGGCTGGTGGTTGCGCGAACTTCACCTTCACCTTGGTGCCGTCGATGCTCTGGGTTGTCACGTCGGCAGGGTTTCCGTCGATCGTCACGGAGACAATCGACGTCGGCTGGTGGTTGAGGTCGAAAGTGACTGTGTTCTTGTCACCAGGGGCGGTGTCCTTCAGCGTCGTTTGGTTCTGAGCCGCGGCGACGCTGGCAAGGATCAGCGCGGCAAGCCCCGCGCGAATGGAGAGATTCGGACTGACCATGAGATGACCATCTCTTGGGCCCGATTCCCGGCGGGCCCGATTCCGTTCCTGCTTCTGACAAGACTCCAGACCATCGCGGGGCGTCGCTGCCAAGTCAAGAGGCGCTCCGCCATCAACCCCGCATCCGCTGCTGCTGACGCGCTGCTCGTCGGCTGCGGTGCGCGGGTACCTGTCCGCGGAGCTGCGCCGCACGCAGGTCGATCCGGCAAGCGGTCACGGCGATGGTCTCGGGACTGGCCGGCGGCACCGTGCTGCGCATCGACCTGGCCAAGCCGCTCGACGACGTGCCCGGCGAGAACGGCGGCTGGTCGCTGTCGCTGTCGGTGTCGGTGGGGCAGGTGTTCGGTTTCGGCGGGTAGGTCGGCCCGACGGCTCGGACTACCGTCGTCCGAGCACCCTGGCTACCCTGCTCGCCCCGCAACCGAGTCCACCATGAGCTTCACCCACCAAGGTCGCACGCTGCACAAGGTCGCCGTGATCGGCTCCGGCCAGATCGGCCCCGACATCGCGCTCTACTTCACCAAGGTCCTGAGCCCCTTCGGCGTGCGGACCGTCGTCGTCGACGTCAGCGACGATGCGCTCGCCAAGGGCAAGGCGAAGCTCGAGAAGAAGGTGCAGAAGGGCGTCGAGAGCGGCGCCTTCACGCCGGAACAGCAGGCGCAGATGGTGGGCTCGGTGGCCTTCACCAACGACTACGCGCAGATCGCGGGTGCCGACCTCGTCGTCGAGGCCGCGACCGAGAACAAGGACCTGAAGGCCCGCATCTTCGGCCAGGTCGAGGGCCTGGTGCGCGACGACGCCATCCTGGTCAGCAACTCGAGCCACCTCGAGCCCGAGGTGATCTTCGCCAACGCCCGCAAGAAGGACCGCACCGGCGTCGTGCACTACTTCTTCCCCGCCGAACGCAACCTGCTGGTCGAGGTCGTCTCGGGCAAGGACACGGCGGCGGCGGTGCGGCAGTGGCTGCTGTCGTTCTACGAGGCGATCGGCAAGGTGCCGATCCCCGTCCGGTCCCGCTACGGCTACGCGCTCGACCCCGTGTTCGAGGGCCTGTTCTTCGCCTGCGCGCTGCTCGCCGAGGAGGGCGTGGGGACGACCAAGCAGATCGACGTGGTCTGCAAGCAGACCTTCCGCATGGGCGTCGGCTCGTTCACGGCGATGAACCTGACCGGCGGCAACCCGATCACCGCCGTCGGGCTCGACCAGTACACGACCAAGATCAACGCCTGGTTCCGCACCCCGCAGTCGCTGAAGGACAAGGTCGCGCAGCGCGCGAACTGGGACGTGCCGGCCCGCGGCGAGCAGGTCGAGGTGCCGGACGCGGTCGCCGCGCGCATCCGCGACGACCTGCTCGGCGCCTACTTCGGCATCTGCGGCGAGATCGTCGACGCGGGGCTGGTGACGATCGCCGACTTCAACCTCGGCATCGAGGTCGCCCTCGACATGAAGCCGGCGTTCACGTTCATGAACGAGCTGGGCACGCGGAAGGCGCTCGAGCTGGTGCAGGCCTACGCCAGGAAGCACCCGGGTTTCGTGGTGCCGAAGTGCATCGCCGCGCACGGCGCCGAGAACCGGCCGTTCGAGGTGCCGGTCGTGCTGCGCGAGGACCGCGACGGCATCGCCGTGCTGACGATCCGCCGGCCCAAGGTGCTGAACGCGCTCGACCAGGGCGTGTTCGAGGAGATCCGCCGCCGCTTCGAGGAGTGCGACCGCGATCCGAAGGTGCATGGCATCGTGCTGACCGGCTTCGGCAGGAAGGCGTTCGTCAGCGGCGCCGACGTGAACTTCCTGGCCCGCATCGACAGCAGCGCCAAGGGCGAAGCGACCTCGCGCGCCTCGCAGGTCTGCGTCGACGCCGTGCAGGCGGTGCGGAAGCCGACGGTCGCGGCGCTGAACGGGCTCGCCTTCGGCGGCGGCATCGAGCTGGCGATGGCGTGCGAGACCCGCATCGCCCAGAAGGGCCTCAGGGTGCTCGCCGGCCAGCCGGAAGCGAACCTCGGCATCATTCCGGGCGCCGGCGGCACCGTGCGGCTGCCGCGGCTGATCGGTCTCGAGCGCGCCAACGAGATGCTGCGCACCTGCCGGCCGATCTCGAGCGAGAAGGCGCTCGCCTGGGGCCTGATCCGCGAGGAAGTCGACGGCGACCTCGTCGGGCGCGCCGTGCAGCTCGCCCAGGAGATGGCGGCCGGCACGGCGAAGCGGTCGCGCATGGCCGAGGGGCCGCTGCCCGCCGTGCCGGCGGCGCTGCCGCCGGTCGAGATCGGCCACCTCAGCCAGAAGGTCGACGCGATCCTGCAGAAGGCGATCCTCGGCGCCGCACGGCTGCCGCTCGCCGAGGCGATCCCGTTCGAGGCGAAGTGCTTCGGCGAAGTCTGCGGCACCGAGGACATGCGCATCGGCGTCGACAACTTCCTGAAGAACGGACCGAAGGCGAAGGCGCCGTTCGTGCACCGATGAGCGTGCGGCCACCGGTGATCCCAGGCCTGCGCTGGCTGCCCAGCGCGGTGCCAGACGCCGTCGAGGGCGCCTTCACGCCCGAGGCCGGCGCCGCGACGGTGGCCTCGCTGCTGGCCGTGATCCCGCGCCGCGGCGGGCTGCGCTTCTTCGACTACCTCTACCACGGCGAACCGCCGGCGCAGTCGCCGCTCGACCACGGCGCGGTCTTCTTCGTCTATCGGCGACTGCGCGGCGACCTGTTCGCGACCTGCGGCAACCACGGCTGGACGCTGCCGTGGACGCCGGTGGGCGCCGGCGAGCTCGGCGGTTTCCTGCTCGGCTGCCTCGACAGCAACCGCGGCCACGGTGCGCGCAGCCAGACGCTGCGGCTCGAGCCGCGCGCCAGCTACGTGCCGCGCCGCAGCGCCGTGCACCCGAACCCCCGGCTGCTGCTGCGACGGGATGCGTGGCAGCGGTGGCGCGGGGCCTGAGCGGCACGGTCCCGGCGCCGTGGCCGTCGGCTGGCCCCGACCCCGGCCACGCCGGCGCCATCCTGCTATCCTCGCCGGCTCGCAGTCGTCCCGCCCCCCCATGCCCATGCGCCGCCCATTCCTCGCGTTCGTCCTGACTGGCAGCACCCTGTTCGCGCAGACCCTCGTCGCGCCCGCCGCCGCCACCAGCACCGAAATCGGCTCGACGCCCAACGTGTGGCCGAACAACGTCGTCCGCGTGCAGTGCTTCTACGACTCGTCGCACTTCAGCTCGCAGGTGGCACCCCAGGCGCCGATCGCCATCGATCGGCTCGAGTTCCGGCTCGCCAACGCCATCAGCACCAACGTCGTCGTCTACGGCAGCGTGCACGCCTACCTGCAGTACTCCGCCGTCGACTACGCGACGCCGAGCACGACGTTCGCCGCCAACCGCAGCGCGCCGCTCGGCACCCCGAACTACCAGGGGCCGGTGACCACGCTGGCGGTGGCCGGAACCTCGCCGAACGGCTGGTTCGTCGATCTGCCGCTGCAGGTGCCGTTCGTCTACGACCCGACGCTCGGACGGGACCTGCTGCTCGAGCTCGTGATCTGGTCGCTGCCGACGCCCAACGTCGGCAACTCGATCAGTTCGGCCTCGAACGTCGCCACCCACCGTTGCAACTCGATCCGCCGGTTCGGTTCGACGACGGACTCGACCGGCACGCAATCGGCGTTCCCGCCGGTCGTGCGCTTCCACTACACGCCCGTCGCGGATGCCGGCTTCAACGTGTCGCTCGGCCAGGGCTGCTACCGCCGCTGCCGGTCCTTCTACGAGCTGTTCCCCGGCTCGGCGAACGACCTCTCGGGCACCACCGTGGCGATGGCGCCGAACGCCGAGGGCGGCTACTCGGTGACGACGTTCGCCGGCGGCGGCGTCGTGCCACCGACGACGCCCGGACTGGCGCTCGGCGACGACGTCGTCTCGCCGCCGATCGTGCTGCCGTTCACGTTCGACTACCCCGGCGGCAGCACCAACGTGATCCACGCCGACTCCAACGGCAGCATCCTGCTCGGTGCGACCGGACCGTCGACGATCGGCGGCACGCCGGCGAGCCTGCTGAACGCGCCGACGCCGCGCATCGCCGCGGCGATGACCGATCTGCTGCCCGATGGCGCGACCAACGTCGCCAACGTGTTCGCGGAGGTCGATCCCGGCAATCCCGGCGTGTTCCTGATCACCTGGCGCAACGTGCCGTGCTTCGGCGCCGCCGCGCCGTCGACGTTCCAGATCGCGCTGTTCGACGGCGGCACCGCCGACATCGTGCACCTGCGTTACCAGACGCTGGTCAACGACTCGACCAGCAACGCAGGCATCTGCATCACCGGTTTCTCGCTCGGCAACGGCGCGTTCGACCCGGGCAGCACCGACCTGACCGCCGGGCCGTTCGCGACCTCGGTCGACGCGCCGGCGCTGGCGCTCGCGGCGCTCAGCCGGCCGGTGCTCGGCGCGAACTGGGACCTGCGGCTCAGCAACATCCCGGCCACCGGCGTCATCGGCGTCGACGTCTACGGCCTCGCCGATCCCGGGCTCGACGACCTGTTCTTCGTCGGCCTGCCCGGCTGCGGCCTGCGGTCCACGCTCGACATCCAGAACGCCTGGCTGGTCACGGGCGGCACGCACGACTACGGCCTGTCGCTGCCGCCCGAGCCGTCGTGGAACGGCATCGCCTTCTACACGACGTCGGCGGTGTTCACGGTGCCGCCGGCCAACGCCTTCGGCGCGATGACCGCGAACGGCATCCAGGGCAACCTCGGACTCCACTGAAGCCGGTCGCCACGGCGCGCCATGCGGCCTGCCGCGGCGCCATCGCCCATCGTGGTCGCGCGCGCCGACCACCTGTGTGCTATCACGCCCGGCGATGCTGACCGTTCATCGCGCCCACTACGGCCCGCCCGAGGCGCTTGCGGTGCGCGAGGCGCCCGTTCCCGAACCACGGCCAGGTGAGTTGCTGGTGCGCGTGCGCGCGACCACCGTGAACCGCACCGACTGCGGCGGCTTGCGCGGTCGGCCGTTCGTCTACCGCTTCTTCGCCGGCTTCCCGCGGCCGCGGTTCGCCGCGACCGGGACCGACTTCGCCGGCGAGGTCGTTGCCGTCGGCGCCGGCACACGCCGCTTCGGCACAGGCGAGCGCATCTTCGGCTTCGACGACCACGGGATCGGCTCGCACGCGCAGTACTTCTGCGTTGGCGAAGGCAAGGCGATGGCCCGCATTCCGGACGGAGTCGGCTACGCAGAGGCCGCGGCGTCGGCCGAAGGCGCGCACTACGCCCGGAACTTCCTGCGCAAGGTGCGCACGCCAGCGGCGAGCGAGGTGCTGGTCGTCGGCGGCACCGGCGCGATCGGCTCGGCGGCGATCCAGCTGCTGCGGCACCAGGGCGTGCGCGTGACCGCTGTCTGCTTCGGGCCGCACATCGAACGTGTTCGCCAGCTCGGCGCCGAACGGGTGGTCGACCAGGCGCGCGAGGACTTCGCCGGCGTGCTGGCGGCGGCGGGCGCGACCTTCGACCACGTGTTCGACGCCGTCGGCAAGAGCACGTTCGCACGCTGCCGCCCGCTCCTGCGTCCGGGCGGGCGCTACCTGTCGTCCGAACTGGGATCCGGCGCCCAGAACATCCTCCTGGCGCTGGCGGCGCCGTTGCTGGCGCCGTTCTGCGGCGGCCGCCGCGTCGTGTTCCCGATACCGGTCGACTGCCAGGCGTCGATCACGGCGATGCAGGGGCTGCTGGCAGCGGGCGCATTCCGTCCGCTGATCGACCGGCGGTTCGCCCTCGGCGACATCCGCGGCGCATTCCGCTACGTCGAGTCCGGCCAGAAGCTCGGCAACGTGGTGCTGGAACCGTGACGGGCACCTGGTCCGGTCGGAGGCGTCGTCGGGCTCACGGACCCGCCAGGTGCTCGACCAGGATCTCGACGCCGAGCGCGATCAGGACGAGCCCGCCCACGGCGTCGAGCCTTCGCCCCAGCAGCGCGCCGAAGCGGCGGCCGGCGAGCAGCGCCGCCATGCTGAGCAGCGCGGTGGTGACGCCGATCGTCGCCAGCGACAACCCCAGCCTCGCGTCCAGCATCGGCAGCATCACCCCGACGGCGAACGCGTCGATGCTGGTGGCGATCGCCAGCCCCAGCATCACGCGCAGGCCGAACAGGTCGTCGCGCGGCGCCCGCGGCTGGTCGCCAGCCGACCGCGCTTCCCAGAGCATCTTCGCGCCGATCCCGCCGAGCAGACCGAAGGCGATCCAGTGGTCGAAGGCCGCCACCAGTGGTCCGATCTGGCTGCCCAGCAGCCAGCCGAGCAGCGGCATCAGCGCCTGGAAGCCGCCGAAGAACACGGCGACCAGCACGAAGTGGCGCGCCCGCAGGGTGGGTACGGCGAGGCCGCGAGCCGCCGAGACGGCGGCGGCGTCCATGGCGAGTCCGGTGGCGAGGGCGAGCAGCGACGAGAAGGACATGGGGATCGAGGGCGCCGACGGCTCCATGTGGTTCCTGGCGGTCGGCCCCAGGTCGACGGTGCACCGGCATCATCGCCGCGCTGGCCGTGCGGTCACCACGGCACGAACCCAGAATCCACCACCGCCGCCGGGTAAGAGGACTCGCGATGGACCACCGCTTCCGCTTCCAGCACGCCAGTTCGACCCGCGTGCGCATCGCCGCCGGCGCCGAGGCGGAACTGCCGGAGGCGGTGCGCGCGCTCGCCGCCGACGACGTCGTCGTCTGCCACGATCCGGCGGTCGCGCCACTGGCCGCGCGCCTCGCCCGGGCCCTCGCGGCGCGTGCCGTGCTGCCGGTCCCCGGTGGCGAGCAGGCGAAGCGCTGGGACGAGGTCGGTCGCCTCGCCAGCGAACTGCTGCGCCACGGCGCCTCGCGCGGCACCGCGCTGGTCGCCATCGGCGGTGGCTCGGTCAGTGATCTCATCGGCCTGCTGGCGTCGGTCTGGATGCGCGGCGTGCCGCTGGTGCTGTGCCCGACCACGACCCTGGCCCTGTGCGACGCGGCGCTCGGCGGCAAGAACGGCGTCGACCACGACGGCTGCAAGAACCTGCTCGGCTGCACCCGCCAGCCCGACCTCGTGCTCGGCGACGTGGATTGGCTGGCGACGCTGCCCGACGCGCCGTTCCGCGAAGGCTTCGTCGAGGTGGTCAAGAAGGCCGCGGTGCTCGACCGCGCCTGCTTCGCCGAGCTCGAACGCCTGGCCCCCTACCTGCGGGCGCGCCGCCCGCCCGCGGTCACCGAGGCGATCACGATGGCCGTGACGATGAAGATGGCGGTCGTGCAGGCGGACGAACACGAACGGGATCGCCGCCGCTGGCTGAACGCCGGCCACACCATCGGCCATGCGCTCGAGAGCCTCGCCGGCGGCACCTTGCGCCACGGCCAGTGCGTCGCGATGGGGCTCATCGCCGAGTGCCGCGCCGCAGCCGACGTCGTGCCGGCCGAGGTGCGGCACCGCCTCGAGGCTCTGCTGGGCTCGCTCGACGTGGCCAGCGCCGTGCCGCCGGCGCTGCGCGACCCGGCCGCGCTGTGGGCGCTCGCCCGCCAGGACAAGAAGGCGCGGCAGGGGCGCGTGCCGATGGTGGTGCCGCGGGCGATCGGCGACGGCGTCGTCGTCGAGCTTTCGCCCGAACGGCTCGCGCAGGCGTTCGGGTGAGGCAGCCGCGGCCGGCGCGGCGGCACGTTCCCGCCCCGAACCTCGTCGGCACGCCCGCCAGCCGGTAGCGTCGCCCGCCGCCGAGCACCCGTGGACAACGCCGACCGCGCCCCCGACTTCCCGATCGAACCGCTGCGCTGGGCGGCCGATGCCACCCTCGAGCTGCCCGGCAGCAAGAGCGAGGCGAACCGGCTCCTGGTCGCCGCGGCGCTCGCCGGCCGGCGCGTCACCGCCACCGGCGCCACGGCCAGCGACGACGTGCGACGCCTCGTGCACGGTCTGGCCGTGCTCGGCTACGAGGCGCGCTTCCGCGACGAGGCCGCCGGCCTCGTCGAGGTCGGTCCCCGCCGCACGCACGCACCAGGCCGGGGCGAACTGCCCTGCGGCAACGCCGGCACGGCGCTGCGCTTCCTGACCTCGGTCGCGGCGATCACCCCCGGCGAGTGGACGTTGACCGGCGACGCGGCGATGCAACGCCGGCCGATCGGCCCGCTGGTCGCGGCCTGGCGCCGGCTCGGGGTCGACGTCGAGGACACGAACGGCTGCCCGCCGGTGCGCGTGCGCGGTCGCGCCGACCTCCGGGGCGGCGACGTCGAAGTCGAAGCCGGCGCGTCGAGCCAGTTCGTGTCGTCGCTGCTGCTGGTCGGCGCCGCGCTGCCGCACGGTCTCACCGTGCGCTGGGGGTCGGCACTCGCCTCGGCCGACTACGTGACGCTGACGGTGCGGTCGCTGGCGCGCCTCGGCGTGCAGGTCGAGGTCGCGCCCGGCGCCGCCCGCGTGCGGTCCGGGCATGGTGCCGTGCCCGACACGCTCGCCATCGGCGGGGACTGGAGCGCCATGGGGGTCTGGACCTGCCTCGCGCACCTCACGGGTTCGCGCCTCGCCGCGACCAACCTCGTCGCCGATTCCGGTCAGGCCGACGAACGACTCGCCGCGCTGCTGCCACCGCTCGACGGCACCGGCGATCGCCCGTTCGACGTGGCCGTCGTGCCCGACCAGTTCCCGAACCTCGCGGTCGTCGCCGCGTTCCGCCGGGGCACCACGACGTTCACCGGCGGCGCCAACCTGCGCGTGAAGGAGAGCGATCGCATCGCCGTGATGGCGCGTGGCCTGGCGCAGCTCGGCGTCGGCGTCGAGGAGCGCGCCGACGGTCTCGTCGTGCGCGGCGGCGGGCCTGTGCGCGCCGCGGTGATCGATCCCGCGGGCGACCACCGCATCGCCATCGCCTTCGCGCTCGCGGGTCTCTTGTGCCCCGGAGTGACGATCGCGGATCCCGCCTGCGTGGCGAAGAGCTACCCGGGCTTCTGGCGCGATCTGCGCACCGTGCAGCGATCGCCGCGCTGCGTGGCCGTGGTCGGCATGCGCGGCGCCGGCAAGAGCACGTTCGCGGCGGCGCTGGCGCAGGCCACCGGCCTGCCGGCGATCGACACCGATCGCGAGTTCGAACGCCAGCACGGACCGATCGCCGCGTTCGTCGCCGCCCATGGCTGGCCGGCGTTCCGGGCCCGCGAGGCCGAGGTCGTGGCCGCCGCGGTACGGCCCGGCCGCATCGTCGCCACCGGCGGCGGGGCGATCGAACACCCGGCGACGGCGGCGCTCCTGGCAGCCCGCACGTTCGTGCTGTGGCTCGACGCCGAGGCGACGACCCTGCGCGCGCGCCTCGCCGCCGAGGGTGCGGCGCGGCCGTCGGTCACCGGCGCGCCGGTCGACCAGGAGGTCGAGGCGCTGCGGCGGCGGCGACAGCCGCTGTACGCGGCGGTCGCGACGCACCGGATCGATGCGGCGGCGCCGACGGCGGAGCAGGTCGGCGAGGCGCTGCGGCGCCTGGGCTGCCGGCCGGCTGCGGGGTCGTGACGGCGCCGGTGCTTCGCACGGGGGTCACGGCGCGAGTCTCCTTCCGCGGGGCCCGGGGCACCGACCCAGGCCCTCCCCCCCGCGACGTCCGGAGCGGCCCCGTTCGCCGGCCCGGCTAGGATCCCCGCCCCGATGGACGCCGCGCCACCCCCGCCCTCCCGACCACCCGCCGCCGAACTGCCACCGCGCAGCACCACCGGCCGCGTCCTGCTGGCCATCGCCTACGTGATCCTCCTGGTCGCGTGCCTGCGCAACATCGGCGACGAATGGGAGGGCGGCGCGCGCGGTGGCAACGGCGCCCGCTACAGCCACATCGCCGTGCAGCACACCGTGCACTACGGCCTCGGCGCCACCCTGGGGACCCCGGCGTTCATCACCGAGGTCGACGGCAAGCTCGAACGCGAGGTGAACTGGCACCACCCGCCGGTCTACTGGCTCTACCTGGCGGCATGGTGCTGGCCGCTGGGCGTGACGCCGCCGGTGATGCGCATCGCGACCGTCGTGCTCCTGCTGCCGTCGGTGCTGTGGCTGTTCCAACTGCTGCGGCGGCGCTGCGGCGAACTGCACGCCGGCGTGGGCTCGCTGCTCTACGCCGCCTGCCCGCACGTCGCCTACTACGGGCCGATGGTGCTGCAGGACGGTCCCGCCCTCAGCGCCGGCATCGCCACGGCCCTGTGCTTCCAGCGCTACCTCGACGCCCCCGGTCGCGGCCGCTTCTGGGCCACGGCCGCCGCCTTCTTCGTCGCCTGCTCGATCGACTTCACCGGCTACTGGTGGGGGCCGGCCCTGCTGGTCCTCGGTCTCGCGCACGAGCGACGCCGGCTGGCGATCCGCGCGATCGTGGGCCTGTTCTTCGTCGCCGTGGTCGCGGGCGCTGCGTGGGTGATCCACTGCGGCCTCGCGATGGACGGCGTCGCCGCGCTCGTGGAACTGATGTACGCCACCTTCCACCTCGAACAGCACTACTCGAAGACCGTCGTCACGCCCGAGCGCCTGGCCCGCGCGATGGACGACCTCTGGCTGGTGCACGGCAACCTGGTCGCCGCCTCGATCGGCGGGCTGGGCCTCCTCGCCATGCCCTTCGTGCGCGAGAAGTCGCTGCGCCAGATGGCCGTCGTCGGCGTCGCGCTGCTCGTGCCCGGGCTCCTGAACTGCGGCGTGATGTGGCAGCACACGATCGACCACATCTACTGGCCGCTGCAGGGCTTCGCCGGCGTCAGCGTGCTGGCGGCGATCCTGCCGTCGCTCGGCCTCGGGCTGGTGCAGGGGTACGGCTGGCGACGGGCCGCGGGCGCCGGCCTGGTCGCCCTGGGGGCCTTCACGACCGTGTGGGGCATCGCCAAGACCCACTACGTGATCTCGAAGCACGAACTGGCGATCCGCAACGACACGGCCGAGACCATCACCAAGGCCATGCCGCACCTCGAGGGCTGCAGCTGGACGCTCACGAGCGCGCCCTCGATCGCGCAGCCGATGTTCGGCCACACGACCGTGTGGTACGACATCGACACGCCGGCCAAGCTGCAGACCGTGCTCGACTACGCCCGCTACCACAAGATGCGCGCCACGGTGGGCGTCGTCGTGCATCCCAACCACCGCGATTCCGACCTGCCCACGCTGCTCGACACGATGGCGCCGCGCATCGAGGTCGACGGGATCCTCGTCTACCGGGTCCGCCTGTGAGCGCGCCCGGGGAGCCGCGAGCCCTCGGTCAGAACACCAGGCTGGCGCCCAGGTAGGCGAAGTCCTCGTCCTCGGTCGGACCGGTGCCGTTCAGGGCATTGCCCGTGAACAGGTGGCTGTAGCCCAGATAGACGTCCAGGTGCCGATTGCACCGGTGGGTCAGCAGCAGGTCGATCTCCTGGCCGAGGTCGTGACCGCGCAGACCCGTGCGCGCCACCGCCCCGTTCACCGCATAGGCGGCGTCGTTGCGGTCCAGGGCCCGGAACCCGTGCACCGTGGCCGTGAGCACCGTGGACGGCGCGGGATGCAGCTGCACGCCGACGTGCGCCGCGGCGATGTTCTGCCGGCCGAAGGCGTCCGCATAGCCGAGGAAGGCGTGCCCGAGCGGGTAGAGCTGGTGGAACGTGCCCACCGAGCCGCCCGGCTCGTCGTCGCCACTCGCCGCATCGAGCCCCACGAACACCCGCGGCCGGAGCCAGGCGTCGGCGAAACGCCGACCCATCACGCCGCTGGCGAACCAGGCATTCACGCTGCCGCTGCCGACCCGACCGGATTGCCAGGCACCCTCGAGCTCGCCGTCGAACCCGCCCCCGAGGCTGCCGTGATTGCGGGCGCCGAGCGTGTGGCGCCGTTCGTCGCCACGGGTGCCGTTCACGGTCACGTCGGGTCGCGTGTTGCCGAGCAGGTAGAGATCCCAGCCGCGGCCGCCGGCCGCGGCCGGCCGGTTCGCGAACACCCCGTACAGGGTCTTGTCCCAATCCGCCTCGTTGGGTCCGGTGGCATCCACCACGACGAAGGCGGTGCAGAACGCCTCGACCGACCAGTCGCCCAGGCGCAGGCCGAGGCTTGTGCCGTCCCATGCATTCCACACGTTGACCCACAGCAGGGGGCTGACCAGGCGCTGGCTGCCGAACAGGAACGACTGCCGGCCGATCCGCAGTCTTGCCGAGTCCGCTTCGCCGAGCGGCACCGAGACGTCGACGAAGGCCTGGAACAGCCCGAGCGTGTCGACGTCGACCGGTCGCCGTCCGCCCGGCAGGTCGCGGTCCGTCGATTGCGCCGTGCGGCCCTCGACGAACGCCCGCAGGTGCTCGCCGTAATGCAGATCGGCGTGCAGCGTCAGGCGCGTCAGCGTGAACGTGTCGGAGTTGCCGGGATCCGCGGCGCCGAAGCCGAAGCCGTCCCAGGCCTCGAAGCGCGCGTCGGCGCGGCCGCCGAGCGACAACCAGGCATCCCCGTCCGCGTCGAGCTCGATGTGCTTGATCGCGTCCACCGGACCGTCGGCAGCGCGCGGGCGATACCGCGACCAGTCCTCGTTCTGCCGCAGCGCCTGGTAGCCGGGCGGCGGCACCGCCGGTGGCTCGCCTTGCGCGCGGGCGACGCCATGGCTCACCCACGCGCACAGCGCCGCGACGCCATACGCCCGGTGCCGACGAACTCGCGATGCGCAGCCTGCCATGGTCGTGCTCGTCGCGGCATGCCGGGGCGAGGTCCAGGCGGAGCGACGGCGCTTCGCGGCCGGGTTCGGCGACGGCGGCACCGTACGGGGTCCTGGATCGCGATTCGACAGCGTCGCCGCGCGCCCGCCGCGGCCGCGGCGCGACAGCCGCGGCTGCCGCCAGTACAGTCGCCCGCCCCGATGTTCCTGTCCCGCCTGCGCCTCTTGACCGCCGGGGAATCCCACGGCCCGACGCTCAGCGTGGTCCTCGACGGCGTGCCCGCCGGGCTGCCGCTCGACAGCGCGCGCGTCGATGCCGAGCTCGCCCGGCGGCAGCGCGGCCTCGGCAGCGGCGCCCGCATGCGCATCGAGGCCGACCACGCGCGCCTCACCGCCGGCGTGATGGCGGGCCGCACCACCGGCGCGCCGATCGCCATCACGATCGACAACCGCGACCACCGGAACTGGTCCGACCGCGACGTGCCGCCGATGACCGTGCCCCGGCCGGGCCACGCCGACCTGACCGCGGCGATCAAGTACGGCTACCGCGACTTGCGGCTCGGGCTCGAACGCGCCTCGGCGCGCGAGACCGCGGCTCGCGTCGCCGCCGGCGCCGTCTGCCGGGCGCTGCTGGCCGAGTTCGGCATCGCCGTCGGCGGCTGCGTCACCGCCATCGGCGGCGTGCGCGCCGATGCGGAACCCGTGCCGCACGATCCGGCCCTGCTCGCGGCGCGCTTCGTCGCCGCCGAGGCGAACGACCTGCGCTGCGCCGACCTGGCGCTGGCGGCGCGCATGCAGCAGGAGATCGAGGCGGCGATCGCCGCGCGGGACACCCTCGGCGGCCTCGTCGAGGTCGCCGCGCTGCACGTGCCGCCGGGGCTCGGCAGCCACGTGCAGGCCGACCGCAAGCTCGACGCGCGGCTCGCGGGCGCCCTGCTGGGGCTGCCGGCGGCCAAGGCCGTCGAGATCGGCGACGGTTTCGCCGTCGCGGCGCGGCGCGGCACCGCGGCGCAGGACGAGCTGTTCGCCGACGGCCCCGACCTCGTGCGCCGCAGCAACCACGCCGGCGGCATCGAGGGCGGCATCAGCAACGGCCTGCCGATCGTCGCCCGCGTCGCCTTCAAGCCGATCGCGACCACGCTGTCGCCGCAGCGCTCGGTCGACCTCGCGACCGGGCAGGCGGCGCCGACGCGCTACGAACGCAGCGACTTCTGCCAGGTGCCGCGCGCGGTGCCGATCGTCGAAGCGGTGCTGGCGCTGGTGCTCGCCGACGCGCTGCTCGAGAAGCTCGGCGGCGACTCGCTGGACGAACTGCGGCCGCGCTGCGCCGCACTGCGCCGCGCCCGCCTCGACGACCTGCCGATGGACGCCGCCCCGTGGCGGTTCGGTTACGAGTCGTGACCACCCCCGTGCGCATCGAGACGCCGGGCGTGCCGATCCAGGCTTGGATCCGCGGCGTCGTCGCCGACCCGAACGCGCTGCGCCAGCTCGAGAACGTCGCCCGCCTGCCGATCGTGCACCACCACGTAGCGGCGATGCCGGACGTGCACTGGGGCATCGGCGCCACCGTCGGCAGCGTGATCCCGACGATCGGCGCGATCGTGCCGGCCGCGGTCGGCGTCGACATCGGCTGCGGCATGCTGGCGGTGCGCACGTCGCTGGTCGCCGGCGACCTGCCCGACGACCTGAAGGGCATCCGCTCGGCGATCGAACGCGCCGTGCCGCACGGGCGCACGAACCACGGCGGCAAGGGCGACCGCGGCGCGTGGCGGGACCTGCCGGCGCGGACGGAGGACGCGTGGCGGCGGCTGCGGCCGGGCTACGAGGCGATCGTCGCCAAGCACCCGCGGCTCGACCGCGGCGCCACCGCCGAGCACCTCGGCACGCTCGGCACCGGCAACCACTTCGTCGAGCTGTGCCTCGACGAGGTCCAGCGCGTCTGGGTGATGCTGCACAGCGGCTCGCGCGGGGTCGGCAACCGCATCGGCACGCACTTCATCGAGCTGGCGAAGAAGGACATGCGCCTGCACCTGGCGAACCTGCCGGACGCCGACCTCGCCTACTTCCGCGAGGGCGCCGAGCACTTCGACGACTACGTGTCCGCCGTCGAGTGGGCGCAGCGGTTCGCGCGCACCAACCGCGATCTGATGCTGACCGCGATCCTCGAGGCGCTGGCGCGGCGCGACGACCTGCCGGCGTTCTCGCACGGCGAGGTCGCCGTGAACTGCCACCACAACTACGTGCAGCGCGAGCACCACTTCGGCGCCGAGGTGTTCGTGACCCGCAAGGGCGCGGTGCGCGCCGGCCCTGGCGAACTGGGCATCGTCCCGGGCTCGATGGGCGCCCGGTCCTACATCGTGCGCGGCAAGGGCAATGCCGACAGCTTCCACTCGTGCAGCCACGGCGCCGGGCGGGCGATGTCGCGCGGCGAGGCGACACGGCGCTTCACCGTGGCCGACCACGCCGCCGCCACGGCCGGGGTCGAATGCCGCAAGGACGAGGGCGTGCTCGACGAGACGCCGATGGCGTACAAGGACATCGACGCGGTGATGGCGGCCCAGCAGGACCTGGTCGAGGTCGTCCACACCCTGAAGCAGGTGGTCTGCGTCAAGGGCTGAGCCCGGGCCCACCGCCCGGGCGGAGCCATCGGCCCCGACCGGCCGCGCCGCGACCGGGCCGGCGGCAGGGAGCTATCCGCCGCCTGGGTCCTGGCTAAGCTGGGGCGGCCCTCCCCCTTCTCCCCTGCGACCGATGCCCAGAATGCGCCTGCTCGTCGCCTGCGCGGCCCTCTGTTCGCCGACCCTCTGCCTCGCCGCGCCACAGGCGCCGCGCACGCAGCCGGGCTCGAGCTACGAGGACGCCCTCGCCCGCTACAAGGTCACGATCGTCCGCAAGCCGTTCCGCCACCACAACGAGGGCCGCGAGCGCCTGGCGCAGACCGGCCAGCCCGAGGCGCTGGCGATCCTGGTCGCCGACTACAACAAGCCGCCGGCCTATCCCGAGTACACGAAGTACACCATCGCCTCGCTGATCGGTCGCCACTTCGACCGGCTCGAGGACACGAGTCCGCTCGCGGCGCTGCGCCGCGCCAACACCAAGCCGGTCGACACCTGGCTCTGGGCCCAGGCGCTGCGCGTCGAGATCGACCGCACCGACGACAGCGAGGCGCTGGCGATCGCGCGCGAGGGCAAGAACGTCTACCAGCGCGCGGCGGCGATCGCCGCGGTCGGCGCCTCGCGCACGGCGAACGTGAAGGCGGCGGTGCTGCCGGCGATCCTCGACTTCCCGAAGAAGGAGGCCGACCGCAACCTCCTGGTCGGCGCCATCACCGGCGCGCTGTGGGCGAACAAGCGCCGCGTCAACGAGACGGACTACCGCGCCGCGCTGGAGGCCTACGTCAGCCTGCTGACGCCGGAACTCGGCCTCGGCCACACGATCAAGGTGCAGATCGCGCGGCACCTGCAGATGATCCTCGACGCGCCGGCGATGTTCGTGAATCCCGAGCCCTGGCTCGAGATCCTGCAGCGCGGCGACGTCAAGCAGCGCCCCGCCGGCACCACCACGTCGAGCCCGAGCTTCTTCGGCATCACCACCGACGGCGAGCGCTTCTGCTACGTCGTCGACATGTCGGACTCGATGCTGAAGGAGATCTCGCCGAGCGCGAAGCCCGAGGTGGTGGCCGAGACCGGCCCGCGCAAGAAGAAGAAGAAGGGCATCCTCGACGAGAGCGATCTGCCCTGGCACCTGATCAACAACCGCTGGGATCTCGCCCGCGAGCAGCTGCGCATCTCGCTGTCGCGACTGACCCCCGACAAGCACTTCGCGATCGTCTGGTTCGGCAGCAAGGCCGGCACCCTGGACTCGTGCAAGGGCATGATCAAGGCGACCAAGGCCAACATCGACCGGGTGCTGCAGGAGCTCGATTCGATCAAACCGGTGATGGATCCGGACAAGGCCCGCTACCCCGACGGCAAGCTGCGCGGCGACACCAACATGCACGCCGGCCTGAAGCTGGCGTTCGGGCTCGCCGGCAAGGGCTTCCGCGAGGAGAACGCCTACGTCGACGCCGAGGCGCTGACCGAGGGCTGCGACACGATCTTCCTGGTCTCCGACGGCAAGCCGTCGTGCGACGACTTCGAGACCACCGACAAGGACTACGGCGAAGGCCATGTGGTGCTGAGCCACGAGTCCGGGGCCCTGGCGCCGCGCACGCCGATGCTCGTCTACCACGGGCCGTTCGACCAGGACGACTGGCTGATCGAGGACGTGCGCCGCATGAACAGCTTCCGCCGCATCCGGCTGCACGCGATCGGCATCGGCGAGGCCAACATGCGCCTGCTCGAGCGGCTGGCCGAGATCGGCCACGGCGAGGCGTTCTCGTTCGGCAAGAAGCAGAACTGAGCTGGCGCACACGATCCGCTGCAGCGAACGACCGACGGCACCGCCCCCAGGGCGCGGTGACCCGCCGCCGCGACAGCCCGCACGCCGCCCGCTATCCTCGGCGGCCCACACCCCGCCCAGGAACCCTGATGCTCCCATCCCGCACCCCGCGCGCGCCCATCGCCGCCGCCCTGACCCTGCTGCTCGCCGCCGGCGCCGACCTCGCGGCGCAGACGACCGTGACGATCCCCTGCGCCGCCGACAACACGCTCTACGAGGACGTGGCCGGCTCGGTCAGCAACGGCAAGGGCTCCGGCATCTTCGTCGGCGTCAACGGCATCGGCATGAAGCTGCGCACGGTGCTGCGCTTCGATGTCGCCGCGGCCCTGCCCGCGAACGCCTCGATCGTCAGCGCCCGCCTCACCGTGCAGTCGACGCAGTCGCAGTACACGCCGTCGCTGGCGGTGACGGGGCACCGGCTGCTGCAGGACTGGGGCGAGGGCAACTCGATCGCGCCGGCGGGCGGCGGCTTCGGCGGCAGTTCGTCGCCGGGCGACGCCACCTGGATCCACACCTTCTACCCGGGCAGCTTCTGGACCAACGCCGGCGGCGACTTCGCGCCGGCCAGCTTCACGATCTCGATGCCGCGGCTCGGCGTCGCGCAGTCGTCGGCGACCCCGGACGCCGTCGCCGACGTGCAGTTCTGGCTCGACAACCCGGCGCAGAACTTCGGCTGGCTGCTGAAGACCAACGAAGCCGTGGTCGGCGCCGCGCGACGCCTCGCCTCGCGCGAGTCCGCGACCGGCACCAAGCCGACGCTGACGGTGCAGTACGTCGTGCCGGGGCAGACCGGCGTCTGGGGCACCGGCTGCCCGACCGTGTTCGGCACCCACACGTTCCAGTACGTCGGCGGCATGATCGGCGGCAACACGATCCAGCTGCTGCACACGAACGCGCCGCCGAACTCGGTCGGCATCAACTACTTCGCCCTCGAGCTGTTCCAGCCCGGCGGGCTCTTGCAGCCGAGCTGCAACCTCTACCTGCCGGCCACCCAGAGCTGGATCCCGGGTCTGGTCTTCCTGACCGACGGCGCCGGCACGGGCTCGTCGTTCTGGCCGGTGCCGGCGATCTACCCCGACCTCTACTTCGTGACGCAGTCCGCGGTGCTCGACAACAGCGCGCTCGGCCTGGCCCTCAGCAACGCGGGCGTCGGCAAGATCCTCTGACCCGCGGGCCGGCGCGCTCGCTCCGCGGGCGGCGCCCGTTCAGTGCAGCGCGACGACGAGCGTCGGCGGCGACGACTCGTAGCGCTGGACGACGGCCGGCAGACAGGCCTCGCCGATGCGCACGTCGAACTCCCAGTCGTCGCCGAGGTCGCCCGCGGCGACCCAGGCGCGGGTCTCGCCCTCCGCATCGCTGCGGTGCACGGAGGTGCGCTCGGCCGCGAACGCCACCGCCACCGTCGCCTGCGCGACCGGGGCGCCAGTGGCGTCGACGACCCGGAGCGGCCGCTCGGCGACGGCGAGCAGGGACAGTTCGCAGTCGACGTGCGGGCGGTCGACGACGACCTGGGTCGGCACGCCGACGGCGCCGCGACGGGCGAACGGACGCAGTTCGTAGCGGCCAGGCTCCAGGCCGCCGATGCGGAAGGCGCCGCCGGCGCCGGTCTCGACCAGCCGTTCGAGGCCTTCGCCGCGCAGCCGCACCGGCAGACCGAGCAACGGCACGCCGGCGGGATCGCGCACCGTGCCGGCGATCGCCGCGGCCGGCAGCGCCACCAGATCGGGCACCGGCACCAGACCGCGTTCGCGGTCGAGCCGCAGCGGCTCGGAACGCACGCACAGGCCGCCTTCTTGCCCGCCGGCGCCGGCGTGGCGCACGACGAGCGTCGGCGTGGTCTGGGCCACCGGCAGCACGAAGCGGCCGGTGGCGTCGGTGACGACCGTGGGGCCGGAACCGAGCGCGTGCACCTCGGCGCCGGCCAGCGGCAGGCCCGCCGCCGTCCGCACCCGCCCCTCGACGGCGAGCCGCGGTTCGGCGGCGGGCGGCGATTCGGCGTCCCAGGGCGCAGCGAGGGCGAGCGGCACGAGCACCGGCTCGGGGCCGTCGCCGGCCAGCAGCAGGCTGGCGCTGCGGTGACCCTCGGCGCGCACGGTCACCACGGCGGCGGCGCCGCGGGCCACGGCGACCTCGAAGACGCCGTGCGCATCGGTGCGCACGGGGTCGCGTCCGGCGACCACGACCTCGGCGGCCACGGCGGGCTCGCCGCGCGCGTCCAGGACCTTGCCGCGGCGCAGGGCCACGGCATCGGCGCGCATGGGCCGCTGGGCACGCACGACCTGCGGTCCGGAGCCGGCCTCCGGGGTCGCGCGCAGCGCCGGCTGCCGTTCGACGCGCAGGTCGCCGCGCAGGACGAACACCAGCAGCAGCAGCGCCGTCCAGCCGACGACGAGCACCGATGGCCGCTTCCAGCTCTCGAGCACCATCGGCGCGACTATAGCGGTCGCCGCCGCGGGCCGGTGGCGTCGATCGGCCATCGCCTCGACGCCGCGCTTCACCGGCACAGGCGCGGCGGGATCACGTCGAGCACCGACCGCAGGCCAGGGGGCGCCGCGGCGAGGCCGTGCACGCTGTTGACCAGGATCGCCGCCGTCGCCTCGTCGCCCGGGATCCCACCCAGGAACTTCAGGTGCAGCGGCGGCGAAGCGTCGAGCTGGATCTCGTCGCGCGGATCGGGCGCGCCGACGTACATCGACAGGTCGAGGTGGACCACCAGCTGCTTGCCGACGAAGCCGAGCCCGTGGTTGCGCAGCCCGGCGACCTGGCCTTCTTTGACGAACAGGAACGGCGTCTTGTGGTCCTCCGCCGCCAGCACCGGCTCGACGGTCTGCTCGATGCGGTCGACCGGCAGCCCCAGGCCGCGGGCGACCAGCGCCACCGATTCGCGCATGCCGATGTGGCCGAAGGCGCCGCCGGCGAGCTGCTGCTGGAACTCGGCCTTGGTGAGGCCGGCGCCGACCTTCTTCTGCAGCGGCAGGCGGCGCGTCGCCGCGTCGACCACACGCGTGCACTTGACCGCCCGCACGTCGGCGGTGACGGCCGAGGCGACGACGGCGACGAAGTCCATGGCGAAGCCCGGGTTGACGCCGGTGCCGAGCAGCGAGACGCCCGCCTTGCGGGCCGCTTCGTCGAGTTCGGCCGCCAGCAGCGGGTGCTGCAGCTCGGGGGCCAGCAGTTCCTCGGCGGACGAGACGATGTCGGCGCCGGCCTGGATCGCCGCCAGCAGCTGCTCGCGCACGGCAGGCAGGAAGCTCGACGTGCAGTGCAGCACCACGTCGGGGCGCAGGCGTGGCAGGGCCCCGGTGCCATCGGCCTCGACGACGAGCCCGGTCGGGGCCTCGCGGTCCAGCAGTTCCGCCAGGTCGCGCCCGGCCTTGCCCGGGTCGGCGTCGATGGCGCCGACGAGCTGCAAGGAACTCTTCTGCAGGACCAGACGGGCAGCGGCCAGGCCGATCGGGCCGAGGCCGAACGAGACGATGCGGAGGGGACTGGGCATCGGGGGTGGGGTCTGTGGCAGGCGTCTACGCACCGGGCTGGGGGCAGCGGCCCGGGAATCCCCCGGCCAGCCCGGACCGGCCGGCGAGGGGCCGACATCCTAGGCGGACGGGCGCGACCCTCTAGCCGGAACCGGCCGCGAACCGCCGGTTCTCGGTGGCCGCAACGGGCCGCCGCCAGGCGCCCGTTTCAGGCCCCGCCGGCCGACCGCATCCAGACATCGATCTGCGGGAACGGGATGCCGACGCCGGCGCGGTCGAGTTCGCGCTTGATCGCCTCCAGCAACTGGTCCTTGGCCGGGATGAACTCCGTCGTCGGCACCCAGACGCGCACCACCCACTCGATCGCATGGTTGCCGAGGTTCTGCAACAGCACGTCGACGGGTCGATCGGTCTTGCGCAGGGGCAGGCCCTCGGCAGCAGCGCGCAGCGCGGCGCGCGCGCGGCCGAGGTCGGCGCCGTAGGCGGTGCCGACGTTGACGTCGCAGCGGCGGACCGGATGGTGGGTGATGTTCTCGATCACGCCGTTGAAGACGCTCGCGTTCGGCAGGATCAGGCGGCGGTTGTCGCCGGTGTCGATCTTGGTCTGGAACAGGTCGATGTCGTCGACCTTGCCCCACTGCCCCGCCACCACCACGACGTCGCCGATCTTGAAGGGGCGCAGCAGCAGCAGCATCACGCCGGCGGCGAGGTTGGTCAGCGAGCCCTGCAGCGCGAGGCCGATCGCGAGGCCGGCGGCGCCGAGCACGGTGGCGACGCTGGTGATGTTGAAGCCGAACACGCCGAGGCAGCCGACGAGCGCCGTGACCAGCACCAGCCAGCGCACCAGGTTGCCGAGGAAGCGGCTCAGCGTGCGGTCGAGGTAGGGCCGTTCGAGCAGGCGCCCGACCGCGCGGCGCGCCCAACCGGCGACGATCCAGGCGACGACCAGTACCAGCAGCACGGCGAGCACGCGGCCGACCCAGTCGAGCACGGACTCGGTCAGCCATTGGTCGATCTGGACCTGGGTGGGAGTGGTGGCGGGTTCCTGCGGGTGCGGGAGGAAGGTGGAGGCGGGCATGGCGGCGATGCTGGCGGAGCAGCCTTCGTCGAACAAGCTGCGGCCCCGCCCGAACGGCCCGCGGCCGAGCCGCCACGCTCAGCGCGAACGCTGCAGCGCCGACTCGAGCGCCAGGGCGAACTCGCCGGCATCCCGATGGCGCGCATGTGGCACTCTCTGCAAGGCACGCTCGCAGACCGCGGCCAGGGCTTTCGGCGCGTGCGGATTGCGGGAACGCACCGGCGGCGCGTCCTGGCTCGTGACCTGTCGACAGATGGCCATGACGTTCTGCTCGTCGATCCAAGGCGCCCCGACGAGCAGTTCGAACAGCACGGCGCCGAGCGAATAGACGTCGCTGCGAGGGTCCATCGGCTCGTCGGCCCACCGTTCGGGCGCCATGTAGGTCGGTGTTCCCATGACCATTCCGGGTTCCCGGTCGCCGGTGTTGCTGCCGACCAGCTGGTCGCCACCGAACGAGCTGCCGCGCTGCAGGAGGATCCTGGATGCATCACCGACCGAGCTGCCGCAGACGACGGCAGTCCCCCAATCGGCGAGATAGGCATCCCCATGGTTGCCGAGCAGGATGTTGAACGGCTTGACGTCACCGTGCACGACACCCTTGCCATGCGCGAACGCGAGGCCTCGGCTGGCCTGCAGCAGCGCAGGAATGGTCTCGCGCCATGCCGCAGACCCGCGTTCGCGGAGCATCCTCGCCAACGACCCGGCCTGCACGAACGGCAGCACCATCGCGAGCCGGCCCTCGCCATCGAGCAGCACGTCGTATGGCACCAGGACCGACGGGTGGTCGAGCTGGGCGACGATCTGTGCCTCGTCGAGCATCAGGCCCGCGAGGTGGTCGGGCGTGCGGCTGCTGCCGCTCTGCAGCTCCGACAGCGAGGGACCGATACGGTCAACCTTGACCACGACCTCACGACCGAGCAGTTCGTCGGTGGCGACGCGCACGTTTGCCATGCCGCCGGCGCCGAGTTCACGCACCGAGGGAAAGCGGCCGGGCTCGGCGCCCAGGTCCCGGATGGCCTGCAGGCGCTCCGCCAGCCCGTGCAGACGCGAGGGACTCCCCACCACCCCCGCGCTGCGGCGGCGGGCCGGGGCATCCGGCCACAGCGCCAGGGTCGGTGGCGGCAGATCGCCCGCGGCGACGGTGGCTGGTAGGCGCGCGGCCGGCGCGACCATCCGATCGTGCCGAGCGGCGATCCATCGTCGGGCGCGGAGCCCGAGCCACTGCAGCGGTCCTGGACGCAGCACCGACACCGACTCACCGTCGCGCCGCGCGCGAAGATCGTCGCGGAGCGCGGCCATCGTCGGGTAGCGGTGCTCCGGCCGGATCGCCAGCGCCCGGGCACAGATCGCCGCCAGCGCCGCGTCCTTGCGCCGCGCTGCCGTCGGCAGGTCGTACCGCTCCGTGGCGTGGTCGATCGGCGGTGGTGTGTCGAGCAGGATCAGGTGCAGGATCGCACCCAACGAGAACACGTCGCCGCACGGATGGAACGAGCCTCGCCACTGCTCCGGTGCGGTGAAGCCGGGCGTACCCTTGCCGAGCGAATCGAGCGGGGTCTGTCGATCGCTGGCGACGATGTCCGGACGTGTCGCGCTCGACAGTTCGCGGTGTGCCTTGGCGAGGCCCCAATCGAGTACGCAGACCTCACCGAAACGGCCGACCAGCACGTTCGCCGGCTTCAGGTCGCGGTGCAGGACACCCTGGCCGTGGGCGTAGTGCACCGCATCGGCAACATCCACCAGCACACGCAGCAGGCGCGTCAGCGGCCACGCCGCGTCACCCGCCAGGTGGCGTTCGATGACCGTACCAAGCGTCACGCCGCGCACGAGGCGCATGGTGAAGAACGGCACGCCGAACGGCGAGACGCCGACGTCGTGTACCGGCGGGATCGCCGGGTGCGCGAGTTGGGCCGCGACCTGGACCTCGTCGAGGAACCGATGCACGAGTTCGGGCGGCAGGTCGACGAGACGCCGGCCCCACTGCGGACGGATCGTCTTGCGCGCGACCTTCCGGCCGAGCAGCCGGTCGTGCACGATCGACACCTCGCCGAACCCTCCCACGTCGAGGGTGGACATGTGCTGGTAGCGGGCAGCGTGACGCGGCGCGGCGTAGATGCGTCGCAGCCGACGCAACAAGTCGGCACCGGCAGGCGACGCCACGGCCATGCCCTCGAGAGTGCCGACGAGAGCCTGCATCGCGGTGGCGTGTGCCGGGTTGTCGGCCAGCAATGCAGAGAGGGCGCCGCCGGCGAATCGAGCCTCGGATCCCAGTACGAGCCGGTAGACCTCGCACTCCAGCGGTTCCGGCAGTTCCGCCATTCCCGTCGAGGTATCCAGCTACCATGACGGCAGTGCAAGGGCATGGCCGACGATCCAGCCACACGACGGTGTGACGACGAGGTTCAGGCAGCCGTGGAGCTGGTGCGGCTGCGTGCCTCGGTCGGACTTGACGGTCGGTGAGGCGAGCACCCCCCCTGGACCAACCCAGCGCGGATGGGCGAAGGGGAGCGGACAACGGGTACTTGAACCGCCCCCACTCGGCAGCGCGCACCTGCCGAACGCCATGGCGCGCAGCCGGCGTCCGCGCACCAGGTCAGCCGCGGCTCAAGCCACGCCGACCATGCTCCTCCCAGCCCGCACCGCATCGACGAACATCGCCGTGACCGGATGCGGCTCCGCCTGCAGCTCGGGATGGAAGCACGCGGCCAGGATGGGCCCGCGCCGCACCAGCACGGCGTCGCCGCCCCGCCGCGCCAGCACCTCGCATCCATCCCCGACCGCGGTGATGCGCGGCGCGCGGATGAACGTGCCGGTCGTCCCCGCCGGCAGCACCCCGGAGTCGAGCGCGAAGGTGCCGGAATGGACCTGCCGCCCATAGCCGTTGCGCACCACGGTGATCGGCAGCAGGCCGTAGCTGCGCTGGCTCGGGTTCTCGACGCGTTCGGCGAGCAGGATCATGCCGGCGCAGGTCGCCAGCACCGGCAGGCCGCTGCGCAGCGCGCGGCCGAGCGGTTCCCACAGCCCCTCGACCTCGAGCAGCCGCAGCATCGTCGTGCTCTCGCCGCCCGGCAGCACCAGGCCGTGCAGGCCCTCGAGCTGCGCCGGCGAACGCACCTGGCGCGTGCGCAGACCCACGCGCTGCAGCGCCGCCTCGTGCTCGGCGAAGTCGCCCTGCAGCGCCAGCACGCCGACCAGGGGCGCCCCGTTCCCCGCCTCAGATGCCACGGCCGGCGAGTCGCTCCTGCGCGGGCAGCGTGTTGATGTCGATGCCGACCATCGGCTCGCCGAGGCCCTTCGACACCTCGACGAGCACCTTCGGCTCCTCGTAGTGCGTCACCGCGCGCACGATCGCGCGCGCGCGCTGCCGGGGATTGCCGGACTTGAAGATGCCGGAGCCGACGAACACCGCCTCGGCGCCGAGCTGCATCATCAGCGCCGCGTCGGCGGGCGTCGCGACGCCGCCGGCCGAGAAGTTCGGCACCGGCAGCCGGCCGTGCTCGGCGACCCAGGCGACCAGCTCGAACGGCACCCGCAGCTCGCTGGCCTTGCGCTCGAGGAACCGCTCGTCCTGGCCGCGCAGCTCGCGGATCTGCGCCATCAGCGCGCGCATGTGGCGCACCGCCTCGACGACGTTGCCGGTGCCGGCCTCGCCCTTGGTGCGGATCAGCGCCGCGCCCTCGTGGATGCGCCGCAGCGCCTCGCCGAGGTCACGGCAGCCGCAGACGAACGGCGTCTTGAACACGCGCTTGTCGACGTGGAACTGCTCGTCGGCCGGCGTCAGGACCTCGCTCTCGTCGATGCAGTCGACCTCCATCGCCTCGAGCATCTGCGCCTCGACGAAGTGGCCGATGCGCACCTTCGCCATCACCGGGATGCTGACCGCCTTCTGGATCGCCTCGATCATGCCCGGGTCGCTGGCGCGGGCGACGCCGCCGTGCTTGCGGATGTCGGCCGGCACACGCTCGAGCGCCATCACCGCGCAGGCGCCGGCCTCCTCGGCGATGCGCGCCTGCTCGGCATCGACGACGTCCATGATGACGCCGCCCTTGAGCTGCTCGCAGAAGCCGATCTTGCTGACGACTTCCTCGGCGGTGAAGCCGGGGACGGAAAGGGGTGGATGCTGGGGACTCATGGTTCGCGGCGGTGGGGGAGATGGGTTTCAGAGGAAGGCGCGCACCGGCGCCGGACCGGCGAGCAGTTCGCGGGCGGCGGCGCCGAGCACGGCGAGGCCGGCGTCGATCGCCGGCAGCGGCGCGCGCGCGAGGCAGAGCCGCACGCCGCGCGACGGCCGGCCGTGCAGTTCGAACACGCATCCGGGCACGACGCGCACGCCGCGCGCGGCGGCGAGTTCGGCGAGGCGGTCGCCGAGTCCGTCGCCGGGCAGTTCGAGCCAGGTGACGAAGCCGCCGTCGGGATCGCCGAGGCGGCATCCCGGCGGCAGGTGCCGATGCGCGGCGGCCTGCAGCGCGGCGTGGCGGCGGCGCAGTTCGCCGCGCAGTTCGTCGAGGTGCCGGTCGAGGCTGCCGCGGCGCAGGAACTCGACCAGCGCGGCCTGCAGCAGCGGACTGGTCTCGAGGTCCATGAAGCGCTTCACCGCCGCCATGGCGGCGAGCAGTTCGGCCTCGGCCTGCACCCAGCCGATGCGCAGCGCGGGGAACAGCTCCTTGCTGAAGGTGGCCACGGTCACGGTCCGCCGGCGCGGGTCGAGCGAACGCAGCGTCGGCAGCGGTTCGCCGCGGCAGCGCAGCGACTGCTGGTACTCGTCCTCGACGACCGTGACCTCGGTCGACCGCAGCGTCTCGATCAGTTCGTGCCGCTGGGCGAGGTCGAGCGTGCGGCCGGTCGGGTTGTGGAACGTCGGCATCAGGTAGAGCAGCCGCACGTCGCCGCGCTGGAGCCGCTGCCGCAGGGCGGCCACGTCGAGACCCGCCGGCCCGAACGGGATCGCCGCCACCTGCAGGCCGTGCGCGCGCAGCAGCCCGTGCATCTGGTGGTACGACGGATCGGTCACCAGCACCGTGTCGCCGGGTGCGCACAGCGTGCGCAGCACGAGGTCGAGAGCCTGCTGGGCGCCGGCGGTGACCAGGATGCCGTCGGCGGTCGCCGTCGGATCGACGTCGCGCAGGCGCGCGGCGATCGCCTCGCGCAGTTCGGGCAGGCCGTTGGGCTCGTGGCCGTAGCCGAGCACCTCGCCGCCGCGCTGGCGCAACACCGCGTCCATCGCCGCCCGCCATTCGGCGACCGGGAACTGCTCGCCGTCGGGCGCGAGTTCGGCGAGGTTCGCCACCAGTTCGACGCCCGCCGGCAGCGGCGGCGCCCCAGGCATGTCCTGGGTGCGGCGCAGCGCGGCGCGGGCGTACGGGCTCAGCGCGGGGACCGGCGCCGACCCCTGGCCTGCGGCGTGCAGCCGCGAGGTCGCCGGCAGTTCGCACACGATGGTGCCGCGGCCGACGGTGGCCTCGACGAGGCCGTCGGCGGCGAGCTGTTGGTAGGCTGCCTGCACCGTGGCCCGCGCGATCGCACAGGCGCGCGCCGCCTCGCGGATCGGCGGCAGGCGGTCGCCGGGGGCCATGCGCCCGTCCCGGATCGCGCCGGCGTAGAAGGCGGCGACCTGCGCCACCAGCGAGGTCGGCGCGGCAGGGTCGAGTTCGGGCAGCGGGGTTCGCAGCACAGCGGGCGGTGTACTGGACAATCTGCACCCGTCAAGCGGGCCATTTTGTTCCGATCGCGGCTGTGGGCGTCGCCAGGCGGCCTCGGGAGCAGGGGCAAGGGCGGCGGATTGCCACCGGCAGGCCAGACCGCCCTGCGCGGTCGGCGGACCCGGCGCCAACGGCATCGGACCACGGGGAGGCTGGCCCCGCCTACCAGACCAGCTGAACGGCGGCCAGTTCCCGATCGACGTTCCCGGCCCAGACGGCGGTCGCGTCGTCGCTGCGCGCGCGCGCGACGATCCGCTTCCTTCCAGGCCGCGTCAGCACGTCGGTCCAGCATCCCGTTCGCAGGGCAAGGCACTCGGAGTCGCTGGCTTGCAGCAGGCGATCGCTCGCGTCGAAGACCACGACGTTGACCGTCTCGATCAGGCCGTCGTCGCGCGGCGGGACGAACAGTCGCAACCTGCACCATCCACCCGTCGCTGGCCCCGCCACCCGGAGGTCGTAGCGTCGACTCCCCGCCACGGCAACCGACTCGGAACGCACCAGGCCGCCCCCTCGCAGCGCGATCTCGACGTTCAGTTCGCCATCAAGATCCATCGGCCAGGACGCGACGCCAGGAGCATCCGGCTGCCCGTGCACCACCAGCCTGCCGGTTCGCCGCGCACTCGTGTAGGTGATGCTCTTCCAGTCCCGCTCGACGTCGCCGGTGAAGACCCTGACCAGCATGGGCGCCAGGGCGTCGAGCCAGCGTGTCTCGACCGTCGCGACCGCGACCTCACCTGCAGCCGTGGGCTGACCGCGGATCGGCAGGGGAAGCCATAGTCCGGGGGGCACTTCTGCCAACGCGAGCGGCGGCTTCCAGGCGTCCCACCCTTCGATCTCTCCGAAGGGCCCAGTGACTCGTGTCGACTTTGCCCGGTCCCTGATCGCGGCGTTGGGCAACTGCCCGCCCTGCGCATCCACGACGACGATCTGCGTCCGCCGCGAAAGAGGCTGCAGAAGGTCGATGTTGGTCTCTGCTCCCGCCACCACTTCGCAGACGATTCCACGCCGCATACCGAACTCCTCACGCCAATCGTGGTGTCCTGCCTTGGGTATCCCCGAGACGACCACCGGCCCGGGCGCGAGGTCGGCGAAGAGCCAGACACCATCGCCGGCCCGGGAACCGCCCCGCGACCTCCCACCGACCTCCACATTCACTTCCACGGCCCAGTCGCCCTCGGCGTGCACCGCCAGACGTCCGGTCGTCGGGTCGCCAGCCGCCACGGTGACATCCTCGGCTGTAGCCATCTCGCGATCCAAGATCGTAATGCCGCGTCTCGACATCGTCAGGCGCACCACCACGCCCGCCGGCACCTCGCATTCGAGGCCCCCCCCTGGAGGCAGTCGCCCGGCGAAGAGACAGCTCAGTGGCGATGCGGAAGTCCCGTGCCCGCCGATGTCGATGCGCAACAGATCACCACCCTCGCCAACGACCCGAACTCGCGGATCACGACCTCGAACGAGAGTGCGAACTTGGAGGTCGGCCGAGCGTTCGAAGCTACTGCTCACGCACCCTTCTGCCCTGATCAGCACGAGTCCTGGACGATCTGCGAACTCTCGGCGAGAGTCAGCCTGCCACACCCGGTGAACGCCGTCGGCTCTTGCGCCGATTCGTCGACTCATCACTTCATGCGCGCGCCGTTCCAGCACGAAGACCTCAGCGAGTTCGACCGGCGCGCCGGCCACGTCCACGAGAGCGACCCGCTCGCTCCTCTCCACCACGAGTCGGACCCCAGCACCACATCGCACCAAAGGTGTCGGCGCAGCGACGCTCCATTCGCCGGCATCGAGGAGGCGCAGGAGTGCAGGCGCATCGGCCTTGACCGCGCACGAGAAGACTCCCGATTCGTCCACAGTCCCCGCGTGCAACTCTCCGGTACTCGGATCCTGACCGACCAGCATCGAGCCCTCGGGCAACCGCAAAGCAGTGCTGTCTCGTGCGACCAGGGTGCCCGACACCTCGCATGTTTGTTCTGCCACGAATCGCACCTCCTGGATACCAGCCTGCCAGGATCGCCCCATCCAACGCGATCCGAACCGGCACCACACCGTTCCCCAAGCGCACAGGTCGGGAACCTCGAGCCTGCAGACTCCTCGCTCGTCGGTGAGTCCAGCGGCGACGGCAGCAGCGATGGGCTGCGGCGACGGGATGACTTCGCCCGGGAGCGTGTAGATCGGTCCGCCGGGGTCGGCCTGGTAGACGATCGAATCACTGCGTTCCCGCAGCCACCAGGCCGGCTGGCCACTCCTGCACAGCAGGATGTCGCAGCCCATCTGCGCCTGCCCCCGATGGTCGAGCACCATCACGGTCACAAACCGCGCCTGATGAATCTCCTCGCGCGCATCGGGAAGCACATGGCTCTCGACCTGAGAGTCTTCAGCAACCGAGGATCGCGCACCGTCCTCGAGCCCCACCATGGACGTCGCCGTTGCAATTCGCCCGGCCCCTTCGACACCAATCGTCGGCTGCAGCGATGGATCCATGATCCACCACATGATTGCTGAGCTCGCGATCAACCCAGCAATCGACCCGACCAGCAGTCGCCTCTGAGTCATCTTCACGGCACGACCAGGACCTTGACGAGGCGGGCGCTGCCACCACGATGCAACCTCACCGTTCCCACGCCCAGTCCTTCTCCAGTCGTCAATCGCACACCGTTCGTGACGGGCTGCACGACGACCTCATGATCACTCACCCCATCGCGCAAATCGTCAGCTGCGCATGCCCTCTCGCCTTCTGCGATCGCATCCTCCGCACACCCGCCTTCGTGCTCCATTTCGATCGAGCTATGTTCCTTCATGATCAACCACACGTCTTCCGAAGGTGCCGGCACCCAACGGACTTGCACCTCTGGAAAGTCAATGCCTAGGTCGGGAATGCTGGCGCGGATATGCGTCAGACCCTCGAACGACCCTGGCATTGCAGGGACACTGACGTGAGCCTTCCATATCACTCGACCCGAGCGAACCACCGGCTCCTGCAACGACACATCCAGACCCGGGAGCATCCCGCCAATCCCGAAAATATTGCCTTGCTGGATGGCCACAGCCGCAAGGCACGGCTTTCCCGATGGGCTGACGGGTATGGAGAAGTCGATCTGAAACCTATCCGGTTGGCTCGGTGTCGATATCAGACGCGAGCTCGGTGCCGTCCAGGGTGGCCCGTACGCCTGCGCATAGAGCCTTACAACGATATCCTGAGCCGCAACTCGGCCAGAATGGCGATACACCATTGCCGCATACAAATCATGCTTGTGCATCCCCTCCTGCGACATGCGGACCTTGACGCGCAGTATCGCTCGGTCCCCCGGCGCGACTACGGAGACCAGCAACTCGCCGGAGACACAATCGCAAGTCGTGCGAATATCACCAAGACTCCAAGCGTGCATCGTGTGGTTCAACACCTCGACATCCTGGACAATCGTCGATCCGACCGGCGCTGTCCCGAGATCATGCTCGAGGACGATCGGCGCCGTAACCTCAGAACAAGACCCAAGAAGCACGCCCAGCAGCATGAGCACGCCAGCGACAGGCCAGTCACTCACTTCCTCACCTCGGTCGGCGTGATGCCGTCCAGAACCTCCCGGATCTCGACGTGAGGGATGCGAGGATCTCCGGTGTCAGGCGTCACGGACAAGACGGTGTAAGGACGAGTCCGCCCGTCGCAAATCATATCACCAACATGCACCCAAATCTTCTTCTCTCTGATGACCGCGCTATCTATCAAAGCGTGACCGCTGATCGAAATCGAGACCATCGTCATCCCACCAGGTCTCCATGCAACCCTGTGAATCAACGAGACCCAGACCGGACTACCGGAATCCTCGGAGTATTCAAAGTAGGCCAAGAACCCTGAGGAGGCGTCCTCCGACGTCATTGCTACTACACGAGGAAGTCCATCCTCGCGAACTCGGACCAGATACGAGTTCGGGCTCCCCTCCTTGGTGACCCGGATCGTCGCCTCGTCGGATGGCGAACCAGCGATCACACTCCATTTCCAAGTCGCCAACCAGTCCGCCACGAAACGACGACTAGATGGGATAGGAGACACGAGGCTACCCACGGAGAACCGCTCGGTCGGCTGAGTCCAGACCACAGAGCACTGAGAACCCTTCGGATGCTGTACCTTAGTGACGTCGACCTCGCCGTCACTCATCAGGGTGACGCGAGTAGTGCATCCGCTTTCATCTAGGATCTCTTCATAATGCCAGGGTGGAGCACTCATAACGATTGGGGCACATACCGTGAGCGGCTCTCGGGCAGGATCAAGCAACAGCCGAACCACCTCATCCCGGTCGGTCCAGGAGATCGGCCCCGCATCAGAGAAGAGTCCGCGGACCAGCGCGCCCGCCCCAGCGCCCCTATGCTCACATAGAACGGATTTCACAACACTGAACCTCATGGGCTGCAGAAGAGCGCAACAGGCAACCTCGAATCGTCGCAGCATGGCTGCCACAGCACTGGGATCCTGAATCGGCAACAGGGCTACAATCGCACCCATCATCATGGCTAACACCTTCCGGTCCGCGTCACAGACATGGATCTACCCAGACTTCATTCATGTGTTCTTGCAGTTCCCAATCCAACTGGACACGGTCCCCTGGGAGCCCCAACTACACCGCGACATGCCTGCAGGACAGTCAATCGTGACCGCGTCGCACTTGTAGACCTGCAGAACGACTTCCTTCTGGCCTCCGAACAGCGAGCATCCGTTGCCCCCCGGAACACAATCGCCACCTATGCTGGCCTGGATCCAAACAAGCCCGCTGCACCCAGGGTCGGTCCGACAACCTCCCCCGCAATCTGCGTTGCGAGGCACGGAGTTCGGGTCGGCATGAGCCTCGACGCAGTGCTCGGGCTCATCGAGCACCGGCCTAGCCGATACCTCAGAGATCGAGGACAAGAGCGGAAGACAGAGTGCAAGGCCCACAGACCCGAGGAGGCATCGCTGTAGCATGAGTCCCTCTCTATTGATGTCCCCGGGAGTCGCCCGGGAGTCGCCCGGGAACCGAGCGGACGGTAGCGATGTGTAGATAGCGCGTCAAGCCTACACGGGGCAAACCAGCAAGCGGAGCAGGCGCCAGGATCCGAGGGCTCAATCTTGGTACTGACCGCCAGTTGCGCCCCTGTACCAGGCAAGGGCCAGCCAGGGCCTACCTCGTAGACTCTGGTCGGTCCGGCAGCCTGCCGAGAGCAACCATTCGCCCCCTGAGCCCTGGGGCTCGCGACCACTGCAGAGGGCGCAGCGATGGCATGGTTCGGCCTCGACCACGCCGACGATGCCGACGTGCTGCGGTTCTACCGCGACGTCGTCGAGCCCACCGCCGACGGGCCGCGGCCGAAGGGAGTGTGCAACCCTTGACGCCACACCCCCCCCCGATCGGTACGCTGCCAGCGGCGGGGAAGACCTGCCAAAGGGGCCACATGCACGTCCGAGCGAACACGCGCGAGGCGGGAGCCGCGATCCACGGCACCCTCGCGATCTTCTTCCTGTTGGCCACTGCGATCGGCGCCGTCTTGCTACCGTACGACGAGGATGCTTCGCCCTGTGAGTGGTTCGGCATCTGGAATGGAGTCGGCTTCGAGGACCTCAAGTGCCAAGGAAGCTGTCCGTCCGTTTGCACGATCGAACCGTCGCAGGTCGTCGAGAACACGTTCTGGTGCTGGTGCCGCGACGGCGGCAACGTCGTCAACTGCTACGGCGGAGCGCAGCAAGGCGGCGGCGTGCTGATCGGTGTGACCTGCTACGAAAGTCCATCCGGATGTAGCTCGACAGGACACCGCTGCATCCGGCCAGACCACAGCCAGGGCTGGAACGGACAGGTCGGGCTCGGCTACCGCATGTGCCAGTGCCTGCAACCATGAGGCGGGCTACGCGGTGGCGGGTGGCGGTCGGCACGATGGCCATCGCGACGATCCTGCTTGCCTGGCCAGCGACGCCTCACGACAGCGCCAGCAGCAGCGTGCACGCGGTGCACGACACACCTCGAAGCAGCGGACGAGCCGCCATGCCGCCGCCCCTCTCAGGTGCCTCCCCCTACGAACGAACACTCGCCACGACCGCGACGATCACCGTCCACAACCCGGCGGGCAGGGCACTGCCCCAGTCGGACATCCTCCCCTGGCCCGCTCCCGACCCACGACCCCCGCCTGGTCACAGGCACCGATCGGGACCACGGACAGCGATGGGGTCGCGGTCGTCCCGGTCCACAACCTGATCGAGCCGCGTGGCCTCTGGATCCGCCATCGCGGCTTCGTGCCGCACCGACTCATCGCGGTGGACGCCGGATCCAGCCACGACGTGGTCTTGCAGCCCTGTGCGACCTGTCGCGTCGCCGTCGTCGACGCCACCGGCGCGCCCGTGGCAGGCTTCTCCGTCGCGCTGAGCCGCCGAGACCTCCCGACTACCCCCGACTGCACCATTCCGGGAGCCGTGTACCACGGGTACGGCGGCGTGGAGCGACAGGCCGACCCAGCCTGTTTCGGCAGGACCGATCGAGGTGGACTACTCGTCTTCGACGACCTGCTCCGCGGGCGCCACCACGTGAGCGCCAACCTCGACCATGGCCCATTCCTGATCGCCAATGCGAGCGAGTGCCTGGCGGTCGACGCCCCTGGCGAAGTCACGATCGTCACGCGCGACCTGTGGGCCGCCGTCGTCGAGTTCGTAGGCGACGCAGTGCTCACCGCCGGATTCGACACGGGTCCCTCCTCCTCGCTCGGCTGGGTCAGCCATCCCGCGAACATCCTCGCCGTGCGCCATGCGACGGCACGGCTGGAGGCGCTACATCCGAACTGCCACGTGCTGGTCGGCGACCTTGCGCCCGGACGCGAGCCCAACGCCCGCATCGCCGTGTGTGGCGCCACCAGCGGCTGGAGCACCCGCACCGTTCCGCTGTCCCGTCTGCACGAAACCGCACGCCAGACCCTCTTCCTGGAGCCTGGGCTGGCCACGGCACCTGCAAGGACCAGGGTGCACCTCGTCGACTCAGCCTCGGGCGACATCGCCGACTGTGACGGTGCCCGCGTGGATCTGGGTTGGCGCATCGATGGGGTCACGCTGCTCCTGGCGGCAGGTCTCGGGGTCGAGGTCCAGATTCCAGCAGGCCCCTACGACATCAGTGCGTCGGGCGAGTTGCCTCCTGGGTGTTTCCCCACGACCCGCCGGACTGCATCACCGGGCAGCCTCGACGTCGTGCGGATCCCCATCGGATCCGCCTTGCGGCGGTACGCGGTCGAAGTCCGCCGCCCCGATGGTTCACCGCCCGGGCTGTTCGGCCTGTCCATATCCTGGCTCGATGCCATCCGCACGGAGTCGGTGCCAGCATGGCGAGGCGGGCGCCCCACTTCGTCCATGCTGACCGTGTTTGGCAATCGCCACACCTTCCTTTCCACCGCACCTGTGCACTCGTGCAGGATCTACGTCAGGGGTTACGAACCCCACGCGCTGGACATTCGGGCGGGGAGCGGCACTGCTGCGGAGGGTGTCGAGACCTTCGTGGCGACACTGCCCGTCCCGCGTGACTGAAGATGGCCAGGATCCTGCGCTGCTTCCTGGCGCTGCAATGGACCCTGCTGGCCATCGGCAAGCATGCCGTTCGACCGGCTGAGCCCGCCTCGGACCTGCCGGAGTGGGTGCTGCTCGCCGCCAGCGCGATCGAGTTGGTGGTGGCTGTCGCGTTGCTGACCCGATGGCACCGATCCGCGTGCTGGATTGGCATGGCATTCTGCCTGGTCGCAATGGCTCTTGTTGCAATCGAACCATCGGGAACTTGCCCGTGTATTGGGGGACTGCCCTCTGGCGGACGTGTTCGTTTCGTCGTCGCTGGCGGTCTCGGCACCATGTGCGCAACGCTGCTGCTCCTCGAGGCCAGGGCACCTGCGCCCGTCGAGGATGCAACACGAGCGAACTCCTGAGCCTGTGGCCAGCCTTGCTCCGTCAGCAGCGTTCGACCGCGCCGCGGTCCAGGCCCGTGCCTGTGCATGAGGCCGGGCCTCGAAGCACGAACGCGCACCCCCACCGAGGGCTCGTGCTCGGCGACACCCGAGGAGCGAACGCAGCGCAACGCCACGCAGGACTTCCGCTGGCTCGCGCCCCTCGGACACCACGACAGCTGCGGATCAACCCGAGCGTACGGATGGCCCACCGCCACGAACCGGGCTGGCGATGCCGTGCGGCACCCTACGCGCCGACCGCGGCGGCGCGCAGCCGCCGCACGCAGGCATCACGGCCCAGCAGGAACACGACGTCGAACAGGCCCGGCCCCTTGTCGGTGCCGGTCAGCGCCGCCCGCACCGGATGCACGAAGCTGCCGAACTTGACGCCGAGCCGCTCGACGAACGCCCGGCACTCCGCCTCGATGCGCGCCGGCGTCGCGAACCGACACGCCGGCTCCGGTTGGTCCTTGCGCGACGGCAGCCGCACCGCGTCGTCGGCCGCGGCGCGGTCGGCCGGCCAGCGCCGCCGGCCGGAGGCGTCGGTGCTCTACCGGGTCGTGCAGGGCGCGTGGGCTGGGGTGCGGGCGGGGCTGGCTCTGCGGGAGCGGTCGCTGCCGCGGTTCTGCGCGCGCGGGAGGGGGAAGCGTTCCTGCGCTGCGGGATCCTCGCGCACGGCGTAGCGCGGTCGTGGTGCGCCGGGTGCGGCAAGGACGACGTGGTGGCGTTCTCGTGCAAGGGGCGCGGCTTCTGTCCGTCGTGCGGGGCGCGGCGCATGGCGGACACGGCTCGGTGGCTGCTGGATCGGGTGATGCCCGACGAAGCGCCGGTGCGGCAGTGGACCGGGGCGCAGGGGTCGCGGCGAGCCCGTGGTCTGTCGTGCGGGGCGGATCCGGGCGAAGCGCCTGGGTCCTGCGGCGCGCGGAACCGGGCGATCGGCAGCCGCAGCCGACGGTGGTTGCGGTCAGGCCAGCCGGAACCGCAGCTCGAAGTTCCTATCCGCCTAGGTTGAAGGACCTGCGCAGCGGGGCGCAGCAGAGCGTGCCGGTCGCGGGCCTGGCGGTGTACCTGGCCGAGCGCTCGTGAGGGTCGGGTGGCCGCATGGGCGGCGCTCCTGGTGCAGACCTCGGTATCGGGAACGCACCGTCCGTGTACCGCGTGTGGATGTGGCGAGCGTCGCCTCTCACCGGGTGCCGGCTGGTGCGTATCAGCCCGCGAAATCCAACGGGATACCCACATGATCCAACGTCGCGACTTCTTCGGAATCACCTTGGGCGCCGGCGTGTCGATGGTGTTGCCGCCCGATCTTCTCCGCGCGGTTGCGCGGCAACAGGCTCGAGCGTTGCTCCAGCGCGCCATTCCCTCCTCCGGGGAACTTCTCCCGGTCATCGGCCTGAGCAGGGGCAACGACGCTCGGGGTCACGCTGCGTTCAAGGAGGTCCTCAGAACCTACGTGGACAGCGGCGGGCGCGTGCTGGACATGGTGCACGGCTGGGCGCAGGCGGAGGAAGTCACCGGCGCCGCCGCTGCCGAGCTCGGGGCTGGGGACAAGATGTTCTGGTCGACGCTGGTGCGATTTCCACCCGAACCGCCGCCAGCGACGAAAGAAGCTGCGAAGATCGATCCGGCAGCGGTGCGGTCGTACATCGAAGCGTCGTTCGAGCGGCTCAAGGTGCCCCGGATCGACCTGCTGATGGTCAACACATTCCGTGACACCCCTGCCCTGCTCGGGGTGTTGCGCGAGCTGAAGCGGGAGGGCCGCATCCGCTACATCGGAGTTACGGGTGCCTTCGCGAATCAGCACGCCGCGGTCGAGGCCGTGATGCGCACGGAGCCGATCGACTTCATCGGCGTAGACTATGCGTTGGACAACCGCGGCGTCGAGCAGACCCTCCTGCCGCTGGCTCTGGAGCGGAAGATCGGCGTGATCGCGTGCTTCCCGTTCGGCGGCAACATCGGACCCGACCAGAAGGTCTCGAGCCGGCTCTTCCGCCGTGTTGGCAAGCTGCCGCTGCCGGATTGGGCCGCTGAGTTCGACGCGACGTCGTGGGGCCAGTTCTTCCTCAAGTACATCGTCAGCCACCCGGCCGTCACCGTGGTCCGGGCGGGCACGACCCAGCCGCGGCACTTGCTCGACAACTTCGGCGGCGGCACCGGCCGCTTGCCGAGCGAGGCGACGCGCAGGCGAATGGCGGCGTTCGTGGATGCCCTGCCGCCCTTGGCTGACGGACTGCAGGCCCAGGTGCCGGGAGTCGTCTTGGCAGCGGAAGTGCTGGACCGCTACGTCGGTGAATACCAGGCAGGTTCCGGCGCCCCGATCGTCCTCCGCCGCGACGGGACGACGCTGCTGGCGAAGCCGGGGGGCATGCCGGAGATGCCGCTGACCGCGCTGTCGGAGACGCGCTTCGCGGACCCCCGGGGGCCCATCCTGGAGGTCCAGATGGACGCCGAGGGGGCCGTGACAGGGCTCGTCGTCGAGCAGGGCGGGCAGCGCACGACTCTGGCAAGGAAGTAGCCCCGCCTCGACCGGCCGCGAAGGGCATCGCGCTGTCGTGCGCTGTCAGCGCGGCGACCGCAGGCGCATCGACAAGGCGACACCGTGGCGCCGGCGATCGGCGAGCCGGTCGCGCCGTCGACGACTTGCCCGCGCAGCGGCCACGTCGTGCCCGCGTTCGACGGCGTCGCGTCCGTGCGTTCGGTTGCAGGCGGCGTCACGGTGGGCGTCGGCGCCGCAGTCGCTACCGCGCCACTCGTGACGTCCGGCGTGCTCGCCGTGACCACGGCCATGCGTTCCGCATCGGTTCGGTGAGGCCACGGGGCGGCCCATGCGAACCAGACGAGCACCGCGAGCACAGCACCTGCACCGACGACGAGCTTCTTCCCCATGAGCAATCCCGCGATGAATCCGGATGTGGAGGCAGAACTCGCGGCGACCGTGTGCGCATGCGACGCGGCGCACACGGCCTGCTTCACCGCCGCCAGTCCACGGCCAGCGAACGCGCCGACCGCCAGCGACGTCGCCGTCGACGAGCCCGGCGACGACGACGTCGCATTCGCCGGTGGCCAGCAGCATCGCCGCTTCGCGCAGCGCCACGCCGCGCTGCGCGGGGGTCGTCGACGAGCACCGGCCGGACCGCGCAGGCTGTGGCGCAGCGCCAGTTCGCCGAGGCCGGTGCTCGGCAATGTGTAGGCGAACACCGGACCGTCGCACATGCCGGCGCCCTTCGTCGGTCTTCTCCTCGCCGACGATGAGGCGGAACACGGTCGACTTGCCGGCACCCGTCCGGACCGGTCAGGCCGACCTTCTCGCCGGGGTTGAGCTGCAGCGAGGCGTCGACGAACAGGACCTGGTGGCCGTGCCGCTTGTGGATGCCGGTCAGGGTGATCATCGGGGGCGAGGAGGGTGGCGACTGCGGCTCCGGCTGCCGACCCCGTCGGTGCTGGACCGCCATCGTCGCGGGGTCGGCTCGCGCGGGAGTTCTCGCGCCAGGTGCCACCGCGCGGAGCGCCGGTGCACCTGATCCGACGTGGTCACGCATGGCGGGACATGGCAGCGCCGCCGGCCGGAGGCGTCGGTGCTCTACCGGGTCGTGCAGGGCGCGTGGGCTGGGGTGCGGGCGGGGCTGGCTCCGCGGGGGCGGCCGCTGCCGCGGTTCTGCGCGCGGGAGGTGGAAGCGTTCCTGCGCTTGGACATGGTCAGACTCCGGAGGGCGGCACGGCGCCGATCACGCCTTCGGTGCGGGGTTGGAACAAGGCACGCAGGCTGCGCTGCAGCGCCTGCGCGATTGGGGTCGGGTGCAGGTCACCGACGCGCTGCTGCAAGGCCGTGCCGACGAGCGCGTGCGGCACCTGCCAGAGGTAGGCCATCTCGGCGATCTCGCGCCAGATCGGCACGAACACGCCGCCGGCACGGATCAGGCCCCAGGGCATGCCGCCGCGGCGCAGCGGCGTCGTGGCCAGCCCGGTCGCCAGCGCGGCGGCCTGCACGGCATCGAGCATCTGCTGCCCGGTCAGCGTGTGGCCGGCGAAGTGCAGGCGCTCGAACGGTGCCGCCGCCGGCCGCTCGGCGACGGCGACGAAGGCACGCGCCAGATCCGGCAGGTAGGCCCAGGCATGCGCACGGTCCAGCGGCCCCGGGTAGATCAGCTTGCCCTTGGACAGCGACCTGACGATCGCCAGGTCGACCCAGCTGCCGTCGCCGTGGCCGAAGAAGTCGCCGCCGCGGATCACCGTGCTGCGCAGGCCGGTGTCGGCGCGCTGCGCCATCTCGGCCTCGAGCTGCACGCGCAGCCGGCCCTTGACGGTGTCGGCGCGCTCGGGCGTGCGCTCGTCCAGCAGCGCCGGCATGCTGCTGCCGAAGTTGTAGACGTTGCCCGGCAGCATGAAGCGCGCGCCCAGCCGCTGGGCCAGGTCCATGCCGTGGCGCGCCAGCGGCAGCAGCTGCGTGCGCCAGGCCGTGTAGGGCGGGTTGACGGCATGGACGACGACGCTGGCGTCCGCGGCGGCATGCTCGCCGGCCGCGGTGTCGGCCAGATCGAAGTTCAGCCAGCGCACCGACGCCGGCGCAGCGGCGCTCGGCGTGCGCCGGGCGTGGGCCAGCACCTGCCAGCCGGCTCGGGCGAAGGCCTCGACCGCCGAGCCGCCGAAACGGCCGCCGGCACCGAGGATCAGGACGCTTCGGGGTGGGGATGTCATACGCAACTCCTGGGGTGGGGTGGATCGATGCCTCGACTGTGGGGACCGGCGAGTCCTTCGACAATTGCCGAGCAGCCGGGTCATGGGGTCGAGTGGCACGAGCACACCCGCTGCTTGTGGTCGGCCGTGAACGAACGACGGCGCGGTCGTTCGAGAGTCTCGTTGGTCTGCGCGACCTCCCCCGCGGCGACCCGCCCGGTGTTGGCATCGACTCCGCTACGCCCAGCCTCGCTGCGCTCGAACTGGCTCGGCCGGGTCTCCGGACAGCGCGACATCGTCATGGCGCCATGTCCGGCCAACGCTCAGCATCAGCGGCGGCGCGCAGCGTCGGTCGCTGCATGCCTGCGGTTGGGAGGACTCATCTGATGCCCGTGCGTCCACTCGAGTGTGGTCGTGAACATCCGGGGAACGTCACTCAGACTCAGCCCTGAGCCGGTGGTCGAGCATGCGCCGCAGGCGGCCCCACCGGCCCTTCCTACGACCGATTCGGGCAATGAGGGCGACCGCGGTTGCTCGCTCCAGGTCGACGAGATCCCCTTCTTGGTCGGGAATCAGCTCGGGAGAGACGCAATCGAGGTTGAGGGCCGGGTCCGTCGCGAACCGGGACAGGCGTTCGAATGCCGGAAGACGAACGAGGGCCGCGAGCATCTCCAGACGATCCTCGTTTCTCCTTCGCGTTCGGGACTGACGGAGGGAATGGGCGCGCGCCTTCTCCAACCGCTTGACACGCCTCCGCTCCTCGACGGCCTCGGGACTTGCGTCGGCAGCACGTCGTGCCCGTTCTGCTCTGACGGATCGCTCATGTTCCTTCCTTCGTGCCAACCGCTCGCCGGCCGGAGTCCCAGCCAGTTCGGTGGCGAGATCCATCAGAACGCCATGCTTCATCAGCGGCGGATCCAGATCGATGATGATCGTCCGGAATGACTCCGTGTCGCCCCACTCCGGTGGAAGTTGGCGCAAACCGGCGACGAGGGCTCGGACCGTTGCCTCTCGTTCACTGGAAGTGAGGCCCTCTACCAAGTCGTGCGGGGGGCAAGTGGACCCGAACTGGGCCATTTCCACCCCTGCCTGACGCGCTGCCGCGGTCCAGATGGCCCGCCTGAATTGCAACCCCCCGCACGTCGTGCAGTATGGCCGCGTACACCATCGAGCGTCTCGAGCGTCGACGAGTACGGCCTCCAGCCAACCACCGGAATCACGACTCGTCATTGGATCGTCCACGCGGAACCTCCTGGGGTCGCCAACGTCCATGGCGCGCAGCCGCGATCGCCCGCTGGGGGCGATCGCCGGCGGCTGCACGGTGTCGGGCAGAGCCTAGCCAATCCTCCTTCCACGACAACTGGCCGAAGAACGACGCGAGGCGATGCGGCGACTCAACCCATTCGTCGAACTCGAATGGTCGCCCCTCCTGGTCGACGGCATCCCGCTGGTCGGGCCGGTCGTCGGCGGCGTCATCCGCCGAAGGGGGATCCTGGCGGCGGCGGCGCTGCGGGGCGGCGTTCGAGCGCGCAGAGGATTCGAGCTGCCTCCGGTGACCGCGAACCCCGGCACCGACCGAGGCTCCGCGCATCCGGATGCCGGCCGCAGCTCGACCTCTCGTTTCAGCGCAGCGCGAGCCGCACGATGTTGGACAAGGCGAAGTCGGGCACCAGCGAACACGGCGAAGTGCCGGGCTTCCACACCGTCCACTGCGCATCGAGCGTGGTCCCAGCCAGGCTCGGCGCGCACGGGATCGGCACCGGCACGATGGTCAGCGGCAGCGAGACCGGCGCCACCACGGTGCCGACGAAGGGGAGCCACTCGCAGGCTCCGCACAGTGCCACCGGCTGTGGCGGCGTCAGGTTGAGGACCGCGAGCAGCGCCGTCGCACCGGGCTGGAGCAATCGCACGTCGAAGCCGCCATTGCCGACTGCCGGGGGGCTGCCGACCTGGGTCGAACCACCGGCTCCGCAGCCGCCGCCGAGGTTGGTGGTCGTGGCCAACGGCGAGAAGGCGTCGAGGAAGCGACCGTGGACCGGGTCGCCGATGTTGCCACCGAGCAGCAGTTGCGTCCACACCAGCAGGCCTCCGGACGCAGAGTTGCTGCCACCGGTGCGATCCATGCACAGGGCCGGCCGCGACACCAGGTGGGTGCCGGGCTGGGCCACGATGGACGGCGCTTCGCAGCTGGCGCAGGTGAGCGGGTCGATGCCGCGCAGCTCGAGTCGTGTTTGCGCGGTCGTCGTGTGGGCGACATAGGCCTTGCCGTCGCGCCAGCCGACGGTCGGGGAGCCGTTGAGGTTCGTTTCGCTGTGCAGCAGCACCGGCGTGCCTGCGCTCGGTTGGGCGCCGACGACCAGCGAGGCCGCGCGCACGTGGGTCTGGACCACGTTCGGCAGCAGCCGCTCGAAGGTCTCCCAGGCGACCACGAACTGGCTGCTGGTCGCCCCGCCGCCGTCGATCGAGGGCGGGCTGAAGGCGAAGTCTGGGGTCGAGAACAGCGTCGTGCTGCCTTGCACGACCGTGCCACTGCGATCGATCACCGCTGCCCGCACCAGCGACGGGCCGACCCCGAGCCCGCTGTTGACCATCCACGTGATTCCGAGGTGCCCGAGCCCGGTCGGGGCGCGTGAGATCACGGCGAACAACAGGTTCGGCGCCGGCGGCAACACCGTGAACGTGCCGGCGATCGACACGCTGTTGCTGGCCGCCGGCACCGCGATGCGAGCGCCGCGCAGGCCCTGGCTGACACTGTTCCAGACCACCCACGCCTGGGCGTCGACGGACGGGGAGGCCGACGACTCGCCGGCGATGTCGCAGCTGCGGATGTCACCCTGCGTCTGGCCGTTGACGAACAGGGTGCTGGACATGGCGCCGTCGGCGGCGGCGACCGTGCGAACGCGGACCTGGGTCGTGCCGAAGAAGTCCTGGATCCAGGCGATCGCGAAGCGATTGGCCCTGTTGACGCCGGCGACGCAAGGCGAACGGGAGCTGTCGACCACGCTGACCGCCAACACGCTGCCGATGGCGGCCCCGGTGGCGGAGCGACGCAGCGCCCGGATCGACGAGACCGCCGCGGTGCCGCCGCTCGAGTAGTTGCGCTGCCAGACCACGAGGTAGTTGTCGTTGCTGACGTCGAAGGCGACGTCGGCCGCGAGATCGAACTCGTGTGGCTGCGCGAACGGGCCGGAGATCGGCGTGGTGATCTGGAAGTTGGTGCCGACCAACGGGTCGAGCAGGATGGGCCACGCCGCCGCGTCGGCGAACCTGCCCGGCACGGTCCACTCGAGGCCGCCGGGCACGAGGCGCACCCCGCCGGCGACGCGTTCGCCGCGGGCATCGATCGCCGTCAGCGCGCCGTACGACACCCCGCCATGTCCGGCCGCGAACAGGTGCGTGCCAGCTGCCGTCGGCTTGCCGTGCGGAGCCGCTTCGCCAGCGAGCTCGATGCGAACCACCAGGTCGCCTGTGCCGCCGATCGCGCGGGTCAACAGCAAGCTGTGTTCGAGCCCTTCGCGCCGTGCGGTGAAGCGCTCGACCACGCCATGGGCGCGCTGGTAGCAGACCTGCGGGCCGCGCACGGCCGGGGGCACGTCCTCAGCGAGGGCGAGTTCGACGTCGCCTTGCCTGACGGTGGCCGCACGCAGTCGCAGGTCCATCAACACCGGCGACAGCGAGCCGAGCACGGGCAGGAAACGCGCGCCACTGTGGTCGAACTCGGCCTCCCAGTCGGGGCCGATCGCGATCGGCCGGCCCAGTTCGTCGTGGGTGATGCCGACCGGAATGGCCGCCGGGAACTCCGGCGCGGCCGGCCGCGCCGGATCCTGGGTTCGAACGGCGACGGCGGCGGTGAGGAGCAGGGCCAGGCGGACGAGGGCGGGAAGCGAGATCATGGCTGTATCCGGTACAGCGGTCCGAGCCGCCGGTTCGTTCGCGGATCGCCCGGGTTCCGCCACCCGTCGGTGCCAGCGCGCGGACCAGGGCTCGCCGGGCGGCCCTGCGGCCTCCGCCGCGACGAGTGCGCGGTGCGAGGCTCGGCCAGGGCGCGGTGAAGACTCGGCGGTCCTCGGGAAGTCGTGCGGGTGAATGGCAGGGACCACGCCGAAGGCGGGCGAGATCGCTGCCCCTCGCGGCCTGCGCGAGGCGACGGAGCAGGCCGGGCGCAGGGGGTCGTGGCGGGCGGACCCGGGCGCAACGCTCCGGTCGTGCGGCGGACGGAGCCGGGGGATCGCCGGCGATCGGCCGCCGCAGCCGCTGGTGGTCGCGTTCGGGATGGTCGGAACTGCAGCGCGGCCGGCCGGCAGCTGGGACCTGGACGCCGCGCCGCCGCGCTCGGTCGCAATCGTCGCGTGGATCGCCCTACTGGACCCAGTAGTTGAGTACCTGGAACTGCCGCCCGGTGGTCTGGTCGCGCTGCACGTAGGTGAACAGGCCGAACTCGTAACGGTTGGCGGCGAAGTTCGCCGCGTCGATCGCGCCGACGACGCCGGTGTAGCTCGTGGACGAGCCGCTGGTCACTCGCCATGTAGAGGTTCCCGCCACGCCCAGATTGAGGCCGGTGAGCACCGATCCTGCGGTCAACTCGAGCTCGAGGTCGAAGCCGAGCTCGAGCGCACCGCCGCTCGAGACTGCGCTGCCGACCTCGAGCGTGACCTCGGTGCTGCCGCCGCCCTGGCCGACGCTCTGTGGGCCCACCTGCAGCCCGCCACTCTGCAGGAGCGCGTTCTTCTGCGCTGCCGTGGGGTAACTGCGCGGCGCGCCGATGACGTGTTGGAACACCCCGTCGTCGATGCGCATCGTGTCGGGCGGCAGCGAGGCGTTGTAGAAGCCCCGCTCTGCCTGCAGCGTGATCGGGCTGCGCGGCAGATCGACCGTGACTTGCCGACCGACCAGGGTGGGATCGGGGGACGTCAACACGGTGTAGGTGTAGCGGTCGATCGGAACGCTCGTGAACACCACCGTGTCCTCCGTCGGGGCCGAGGTGAAGATGATCGTCTTCGACAGCTCGTAGGCAGTACCGACCGTGAACTCCGTCCGCACCGTCAGAGTGCCCTTGAGCTCGAACTCGCTCTGGGTCAACGCGCCGCCATCGACGCCAGGGCATCCACCGGGCGACCGGTGTAGTTCAGCGCCAGCGCCGACAGCTCCAGCGCCGCCGGATCGCTGGGCCGCAGGGCGAGTGCGGCTTGCACGTAGCGCATCAACTCGCCGGCCTCGGCGGTCCGCGATTGCAGCAGCATCCAGCCCAGATCGAGCAAGGCCGGGAAGTCCCCTGGGAAGCGCGCGATGCAGCGGCGCAGCACACCGGTCGCTGCAGTGACGTCGCTCGAATGGAGCAGCGCCAGCGCCAGATGTCGCAGCGCCGACGCCGGCTCGACCTCGGCAGCCGGATCGGCGGCGAGCACCCGCAGCGCTGCCAGATCACGATCCTTGTTGGCCGCACGGAGGCGTTGACGCCACGGGTCCTCGTCGAGCAGGTCCACGACGGCATGCACGCGGCGGGCCACGGGCGAAGCCGGATCGCATTCCAGCTCGATGCGCAGCCAGGCGTCGAGTGCCGTCACGAGCATGTCGCGCCAACGAAGGGTCGCCAGGGAACTGGCCACGGCCTGCGCGTCGCTGGCTTCGATCGGCGCGCCCCGATGGGCGGCGAAGCACGCGCGCAGCGCGTGCCGCATCGGCCGTCTGTCGAAGCGGTTCGTGTTGGTCGAATCGGCGCCCGCGAGCGCCAGAGCTCGGCAGAACTCCATGTCGTCGGCCAGGGACTGTGCCCGCTGCTGCAACTCGTGCGCACGTGCCGCGAGATCGGGAGGGCTGTCGGCGTCGAGCTGATCGAGCACGCCGCGCGCCGCTCGCGCAGCAGCGTTCCACGCCGCCAGATCGTCCGCCGGCGGCGCATCGGCGACGGCGAAGCGACGTTCGGCAGCCAGCAACGCGGCGGTGGCCCGCCGTTCCGCGGTCTGCGTGCGCTGCTGGGCCCGCTGCAGCGCTGTCGTCCAGGTCCAGGCGCCGCCGATGACGACGGTGACGACGACCAGCGCCAGGACCATGGTCAGACGCCGGACCTTTCGCTCGCTGGCTGCGCGGGCCGCTGCGGAACGTGCGCCGAGCTCGGCTTGGTGCAGTCGCGCGGCCGCCGATTCGATGTGACGCGTGACGGCGGTCGCGACCGCGGCAGCGTCGGCAGGTCGCGCTGCCGGGTCGGCATGCAGGCAGGCCAACGCCAGGTCGACGAGGTCGCCGGCCGCGGCGCCGACGGCGCGCAATCGGGCGTGATCGTGCTCCAGTTCGCCGCGCTGCGCCCGACCGAGCAGCTCGCCCGTGGTGCCGGTGCCGTACGGCGGCGCGCCGGTCAGGATCTCGCAGAGGATCGCACCGAGACCGAACACGTCGCTACGGCGGTCGATGCAAGCGAGTTCGCCGCGCGCCTGCTCGGGCGCCATGTAGGAAGGCGTGCCCGAGATCCGGGGCGGCGTGGCCGCATCGCCAGCGGCGCCGTCGGAGTGGAGCTGCAGCGCGATCCCCCAATCCATGACTTGCACCTCGCCGAACGCGCCCACCATGACGTTGTTCGGCTTCAGATCGCGGTGCGGCGCTGCGGCAGCAGGGTGCGCAGTTGAACCTGCTCGCCGCCGCCATCGTGCTGTTCGGTGCGGCACTCGCGCCGCTGCTCGGCTGGCTGTGCGGATTCGACTGCGCCGCGGTGATCGGCGTCTTCGCCGGGGCGTCGACCAACACGCCATCGCTCGGCGCCGGCACGCAGACGCTCGGCACCATGCCGGGGATCGCCGCGGAGCGGCTCGCCTTGCCGGCGATCGCCTACGCCGTGACGTATCCGACGGCGATCCTCGGCATCATCGGCTCCCTGCTGCTGCTGCGACGCCTGCACCGTGTCGACATCGCGGGCGAGGCGGAACGATTCGCGGCGCGGAGCCATTCGCGCGGGGAGCCGCTCGCGCGCCGTACGCTGGTGGTCGGCAACTCGCGGCTCGAGGGGCTCCGCCTCGACGAGGTGCCCGGGCGGTTGGAGACGGGCGTGACGATCTCCCGCGTGCGCCACGGCGACCGGACGGTGCCGGCGGTCGACGCGACCGTGCTGCATGTCGGGGATCGCCTGGCCGTCGTCGGGACCGCGCACGGGCTCGACCAGTTCGAGCGCGTGGTTGGCGGCCGCAGCGACGAGGATCTGCTGGTCATGGCCAGCGGCATCGGCACCCGTCGCGTCGTGGTCACGGATCGCACGGTGCTGGGGCGGACCGTGGGCGAGTTGAACCTCGACGATCGCTTCGCGGTCGCGGTCACCCGGCTCAGCCGCGCCGACGTCGAGATGACCGCCGTGCCGGGGGTGCGCCTCCAGTTCGGCGACATGCTGCAGATCGTCGGCCACGAAGCCGACCTGGAGAAGGCTGCTGCCGCGCTCGGCAACTCGCTGAAGGAGCTGAACGAGACCCACTTCGTGCCCTTCTTCGTCGGCATCCTGCTAGGCGTCGTCGTCGGCACGATGCCCATCGTGTTCCCAGGTCTGCCGCAGCCGGTGAAGCTCGGCCTGGCCGGCGGACCGCTGCTCGTCGCCCTGCTGCTCGGCCGCGTCGGCCGCATCGGCAAGCAGGTGTGGCACATGCCGATCGGCACGAACCTCGCATTCCGCGAGTTGGGCATCGCGGTGTTCTTCGCCGCGGTCGGCCTCGCCGCGGGCCAGCAGTTCTTCGCCACCGTGTTCAGCGTCACCGGGCTGCAGTGGATGCTCGCCGGACTGGTCGTCACCGTGGTCCCCTTGCTGGTCGTGGGCACGTTGGCGCGTCGCGTCCTGAAGCTGAACTTCATGGACCTCAGCGGCCTCGTGGCCGGCAGCATGACCGATCCGCCGGCCCTGGCGTTCGCGTCGAACGCCGCCGGTTCGGACGCCCCGAACGTGGCCTATGCGACCGTGTATCCGCTGACGACGATCCTGCGCATCCTGGCGGTGCAGATGCTGGCCCTTTCGCTCGCCGGCCGGTGAGGCCGGGCCCATCGTGCAGGCGCGACCGATCGTCAGTCACCGCCGCCGCGACCGAACGCGAGCGTCAACTCGCGCAGGCGCCGGGCATGGCGATCGAGCCCCCGCGTCGGCATCCGCCATCGCCAGTTGCCGAGCTCGGTGCCCGGCACGTTCATGCGTGCACGGCTGCCGAGTCCGAGCAGGTCCTGCAGCGGGAACACCACGAGGTTCGCCGGGGATCCCAGCAGAGTGCGCAGCGCCGCCAGGTGCGGCGTACGGCCGTCGCCGCCGGTGTAGCGCCGCACCGCGGCCTGCCGGCCGGCCGGCAGCCGCGCGAACCAGCCGTTCCAGGTGTCGGTGTCGTGGTTGCCGGTGTAGGCCGCCGTCGTCCTGCCGTGGTGGTGCGGGAGGTGTTCGGAGCGGCCGTGGTCGTCGCCGAAGCCGAACTGCAGCAGGCGAGTCGGCAGCAGCCCGAAGCGGTCGCGCAGCCTGACGTCGGCCGGCGTCACGTGGCCGAGGTCCTCGGCGATCAAGGGCAGCTTGCCGAGGGCGGAACGCACCGTGCGCAGCAGGGCGCGGCCCGGCGACGGCACCCAGCGGCCGGTGCTCGCGTCCGCCGCGTCGGCCGGGATCGACCAGCTGCGGGTGAAGCCGAGGAAGTGGTCGACGCGGACGGCATCGAAGAGGTCGAACAACCGCTCGAACCTGCGCACCCACCAACGAAAGCCGGTCCGGCGGTGCGCGGCCCAGTCGTACTGCGGATGGCCCCAGCGTTGGCCGTGCGCGCTGAGTTCGTCCGGCGGATAGCCGCTGATGCGCCGCGGACGCCCGTTGGCGTCGAGCTGGAACAGGCCGGGATGCCGCCACACGTCGCAGCTGTCGTGGGCGACGAAGAGCGGCAGGTCGCCGATCAGGCCGATGCCGCGTTCCTGGGCGTGCGTGCGCAAGGCCCGCCATTGGCGATCGAAGGCGAACTGCTCGAAGCGCTGGCGGCGGATGTCGTCCGCCAGTCGCCGGCGCACGGCGCGCAGCGCGGCCGGGCGGCGTTGTCGCAGCTCCGGATCCCAGTCGGTCCAGGCCCGGTCACCGTGGTGTCGTCGCAGCGCCATGAACAGCGCGTAGTCGTCGAGCCAGTCGGCGTTCCGTTCGCAGAAGTCCCGGTAGTCCCTTCGCCGCTCGCCGCCGCGGGCGTGGAAACGCGTGCAGGCAGCCTGCAAGCGCAGGGACCGGAACGCCTGCGTCGCGGAGAGGTCGACCTGGCGTTCGGGCAGGCGCTCCGCCGGCCGCAACTCGCGGCGGGTCAGCAGGCCCTGCCGGCCGAGTTCGTCGAGCGACACCAGCCACGGACTGCCGGCGAACGCCGAGGCGCTGTCGTACGGCGACGCGCACGGCAACCGTCCTGGCGGCCCGATGGGAAGCATCTGCCAGCAGGCCTGGCCGGCCCTCGCGAGGAACTCGACGAATCCGTGGGCCTCTGCGCCCAGATCGCCGCAGCCGTGCGGTCCCGGCAACGACGTCGGGTGCAGCAGGATGCCGCTGGTGCGCCGCTGCAGCGAGAACGGCGCGCGCGATGCCACCGTCATGTCATCTCCGCTGCCGGCGCAGCACGACGACCGAATGGGCTCCGACCCGGTACGCCGTCGACTCGAGTGGCGGCTCCGCGCCCGGCTCGCAGATGTCGAGCGGACTCGGCAACGCGGTGTCGACGACCCGCCGCCAGTCGGGTGCAGCCCCCTGCTGCACCGTGAACGCGCGGTCCTCCCCATGGCCGTTGACCATCACGTAGAGGTCGTCGTCGCCGACGGACGCGCCATCGAGGAACCAGGCCAGGTGCCGTGACTCCGGCCCGAGGTCGACCGGACCGTCGCTGCCGAACCAGTGCACGCTGTCGCGCCAGAACACCGGCCGGCCGATGCTGGGATGCGCCTTGCGGAACGCGATCATCGTCTTGAAGAACCGGAACACGTCGCGGTTCCGCTCGAGCCGCTCCCAGTCGAGCCAGGTGGTCTCGTTGTCCTGGTTGTAGGGGTTGTTGTTGCCGCGCTGCGTGTGCAGGAATTCGTCGCCGGCGACGAGCATCGGGATGCCGTTCGACAGCAGCAGCAGCGCGGCGAAGTTCTTCGCCTGCTGACGGCGCAACGCGAGCACGCCGTCGGGCGCGCCGTCGTCGCCTTCGTGACCGCAGTTCCAGCTGCGGTTGTCGTCGGTGCCGTCGCGGTTGTCGTGGCCGTTGGCCTCGTTGTGCTTCCGGTCGTAGGCGACGAGGTCGTACAGGCAGAAGCCGTCGTGTGCGGTCACGAAGTTGACGCTCTGGTGCGGCCGACGCGTCTCCAGCATCGTGTCCGGAAACAGGTCGTCGCTGCCGTACACCCGCTGCATGAGGTCGGCGACCTTGCCGCCGCCACCGCGCACGAACGAGCGCACGTCGTCCCGGAAGCGGCCGTTCCACTGCAGCCACGCCATGCCCGGGAAGGCCTGGCCGAGCTGGTAGGCGGAGATGTCCCATGCCTCCGCGACGAGCCGCACCTCGAACAGGCGGGCCAGCAGACCGATCTCGGCGACCAGGGAGGCCTCGTGCACGCCCATCGTGCCGTCGGCGGCGCGCGAGAAGATCGACGCGAGGTCGAAGCGGAACCCGTCGATGCCCATCGTGCCGGCCCAGAAGCGCAGGCTCTCGAGCACCAGCACGCGACCGGCCGGATGCCCGGTGCGGACGGTGTTGCCGCAGCCGGTGTCGTTGACGTAGCCGGAGCCGTCCTTGGCCAGCAGGTAGTAGCTCTGGTTGTCGATGCCCCGGAAGCTGTAGGTCGGCCCGTCGGCGCCGCCCTCGGCGGTGTGGTTGTAGACCACGTCGAGCCACACCTCGATGCCGGCGCGATGGAACGCATCGACCATCGCGCGGAACTCCGAGAAGGCATCGGTGCGCGCGTACTGCTGGTGGGGCGAGAAGAAGTGCAGGGTCATGTAGCCCCAGTAGTTGCCCTCCTGCGGGTCGAACTGGTGCACGGGCAGCAGCTCGACCACGGTCACTCCGAGATCGCACAGATAGGGGATCTTGTCGATCAGGCCGGCGAACGTGCCGCGCCGTTCGGGCGCCACGCCGGAGTTCGGGTTCGCGGTGAGACCCTTCACATGCAGTTCGTAGACGATCGCGTCGCGGCAGGTGTAGCGCGGGCCCTTCGGCAGCGGCGGCAGGGCGGGGGCCTGGGACGGCAGACGTCCCAGGGGGGCCTTGCCGTCCGTCGGTCCGTCCGCTGCGCAGGCCGCGCGGTCGAACCCCGGCGGGAAGAACACGGCGGGCGCGAACGGGTCGAGCAGCACCTTGCGGCGGTCGAAGCGGTTGCCGTCCTGCGCCTCGGCCGGGCCGTCGACTCGCCAGGCGTAGAGCGTCGCACCCCGCAGCGCTGCCTCCGGGACCCGGCAGTGCCAGATGCTGCCGGTCTTGTGCGCGGGGAACTGCAAGGCCAGCTCGAACACCGGCCGCACGGGATCCCGCTCGGTGTAGCACAGCAGCGTCACGCCGGTCGCATGCCGCGAGAACAACGCGAAGTTCAGCGCCTGTTCCGCTTCGACGCGCTCGACGCCCAGCGGCCACGGCCGTCCCGCGCGAACTGGTGAGATGGGTCCGACCGGCATGGAGGTCCTACGAAGCAGCTTCTCGGAGCGTTGCCTGACCCCGCTGGTGACGAGAACGCAGGCGGCGGCGCCGGCGGCACGATACCTCCGCGAGGGGCGCTCGTGGCGAACGAGGAGTCGGCCGGCGCCGGTCGCCATGCCGGGCCGTGGCAGCGGCGGGGGAAGTAGGATCAGGGAGTTATCCGCCGCGCTCCCATTCCTTGCCCCCGATGAACTACCCCCGTTTCGCGGTTTGCGTGATGCTCGCAACGTCCGCTGTGTTCGCCCAGGACGACGGCATCGACCTTCTCGCCGACTTGCGCTTCTGGGCGCGTCACGAGATTCCGCTCTACCTGCCGCAGGTCGAACCGCAGGTCACCTGCCTTCGCAGCGACGAGGACGCGCGGCAGTTCAGCCTCGCGGCATGGGGGGAGGACAAGAAGGAACTGCACGTCGACTTCCAGAACGAGCAGGTGCTGGTGATCGCGTGGGGTCCGCTGCGCTGCGACCAGTCGTCGTCGGGATTGGCCATCCGGATGCTCTGCGAGCAACTCCGGCTCGAGGCGGACGGGCTGAAGGTGCGATTGCGCACCGTGCTCCCGCCAGGGCCGGGCATCGACGTGGCGCTCGACTCGCCGGCGACCGGGCTCACCTCCTACCCGGCCCAGTTCCTCCGCACGCCGCGCACCGAGAGGGTCGAGGTCGACATCGTCGGCTCGCGTCGCCGCGACCCGAAGATCGACCTCCAGCCGGTCGCCAGCGAAGCGTTGGTGGTGCGCATCCATGCCGACGAGACCCCCGCGCGCGAGCAGGTCCTTCTGCTCGGCGGGAGCGACACGGTCGATCAGCCGCAGGTCACGTTCACAGAGCGCAACGGCAAGTCCCTGCTCGACATCGCGTGGGGCAAGCTCGGCCCGGGTTCCTACCAGCTCGACCTGATCGGTGCATCGCTCCAGGATGGTGAGCTGCACGCGACCGTTCGCGCCGAGCAACGTCCGATCATGGTCTACAGCGGCCCGGGCAAACACCATCCCAGCCTGCGGCTGCAGTTGCCACCGGTGAAGGCGGTGCGCCTGCACATCGTGCGCGCCGGCGAGCCGTTGGCGGAGGGCGAAGCGGACTTCACCGCGGTGAAGTCCGACCGGCTGGTGGTCACCGTCGACCGCGAGCAGGTCCGCGCGCGTGCCGGGCGCAAGTGACGGTTGGCGGCGCAGTGCCCGCACCACCCCGCAGCGTCGCGAGCAACGCATGGACCGTTCACGCCGAGAACCGTCCATCGATGTCCCCGGCGGCCCAGGCGATCACATTCCGGTGGGGGGACTGCACGGTGTTGACGGAGGACTGCCGCCACGGGATCGTGGAGGAGGCGGTGTGTTCTTCGCGTCGCCCGGTCAACGAGAGGAGTTCGACTCATGCTGTGGGCAACCGGTTCCCGTGTCGCGTGGTGCGTCCCGTTGGCGTTCGGTGTGTGCGAGGCCGCCAGGGCGCAGCAGTACACCATCCGGCACCTGACGGTGCCTGGCTTGGCACACGGCCGTGCCTATGACGTCGACAACTCGATGCGGGTGGTCGGGGAGGCGTACGCCAGCGGCTTGCCCCAGCCAGTCGTATGGGTGAACGGCATCGGGGTGCAACTGAGCGCCCACCCTGGTGGTGCCGAAGGATCCGCCCGACGGATCGACGACACCGGCCGCATCGGCGGGATGGCAGCGACCGGCAGCACGTCGACGATGGCGACCACTTGGGAACAGCACGGCTCCTGGACGGAATACGAGATGGGTTTGCTGCCGGGTACCATCTTCAGCGGCGTCAACGGCCTCGAAGGCGTCGTCGCGGCCGCGGGCTTCGCCGACGACGGTCTCTTCACCTACCCGATCGCCTGGACCAGCGATGCCGACGTCGGTTCGCCGCTGCCTCTGCCGACGCTGCCCGCACTGTGGCAGGGAGAGGGCCTGGACATCACCACGGGCGATGTGGTCGTCGGCTACCTCGCCAACTTGGTCACCGCGCAACCCGTCTCCTGGTCCAGGACCGGGGGCACGTGGGCGCTGACCCAGTTGCCGACCCTCGGCGGCTGGGGCATCGTCACCACAGCAATCAGCCCGACCTTCTTCCTCGGTGCCTCGATCTCGCCAGCGAGCGGCCGGATCCACTTCGCCAGCTGGGTCAACGGTGCCGTTGCCGACCTCGGCGCCCTGGCTGGTACGGACTGCTACGCCACCTGTGGCAATGCCGCCGGCGAGGCGGCCGGCTGGTGCCGCACCTTCGCGACGCCGGCCTACATCGCCGTGCACAAACCGGTCGGACAACCCGTCGTCGACCTCAACGGCAAGCTGCCGCCGCAGTCGCCATGGCTGCTGACCAGCGCCAACGGCATCAACGACGCCGGCGCGATCGCCGGCGAGGGCGTTCTGAACGGCTTCTACGAGCCGTTCGTGATGATTCCGACCCAGGTCGCGCACGCCGCACCGACGCCTGGCGTCGCCAACACCAACAACACAATCGCCGCCACCGGCGCCACGCCCGGTGGTACCGTCTGGTTCTTCGTCGCCGCGAGCGGCGGCCAGACCGTGGTGCCGGGCTGCCTCGAAGGGCTCGACCTCGCCGGCCCGGTGACGCTCGGCACCGCTACAGCGAACGCCGCCGGATCCGCGGGACTCACCGTCTTCGTCCCTGGCAGCGTGATCGGTATCCCACTGTTGTTCCAGGCCTACGACCCGGCAGCCTGCCACACGAGCAACGTCGCAACCTGGACGTTCTGATGGCGTTCCACGGCCCACGCGCGCCAGGGGCTTCCTGGGTCGTGCCGTGGCTGCCGCCCAGCTCATCGGTGGGCTAGCTGCCTGCGCCGCCGCCAGATTTCCACCTGAGTGGGCCATAGGCATGCCTCCATGCCCGCCCCACGCTGGAAGGTGACCCCGTTCGCGGCCCTCGCCGCGCTGCTCGCCGTGGCCTGGCTGGTATTGCCCGTCCTGCGGCGCGCCAACCCGATCTTCACAGCCCACGCGGATCCCACCCTCGCCGCCGTCGCGGGCACCGTCGTCGATCCGGACGGCCATCCGGTCGCCGGCATCGAGGTCACGTGGTTCGCCGCCGATCCCGATGGGGACGCCATGCTGGGGCACCGCGCGCTCGTGGGCGGAGGGAACACGTCGTCACCGACGCTCAGGGTGCCTTCCGGTCTGCGGCGGTGCCGACGGTCGACGGCTACGTGGCGGTTGCCGGCCGCAAGCCGCACTGGGAAGGGTCGACCGGGGAGCTGACGCCGCGCGCCGGCGGAACGCCCAGGACGTGGCGGTGACCGATGCCGATGGGCGGTTCGAGTTCGGTCTGGCCATGGGACGGCGAGTTCGAACTGGTCGCGCGACCCGAAGGGGCGGCCGAACTACCGCTCGGCCGCGTGACATCCGGAGAGGTCCACCTCACCGCCAAACCGGCGCCGGGCGTCCAGCGGTTCGATGACCGGGCCCGCGCCTCTGGTCGGCAGGACGCCGTCGAGGGCTCGACGACGGCGTTCTGCCGGCGGACGGGGTCGCGTGCGGCGCGGACGCCGGGTCGGACGGACCTGCGACCGCGGCGCCCCCGGCGACGACCGCCCGCCGGAGTCATTGCAGCTGGGTCAGCACTCCCGGCGGCACCAGCACACCGTCGATCGCGTGCACGATGCCGTTCGCCGCCAGCACGTCGGTAGCGATCACCGACTGGCCATCGACCGTGAGGCCGCCGGCGCCCAGCGCCACCGCGAACGAGCTGCCTTGTAGAGTCGCCACCGTCGCACCCGCCGCGGCCCGCGCGTCCCGCTCGGTCACGATGCCGGCCACGACGTGGTACTGCAGCACCTGCGCCAGCACCGGCAGGTTCACCGGCTGCAGCAGCTGGTCCAGCAAGCCCGGCGGCAGCGCGGCGAACGCGGCGTCGGTCGGCGCGAACACGGTGAACGGACCCGCGGCCGCATCGGCGAACGTCGCCGCCAGGCTGGCGGCGCCCAGCGCCGTCACCAGCGTCGAGAAGCCCAGGTCGGTCGCCACGGTCGCGATCGGGCCGGGCAGGTCGAGCACCGCGTCGAGCACGTGGATCACGCCGTTCGTGCACGGGATGTTGACGTGCGTCAGCGTGGCCCTGTTGACCTTCGCCGCCGGACCGCTGGCGGCGAACAGCACCCGCGTGCCCTGTAGCGTCGCGGCGAGCTGGCTGCCGAGCGCGGCACTCGCCAGCACCGAGCCCGGCACGACGTGGTAACCGAGGATCGACTGCAACGTAGCCTGGTTCCCCGGCTCCAGCAGCGTGTCGAGCGTCGCCTGGCCGAGCGCCGCGAACGCCGCATCGGTCGGCGCCAGCACCGTGAATGGACCCGGTCCCGCCAGCGCGCCGTCGAGGTCGGCGGCGGCCACGGCGGCGAGCAGCGTGTCGAAACCGCGCGCGGACAGCGTCTCGACGATCGATTGCGGCGGCAGCAGCACGCGATCGATGACGTGCACGATGCCGTTGCGCGCGAGGTTGTCGGGTGCGGTGACCCTGGCGTCGTTGACGAGCAGGTCGCTGCCGACACGATCGATGCGCACGCTGGCGCCACCGAGCGAGGCGGCGTCGGTCAGCGTCGCTGCGGTCGCCGCGTCGACGTTGCCCTCGACCACGTGGTAGAGCAGCACCGCGCTCAGCTGAGCCCGGTTCGACGGTTGCAGCAGGCTGTCGAGCGTGCCGGGCGGCAGCGCCGCGAACGCCGCGTCGCTGGGCGCGAACAGCGTCAGCGGCCCTGGGCCCGCGAGATCGTCGTCGAGGCCGGCGGCGACCAGCGCGGCGCGCAGCGTGCCGAGGCCAAGGCTCGACAGCGAGTCGAGGACCGTGGGCGTGGCTGCGGCGGAGTCGCTGCGGTTGCTGCTCGAGCAACCGGTCAGCGCAGCCATGGACGCGAGGGCGACGGAGGCGAGGAGTGCGACGGGTACGGATTTCATGCGCGGGAGATGGTTCGGCGGAGGGATGGGGGCCACCCGGGGGTCGAGGCAGCGGAGCGAGAAACGGCGGACCCGCTGGCTGCGGTGTCCGTGCCCGGGCGGGTTCGCGGTCGGACCGGCGTGTGGATGCGCACACCTGCCGAAATCCGGCCGGGCGGCCCGAGCCCTCGCCGACCCGTTCGCGATCTCGAGCGCCATCGGGCCTGCGCCAGCTCGCCGGTCCGATGCTGGCGCTCTGGGACCCTGCCACTGCCGCCTCGTTCGTCGATCGGCGCCGAGGTCCGCGCCGCCGACAATCTCCGCTCCGTCGGCCCGTAGGCTGCCTGCATGTGGGCCCCACGCTGGAAGGTGACCCTGGTCGCGGCCTTCGCCGCGCTGCTCGCCATGGTCTGGCTGGTGCTGCCCGTCCTGCGGCGCGCCAACCCGACCTTCCTCGCCCACGCGGATCCGGCCCTCGCCGCCGTCGCGGGCACGGTCGTCGATCCGGAGGGCCATCCGGTCGCCGGCATCGAGGTCACCTGGTTCGCCGCCGACCCCGACGGAGTCGCCATGCTGGGGCACCGCGCGTTCGTGGGCGGCAGGGAACACGTCGTCACCGACGCGCGGGGTGGCTTCCGGTTCGCGACGGTGCCGACGGTCGACGGCCACGTGGCGATCGCCGGCAGCAAGCCGCAGTGGGAAGGATCGACCGGGGAACTGACCCCGCGCGCCGGCTTCGTCGCCAGCGGACTGCGGCTTGTGGCGAGGCCGATCCCGCCGTCGCGGCGGCTGCAGGGCACCCTGCACGATCCGGACGGGAAGCCGTTGGCGTTCGTGCCGATCCTGGCCAAGGGCTCGCGCTGGTTGCGGAACGCCCAGGACCTGGCGATGACCGATGCCGATGGGCGATTCGAGTTCGTCTGGCCATGGGACGGCGAGTTCGAGCTGATCGCCCGGCCCGAAGGGGCAGCCGAACAACCGCTCGGCCGCGTGACGTCCGGCGAGGTCCACCTCACCGCCTCCCTTCGACGCTGAGGGCCGCGGCGGCGGATGCATCGGCGCGGGTTGCCCGCCAGGCCGCGGGGCCTTGCCAGCCCCGGCGTTCGCCAGCGATCTCCCGCCATGCGCCGCGCTTCGGCCCGCCCGCCCTCACCGCCCTGCGGCTGGCTGGTCCTCGCCGGGGCCCGTGGCCCCCTACGCCAGGATCGTGCCGAGCGCGGCCTGGATGCGCGCCAACTGGGCTCCGTCGATCATGCCGCCGAGCACGCGCTGGAAGCGTGCATCGCTGACGCCGGAGCCGATGTACTGCCAGCGGTAGGCGCGCAGGAGGGTCGCGTGCACGGCTTCGGCCTCGGTTGCGCCGAGGCGGCGGCCGCAGGTGGCGCCGAAGTAGTTCGCGTCGACCTGCGCCTGGGCCTGCAGAATGCCATCGACGGCGGCGACGAGGCCGATCAGGTCGGTGACGCCGGCATCGCGCTCCGCGGGCGCAAGCCGGGCATCCTCGCGCACCCATTCCAGCTCGTCGAGGATCGCGTGCTGCGACTCCTCGCGCCAGTGGAACAGGAACACGTCGCGCCACAGCTCGGACAGCCCGGCGTCGGGCTCGATGCTCTGCCGATAGTGCGCCTGCGTGAACAGCTCGATGCAGCAGGTCAGCCCCAGCACCGCCCAGGTCGACCGACCCAGTACGACGCCGGCGACCTCGTTCGGCTGCGGCGCGAACACATACCCCGCGGGCATGCCGTCGGCGGCCATGCGCTCGAGACGCCGGAACAGCTCCTGGTGCTTCAGCTCCTCGTCGGTGAAGCGCACCAGCGCCTCCAGCGCCGTCTGGTCGCCGAGCCAGTGGTCACGGCTCACCTCGAGGATCTTCGCGCCGATGAAGCGTTCGACGAGGCCGAACATGTTGGCGTAGGTGCGGCCCTGGATCTGGCTGAACAGGCGCTGCTCGCGGGCATCGAGCCAGGGCAGGTCTGCCACACGCGACAGGCCATCCGGAAGGAACTTCTGCGTGAAGTCCAGCTGGCGGCCACGGATCACGTCGTGGTCGATGTCCCAACGGATGCGCTTGCTGGCCTGTATGCAGCGGGCATAGCGTTCGGTGGTGGGGGTCGGGTCGTGGGCGAGGATCGCGGTCGTCATGATTGGGCTCCGGTCTCGGATCGCGCCGGGCGCGGCAGCCGTCGACGTGACGGCTCCCGGCCAGCGCTCGATTCGGACGACCACGCTAGGCACGCCGCCTCGGCCCCGTTTGACCGCGCCGCCGCCGTTCTTGCGCCCGCCTCCGCGCCACCGATCGGCAGTTGATCAGGACACCGGGAGGCTTGATCGTGCCGCCATGGACGCATTGTCGGAGGTGCTGAAGGCTCTGCACCTCGAGGCCGGCCTGTTCCTCGAGGCCGAGTTCACGGCCCCATGGTGCATCGACTCGGCACCGGGAAAGGACGACGTCCGCCACATCCTGCCCAGCGCCGAGCATGTCGCGATCTACCACCTGCTGGTCGATGGCACTTGCCGCACCCGTCTGCCCGACGAAGGCACGGTGCTCGAGCTCACCGCCGGGGACCTGCTGATGTTCCCGCACGGCGATGGCCATCTGCTCGGCAGCGACCTGTCGCGCACGCCGGTGCCGGCGGAGAAGTTGGCCCAACCCTCGCCGACGGGCGGCCTCGCCCGCATCGTGCACGGCGGTGGTGGCGCGCGAACGCGTTTCATCTGCGGCTACCTGGCGTGCGACAGCCGTCTCTGTCGGCCGCTGCTCGGTGCCTTGCCGCGCCTTCTGCGCGTGGCGCTCGGCCAACACCAGGGTGCGGCGTGGATCCTGGGCACCATCCAGCGCGCGGCCGAGGAGACGCGTTCCCCGCGCGCCGGCACCGATGCGGTGCTGGCGAAGCTGTCGGAGCTCCTGTTCGTGGAAGCGATCCGTTGCCACGTGGAGTCGATCCCTGCCGACCAGCGCAGTTGGCTCGCAGGCCTGCGCGATCCCCAGGTGAGCCGCGCGCTGAGGTTGCTGCACGCCGAGCCGGGACGCGCGTGGACCGTCGAGGAGCTGGGCCAGGAAGCCGCCATCTCCCGGTCGGCGCTGGCCGAGCGGTTCACGCAGCTGATCGGCGAACCGCCGATGCAGTACCTGACACGGTGGCGCCTGGCGCTCGCGGCCAGAGCGCTGCGAGAGGGCAACGAGCCGATCGTGCGCATCGCCGGCGACGTAGGCTACGAGTCGGAGGCGGCCTTCAACCGCGCGTTCAAGCGTGAGTTCGGCATGCCGCCGGGGACGTGGCGGCGCCACAGCCGGTGAGGCGGGCCCCGTTCGCCAGCGGTCGACGGGCCGTCAGCGCAGCACGACGTCGCCGTTGTGCGTGGTCGCGCGCAGGCGGCCCTTGCCGTCGCCGAGGCGGCCGGCCAGGCGGTTCCTGGCCTGCTGGCGGTCCTGCAGCGGCAGCGCGCACTCGATGCGGCCGTTGTGCGTCGCGGCGGTCACCTGCACGCCTTCGCCGGCGGTCAGATCGAGCACGACGGCGCCGTTGTGCGTCTCGATGCTGGCGTCCTGCGGCGCCTTGCGCAGCTGCAGGCGCACGTCGCCGTTGTGGGTGACGACGGCGAGCCGAGCGCCGGCGACCGTGCCGACCACGTCGCCGTTGTGGGTCTCGGCCGCGACGTCGCCGGTGGTGCCGCGCAGGTCGAGGCGGCCGTTGTGCGACCGCAGGTCGACGGCGAGGTGGGCCGGCAGCGTCACGTGGAAGGTGAACGAGCTGCCCGAGGTCCAGTCCGAGCGTCGGGCCGTGCCGGTGACGGTGAGCCGGTCGCCGTCGCGCACGGGCGCGGCGTCGAGTTCGTGCAGCAGCGCCTGCGCCTCGGCTTCGCTGGGCGCATGGGCGGTGATGTCGGCGCGCACGGCCACCTGCACCGCTTCGGCGTTGCCGACCAGGGTGATGCCGCCATTGTGGCTGCGGCAGACGAACTGCTGCAGGCCGGCGGCATCGAGCGTGTAATCGACCGTCCGGCGGGCGGTGTACCGCTGGCAGGAACAGGCGGCGGCGGCGAACAGGAGCGGGAGCAGGAGGGTGGAGCGCATGCGGGGACGCCGTTACGGCGCGGTCACGCAGTATCTCGGGATCCTCGCCCGTGACCTCACGGCAGCGGCGGACGGAACACCACGGTCAGCCGCGGCCGGTTGGCCGCGGTCGGGTTCTCGCGCGAGTCGAACACCTTCGTCGTGCGCGACGTGACGCCACCGGCCTCGTTGGACCGCAGGATCCAGCCATGGTTCGTGGTCGGATCGGCCACCCAGGCCTGCGCATCGGCGCGCGTGCTGCTCGGGTTGCCGGTCGTTGCCCAGGTGAAGTGCAGCGGCACCGGCGGGTCCGGGAAGATGTCGATCACGTTGCCGACCGTGGTGGTGGCGCTGGCGGTGGGCACGAAGTCGCCGCCGGGGGCCGTCCAGTTGACGCTGCCGCGGATGGCCGCGGTCCACGTCGCCTCGCCGTTGACCGCCGGGATGCCGCCGCCGATGCCGCCCGGCAGGGCCGACGGCACCTCGCCCCAGGCGCGCTGCAGGCGGTGGATCGCGACCGGCTGGTCGCCGGTCGGGTTCGAGAACGGCAGCGAGCAGGTCAGCTGCAGCGTCGCGCTCTGCACCACCGACGACGGCGGGATCGACGACAGGTCGAACCTCACCAGCGCGCGGCGCAAACCGTGGTTGGTGAAGGGCGTGGCCACCAGCGCCGCCTTGCCGGTCACGAGCTGGGGCAGCGCGCTGTTGGAGTGGTCGGTGCTGGTCACCACCTGCGGGTCGTTGTAGATCGAGTTGTCCTGGACGGCGCCGAGCACGACCGTCGTCGAGCCGCCGACCGCGGTGATCAGCGCCGGCTTGACCTCGCTGTCGGTGCCATCCGGCCCGGTCACGGTCAGGAACACGTCGTAGGTGCCCGGCGCGAAGCTCTTCGTCACCGGGTTGCCGGTCGCGGTGGTGCCGTCGCCGAAGTTCCACAGCCGCGAGCTGACCGTGCCCGTCGACGTGTCGGTGAACGTGATCGTCTCGTCGTCGTAGACGCTGCCGACCGCGGTGCCGGTGCGGCCGAACAGCGGACTCGCCGTCACCACCGACGTGAAGCCCGCCACCAGCGGTCCCGGTGCGCTGACCGTGACCAGGCCCGCGCGCGTCACCGTGTTGCTGCCGTTCTGGCCGGTGGCGGTCAGCGACACCGTGAACGTGCCCGGCGTCGTGTAGGTGTGGGCGGGGTTCTGCTGCGTCGAGTCGGTCGTGCCGTTGCCGTCGAAGTCCCAGGCCCAGGCGGTGATCGCCCCGTTCGCCTCGGTCGAGGTGTCGCGGAAGAGCACCGTCAGCGGCGCGCCGCCGGTCGTCGTCGGCGTGGCCGTGAAGTCGGCCTGCACCGGCCCGGTGACGTGCACGAAGGCGGTCTCGCGCTTCGAGCCCTCGGTGTTGGCGTTGCGCGCCACCAGCTCGACGGTGTAGTCGCCCGGGGTGGTGTAGACGTGCCGCGGGTTCTGCAGCGTCGAGTCGACGGTGCCGTCGCCGTCGAAGTCCCAGGCCCAGGCCGTGGGCGAACCGGACGAGCGGTCCTGGAACTGCACCTCGAGCGGGGCCGTGCCCGTTGCCGGCACCGCCTCGAAGTCGACCAGGATGCCCGAGGTCTCGTTGAGGAACACCAGCATCACGTCGGTCGTGTCGGAGGTGCCGAGGTTGGTCGCCGCGGTGCGGTAGGCGGCGAAGCCGGTCGGGAAGTTCACGCTGCCGGCGAAGCTGCCGACGACCGGGGCGCCGGAATCGCCGTTGGCGCTGGCCGCCTCGGCGGTGGTGACGCTGATGCGGAACGGCAGCACGCGGCCGGCGTCGATCTGCTCGGTCTCGACCAGGAACACGTCGGCGCCGCGGTTGGTGTCGGGGCGCAGCACGTCGAGGTTGTTGGCGTCGGCGACGAACGCGATCGCCGAGCCGTCGGGCAGGAATGCCGGCCGGCGCGCCGGCGCGGCGCCGACTTCGGCGAAGCTCGTCGACAGCCGCTGGTTCAGCAGCTTCGTCGTGCCGGCGTCGCCGTCGAACAGGAAGACGTTGGTCGCCGCGACCTTCGCGGCGTCGAGGTTCGTCTTGTCGGACTCGAAGGCGACGCGCACCCGGCCGGCGGCGAAGTGCACGCTGGCGTTGCGGCTGTCGCCGCCGCTGCCCTCGCCGCCGGTGTCGGTGACGCTGGCCCGCACCTTCGCGAACGGCGATCCGCCGGCGGTGGTGGCGGCGAACACGTCGCGCACGCCGTTGCCGTCGCTGGCGATCAGGTCGTCGGCGGTCGACTCGAAGGCGATCGCGCCGCCGCCGGCGGCGAGCGCGGGCCGTTCGCTGGCGCCGTTGCCGCCGATCGCGGAGTTGCCGACCGTGTGGCTGACCAGCTGCGTCAGCGTGCCCGTGCCGGAGGCGCCGACCGAGCGCAGGTAGACGTCGGCGGCCGACGGGCCGTTGCCGTCGACGAAGCCGGCAACGAGGTTCGTCGCCACCGACTCGAAGGCGATGAACTCGGCGTTGGCGCCGCCGAGCGACGGCCGCTGCGCGGCGCCGTTGCCGGGCGCGGTCAGGCCGTTGCGCGCGCTGCACAGGATCGTCGCGGTGTTCAGCGCCTGCAGGTTGAGGCCGCCCGCCAGCGACGTGCCGACGGCGTCCTGTTCGGCGCGCAGTTCGATCGCGGCGCGGAAGACGTCGGTGGCGCCGTTGCCGTCGCCGGCGACCAGGTTGCTGGCGTCGGACTCGAAGGCGACGAACAGCGTGCCGATCGGGTTCGTGGCGGCTGCGTTCGCGGGATCGAACCCAGGGTTCGGCACCCATTGCAGCGCCGGGGCGCGCGAGGCGCCGTTGCCGGCGTTGTTGGTGCCGAACGACCGGCTGACCAGGGTCACGTCCTTGACCGCGGCCGCGGCCGTGACGACCTTGCCGCTGGCCTCCCACGCCTCGATCTCGTGCAGGAAGGCGACCGAGCCGCCGGGCACCGTGCGCGGCACGCCGTCGATGTCCTCGGCCTGGAACACGCCGTCGTGGTCGTCGTCGGCGACGCCATTGCGGCCGCCGACCTGCGGCAGGATGCCGGAGTCGAGCGCCCACAGCACGCGCTTGTCGGTGACGAAGTGCTCGTCCTCGTCGGCCGGCGCGTTCTGCGCCATCTGCGACAGCATCAGCACGGTCTTCGACCGGATGTCGAACGACGCCGCCGGCGCCTGCCAGCCCACCACCGGGAAGGTGCTGCTGGTGACGTGGCACGGGGCGCAGACCTCGGGCTGGTTGTTCGGGAAGCCGGGCCCCGGCGGCGGACCCGCGTGCGCCTGCGGCGACGACGCGAACGCCAGCGTGTCGGCTGCCTGCATGCTGTGGCAGGTGGCGCAGCGCGGGTGGCGGAACTTGCCGGCCAGCGACTGGCTGAACGCGCGCCGTTCGACGTCCTGCGCCGAGACCAGGGCGACGAACACGTCGCTGGCACCGTTGGCGTCCGTCGTCGCATCGCGGCTCAGCGGGGTGCCGGCGCCGTCGCCGTCGTTCGCCGGCGCCGGCGTCGTGAAGGCCACGAACAGCACCTCGCGCTGCGGGGTGGCGCCGATCGCCGGCAACACGGCGCCGGCGATCGCCAGGTCGTCGCCGAGGCCGCCGGTCGGCACCAGACCGAGGTCGAGCCCGACCGGCAGGTTCGGATTGGCGCTGGCGGCTGCCGGCGCGCGGCGGCGGGGGTCGTTGCCGAGGCCGCTCGAACACGAGACGGCCCAGATGCCGGCGAGCAGGACGACGAGAGAGGCGACGAGGCGGACGGGCATGGCGCAGTCTCCGGCCCGAGAGCCTAGCGACCAGCCGCCGCCGGCCAGCGTGCCGCCGGAGAAACCTGGCCGCGGCGCGGCAAGCTGCACCCCTCGCCATGCCCGAGGTGGCGCCGTGCGGCCGGCAAGGGGATACTGCACGATCGGCCCGCGCCCTCGCTGGTCGCCGCAGCATGAAGACCACCCTCCGCACCGCGGCCCTGCTGGCCATCACCGGCCTGTGCCCGTCCTGCAAGTTCCTCGCCCGGCAGGTCGTGCCCCACGTCGAGCGCTGGGCCAACGGCCTGACCAAGCGCGAGGGTCGGCTCGAGGGCGGCCTGCAGACCGGCGACTGGACCTACTACTACGAATCCGGCCAGCGCCGCGCGCACGGCCGCTACGCCGACGACCACCAGACCGGCCCGTGGACCTACTGGTTCGAGAACGGCGGCATCGAGTGGACGGGCGCCTTCGACGACAGGGGCAAACGCACCGGCGAATGGACGTTCTTCCATGCCGATGGCGCGACGCGCGCGCGCGGCAGCTACGTCGGCGACTTCGAGGACGGGCCGTGGGAGTTCTTCGGCCAGGACGGCGCGCTCGAGCGGTCCGGCCAGTACGACGCCGGCAAGCTGTCCGGTCCCTGGCAGTACTTCCATCCGGGCGGCAAGCCGAAGGCGGCGGGCCTCTGCCACCGCGGCCAGCGCATCGGTGTCTGGCGCATCTGGGACGAGGCCGGCAACGAGAGCGCGCAGGACTTCGGCGTGCGGCCGGGCGTGCGCATCGTGCGCGAGCAATGGCCGGGCGGCGCCCTGCGCCGGGCCGGCGTGCTGCAGGACGGCGCCGCCGTCGGCCGCTGGACCCTGTGGCACGAGAACGGCGCCCTGCGGTTCTGCTGCACGCTGCGCGGCGCCGAGCCGGGCGGCGTGTTCGAGGCCCGCGACGAGCGCGGCAGCATCGTCGCGCACGGCGTGTTCGGCGCCGGGCAACCGGCGGCGGACGCGGCCGGCGACGCGCCCGCGGTCGCCCAGCTGGCGGCCGAGATCGCGCAGCCGGTCGACACGGCAGCGCTGGCGGCGGAGACGCCGGCTGGCGCCCCATCCCCGGCCGCCAAGGCCGTCGTCGCCGAGCTCGCGCAGCAGCCCGAACGCATCCCCGCGCCGATGCAGCCGCGGCTGACCGTGCTGCAGGAGCAGGAGCGCGAGACCTACGTGCAGAACTACATCGAGGGCGCGAGCCCGCAGCGGCCGTCGCTGCGCAAGTACGCGCCGGCGCCGGGCGTGCAGACCACGGGCGTGCGGCGCCGCAGCGACCTCGAGGGCAAGCCGCTGCCGGTCGACGTGCTGACCGCCGTCGACGGCACCACGGTCGACCTGCGCCAGTTCCGCGGCAAGAAGCCGGTGCTGTTGGTGATCCTGCGCGGCTTCGTCGGCGAGGTGTGCGTCTACTGCATCGCCCAGACCGAGGCGCTGGCCCGCTGCCAGAGCGAACTCGAGGCGCTGGGCCTCGAGGTGCTGGTGCTCTATCCGGGGGCCAAGGAGAACGAGGAGTCGTTCGAGCGCGCCTACCGGATGACGTTCGAGAAGGGCGCGCCGCCCTACCGGGTCTTCTACGACCCCGACCTCGCGGTGGTGCAGCAGCTGGGCATCGCCGGCGACCTCGCCCATCCGACCACGGTGATCGTCGACGAGGACGGCATCGTGCGCTACGCCTACGTCGGCGAGCATCGAGCCGATCGGCCCGCGGCGAAGGAACTGATGCGCGTCGTCAAGGGGCTCGCGAAGTGAGCCGGACCCCGTCGGAGCCAGGTTCGCCGTCGGAGCGCGAGGCGCCGCAGGACGCCAACCTGCCGCGCATTCCGGGCATCACGCTCGATCGCGAGATCGCCCGCGGCGGCATGGGCGTCGTCTACAGCGGGCGGCAGGACTTCCTCGACCGGCGCGTCGCGGTGAAGCTGCTGTCCCTCGACCTCGCCGGCGAGAAGTTCGCGCAGCGGTTCCGGCGCGAGGCGAAGATCCTCGCTGGCATCAAGCACCCGAACATCGTCGCCTGCCACCTGGCCGGCACCACCGAGGACGGCCAGTCCTACCTGGTGATGGAGTTCGTCGACGGGCCGACGCTGAAGGCCCACATCGCCAAGGAGGGCCCGCTGCCGTGCTCCTCGGCGCTCCGGCTGGCGAAGGCGGTCGCGCAGGCGCTGCACCACGCATTGCAGATGGGCGTGATCCACCGCGACGTCAAGCCGGAGAACATCCTGCTCGAGTCGATCACGTCGACCGCGGTCGACATCGCCTTCCCGTACGTGCCGAAGCTCGTCGACCTGGGCCTCGCGCGCACGACCTCGTCGGAGGCGGCGGGCCTCGGCCTGACCTCGCCTGGCTCGGTGATGGGAACGCCGGCGACGATGTCGCCGGAGCAGTTCGACGATCCCGACTCGGTCGACTTCCTGACCGACATCTACGGCCTCGGCTGCGCGCTCTACGAGATGCTGGTCGGTGCGGCGCCGTTCCGCAGCGGCAAGCTGACCGAGATCGTCGCGCGCAAGCGCCAGCCGTTCGGACCGAACCCGTGTGTCGAGGCGGCGCCGGTGCCGGCCGCCGTCGGCGCCCTGGTCAGCAGCATGCTGGCGGCGAACCGCCAGGACCGGCCGCGCAGCTACAAGGACCTGGAGGACCAGCTCGATGCCCTGCTGGCGGCCTTGCCCGCCGCCGCGCATCCGCTGCAGGAGACGGTGGCCGAACTGGGCGCGACCGTGCCGGCGTCGGCGGCGCCGAAGACCGGGCCGGGGCTGTTGCGCACGGCGGAGATCGACTTCCTGCAGCAGGGGCTCGGCAACGGCGGCGGCAGCGCGGCGCCGGCCTTCCGCGAGGGGTCGGCGGCCGCGACGGCGCCTCCGGCCGCCGGCCGGCGCCGATCGTGGCTGGCGATCGGCGGTGCCGCGGCGGCGCTGGTGGCGATCGTCGTGTTCGTGGCGACGCGCGGCGGCGGTGGAGGTGGCAACGACGGATCGTCGGTGGCGGGCAACCGCGCGCCTCGGCTCGGCGGCATCCTCGGCCCGGACACGATCCCGCTGCGGCAGTGGGCGACGCTGACCGCGCAGGCCGAGGACGCGGATGGCGATGCGCTGACCTACCGCTGGTCGGGCGCCGAGGAAGTGGTGTTCTCCGCGGCCCAGGCGCAGACGACGAAGGTGCGCATCGTCGACGGTCTGCCCGGCGAGACGTTCGAGGTCCGGGTCGCGGTCGACGACGGCCGCAACGCCGCGGTGGGCGCGACCCTGCAGCTCCGGCTCGCCGAGGCGGGCTTCCCGTCGCGACCGTTCCTGGTCGGCATGAAGAGCGACCCGCGTTGGACGTTCACGCCGCCCGACCCTGGCCTGCGCTGGACGCCGATCACCGACCAGCCCGTCGTCTCGTGCCGCGCCGGCCTGCAGCAGCTCACGGCGACGACGGCGATGGGCGACGAATCGTTCTGGCGGCTGACCGGGCGCCTCGGTGCGCGGCCGGCCGACGAGGATCCGTCGCGCTATGCCACCACGGGGGTGCGGATCGAGTGCGGCGACGACGGCTGGTCGCTGGTGTGCCGCCGCGCCGGCGACCTCGGCGAGCAGTGGTCGATCGAGCTGCAGCCGGAGCGGCGCGTGCGCGGCGTCTGGCAGGCCCAGGCCTCGGGCGGCCGCCGCCGGGTCGAGTGGCGCGAGTCCGACGAGGCCCTGGACCACCCCTACGCCGAGTTCACGATCACGCGGCGCCGCGACGAGCTGATGCTGCGCTGGGGCCAGGGCCAGTCGTTCGAGCAGTTCGTGGCGCCGATCCAGGGTGGCGCCGAGCCGAACCTCACGCTCTGGGTCGATCGGGGCGCCGGCGAGTTCCGCGACTTCACCCTGTGGTGAGTCCGGCCGCCGGCGGCCGACGGGCCCCGCGCGCGAGCCGGCTCACAGCTGCCAGACGACCGCGAGGGTGAACCAGATCGGATCGGCGTCGAACTGCAGGTCGTTGACGAACCAGCGCCGCAGCTCCGAGTCGACCATCGTCGAGCCGTGCACGCCGCACGACAGCACCGTGCGGCGGTCGTACTGGTAGCTCACCTCGGCCGAACCGCGCAGATCCGCGAAGCCGCTGACGTCGATGCCGTACATCCACGCCGACTGCGCCGACGAGGCGTAGCCGAGCGAGCCGTCGAGCAGCAGGAAGAACCCCTTGCCGAGGTCGAACTCCTCGCTGATGCCGCCCCGGTAGTAGGCGCCGCGCACCTCGTCGAAGTCGTAGTGCCAGGAGAAGTACGGCTGCGTCTCCAGCACGTCGGCGCTGACGCGTACGAACACCTCGCTGGTGGCGCCGCGCTCGCCGAGCGGGAACTCGAGACCGTTCGGAAGGTTGTAGTTGTGCAGGCCAGCCTCGACGGCCAACTCGCCGAACCGCCGCTGGTAGGAGCCGATGAACTCGATCTGCGAGAAGCGGCCGGCGTGGCCGTCGGGGAACCACGCCGAGCCGGTGTCGTTGCGCAGGTCCATGTTCGCCTCGGCGGCGACCCGGACGCCGCCGCCGTCGACGGTCGGCGCCGTCACCTCGAGCGATGGCTGCAGCACCGGCTTGTCGACCATCGTCTGGCCGCGGTGCACGAACTTCGACGCCAGCGTCGCGCCGAGCTCGACGTTCGGTCGGGCGTCTTCGGGCAGGATGCAGCCGCTGGCGAGCACGGCGAGGGCACAGAGGGAGGCGAGGTGGCGCGGGCGCATGGGTCCTCTCGGGCGGCGTGGCGGAACCGCGGGAGTGTCGAGCGGCGGACTCGCCGATGCAACGGCGCACAGGCGATGCCGGGCGTCCTTGCCGTCGACGGTTGCCCCTTCGCCGGCGGTCGGCACAATGCGGCGCGTGGCCGCACAGGCACTCCGTACGCGCCGTCCGGCCCTCGTCACCCTGCCCGCAGCGCTGCTGGCGGCGGCCAGCGCGTGCACCGGGTTCACGGCGCAGGCCGGCTACATGCAGGTCGAGGTCGCCGGCCGCATCGCGCTGGCGGAAGGCACCGGCGGCACCGCCAGCGCCGCGGCCCAGGACATCGGCTCGGCCTTCGGCCTCGGCGACCCGCAGGGCTCCCCCTACCTGCGGGCGCAGATGCAGGTCGACCGCTTCGCGTTCGCGGCCTCGGTGTTCACGCTGCGCGAGTCCGGCCAGGGCCAGCTCGAGGGCAGCTTCGGCGGGCTGCCGGCGTCCACGCCGGTGGCCACCGACCTCGAGTTCGCCTGCGCCAAGCTGAGCGCGACCTACGCGTTCGACCTCGGCTTCGTGACGCTCGCGCCGGGCCTGGCGATCGACGTGCTCGACCTCGAGTTCCGTGCCCAGGAACTGACGCTGGGCAACGCCGAGGTGATCGACGAGATCCTCGGCGTGCCGATGCTGTTCCTGCGCGCGCAGGCCGCGCTCGGCCCCGTCGACGCCGTGCTCGAGGTCGGCTACCTCGACACGCCGCGCATCGACAGCTCGGAGGGGCGCTTCCTCGACGTCGAACTGCTGCTGCGTGGGGCGCTCTCGCCGTCGGTCGAGGTGTTCGCGGGCTATCGCCTGCTGGACATCGATGCGAACGGGGATACGGGCACGGACTCGTTCGCGGTCGACCTGCAGGTCCGGGGCTGGGTGGTCGGCGGCGGCTTGCGCTTCTGAACCCGTTCGGGCCAAATGGCGCCCACTCGCCTGCGCCGAACCATGAAGAAGAACCTGCGCCCGCTGCTGGCCTCCGCCGTCCTCGCCCTGCTCGCCGGCTGCGTCGGCCAGACCTACCGCGTCGAGGTCGGGGCGATGTTCGCCAAGGCCCGCGGCGACATCGCCCTGCAGAACAGCTCGCCGACGCCGCCGCCGCTGGAGCAGAACGACCTCGAGTCCAACCTCGGGCTCGGCAACACCGAGGTCTCGCCCTACGTGCGCATCGAGAGCGACTACGAGCGCCACCGCATGCGGCTGCACGGCTTCGGCATCGACGCCAGCGGTTCGGGCACGCTGGCGGGGGCCTACGGCGACCTGCCGGCGGGCACGCAGGTGACGACGTCGCTGGAGTTCCTCGGCGTCGGTGCCACCTGGGCTTGGCAGCTCCTGCGCGAGCAGCACTACCGCATCGCCGTCGGCGCCGCGCTCAACTACTACTCGCTCGACGTCGCGGCGCGCTCGGCCGGCGGTCGCGAGGCGGTCGAGACCAGCGTTCTGGTGCCGATGCCCTATGCCGAGGTCGAGGGCTACCTCGGTCCGCTCGTCGCCGGCGCCAACGCGGGAGTCATGTCCGCCGACCTGGGCGACGGCAAGGGCCGCTATCTCGACATCGAGGCCTACCTGCGCTGGCAGGCGACCGAGCAGTTCGACGTGCTGGCCGGCTATCGCTACGTCGCGCTCGACAGCTACGGCCGGGCGTCGTCGCGCGACTTCGACGCCGACGTCGAGATCCAGGGCTTCTTCTTCGGCGGCGGCGTGAAGTTCTGAGCCTGGCGGCTCGTCCCGCCGGGCGCCCGTTCAGGGCAGCGACAGCCGCGCTGCCAGCTGGCCGCGCACCGCGTCGCTGCGCAGGTAGCCCAGGAAGCGCCGGGCTTCGCCGGCCACCGGCCCGGCCGTCACCAGGTGCACCGGCACGCCGAACGGATAGGTGCCGTAGGCGAACGCTTCCTCGTTCGGCGGGCACCAGTCGATGGCCACGAGCTTCATGCCGGCGACCGGCTCGCCGGCCAGGGTGACGATGCCGATCGCGCCCGGGTGCTGCAGGATCTGGTCGGCGACGTGGCGATTGCTCGGCACCCGCACCACCGTCTCTGCGAAGCCGTCGCCCGGGATCAGCACGCGCGCCGAGCGTTCGGCCTGGGTCCGCTCCGACGGTGCCACGGCGAGCAGCTTGCCGCCGGCGAAGCCGAAGTGGCGCCAGTCGTCGACCTGACCGGTGAAGATCTGGCGCACCTGCTGGCGCGTCAGCGAGCGCACCGGCGAGTCGGGGGCCACGGCCAGGGCGAACAGTTCGAGGCCGATGCGTGTCTGTTGCAGGCCGGCCTCGAGCTCGCGCGCCGACAGCGGGCCGGCGACCACGGCGAAGTCCGCCTGGCCGAGCAGCATCAGGTCGAGCGCATCGCGGTCGGTGCGGGTAAGGAAGGTTGGCGCCGAGCCGTTCGGCAGCGCGGCGAAACCCCGCTGCAGCTCGGCGTCGACGACGTGCTGGGCGTGGAAGCCGAGCGCCACGGTGCAGGGGCGCGTGGCGGTCGCGGCCGCCGACACGGTCTCGGCCTGCGGCGCCGGCGCGGCGGGGTCGATCGCCGCCACCTCGGGGGCCGCGGGCTCCCAGGCGGCCGACCGGGCGACCAGGGGGTAGGTCGTGGGCCGATGCAGGCGCGGATCAGGGTCCGCGCCGAGGTCGCACCCCGAACCGAGCAGCAGGCTCAGCGCCCCCAGCCAGCACAGGGCCGATGTCGTGTTGTTCTCCACCCTTCTTCCTCCGTGTCGGACCATCGGACACTGCCCCGGATCAGATCGGGACGTGGATGCGGAGGGTGGGGCCACGGGCCGGTGCCATCGGGGGCGGCCGAGCGTGACAAACTGCGGCGGCGAACTCAAGCCTGGGTTGTCCTGCGCCCGTTGGTCGCACCGGTTCCGGCCACGTCGAAACGGACCGCACTCCGCCAGAGGTGCCGGACGCCGACGTCGAGGGCATGGTGAAGCGTCTGCCAGCGCGGTGGCCGTGGCGGCCACGGCGGATCGAGCGCGTCGGACTGCCGGGGGTCGATGCCTTCGGGGGCAGGGGAGTGCCCAGCTCCCGCGGCGACGTCCAAGGTGGCGCGCCACGCGGCCTTCCCTGGTCGAGGCGGTGGTGCTGTGGGGCTACACCAGCCTGGCGGAACGTTCGTCCAGCCACACCAGCAGACCGGCCGCTCCAGGGATAGGGCGCGGAACGGCGCGTCGACATGCGCGACCATTCGCGCAGCTCGATGATTCTGGCAGGCTGTGCCGCGAGGCGTCGGAAGAGGTGGCCATCGGTGCGCAACGAGTCGGCGAGCACCATGGCGTCACGGCGGTCGTCCTTGGCGCCGGCGACCGTGAATCGATCTCGGAAGCGATCGAGCTGCTTCGGGTTGATCGAGAAAACGACGAAGCCGCGATCGAGCAATGTCTCGACCACCGCGCCATGCGGCACCTCGATCGCCACCGCGATGGTCGCGGGGTCCCCGAGCTTGTGCAGCCAGGTGCAGAGATCGGCGAGGCCGTCGCCGCTGTGCTTGAAGGAACAGGCGCTCACGCGCTTGCCCTCGGCATTCATGGCGTGGACCTCGTGCTCGACGGTGGCCCAATCGATGCCGACGAAGTGTTGGTAGTTGCTGTCCATCCGGATCCTCCAGAGACCAGAGACTGGGAAGGAGAGACCGGCACCGCGCTCCGCGGCGACCCCTGTACTGCTCGTGGCACAGACCCCCCACAGGGCGTCA
>JAHBXX010000025.1 GCA_019636245.1 Planctomycetota bacterium | reverse complement strand
TCGCGCCAGCGCGCCCCGCAGCGGCGGCATGCGCGGCGGCGGCGGCGGTCGCCGCTGAACCCAGGACCGGAGACCCTTCCCATGACGCAACGGCTCGCCATCACATCCCTGCTCCTGCTTCTGCTCGCGCTCGCCGCCTGTGCCGCGCCGGGGGCGACCTTCGCCACGCCCGAGGAGGCCCTGCAGGCGCTGGTCGACAGCGCCGAGGACCGCACCCGCGCCGACGAGCTGCTCGGGCCCGGCGGCTTCGAGGTGCTGCGCTCCGGCGACGACGTCGCCGACCGCGAAGACCTCGAGACCGTGCGCGCCCTGATCCGCGAGAAGATCGCCTTCGAGGACGACGGCGACGACCGCCGGATCGCCCTGCTCGGCCCGGAGGGCTGGCCGCTGCCGCTGCCGCTCGTCCGCGCCGGGTCCGGCTGGCGCTTCGACGTCGATGCCGGCAAGGAGGAGATCCTGAATCGCCGCATCGGCCGCAACGAGCTGCACGCCGTCGCGACCTTGCGCGCCTGCGTCGAGGCCCAGCACGAGTATGCGGCCGTCGGCCGCGACGGACAGCCGCCCGCCTTCGCCGCCCGGTGGCGCAGCCGCGAGGGCCGCCGCGACGGACTGTTCTGGCCGGTCGGCGACGGCGAGACGCCGAGTCCGCTCGGTCCGCTGGTCGCCGCCGCCGCGCGCGAAGGCTACGACCGCGAGGACGGCGGCGACCCCGAGCCGTTCCACGGCTACCACTTCCGCATCCTGACCGAGCAGGGCCGGCACGCTCCTGGCGGCGCCCGCAGCTACCTCGACGCCGACGGCCGGCTCACCGGCGGGTTCGCCGTGCTCGCCTGGCCGGCGACGTGGGGCAACTCGGGCGTGATGACCTTCGTCGTCGACCGGCGCGGCCTGGTGTTCGAACGCGACCTCGGCCGCGACACCGCCCTGGCGGCGAAGGCGATCACGGCGTTCGACCCGGATCCGTCCTGGCAACCCGTCGTCGACTGAAACGACTCCCCCTCACCAGCCCACCCATGGACATCGACCTGCCCGTCTCGATCGAGCGCCAGCCCGACTACACGACCTGCGGCCCGACCTCGCTGCACGCGATCTACCGCTACTACGGCGACCCGATCGACCTGCCGACGGTGATCGCCGAGACGCCGAAGCTGCCGACCGGCGGCACCCTGGGCGTGCACCTGTCGGTGCACGCCCTGCGCCGCGGCTACGAGGTGGACACCTGGGTGTGCAACACGCGCCACATGGACCCGACGTGGTTCCAGCAGCCGACCGACATCCTCGCCAAGCTGAAGGCGCGGTGGTCGGCCAAGCAGATGCTCGGCGATCCCCGCTACGGCCCGGCGATCGAGTCGATCGAGGAGTACCTCGCCCTCGGCGGCCGCCTGGTCTGGGGCGACCTGACGCCCGACCTGCTGGCGAAGGTGCTGGGCGAGGGCACGCCGCTGCTCACCGGCACCAACGGCACCTACCTCTACCAGTGCGCGCGGGAGACCGAGAAGGGGCCCGATGACGTCGCCGGCGACGCGTTCGGCCACTTCGTCGTGCTGTGCGGCTACCGGGCCGGCGACCAGTCGGTGCCGATCGCCGACCCGCTGCTCGACAACCCCGCGCACGGCACCAAGTACTACCGCGCGAGCGTCTACCGGCTGCTCGGCGCGATCTTCCTCGGCGTGGCCACCGACGACGGCAACCTGGTCCGCATCCGGCCCAAGGGCTGGAAGCAGGGCTCGGGGGTGCGGAAGCCATGACGCGTCGGGCGAACGCGGGCGACGTCCTGCTGCTGACCTGCGAGCACGGCGGCAACCGCATCCCTCGCGGCTACGCGTCCCTGTTCCGCGGCGCCGGCGCCGTGCTGGCGTCGCACCGCGGCTGGGACCCGGGCGCCCTGCAGCTGGCGCGCCGGCTCGCCCGCCAGTTGCGCCGTCCGCTGCTGGCCGTGACGTGGAGCCGCCTGTTCGTCGAGGCCAACCGCGCCCCGAGCAATCCGCGCATCTGGTCGAGCTACACCCGGCAACTGCCCCGAGTGGAACGACTGCGCATCCTCGAGCGCTGGTGGCGACCACACCGCCAGGCCGTCGAACGGGCGGCGGCGACCGCGGTCGCGCGCGGTCAGCGCGTCGTGCACATCGCCGTGCACAGCTTCACGCCGGAGCTGGACGGCGAGGTGCGCAACGCCGACGTCGCGTTCCTCTACGACAGCCGACGGCGCGAGGAAGCCGAACTCTGCCGGCGCTGGGAGTCGATCCTGCACGAACGCCTGCCGACGCTGCGCGTTCGCCGCAACTACCCCTACCGCGGCAACAGCGACGGACTGACGACCTGGATGCGGCGGCTGCACCCGCCGTCGCGCTACCTCGGCGTCGAACTGGAGATCAACCAGGCGCTGGTCGCCGCCGCCGGCTGGCCGCGCCTGCAAACCGGCATCGCCGCCAGCCTGCACGAGCTGCTGGCGCGTCCATCCCCGCAGGACAGGTCACGCCCGTGAACCCGGACCCCGCCGCCTCCGCGCCCGCCGAAGCGCCGCCGCCAAGGCGCCGCTGGCAGATGCCGGACTGGCTGCGGGGTTACCAGCGGTCTTGGCTGGTCGGCGACGCGGTCGCCGGCGTGACCCTCGCCGCCTACCTGCTGCCATCGGCGATCGGCGACGCCTCGCTGGCGAGCCTGCCCGCCGAAGCGGGGATCTACGCCTGCCTGTTCGGCGGTCTGGTGTTCTGGCTGTTCTGCAGCTCCCGGCACACCTCCCTCACGGTGACCTCGGCGATCTCGCTGCTGATCGGCTCGTCGCTCGGCGAACTGGCCGGCGGCGACACGACGAGGTACGGCGCGCTCGCGGTCGCCACCGCGCTGCTGGTGGGCCTGTTCGGCGTCGCCGCCTGGCTGGTGCGGGCCGGCGCGATCGTGAACTTCGTCTCCGAGACGGTGATGACCGGCTTCAAGACCGGCATCGCCCTGGTGCTCGTCAGCACGCAGCTGCCGAAGTTGTGCGGTTTCGCGGGCACGCATGGCGGCGACTTCTGGTCGCGCATGCACCACTTCGCCGCCCACGTCGGCGAGACCAACGGCACGGCGCTGCTGCTCGGCCTCGGCGCCCTCGGCCTGCTGCTGGCCGGCAAGGCGTTCCTTCCCGGTCGTCCGGTGGCGATCGTCGTCGTCGCCGGCAGCATCGCCGCGACGGCCTGGTTCGACCTCGGCGCCCACGGCGTCAAGCTGCTGGGCGCGGTGCCGCATGGGCTGCCCGGGATCACGCTGCCTGCCATCGGCTGGCGCGACGCCAACGAGCTGCTGCCGCTCGCGTTCGCGTGCTTCCTGCTGGCCGCCGTGGAGACGGCAGCGATCGGCCGCATGTTCGGCCGCAAGCACGGGTATCGGATCGACCCCGACCGCGAGTTCCTGGCCATCGGCGGCGCCAACCTCGCCGCGGGGCTCGGCGGCGGCTTCCCGGTGAGCGGCGGCATGTCGCAGTCCCTGGTCAACGAGACCGGCGGCGCGCGCACCCCCCTGTCCGGCCTGGTCGCCGCGCTGCTGATGCTGGTCGTGGCGCTGTGGCTGTCCGGCCTGCTGGCCGACCTGCCGCAACCGGTGCTGGCGGCGATCGTGCTGACGGCGGTCACCGGCCTGTTCAAGTTCGCCGCCCTGAAGCGGCTGTGGCGAGCGCACCGCACCGAGTTCGTGATCGCCGTGGCCGCCCTGCTCGGCGTGCTCGGGTCCGGCATCCTGCGCGGCGTGCTGATCGGCGCCGTGCTCTCGCTCGGCATGCTGCTGCGGCGCGCCGCCCGTCCGCACGTGGCGGTGCTGGGTCGCATCCGCGGCCTGGCGCGCTTCTCGGACCTCGACCGCAATCCCGAGAACGAACGCATCCCTGGCCTGCTGCTGTTCCGCGTCGAAGCCTCGCTGCTCTACTTCAACGTCGATTTCGTGCGCGACGCGATCTGGGAGCGACTGCGACGGGAGCCGGCGCCGGTCCGGCGGGTCGTCTGCGACCTGTCGACGTCGCCGGCCGTCGACATGGCGGGCGCGGAGTTCCTGTCCGATCTGCACGACGACCTCCGGCGGCAGGGCATCCAGTTCCAGGTCGTCGAGGCCCGCGCGAAGGTGCGCGACATGCTGCGGCTCGAGGGCCTCGAGGAGAAGCTCGGCCACGTCAGTCGCCGCGCATCGCTGGCGCAGGCCGTCGAGGACTTCGCCACCTCTCAACCGGAGGGGAACCGATGAACCCGCTGCTGCAGGCCGTTCGCCAGCAGAAGCTGCTGTGGCTGCTGGCCGCCGTGCCAGCCGTCTTCGTCGCGGAGTCCGCGGCCGCCGGCAAGCACACCCTGCTGTTCTGCCTGTCGGTGCTGGCGATCGTGCCACTGGCGGCGCTGCTCAGCCAGGCCACCGAGGCGGTCGCGGCCCGCACCGGCGACACCGTCGGCGGCCTGCTCAACGCCACGCTGGGCAACCTGACGGAGCTGGTGATCGCCATCGCCGCGCTGCGCGCCGGGCAGTACACGCTGGTGAAGGCATCGCTGGCCGGCGCGATCGTCGCCAACACGCTGTTCACGCTCGGCATGTCGTTCCTGCTCGGCGGGCTGCGGCACCATGTGCAGGAGTTCAATCGCGTCAACGCTCGCGTCCAGGCAGGACTGCTGTTCCTGGCCGCCGTGGCGCTGCTCATCCCATCCGCCGTGGCGGGGGTCGACGCGACGGGCGCCTTCACCCGGCACCTGAGCATCGGCCTGTCGGTGGTGCTGATCGCCGCCTATGCCGCCAGCCTCGTGTTCTCGCTCGGCACGCACCGCGAACTGTTCGCCGGCGCCGACCACGGCGAAGAGGCGAGCCCGTCCTGGCCCCTGCCGCTCGCGCTCGGCACGCTGGCCGGCGTCACCGTGCTCGTGGCCCTGCTCAGCGAGGTGTTCGTCGACTCGGTGCAGGGCGCCGCGCTCGACCTCGGCATGACCCCGGCCTTCGTCGGCTTCGTCGTCGTCGCGCTGGTCGGGGGCGCGGCCGAGATGGTGTCGGCATTCGCCGGCGCCCGCAAGAACCGGCTCGACCTCAGCGTCGGCATCGCGCTGGGCAGCGCCGTGCAGATCGCGCTGTTCGTGGCGCCGTTCCTGGTGCTGCTCAGCCACGGGGTCGGCCCCGAGCCGATGGACCTGCGCTTCTGGCCGGGCGCCGTGGTCATGGTGCTGATCGCCACGGTGACGGCGTCCCTGGTCACCAACAGCGGCCGATCGGCCTGGTTCGTCGGCCTCCTGGTGCTGATGGTCTACACGACCTTCGCGCTGACGCTCTACCTGCTGCCGCCGCAGGCCGCCTGATCCCCCTCGACCATGGCCGACGATTCCGCCGCCGCCGCGCCCAAGCGCATCCTCGAACCGATCGAACGCATCTCCGAGGTGCTGTTCGGGCTCATCATGGTGCTGACGTTCACCGGCTCGCTGAGCGCCGCCGAAGCGGGCCAGGGCGAGATCCGCACGATGCTGTACGGCGCGCTCGGCTGCAACCTGGCCTGGGGCCTGATCGACGGCATCATGTACCTGATGGGCTGCCTCAGCGAACGCGCCGGCGGCCTGCGGCGGCTGCGCGCCGCCCGCCAGGCCGCCGATGCGGCGACCGCCCACCAGGTGATCGCCGGCGCGCTGCCCCCCGTGGTCGCCGCGGCTCTGCGGCCCGAGGACTTCGAGCGCGTCCGGCAGCATCTGCGCCAGTTGCCGGAGCCGCCACGCTACCCGGCGTTGCAAAGCCGCGACGCCCTCGGGGCCGTGGCGGTGCTGCTGTGGGTCTTCTGCTGCACGCTGCCGGTCGTGCTGCCGTTCGTGTTCCTGCGCGAGGCGAATGTCGCGCTCCGCGCCTCGAACGCCGTCGCCATCGTGCTGCTGTTCGTGACCGGCGCCGCGTTCGGTCGCGTCGCGGGCCTGCGCGCGTGGCTGACCGGCACGGCGATGGTCCTGCTCGGCGTCGTGCTCGTGGCCCTCACCATCGCGCTCGGAGGTTGAAGATGCACAGCCAACTCCTGCCCTCGTCGACCCTCTGCCTGCTGTTCGCCGCGGCGCTGGGCGCGCAACAGCAGCCGCCGCCAACGAACGAACGTACGCCCCTGCCCGAACCCGTGGCGGCGGCCCCCGCGTGGACCTTCGGTCTGTCGGCCTACACCTACTCCGTGCCGGAGAATCGCGACTACGTGCAGCCGACGCTGACCGCGGACCGCGACTGGCTGCACCTGGAGGCCCGCTACAACTACGAGGACCTCGACACGGGATCGATCTGGTGCGGCGCCAACTTCGCGTTCGGCGACGAACTACGGTTCCAGTTGACGCCGATGGTCGGCGCCGTGTTCGGCCAGACGCAGGGCATCGCCCCGGGCTACCGGGCCTCGGCCAGCTGGTGGCAGCTCGAGCTGTCGAGCGAGGGCGAGTACCTGGTCGACACCGAGGACTCGGCGGGCAACTACCTCTACACTTGGTCGGAGCTGACGCTGTCGCTGACCGGGCAGCTGCGGATCGGCTACTCGGTACAGCGCACGAAGGTCTACCAGACCGACTTCGACATCCAGCGCGGCTTCGTGGTCGGGGTCAACGTCGAGAACCTGGACCTGACCGCCTACGTGTTCAACGCCGACGAGAGCCGTCCCGTGGTCGTGATCGGACTCGGCCTGAACCTCTGATCGGCGCCGCCCGCCGCCGGCCGGCCGCGCCGGTGTGCACTCCTAGTAGACCTCGCGCACGAACCGGCGGTTGGCCAGGGTCGCCTGGTCGTCGTACGCGTGCTTCTTCGAGCGGTCGGGCAACTCGATCTTGTCGCGCTTCACCTTCTCGTACGGGATCTGGTCGAGAATGTGCCGGATGCAGTTCAGGCGGGCGCGCTTCTTGTCGTCGGAGCGCAGCACGAACCACGGCGCATGCTCGCTGTCGGTCGCGTCGAGCATCATGTCGCGGGCCCGGGAGTACTCGTACCACTTGCTGCGCGACGGCAGGTCCATCGGGCTCAGCTTCCATTGCCGCAGGGGATCGTCGATGCGGGCCGCGAAGCGGCGCGCCTGTTCCGCGTCGCTGACCTCGAGCCAGATCTTGATCAGGACGATGCCGGCGTTGGTCATGTAGCCTTCGAACGTCGGACACAGATCCAGGAACTGGCGGTGCTGCTCCTTGGTGCAGAACCCCATCACGTATTCGACGCCGGCGCGGTTGTACCAGGAGCGGTCGAAGATCACGACCTCGCCCGCGGCCGGGAAGTGCGCCATGTAGCGCTGGATGTACATCTGCGACTTCTCGCGCTCGGTCGGCGCCGGCAGCGCCACCAGGCGGAACACGCGTGGGCTGACGCGTTCGGTGATCGCCTTGATCGTGCCGCCCTTGCCCGCCGCGTCGCGGCCCTCGAAGACGATGATGACGCGCAGCCCCTTGTGCTTGACCCAGTCCTGCAGGTGACACAACTCCGCCTGCAGTTTGCGCAACTCCTTCAGGTAGGTCTTGTCCTTCAGCTTCGCCTTGGGATCGTCGTCGTCGTCGGATCTGGCCATGGCGGCAGCATAACCACGGCTCCCCATGGGCCCGGGCGATGCCCGCGCCCCGCACAGGTGCGCAATCCGTCGCCGCCAGAGGATTGCCGTCTTGCCGCTGGCATCGGCGCGTCCGGGTGTTCGAATCGACCTGTCGTCCCCTGCGGAGCCCACGCCCATGTCCGAGAAGTCCAAGAGCAAACCCGGCGCCGTCGGCCGATCCTTCAAGCTGTTCGCCACCATCTTCGTGGTCCTGCTGGTGCCGCTCGGCATGGACCAGGCGGGGGTCACGCGCGAGACCGTGCAGATGGCCGGCCGCATCGCCGGCGGCATCACGCTGCTGCTGTTGCTGTACGGCATCTTCAGCAAGCTGTTCCGGGTGTTCGCGTTCGTCGTGCTGGCGCTGATCGCGATGGTCGTGCTGGTCAGCGAGGGCAAGATCCAGGCGCCAAGGCTCAGCGCGCTGTTCGGCAGCAGCGACGCCAGGTAGATGCGCCGGCGGGCCACGCGGCCGGACCGCGAGCCCTCGCAGCGCGCACTGGCCTTGGCACCGCCCGGCAGCGAGAATGCGGGCGCTTGGCGCTGCCCTACGACGGCGGCCTCGCGATCGGGCGCAACGCCGGATCGAGCCGCAATGCGCGGCGCCCGGCACCGAGAACGAGCATGAAGCAGGGCATAGGTCTGTTCCTGGTCACCCTTGGCGCGATCCTCCGCTACGCGATCGACGACAACTGGGATGCCGCCGACATGTCGACCATCGGCTTGATCCTGATGATCGTCGGCGCGATCGCCTGGCTCACCGACGTGCTGCTCGAGGTGGGCAAGCGCCGCCAGCACGTGCCGGCCAGCGCGCCGATGGCACCGCCCGCAGCCCAGCCGGGGGTGCCTCCGGTGCCGCCGCCCGCGCCGCCGCCGCCCAAGCGCGACTAGCGCCCCCGCCCGCTCGGTCGGTCACCGCAGACCGGGACAAGCCGCGAGCCGCCGACGGACCTCGTCGACCAGCCGCTGCGTCGGCTCGCCACCCAGGCCGCCGTATTCGGCTTCGAACGCCGCGCTGGAGATGCCTTCGGGGAGGTCCTGCAGGTCGGGACAGAAGTCGGCGAGCCGGACGCCCGCCAGCATCCGGGCCTGCAGCGCCCGCGCCGAGCCGGCGTCGCGGGTCGCGACGAGCGCGAAGCGGTTGCCGGCCGCGTCGGCGGCCAGGTCGGCGAACGAGAAGCCCGTGCCGCCGGCGGTCGAGTCCATCAGCTCCTTCGTCAGGCCGATGCCGATCGACCGGTCGGCGCCGGCGAGCAGCGTGAGGCCGGCGCTGACCCAGAAGTGCCGCGGCCAGTCCTTGCGCCCCTGCAGCGTCACCCGCGCGCGCAGCGCCTCGGCGCGCGGCACCTGCGCCACGTCGATGGCGCGGCCGGCGACGCGCGCGATGCGCTCCTCGCCGAGGATCACCGCCAGGGCCAGGATCGCCGCCCGGTTGGCCTGCACGGGGTCGCCGCCGTGGGAGTTGTCGGAGGCGCAGGCGAACGCCCGCTGCAGCAGGAAGGCCAACCCGGCGTCGCCGTCGGGCACCTCCTCGGCCGCGGCGAGCACGTGGCGCCCCACGGCGCGGGCGGCGACGTCGAGGTCGTCGCCGATGCGCGTCGACGTTCCCCAGCCGAGCAGGCCGAGCGCGCCCAGGATCGCGACCGCACCCGCGAGCCACTGCCGCCGCAGCAGCATGCCGAGCAGGGCGCCGAACGCGGCGCCGAGCACGTTCGCGCGCACCTGCACCGCGATCGGGAAGTAGCCGTAGTTGACCCAGGACGCCGCCACCGCCGCCGCCGGCGCCAGCACCAGCACGGCGAGAGCGCGGCGGTTCCAGCCGCGGCCGCCGAACGCGAGCATCGCCAGCGCGCCCAGCAGGGCTGTGCCGGCGAGGCGCAGCCCGATCGTCGCCACGGCACGTGCGGCCGGCTCGCCGATGCCGGTCGCCGCCCGGACGAGCGACACCACCCACTCCGGCGCCGCCAGCGGCCGCGGATCGGGCAGCAGGCACAGCACCAGGAACCAGACGATGCAGGCGAGCCGCCAGCCGTGGCCTGCCAGGCAGCGACGAGGGCCACCGCGCCCGGGTCCTGGAGGGATGGAGACGAACTCGGGCATGGGCATGGGCATGGGCGCCGCGACGGCGCCCGGCAGGCTACCCCGCCGGCGAGCCCATCCCAACGCACCGCGGGCCGGGAGGAGCCCGGCGAATGGACCGGGGCACGGCGATGTGCTACGCCTCCGTTCCGCACGCCGTTGCCAGGCGAACACGCCCTCATGTCCTCCCTGATCTGGTTCCCGGTTGCGGTCGCGTTCGTCTACGGCTCGGTGCAACTGGGCTTCCTGCTCGGTCGACGGCGACGGCAGTCGGTCGGCGCCGACGATCCGAGCGCCGGCCCCAGCGGTTCGGTGGTGGGCTCGCTGCTGGCGCTGCTCGCCTTCCTGCTCGCGTTCACCTTCCAGATCGCTTCGGCGCGCCACGAGCGGCGCAAGCAGCTGGTGCTCGAGGAGTCGAACGCGATCGGCACGGCCGCGCTGCGGGCCGATCTGCTGGCGGCGGAGCACGCCACCCGCGCCAAGGACGTCCTGCGCACCTATGCGAACCAGCGCGCCCAGGTCGTCGACGCCCCGGACACGTTGCCGCAGGCGCTGCGCGACGCGCCCGTGCTGCACGAACGGCTGTGGCAGGTCGCCCGCGAGGCCGTGCACGGCACCGCGCCGCAGCCAGCGGTGGCCTTGTTCATCGGCTCCGTCAACGAGGTCATCGACCTGCACCAGGTGCGGACGGTGGTCGCGCTGCAGTACCGGATCCCCGAGGTCGTCTGGTACTGCCTCGCCGGGCTGACGTTCCTGGCCATGCTGGGAGTCGGCTACCAGTTCGGTTTCGCCGGTCGGGAGAACGTCTGGCTGCAGAGCCTGCTGGCCCTCTCCTACGGCGCCGTGATCTGGCTGATCGTGGACCTCGACGACCCGGGCGGCGCCCTGCGCATCAGCCAGCAGCCGATGCTCGACCTCGTCGAACAGCTCCAGCGGCAGAAGTAGCGCTCCGCCGATGACCAGCCCATCGCCGAGCATGCGATCGCCCCTGGCCGCGCGCGCCCGGCTCGCGCCGTGACGGTCCGGCTCGGCGGAGTGCCCTACGGCGTCGGTGCGCCGCTGCTCGCGGGCCTCGAGTCCGAGCCGGGCGTGCAGCTGCGCAAGGCGCCGCCGACGACCCTGGTGCGCGGTCTGCGCGACGGCACGCTCGACGCGGCGCTGGTCTCCTCGATCGAGGCGGTGCGCGCACCCGGCTACACGGTCGCGCCCGACCTCGGCATCGCCTGCAAGCGCGAGATCCGCTCGGTGCGCGCCTTCCGCCGCCGCGGCGCGGCGATCCGCCGCGTCGGCCTCGATGCCAGCTCGGCGACCTCGGTGGCGCTGCTGCGCCTGCTGCTGGCGAACGTGCACCGCGCCGACACCGCCGCCGACGTGCAGTTCGAGACCATCGCGCCGGTGGGCACGCCGGCGCTGCTGCCGCACGACCTGGTGCTGCTGATCGGCGACACCGGCCTGCATGCCGAGGCTGGCGACCGCGAGGTGTGGGACCTCGGCGCCGAGTGGCGCTCGTGGACGGGCCTGCCGTTCGTGTTCGCGCTGTGGCTGCTGCGACCGGGCGCCGCGGCCGACCGCGTCTTGCCGGTGCTGCGCGCCGCGCGCGAACGCGGCCGGCAGCTCGGCGCCGTCGACGGCACGCATGGCGCCGCGCACTACGACCTCGACGAGGACGACCGGCGCGGCCTGCGGCGGTTCTGGGCCGAGTGCCGCGCGCACGGGCTGGCGACCGCCGCCGACCCGCCGATCCTGTCGGCCGCACCAGGCTGCTGACCGCGCGCACCAGGGGCCCCGCCGGGCCCGAGTTTCCGCTTCCCGCCGCGCGCCGCGCCTCGCTAGGATCGCGCGGCCCGAACCGGTCAGGGTTCCGGGCCGTGCACCCAAGACGCAGCGAGCGGCGGTTCCCCCGTGCGGCGTGATGTTCGCCCGTCGCGGATGCGCGGCCCCTGGCCCGATCCAGGCTACCCGCCAGACGGCCGGGCCTTTGCCGCACCCGCATCGCCACCGAGCCCCCGATGAGCAACCCGTCCGGTCAACCGACCCTGTTCGACGCGAAGGCGAACGACGAGACCATGGCCGCCGAGAAACCGAAGGAGAAATCGAAGCCGTCCGCCGACGGCGGCGGCGCCACCGCCGAGGCGATGGCGAAGAAGCAACGCGAGATCTCGGTCAGCGAGTTCTTCACCAAGAACCGCCACCTGCTCGGCTTCGACAGCCCGCGCAAGGCGCTGCTGACCGCGGTCAAGGAGGCCGTCGACAACAGCCTCGACGCCTGCGAGGAGGCGCGCATCCTGCCCGACATCAAGGTGACGATCGCCCGCATCGGCCAGAGCGAGAAGCAGTTCACGATGACCGTCGAGGACAACGGCCCGGGCATCGTCAAGGCGCAGGTGCCGAACGTGTTCGGGCGGCTGCTCTACGGCAGCAAGTTCCACCGGCTGCGGCAGAGCCGCGGCCAGCAGGGCATCGGCATCAGCGCCGCCGGGATGTACGGCCAGCTGACCACCGGCCATCCGGTGCGGGTGCGCAGCAAGCCGGGCAAGAAGTCGGTCCCGCTCGAGTTCTCGATCCGCATCGACACCGCCAAGAACCGCCCCGACGCGACCGACCGGGTGATCGAGTGGGACAAGGACCACGGCACCGAGGTCTCGATCGACATGGAGGGCGAGTACCGCCGCGGCCAGAAGAGCGTCGAGGAGTTCCTGAAGCTGATGGCGGTGGCCAACCCGCACGTGCAGCTGACCTTCACCGACCCGGACGGCAACGTGACCCGCTACGAGCGCGGCACCAGCGAGCTGCCGAAGGAGGTCGAGGAGATCAAGCCGCACCCGCACGGCGTCGAGCTGGGCATCCTGCTGAAGATGCTGCAGGAGAGCGAGAACCGCACGCTGTCGGCGTTCCTGCAGCAGGACTTCTCGCGCGTCGGCCCGACGGTCGCGAAGGAGATCTGCGACAAGGCCGGCGTCAAGCCGGAGACCAACCCGCGGCGGCTCGATGCCGCGGCGGTGCAGAAGCTGAAGGCGGCGATCGACGCGACGAAGATCATGGCGCCGCCGCTCTCGTGCATCGCGCCGATCGGCGAACCGCTGATCATCGCCGGCCTGAAGAAGGAGGTCGAAGCGGACTTCTACGTCGCCACCTCGCGCAAGCCGGTCGTCTACCGCGGCCACCCGTTCGCGATCGAGGTCGGCATCGCCTACGGCCGGCCGGGCGACACGCTGCAGGTCACCGAGGGCGGCAAGATCGTCGAGGCGGCGAAGAAGAAGTCGAACGAGGAGGTGCTGATGGGCGCCGCGGACGAGCCGATCCGGCTGATCCGCTTCGCCAACCGCGTGCCGCTGGTGTTCCAGCAGTCGGCCTGCGCGATCACCAAGGCGGTGATCGGGACCAACTGGAAGAACTACGGGCTGCAGCAGCCGCGCGGCGCGCTGCCGATCGGGCCGATGGTCGTGTTCGTGCACATCGCCTCGGTCTGGGTGCCGTTCACCAGCGAGTCGAAGGAGGCGATCGCCGGCTACGACGAGATCCTCGAGGAGCTGCGGCTCGCCCTGATGGACGCCGGCCGCAAGCTCGGCATCCACGTGCGCAAGGGCAAGAAGCTCGCCAGCGAGTTCAAGAAGCGCAACTACATCACGATGTACATCCCGCACGTCGTCGAGGCGCTGCGCGACATCCTGGACCTGGACGAGAAGGCGGTCGCGTCGGCGTCGACGAACCTGACCACCGTGCTGGAGAAGAGCCGCAAGCTCTGATCTGGCCGGTGGCACCGGCGCCGCGGCCGGCGTGGTCGCCGACAGCCCGGCTGGCCGGGACTCCCCCGCTTGCAGCCCGGCGCCCCAGCGGCGATGCTGCCGCCGCGATGGAGGACCCGGTCGCCGACGCCCTGGCACCCCACCTCGACGCGCTGCGGCAGTTCGTCCGCCGGCGCCTCGGCCGCCGCGTCGCCGCGATGGAGTCGGTCTCCGACGTCCTGCAGTCGACGTGCCGCGAGGTCCTGGCCGGCGCCGAGCGCCTGCCGCTCGACGACCCGCACGCCTTCCGGGCGTGGCTGTTCACCACCGCGCTGCGCAAGATCGTCTCGAAGGACCGCTACTACAGCGCGGCGAAACGCGACGTCGATCGGCTGGCTGGGGAAGCACCGCCGGCCGCCGAGGCGAATGGCAGCGATACGCCGAGCGCGAGGATGGTCGCGCAGGAGCAGCTGGCCGCCTTCGAGACGGCCTTCGCGGGCCTCGACGAGACGCACCGCGAGGTGATCACGCTGGCCCGGTTCATGGGCCTGCCGCACGAGGAGATCGGCGGGCACCTGGGCATCAGCGCCGCGGCATCGCGGCAGCTGCTGCGGCGCGCGTTGTTGCGTCTGTCGCTCGCCCTCGGGTCGAACGGCGACGGCTAGCGGCGTTCGCGGCTACCGACCCGCAGCCGACCGCAGCGCGCGCACCGCCCGCACGCCGACCGCGTGATCGCATTGGTCGGGCATCTGGTGCACGCGCCGCGCGCTGCGACAGGAGACGGCCCTGCTGCTGAAGGAACCGCCGCGCACCACGCGCCCGCCGAGCCAGTCGTCGATCAGCCGCAGCCCGTCCCCGGCGCGCACCGGCCCCTCGTAGTAGCCGTAGCGGTCGCGGCACCATTCGGCGACGTTGCCGTGCATGTCGTACAGGCCGAACGCATTCGCGCGGTAGCTGCCGACGACGGCCAGCACGCTGACGCCGTCGTCGAAATCCTCCGGCCGTCCCCAGTCGGGGTTGTTCCGCACCGCGGCGACATCCTGCACGTTCGCGGCGCCGGCGAGGCTGCCGGGATCGGCACCCGTCCACCACGGCGTCGAGGTGCCGGCCCGGCACGCGTACTCCCACTGCGCCTCCGTCGGCAGCACCAGACCATGCTGGCGGAGCAACTCGCTGGCCGCAAGCCACGTCACCGACTCCGCGGGGTGGCGGTCGCCAATGCGTGGCTCGCCGCGGCGACGTTCGCCATCGCGGAACCCGAACACCTTCTCTCCGCCGAGCCGCAGCCACTGACCACGCGTCAGTTCATGGCGAGCGATCAGGAACGGCGCCAGTGTGACCGCGTGCGGAGTCTCGGCCTCTGCGGCGTACGGATCGAAGTTCGGCTCGTGCTCGTCGCGGCGCTGCCCCCCCATCGTGAACGTCCCACCCGGCAACAGGACGAAGACGATGCCCGAACCCGGTCGCAGCCGGAGCGAGCCGTCGGTTCCATGCCGCGGGAGGGAGATCTGCGCCAGGTCGCGCTTGCCGTCCCATGCGCTGCGCAGGTCGTAGAACTCCCACAGCCCCGTGGCTGGGTTCTGACCGATCGGCACCAGACCGACGACGTCCTCGTCGCGCAGTTCGATGCCGGTGCCGGTGGCGATCGCCGCCTGGACCTCCGCCCAGGAGTGGCGAGCACCCGGAAACCCCGGCGACAGCGACTCGATGCGCCTGGCCCACCCGAGCCGCTGCTGGACGCGCGGGCAGACCACGTCGGCGAGTTCCGCCAACCGGACCTCGAGGTCGGCGAGCTCGTCGTACAGGAACGCCAGCGCATCGCCGGTGGCCGTCGACGTGGCGAGCGGCGCCGACGCCGCCGAGGGCGGCTGCGCGCCGATGGCGATGTCGAAGGCCAGGCGGAAGTCATCCGGGCTGCGCGCCAGCCACAGCGCCTGGAACCACGTCTTCGGTGGCGGCAGTTCGACCTCGGCGTCCGGGTCCAGCAACCCGCGTACGGCCGGGGCGCGGCCGACCACCGGCCGCAGCCGGGCGATCGCCGCGGCGATGGCCGGACGCATCGCCAGGAGCGGCGCCGCCTCCTCGTCCAGCCACCGCGCCATGGCCGGCGCGCGCTCCGGCCAGGGCGGATGGAGCAGACGTTCGTTGGCGAGCACCTGCCGATGGCGGACCACCGCCGCCAGCAGTTCGAAGTCGCGCACGACCACGTCGAGTTCGCCGCGTGCCGCGCGCTCGCTGGCGGCGAGGTCGGCGTTGTGGCGGGCCAGCGCCGCGTTGGCCTCGGCGCGCGTGCGCGCGACGCCTTCCTGCTCGCGGGCGCGCAGCAGCAGGTGCCACGAGACTCCGGCCCCGGTCACCGCGGTCGCCAGCACCAGGGTCACCACGCCGAGCGCCAGGCGATGGCGTCGCAGCGTCTTGCGCAGGCGGTAGCCGAGCCGTGGCGGCCCGGTCTCCAGCGGTTCGCCGGCGAGGTAGCGCCGCAACTCGGCCGCCAGCGCCGCCGGCGTCGGGTAGCGCTGCTCGCGCTCCGGCGCCAGCGCCTTGAGCACGACCCAGTCGAGATCCTGGCGCAGCGCGCGCGCGAGCAGCAACCGCGTCGTCTTGCGCCGGCGCGCGACCTCCGCCGCCGCGGCCGCAGTGGCCAGGCGCCGGCTCGGCGCGGTCGGCTCGCGCCCGCCGCGCCCCTCGCCGCATCGTTCGCGGGGGAACGGCAGCGCCCCGACCAGCAGTTCGTGCAGCAGGACGCCGAGCGCATAGACGTCGGCCCGCGTGTCCACGTCGCGGGCGTCGTCGAACTGCTCCGGCGCCATGTACTCCGGCGTGCCGAGCGCGGCGCCGAACTCGGTGTGCATCGAGTCGCCGAACGCATCGCCTGCGGTCGGCTTGGCGAGACCGAAGTCGATCACCTTCACCCGCGGCTGACCGCCCTCGTCGGTCACCAGCACGTTGGTCGGTTTGAGGTCGCGGTGCACGACGCCCTTGTGGTGCGCATGCTGCACGGCGTCGCAGACCTGCAGCAGCAGCCCCAGGCGTTCGGGCACGGTCAGCAGGCGGCACTCGCAGTAGGCGGTCAGCGGCTCGCCGGCCACCAGCTCCATCGCCACGTACGGGCGCCCGTCCGCCGTCGCCCCGCACTCGTAGAGCTTGGCGATGCCCTCGTGCTCCATCATCGCCAGCGCCTGCTGCTCGACCTGGAACCTCGCCAGTGCCCGTTGGCCGGGGAAGCCGTACTTGAGCAGCTTCAGCGCCACCTGCCGGCGCACGGGCTCGCGCTGCTCGGCTCGATAGACGATGCCCATGCCGCCCTCGCCGAGCACCTCGACGAGGCGGTAGGGTCCGACCCACTCGCCCGCCGTGCTGTCCTCGTTGCCGCCGCCGCCCTCGGCGAGGTCGAGGTAGCGGGCGAACTGGCGACGCAGGTCGTCGGCGAGATCGGGATGCGAGCGGCAAGCCGCCTCGAGGGCTGGCGCCTGCGCCACCGGCGGCAGGTCGACGATGCCGTCGAGGATCGGCAGCAGGATCTCGGAGCGCTCGTCCATGGCCGCGTGTTCCGGCGGTTACGACCCGTACATCCCTCGTGCCGTCATCCTACCTGCCGACCCGGAATCGGCCATCGCGGTCGTCCAGGGCACACGCGGCAGACAGTCGGACGCGGAGAAACACGCCGCCAGCAGCCGACCCCGCGTCCGACGCCACCCGCTTCGCCGTGGCCGCGAAGGGTTGGCGCCAAGCGCGCATCGGCTCCCGCGCGCCGCCCTGCCGCGGCGGATCCCGGGAAGCCCTCGCGCGCCGCGGGTGCGGCTGCCGGCGACGATGCCGTCGGCGAGATCCTGCCGACAGCGCCACGGTTGGCCCGCTCCCGAACGTGACTCCCGTCGGGATCGGACCCGGCACGCCACGGCGAGCATGGCGGCACGATGGAGACGGCGGCTGCCGCCCGCGGCCCGCGGTCCACCCGCAACCTCCTGCGGGCGGTGCGGTGGCGCGCCGACCTGGCGCCCGGTGGCTCCCCGTCGTCCCCACGGGGAGCCGGGCGTCCGCCCTTAGCCCTGCCGACCAGGCCCTGTTCGCGGGACGACGCCTTGGGGCATGGCGTCGGCGCACGAACGGTCGGACCCGGCCGGCGAGGCGCGGGACGGCACCAGACCGTCGCCGCCCGCTCGCCACGAGAATCCACGGGCAGCATGGCAGTCTCCTTGGCCGGCCCGTTGCCGGCCCGATCTGTGGATGGTTGGGCAGCGCGGCGATGTGACGCCGGAAATCACCGCCGCACCGCAGATCGAGGCAGCCCTCCAGGCGACAGATCGAGCCGACCCCCTCGCTACACTGCGCCAACGCGCCGTGACGCCCGCCCGCCCCCCTCGCCTGTTGCGCGCCGACCCCGGCGAACCGGAAGCCTTCCGCGCCGCGATCGACGCCGCGGCGGCGGTGCTGCGCACCGGGGGTCTCGTCGCCTTCCCGACCGAGACCGTCTACGGCCTGGGCGCCAACGCGCTCGACGCCGCGGCCGTGGCCCGGATCTTCGCCGCCAAGGGCCGCCCGGCCCACAACCCGCTGATCGTGCACCTCGCCTCGGCCGACGACCTGCCGCGGGTCGCCGGCGAGGTGCCGCCCTTGGCCAGGCGCCTGGCCGATGCCTTCTGGCCGGGCCCGTTGACGCTGGTGCTGCCGCGTCGGCCGGACGTGCCCGACGCCGTGACCGCCGGGCTGCCGACCGTCGCCGTGCGGGTGCCGGCGCACCCGGTGGCGCACGCGCTGCTCGCCGCCGCCGGCGTGCCGGTCGCCGCGCCCAGCGCCAACCCCTACCAGCGGGTCTCGCCAACCACGGCAGCCCACGTGCTCGCCCAGCTGGGCGACCGGATCGGGCTCGTGCTCGACGGCGGACGGGCCACGGTCGGCATCGAGTCGACGGTCGTCGACGTGACCGGCCCCGAGCCGGTGCTGCTGCGGCCGGGCGGCATCGCGGCAACGGCCATCGAGGCGATCGTCGGCCCGCTGCGTCGGCCCGCCGCCGTTGCCGAGGACGCACCCCGCCCCTCGCCGGGCCTGGGCCGTCGGCACTATGCGCCGGGCGCGAGGCTGGTGCCGTTCGTTGCGGACGAGCGCGCGGCCGTCCTGCGGCGAATCGCCGGGGACGTGGCGGCCGGCGAGCGCATCGGCCTGCTGGCATTCGACGTGGGGGACGCAGCCGCCACCGTCGCCGTGGCGATGCCGACCGACGCCGAAGGCTATGCGCGGGAGCTCTACGCGGCGCTGCAGACGCTCGACGCCGAAGGCTGCACGACCGCCTACGTGGAACGCATTCCCCGCGGTCCGGTCTGGGAGGCCGTCGCCGACCGGCTGCACCGCGCCGGCCTGCCCCCGTCGTGACACGGGTCGCACCGGCCGGCAGCGCCCGCGCGACCGCCGTTCCGCCGGACCCCGGCCGCGGCTAGCATGCGCCGCCGTCCGGGCCGGTCAGGGCCCGCGCCTCCCACCGGCCGCGCCCGCCGCGCGCCGGCGCCGGTGCGGTCTGCTGTTCCGCCGGCCTGCGCCCGAGTCCCCGCAACCTCCGCACCCGCGCACCGATGGCCAGCAAGAAGAAGTCCCCGACCGAGCCGAAGCCGAAGAAGCCCCGCAAGCCGCTGACCGCGATCGACAAGGTCACGATCCGCGAGATCGTGCACTGCGCCGAACACGTGCACGAGCGCATCGGCAAGCTGGACAAGCCGGAGCTGAAGTTCCCGGAACGTTCGCTGCGCAACGCGCAGTACGACAAGAAGGGCGGCTTCAAGATGGGCCGCGGCCGCATCGAGCGCACGCTGACGGTCAACACCGTCAAGACGTTCGCGCAGACGCTGAAGCTGATGGCGCTCAGCAAGGAGATGGTCGAGCAGGACGACTTCGCGACCAAGCGAGAGGCCTACTACGTGTCGAAGAACTGGGGCGACGCGAAGTTCACCGAGCAGCCGGAGTCCGACACGGTGATGGACGACATCGAGGCGCTGTTCAGCCTCGAGGGCGTGACCCGCGAGCAGTTGCGCTTCCGGCCCGAGGAACACGGCGGCAACGTCGCCGGCGAGCTGGTCGTCATCGACCGCGACCGCGAGACCGGCGCCGAGGAGCGCATCGACTGCACCAAGCAGGGCAGCGGCAGCTACTCGATCCCGGCCAGCGTCGAGCACTTCCAGTTCGAGACCAAGGCGAAGTTCGTGCTGGTGATCGAGACCGGCGGCATGTTCGCGCGCCTGCACGAGCACAAGTGGTGGCGCACGGAGAACTGCATCATCGTCGGCACCGCCGGCGTGCCCACGCGCAGCACGCGGCGCTTCATCCGCAAGCTGTCGGACGACAAGAAGCTGCCCGTCTACTGCTTCAACGACTGCGACCCGTACGGGATCTCGAACATCTACCGCACGCTGAAGGTCGGCTCCGGCAACGCCGTGCACCTGAACCAGTTCTTCTGCGTGCCGCAGGCGCGCTACCTCGGCGTCACGCCGCAGGACATCCTCGACTTCGAGCTCGAGGACGCGACGCACCCGCTGAAGGACGTCGACATCAAGCGCGCCAAGGACGCGCTGAAGAACGACCCGTTCTTCCAGGCCCACAAGGAGTGGCAGAAGGCGATCGAGCAGATGCTGAAGATGGGCGTGCGCGCCGAGCAGCAGGCGCTGGCGAAGTGGGGCCTCAACTTCGTCATCGAGGAGTACCTGCCCCGGAAGCTGAAGGATCCGGGCAGGTTCCTGCCGTGACGCGCCGAGGGCGGTGCGTCAGCGGATCGTGAAGTCGATCGTGTCGCTGAGGTCGAGCGAGCCCAGGCACGACGAGCCGACCACCGTGTAGCCCTGCACCGCGAACGCGGTGCCCACGAGCATCACGTCGTTGGGGATCGTCCAGACGAAGGGGTTGCCGAAGAAGCCGATGAAGTCGGAGCCGAGCAGGCAGCCGCAGCCGAGCGCCGGCAACAGCGAGACGGAGGTCGGCGCGCCGGCGACGGTGCCCGACAGCGGCCCGTTGGCGACCGTGATCGTCACCGTCTGGCCGAGCACCGGCGAGCCGCTGGCGGTGATGCCGACGCTGCCGCACATCGTCGAGCGCGGCAGGAAGAAGCTGCCGCTCTGGTGCCCGCCGTAGCGCACGAGCCGCAGCGTGTTGCTCGCGAACTCGGTGAAGCAAAGCGCGTAGTAGGGCGTCGGCGCGCCGCCACCGCTGAACTGGGCGCAGAGGTTGGTCTGGCCGTAGTCGTCGAGGCTCGACGTGATCAGTCCGGTGCGTTCCTCGAGGCGCCAGGTGTTCAGCGTCGGCAGGTAGGCGATCGTCACCGCCTCGACGCCCTGCGGGTTGCCGCTGGTGCCGGTCGTCATCGTCACCACGAACCGCATGCCATCGGCATCGACTTCCGGGTCGCGGTCGTCTGCGTTGGGCACGTTGCTGCTGACCACGAACGACGACATCGGCGAGGTGCCGTCGGCGCGCAGCAGTCGCACCCAGACGTCGCGTGGCTGGCCGGCGCTCGAGGCCAGTTCGAACGCCACCGGCCAGTAGCGCACGCCGCCCTGGTCGATCGGCGAACCCGCCGACGGCGCCGTCTCCTCGCTGGGCGTCAGGGCGATGCCGAACACGGAGCCCATCACCGCGCCGTTCCAGCTGACGAAGCGACCGTGCAGGTCCTGGTCGAAGGGAGCCGACGGCCAGGTCCGCTGCCACGTCACCAGCCACTGCGCGGGCAGCCCGTTCGACTGGCCGCAGGACTTGCCGATCGACGGCCTCGACTCCTCGGTCGACGACGTGTCGAGCGCGACCGGGTTGGTCGTCACCAGAGTGCCCGAGGTGGTGACCTGCTTCATGTAGATGTCGGCCGCGGTGCCGTTGCGCTTCTGGAAGACCACGCAGTAGCGGCCGGTGCCAAAGTAGGGATCGCCGCCGACGTCGGGGTGGTGGTTGTTGCCCGGCAGGCCGACGACGCCGTCGCGCTCGATGTCGAACACGCTGCTCGTGGTGGCGCCGGCGCCGACCATCCGGCCGACGATGTCGTGGCGGTTCGCCAGGAACACGGGAACGCGGACCTCGGCGACGACCAGGAAGTTCTGCGCGTAGTTGTTGCCGGCGACCGCGATCTCGACCCAGTCGGCCGTCGACGTGTCGATCACGAAGTCGGTCTGCACCAGACCCAGGATGTTGTCGAACATCAGCCCCCAGCAGTCCTGGTCGGTGGCGCTCCACTGGCGCTGCCAGATCAGCAGCGTGCGGCCGCCCAGCGCCGAGGCCTGGATCGTGGCCGTGTCGCCCTCGCGCTGCGGCTGCGACGGATTGCCGAGCAGGAACCAGTAGTTCAGCACCGGGTCGAGCACGATCGGCAGCTTCGCCTCGGCGACGAACGCCGCCGGGATCTCGAGCCGAGCGACGCCGTCCCTCCAGCCGATCGCCAACGGCAACCTGCGGCCGGCGGCGTCGACGGCGACGGCCTTGGTGTAGTCGACGTGGCCCCATTCGTTCGCGAACCGCAGGCCGCCGTCGATCGGGGTGCCGACGAACTCGCCGGCGATCCGGACGTCGACGGCGATCGCGCCGCGATTCGGCAAGGCGTCGAACACGAACGACTGCTCGAGCTGGTCGAGGCCGGTCGCGACGACCTCGGTCAGGCTGCCGCGGTGCGTGTGCACGGCGCCATCGCGCTCGACCGGCGTCCCAGGCCGCAGCGCGAGTTCGCGGCCGCCGACCGTCGCCGCGGTCAGTTCGAGGCGCAGCGGGAAGTTCCGCGGTGCCTCGGCGCCGAAGAACGGCACGACGGTGAAGCCGGTCGCGTCGAAGCTCGCCTTCCAGGCGCGGCCGACCGCCCACAGCGGGCCGTCGGCATCGGGTCGATCGAAATGCACCCGGTCGGGACGGTTGGCACGAGCCACCGCGGTGGGCACCGCCGGCTCAGCGGCGGGGTCCTGGTGCAGCCCCCCAGGGCGCGAGGAGGTCAGTTGCGCGGGCAACCCGGCCAACAGGAAGGCGAGCGGAAGGAGACGGAGCATGGTCTTGTCGGGACTGGAGTTGGGAATGGGCGCGGCGGGCCCATCGGGCTCGCCTCGACCGAGAGCGGCAACTCCCTGGCGAAGCACACCACCGAACCGGCATTCCTGCGGCGACCGGCTGCGGGCCGCCGCAAGGCACGACGCCGGGCGGCTCGGCGCCAAGAAGGGACCGGCTTCTTGCGGCAGGATGACGCCTGAATCGCCACGCCCGTCCGCGACCGGATGCGGCCAAACCCGCCTCCACCATGAACCGACTCCCCCCCCACGCCCTCCCGACGTTCCTCGGCTTGGCGCTGCTGGCCGTGCCCGCCGCAGCCCAGTTCACCCTGCCGGCACCGGCGCTGCTGCCACGCGTCGCCCCGCGCGCCGCCTGGACCGCGGTCACGTCCGGCGGCACCAGCAGCACGACGGTGCACCAGCGCTGCGACAACCCCGGCGCCGCCAGCCACGACCGGCTCTACGTGTTCGGCGGCTGCAAGGGCAACAACACTTCGACCACGCTGAACGACCTGTGGGCCTTCGACGCCGCCGCCGGCACGTTCACCCTGGTGCACGACGGCCTGGCCTCGCCGGCGCCGCACGCCCGCGGCCGTGCCGCCATCGCCTGGAACCCGATCACCAACCGGCTGGTCGTGTTCGGCGGCGACAACCGTGCCACCGGGCCTCTGCCGGCCGACACGCTGCTGAACGACACCTGGGAGTGGGACCCGGTGACGAACACCTGGACCGACGTGACGCCCGCCGCCGGCAACCCCACGCCGCGGCGCTGGGCGACGATGGCCCACGACCCGGCCACCGGGGGCATGCTGCTGTTCGGCGGCGACACCGGCGGCGGCACGGTCAGTGGCGAGACCTGGCTGTTCCTGGGCGGCGTCTGGAACCTGATGGTGCCCGGAACCACCCCCCCTGCCCGGCGCATGGCGAGCCTGGTCACGCGCAACGCGCCGTTCGGCGATGTGCTGTTGTGCGGCGGGGAAGACCACACCCTGACCGGTCCCTACGGCGCCGACCTCTACCGCCACCTCGACGTCTGGACGTGGAACGGCGCCTCGTGGACGAAGATCAGCGACTGGGACTGGATCGCGCAAGCCGGCACGTTCCCCGCCAGCGCGATGGCCAACCAGGCCGTCTACGACCCGTTGCGGCAGCGCGTCGTGCTGCAGAGCGGACAGGGCATCGCCGCCAACACCGCCGCGAACACGACCTACCTCTACGGCCTCACGACCTACAACGGTTCCCCGACGAACTTCTGCAGCGAGTTCGACTGCCTGACCAACACCTGGACGCTCTACGCCAACCCGACCACGGGCACGACGCCGTACAACAACAACGATCCGGCGATCGGCCGCATCAGCCGCTACTACGCCGCCTTCGTGCCGGCCACCGGCAAGGTCTACAAGGTCTGCGGCCAGAACGCCGCTGTCGGCTCGGCCAACCCCGCCTACAACGTCTATCAGTACCAGGCCAACCCGGTCGCCTCGGCGACCGTCTACGGCACGGGGTGCACAGGCCCGGGCGGCGCGCTGGCGCTGGCCGCCGACACGGCGCCGTGGACGGGCCGCACGCTGCAGGCCACGGCCACCGGCTTCGGTCCGCTGTCGCTGGGTTTCGCGATGGTGAGCCTCGGCCAGCTCGACCCCGGCGTGCCGTTGCCGCTGTTGCCTGTGCCCGGTGGCGGACCGGGCTGCGAACTGCGCATCGCCAGCCTCGACATCACGGCCGGGCTGCTGCCGATCGGCGGCACGGCGCAGTACCTGCTCCCGCTGCCGACCGCGCAGGCCGACCCGACACTGCCCGGCCTCGCCTTCTACCTGCAGGTCGCGGAGCTCGATTTCAGCGCCGGCTGGGTCGGCACCTACGCGACGAACGGACTCGCGTTCGTGGTCGGCTCGCTCTGAACCCGGCCGGCCGTGCGCCGGCACCGCCGCGGCCACGGCGGCACCATCCGCCGATGCGCTCCCTGGTCGCCGTGCCGCTGCTCCTCTCCGCCGCCTGCGCCTCGCTCCGGTACGACCTCGCCGGCGTGCCGTTCCCGGTGCAGGCGACGCCCGCCCCTGCGGGCGCCACCGCCGAACCGTTCGTCGCCACCGGCAAGGCCGTGGTGTGGCTGCACGGCCTGTTCGGCGACAGCCAGCCCGACGTCGCCGCCCTGCTGCAGGAGACCGCGGGCCCCTGCGCCGGCGTCGCCAGCTTCCGCGCGACGGCGTCGGCATCGTTCCACGACTGGCTCCTGACCCACCTGACGCTCGGACTGGTGCGCATCAAGACCGTGACCATCACCGGCGAACGCCTGCGGACCTGAACTCAGCCGGTGGCGACCGCGCGCACGGTCGCCTCGTGGATGTCGACCGTGTCGCCGACCTCGCGCGCATAGCCGCCACCCATCACGGTCACGAACGGCACGCCCCGGCTGCGCATCGCCGCGACGACCATGCGGTCGCGGGCCAGCAGCCCCGCCTTGCTGAGGCCGAGCCGGCCGAAGCGATCGCCGGCGAACGGATCGGCGCCGCTGATCCAGAACACGAATCCCGGCCGCGACGCCGCGAAGGCCGTCGCCAGAGCGGGCGCCAGGGCCTCGAGGTAGTCGACATCGCCGGTGCGATCCGGCAGCGCCACGTCGAGATCGCTCTGCACCTTCGCCGCCGGGAAGTTCTGCGCGCCGTGGATCGAGAACGTGTAGACCCGTTCGTCGTCGGCGAAGATCGCCGCGGTGCCGTCGCCCTGGTGCACGTCGGTGTCGACCACCAGCACGCGGTCGATGCCAGCCTCGCGCTGCACGATGCGGGTGCCGATCGCGCAGTCGTGGAACACGCAGTAGCCGGCGCCACGATCGACCCGGGCGTGGTGCGTGCCGCCGGCGAGGTGCACCGCGGCGCCGTGCCGCAGCGCCGCGCGCGTGGCGGCCAGCGTCGCCCCGCAGCTGCGCAGCGTGCGCTCGACGAACTCCGGGCTCCAGGGGAAGCCGATGCGCGCCATGTGCTCCGCCGGCAGCCGGCCAGCCAGGAAGTCGTCGACGTAGCCGGCGTCGTGCACCAGCAGCAGCTCGTCGCGCCGGGCCCGCGGCGCCGGCGACAGCTCGATGCCGGTCGCCGCCGGCCAGGCGGCGATGCGCTCGCGCAGCAGCCGGTACTTCGCCAACGGGAAGACGTGCCGCGGCGGCAACGGGAATGCGAACGCATCGGCATGGAAGGCCTGCACGGGATCACTCGAGCCGCAGGGGCGGCCGACCATGGCGGGCCCGCAGGCGATTCAGCAAGGCGAGCACGCGGGGTCGCTGCACGAGACGGCGCTCCAGCCTGCGCTTGCCGGGGAAGTCGACCAGCAGCAACCCGATCAGGATCGTCAGCAGGCCCTGCCCGGGCAGCACGAGCATCGCCACGCCGGCGAGGACGAACACCACGCCGAAGGCGTTGCGCACGATGCGTTCGAACCAGGCCCAGCCGCTGCGCCGGCGGACCAGCGCATCGCGCGAGGCGGCGAAGTAGTCGTCGGGCAGGCGCACGACGACGACGGGCAACAGCACCACGGTCAGCGCCAGCGACAGCACGCCGACGAGGGACAGGGCCACCCACCACGTCGAGTGCGCCTGCACCCAGGCCCAGAGTCCTTCGGCCCCGTCGTCGGCGGCTCGATCGGCGCTGTGCTTCACGGCGGCATCCTCGCAACGGATCGTAGCCGGCGCCAGCGCGTCGCCGCGCCGCGGGCTCCGCGGCGCGGGCGGGAAGCTCCACTCGGACTGGCTCCCATGTCGATGCTCGGCTACGTCTATGGCCCCTCACCCCATGGTCGAAGCTTCCACCCCCGCGGCCCTGCTCGAAGCGAAGATCCGGAACCGCACGGCGCACGTCGGCGTCGTCGGCCTCGGCTACGTCGGCCTGCCGCTGCTGCGCGCGTTCTTCCAGGCCGGTTTCCCGGTGGTCGGCTACGACGTCGACCCCGCCAAGATCGAGATGCTGAAGCGGGGCGAGTCGTACCTGAAGCACCTCGGCGAGGACTTCGTGCGCGACCTCTCGAAGTCGCCGAAGTTCCTGCCGACGGCGAACCCGGCCGACCTGGCCAAGGCCGACGCGATCATCCTCTGCGTGCCCACGCCGCTCGGCCGTCACGGCGAGCCGGACATGAGCTACATCGAGAAGTCGACGGCGATGGTGGCCAAGGTGCTGCGCCGCGGCCAGCTCGTGTCGCTGGAGTCGACGACCTACCCGGGCACGACGCGCGGCGACTGCCTGCCGATCCTGGCCGCGAGCGGACTGCAGGCCGGAACCGACTACTTCCTCGCCTTCAGCCCCGAGCGCGAGGATCCGGGGCGCAAGGACCACAGCACGCAGACGATCCCGAAGCTGGTCGGCGGCATCGACGCCGAGAGCGGTCGCCTGGCGACGATGCTCTACGCCGCCGCGATCGCCAAGGTGGTGCCCGTCGACAACGCGGAGATCGCCGAGGCGGCGAAGCTGCTCGAGAACATCTACCGCTGCGTCAACATCGCGCTGGTCAACGAGCTGAAGCCGGTGCTGGCGGCGATGGGCATCGACATCTGGAAGGTGATCGACGCGGCGGCCACGAAGCCGTTCGGCTTCCAGGCCTTCTACCCCGGCCCGGGACTCGGCGGCCACTGCATCCCGATCGACCCCTTCTACCTGACGTGGAAGGCGAAGGAGTTCGGCCACCACACGCGCTTCATCGAGCTTGCCGGCGAGATCAACAACGCGATGCCGCACTACGTGCTGCAGCGCACCAGCGAGGGCCTGAACGAGCAGGGCAAGCCGCTGCGCGGCGCCAAGGTGCTGGTGGTCGGCCTGGCCTACAAGCCGGACGTCGACGACGTGCGCGAGACGCCGGCGGCGGAGATCATCAAGCTGCTGTTCGAGCACGGCGCCGACGTCAGCTACCACGACCCGCACGTGCCGCTGTTCGCCGGCATGCGCAAGTACATGGAGTACCGCATGCACTCGGTGCCGCTGACGCACGAGAACGTCGCCGCCGCCGACTGCGTGCTGATCGTGACCAACCACTCGGCCATCGACTGGCCGGTCATCGCCCGGCACGCCCGCCTGGTCGTCGACTCGCGCAACGCGCTGGCGAAGCACCTGCCGATCCCGGGCGCCTACGTGCAGGCCTGAGCCGGCGCCCGGTCCGGAGTGCGTAGGCCGAGGGCCGACCGCGGCGGACCCGTTTCCGGCCCCGCCGCGCTAGGATTCCGCCCATGCGCTCACGCCTGCTCGTCCTCGTCACCGGCGCCGTCGCGGCCGCCCCGCTCCTGGGGCAGGACATGCCGTTCATCCCCAACTTCCGGGTCGAACTCGGCGCCAGCGCCGGCAGGCTCGAGCACCGCACCGACAGTTCGCCGCTCGACGGCAAGACGGATGCGGCGATGTTCCGGGTGCAGTTCGAGGGCGTGAGCCGCCATGGTTTCGGCGGCGGCGTGCAGTTCGAGGCCATCGGCACCGACGACGATCTGTTCGCGGACGCGGGCTTCAACGCCGGCCAGATCACTTCGTCGACGCTGTTCCTGCACTTCACCTACCGGCTGTGGGCCAAGCGCTTCTCGATGCCGGCGCGCATCGGCGTGCGCTTCAACGGCTACGAGCTCGAGGACCGCGTCCTGCGCGAGGACATCACCTACGGCACCATCGGTCCCTACCTCGAGATCGCGCCCGAGTTCCGCTTCGTCGACCGGCGCAGCTTCTCGTGGTCGCTCTACGGCCAGTTCGGCGCCGGCTTCGGCTTCACCGGCATCGACGTCGACAACGACAGCAACGACTACGTCGCCACGACGGTGTCGCTGGGCGGCGAGGTCGGCACGCGCCTGCGCGCCGGGCCGGTCGAGTTCAGCCTGGGTTTCATCACCCGCTGGCAGTCGATGGACGACAGCGACCCCGAGAACGGCCTGATCGTGCTGGGCTACGACTCGGTCTACTACGGCGGGTTGTTCAGCTGCAGCGTGGTGTTCTGAACGCAGGCACCCGGGTCGGGCGCCCTGGCCGCAGCGGGCGCCATTGCCGCTCCCCGCTTCACCGGGCCCAGTGGTAGCGGGCGATCGCCCACAGCGCCGCCACCGCGTCGCGCCAACCGATCTTCTTGCCTTCGCTGTACTTCCTGCCCCGGTAGCGGATCGGCACCTCGTGGATGCGCACCGGCAGGCGGGCGACCTTGGCGGTGAACTCGGGCTCGACGGTGAAGCGACGGCTCTCGATCACGATGTCCCGCAGCACCTCGCGCCGGAAGCACTTGTAGCAGGTCTCCATGTCCGTCAGGTTCAGCCCGGTGAACAGGTTGCTGGCGAACGTCAGAAAGCGATTGCCGAGGTAGTGGTAGAGGTGATCGCGTGGCCGCCCCGGATCCTCGGGATCGACCAGGTAGCGCGACCCGTAGACCACGTCGGCGTCGCCGCGCAGGATCGGCGCCAGGAGGCGCGGGTAGTCCGCGGGGTCGTACTCGAGGTCGGCGTCCTGGACGACGACGAAGTCGCCGCGCGCCTGCTCGAAGCCCGTGCGCAGGGCGGCGCCCTTGCCGCGGTTCTCGGGGTGCTGGAAGGCGCGCACCTCCGGATGTCGGGCCGCGAGCTCGTCCAGGATCGCACGGCTGGCATCGGCGCTGCCGTCGTCGACCAGGATCAGCTCCTTGCGCAACGGCACCGCCAGCACGGCGGCGACGATGTCGCGCAGCGTCGCCTGCTCGTTGTAGACCGGCATGACGACGCTCAGCAGGAAGTCCGGCGGTTCGGGCACGCGGTCGGCAGTCTGCCGAGCGCGAGGGTCCGGCACAACCACGGCGATCCGCGGACTCAGGCGCCCGGCAGGTCGCGGAAGGCGCTGGCGCCGCCGCGGCGCGCGCGCTCGCCCGCGGCGCCGAGGGTGTAGGGCGCTGCCAGCGCGGTGGCGAGCAGCTGCTCGTCGCAGTGCGGTTCGACGTCGAGGGGCGCGGTCTGCCACTGCTCGACGACGCCGATGACCGCGGCCGCCAGCAGGAACGCCGCGAGCGCCGGATCGGCGGCCGAGAGCGTGCCGTCCTGGGTGCCGAGCAGCAGCAGTTCGCGCAGTTGCGCCCGCAGCCAACGCCGCTCCTGCCGGTCGTCTTCGCGCAGCCGCGCCGTGAACCCGGCGCGCAGTTCGGTCGCCAGCACGCGCTGCACGCGCGCGGCCCCGGGTTCGCGGAAGTGGAACGCGAGGTAGCCGGCGAGGAAGGCCCGCAGCGTCGTCGCCGCCGGCTCGCCGCCCGCGGCGGGCAGGCGCAGCAGGCGCCGGCGCCGTTCCCGCCAGTGGTCGAGCACGGCGAAGAACAGTTCCTCCTTGCCGGCGAAGTGGAAGTAGAGGCCGCCCTTGGTCACGCCGGCGCGGGCGGCGATGTCGGTCAGACGGGCGCCGGCGTAGCCCGCGTCCGCGAACGCCGCGCTGGCCGCCTCGACCAGCCGCTCGCGCAGACCAGGATCCGCGGGGCGTGGCATGCGCAGCGCGAACCGCTCAGCGCGGCGAGTAGAAGTCGTCGCGACGGTGCTTCGGCAGGTAGAAGTCGATCAGGAACGGGTTCCAGGCCCGTTCCTCCTGCGCGAAACGATCCATGTCGAGGTAGAGCGCCGTCAGGTCGAGCACATCGTCCTGCAGGTCGACCGGCTGCAGCCGCAGCCCGGTGCGCTCCTCGAACGGCACCAGCGGCACGATCTTGCCGCTGGCGCCGTCGTCGACGCGCAGCACGATCGAGCGCGCGCGGCGCAGCAGGTAGACCCGGTTCTCCTCGTTGCGCTTGTGCAGCGTCGCCAGGTGGATCGAGAACACCTCCGACTTGGTGGTCAGCGCGCGCAGGAAATCGGCCTTCAGCTGCGGATCGGGCAGGTTGGCGAACTCCTCCACCTGCTCGAGGTCCGCGACCGTGGCGAAGAACTTCAGCTTCTTCTCGCTGCCGAGCCGCAGGTCGCCGAAGTCGGACAGCTCGGTCTTGCCCGCCTCCGCCGCCGCCGCCGCGGCCTCCTCGTCCTCCTGGTTGCGGTAGCGCACGATCGCGTCGATCACCCGGTCGGGGATCTTGTCGGCCGGGAACAGCGCCCGCAGCACCGCCCGCGGCGCGGTGTTGACGTTGATGCGGATGCCGAGCCCATCGGGCTGCGACGGTGCCGCCTCGTCGGCCGCATTGGCCGGGTTGGCCGGATTGGCCGGATTGGCCCCGCCGCCGCCCGCGCCGCCGCCCTCGCCGCCGGGCGCGGTCGGCGGCGGCGTCTCGCCGCGGGCGACGGCGGCGGCCCGCTGCCGCTCGACCTTCTGCGGATCACCCGGATCGACCTTCAGCGAGGTCCAGATCGTCAGCACGGACTCGAGGCCGAGGTAGACCTTGCCGTCGAGGACCTTGTCGAAGAACAGATCCTCCTTCACCGACGGCAGCATCAGCAGCTCGTCGAGGTGCAGGATGGCCGTCACGTCGCGCCGCTTCTCCTCGTCCGACTTCAGCAACGGCCGCGGGATCGCCTCCATGTCCGGCCGACGCACCCAGTCCATGAGTTCCTGGACGATGCGTTCGGCGTCGGAGATGGGAATGTCGAACTCGCTGTCCTCGCGTAGCGCGTCGATCAGGCGCACGAGGCGATCGCGCGAGAACTCGGCGAACTCGGGCTCCGGGCTCCACAGCGCCAGCAGGTTGAACTTGCGGTTCTCGTCCTCGATCCAGACGTAGGTCGTGAGGTCGTCGTCGGCATGGCCGACGGGGTGGAACCAGCTGTCCCGGCTGCTGTCGCAGTCCGCGGCCGGGTCGGCCTCGGCTTCGCCCTCCCCGCCCGGCGCCGCCGCCCCCGGTGCCGCGCCAGCCCCCTTGCCGGCCGACGCCGCGCCACCCAGGGCCCCGCCGAGGCCGCCGAGCCCCGCGCCGCCGCTGTCGGCCGCCGCGGCCTGGCCGGCCAGGTCGGAGAGCAACTGCTCGTCCGCGGCAGCGAGGCGGTAGATCATCTGGCTGCGCATGCGCGCCAGCAGGGCGTCGTTCTCGCCGGTCGCCCGCACCATGCGGCCGGCGACGACCAGCTCGGCGACCAGGATGTAGAGCAGGATCGAGAAGATCAGGGCCAGCACCAGCGCCACGCCGCGCTCGTGGCCGGCGGGACCGGAACCGGGCTCGGGAGCTGCTGCGGGTGCGGGCATGCCTGGGACCTCGGACGTCGATGCTAGCCGCTTCTTCCGCCGAGGTCTGCCGCCCGCAGCACCGCGGCGATCGCCGCCGCGCTGCCACCGACGCCGTAGGGATGGACCACGCGCGCCATCGCCGCGTGGGCGCCGGGATCGTCGAGCAGGCGGCTGGCCGCGGCAACGATCCGCCCGGGATCGGTGCCGACGAGTTGCGCCACGCCGGCGGCCACGCCCTCGGGGCGCTCGGTGTCGTCGCGCAGCACCAGCACCGGCTTGCCGAGCGCCGGGCCTTCCTCCTGCACCCCGCCGGAGTCGGTCAGCAGCACGTGGCTGGCCAGCATCGCCGCCACCATGTCGGGGTAGTCCAGCGGCCCGCGGAGGTGCACGTTGGCGGCGCCGCGCAGCCGGCGGTCGACGTTCGCCCGCACCTCGGGATTGGGGTGCAACGGCCACAGCACGTCGACATCGGGCCGCGCCGCCAGCCGTGCGATCGCCGCGCAGATGCCGCCGAGCGGCGCGCCCAGGTTCTCGCGGCGGTGCGCGGTGACCAGCAGCCGCCGGCGACCGGGAGGCGGACGGAACGCGCCGGCGTCGACGCGCGCGACGGCCCACTGCAGCGCGTCGATGCCGGTGTTGCCGACCACGTGCACGCCCCGCGTCGCGATGCCCTCGCGGAGCAGGTTGTCACGCGCTGCGGCGGTCGGGGCGAAGTGCAGGTCGGCGAGCTGGGCGACGAGGCGACGATTGGCTTCCTCGGGGAACGGCTGGCCGCGGTCGCCCGTGCGCAGGCCGGCCTCGACGTGCGCGACCGGGACCCGCCGGTAGAAGGCGCCGAGCGCGGCCGCGAACACGGTCGTGGTGTCGCCCTCGACGACCACGAGATCGGGCCGCTCCGCGGCCAGGACGGGATCGACGGCGGCGAGGCAGCGGGCCGTGAAGTCGACCGGCGACTGCGCCGGGCGCATCAGGTCGAGATCGAGGTCGGGCTCGACGCCGAAGAAGGCCAGCGTGCGGTCGAGCAGTTCGCGGTGCTGGGCGGTCACCAGCACGCGGCAGTCGGCCCAGTCGGCCTGCCGCAGCTCGCGCACGACTGGCGCCAGCTTGACGGCCTCGGGCCGGGTGCCGATCACGACGAGGATGCGGCGCTTCATGGCCCGGCCCGATTCTCGGTGCCGCGCGCCGGCACGCAACGCGTCCGGTCAGAAAGCGACGTCCCGCGTCGTGCCGGCGACCACCTCGACGTCCTGCGTTGCCGGCGCCTCGCCGTCCGGCCTCTGCACCGACACGCGCCAACGGCCGGGGCGCAGTCCGTCGAGCGTGCCCTTGCCGTTGGCGAGCATCGCCGTGACGGGCGGCACCGAGGTGTCGACCGCGCCATCGGCGCCCAGGCAGCGCGCCTGCGCCATCGCGAACGGCGACTTCGCCGCCAGCGTGACCTTGACCCGGCCGGCGCGCAGCAGCCGCAGATCCACCCCGCCGAGTGACGCGCCGGCGGCGATCGTCAGCGGGCTCGACGCCTGCGATGCGTAGCCCTTGGCCGTCACCGAGACCTGCAGCGGCACGCCGGCCTGCACCCCGCGCAGCTCGTAGCTGCCCGTCGCATCGGTCTTGGCCGAGCGGCCCCCGGTGGCCCCGGCGAACATCTCCATGGCGCCAGGCATCGCCTCCGCCGCCATGCCGATCGGGTCCGTGGCGCCGTCGCCTTGGCGGACCGGGCCGGCGCGCACCGAGGCGCCGGCGATCGGCTGGCCGTCGTCGTCCCGCACGACGCCGCGCACGACGGCGACGTCGAGGTCGATGTCGAACACGTTCTCGCCGGCGCGCAGCTGCACCGGCACGATCGCCGGCATCGTGCGCTCCCGCGACGTGATGCGCAGGCGGTGCGAACCCGCCGGGAGCTCGCGCAGCTGGTAGCTGCCATCGGCCGCGGCCCGGGCCGTGCGGCCGCCGTCGCCGCGGCCGAAGCCCGCCATCAGCTCGGCGATCTCGCCACGGCCGTCGGCTTCGCTCCCGGCCAGGAAGCCGATGCGCGCGTCGGTGAGCGGCACGCCGTTCTCGCGCACGATGCCGCGCAGCTGCGCCGTCGAGGGCTTGCGGATCTCCAGCTGCGCCACCGCTTCGTCGGCGACGACCACGGTCTGCCAGTCCGGTTCGGGCGGGCGGGCCGCGCCGCCCGCGGCATCCATCGCCATCGCCACGAACTCGGCCCCTGGCGCGCCGGTGGCGAGGCGGAAGCGGTGCTCTCCCGGCGCCAGCCGCTCCCAGGTCGCGAGGCCCGACTCGGTGGTCGACCTGGTCTCGCGCGCGCCATCGGGAGCCACGTGCTCGACGCGCTCGCTGGCGGCGACCGCGCCCTCGGCGCCGACCACTGTGACCTCGACGCGACCGCCGCGGAGCAGGACCGCCTCGTGCTCGCCGCCGGCGGCGGCCAGCACGAAGGGTTCGCTCTGGTAGGGGGCATGCTCGGCGCTGGTGACCACCACGACGATGGACGGACCGACCGGTGCGTTCAGCACGCAGCTGCCGTCGGCATCCGTGCGCGCCGACTGGGTCCCGCCGCCTCCGCCGAACCGACCGGCGAGCATGGCCATCGGCCCTCGCCGCAGCGGCGCCGTCTCGTCGGCGGCGGCGCGCACGCGCACGGTCGCGCCGGCGACCGGCGTCCGGTCGGCGAGCGCCAGCGCCTGCACCCGCAGCACGGGTGCCCGGGCAAGCCGCACGACCCCGAGATCGAGCTCGCCCGAGCGCGGCAGGACGATGTCCTTGCGTTCGAAGGTCCGGAAGCCGACCGCCTCGATCGCGAGGCGCAGCGTCTCCTGTTCCTGCGGCCGCAGGTTCGGGATCGTCACCCGCCCCTCGGGGTGGTTGCCGGCGCGGGCGCGGCCCATCGCCATGCCGAACAGCTCCTCCGGCGAACGGCCGCCACGCAGGCCGTGATCGACCCACAGCCGCTCGATCGGCGTCCCGTCCTGCTCGTCGACGACCTGGAAGGTCACCGTGATGCCCGGGTCGTAGCGAAGTTCCACGCCGGTCATCGGCGCCGTCACCTCGAGCCGCGGGCTGCACGCAGCGTCGCCGAGCAGTCCGCGCGCGGACTGCGTCACCCAGATGCGGTAGCCGCGGCCCGGATGCAGCCCGGCGACCACGAAGCCGCCGTCGGCCGCCACCGCCGCCGTGCGTTCGCCGATGCCGCCGATGCCCTCCATCCACTCGCTGCCGGCCTCGGCGAGGAAGGCGAACGGCCCCTCGGCGGGGACTGCCGCCGGCATGCCCTCGCGGCGGGTCGACACCGCGACGCGCAGCCCCTTGCTGGCGGCCGGAGCGCCGACGACCCGCCCGCGGATCGACGCCCCCGGCTCGAGCACCAGCCGCAGGTCGCGCAGGCTCTCGCCGGCGGCGACGCGGAGTCCCTCCTGGTGCGTGGACGGGTGGTCCGGGTGGCGCGCGCGCAGCGCGAACTCGCCCGGCCCGACGTGCGGCAGTTCGAAGCGCCCTTCGTCGTCGGTCACGGCACGGTCGCCGCCGAGGTCCGGCATGTCGTCGAGGCCGGGGAAGTCGAAGTCGACGCTTGCCAGCCAGCCGGAGCGCACGCCGGCCGGCTCGCGCTGCACCCGCGCGCCGGGGATGCCGCGGCCGCCGCGATCGACCACCCTGCCGCTGACGATCGCTCCCCGGTCGAGCTGCAGTTCGCCGGCGTCGAGGTCGCCGCTGGCAGGCCGACCGACGTTGCGCGCCAACACACGGTGGCCGCGCGCCTCGACGCGCAGCCAGACGCCGGCACCGCCCGGGGGCGCCGGCAGGCGGAACCGACCGTCCTCGTCGGTCGTCGTGGCGGCCCCCTCGTCGCGCGCGGCCCGGATCCGCGCCATCGCCGCCTCGGGATCGTCGCGCATCGCCTCGAACGCCGCCGGGTCGAACTCGCGGTTGCCGAAGCCGAGGCCGCGCCCGGTGTGGACGGCGGCGCCGGGCACGGGACTGCCGGCGTCGTCGACGACGCGCCCCAGCACCCAGAAGCCACCGGCCGGGGGCACGGTCGCGGCGTTCGCCGCCTCGATCCGCACGGCGGCGCCGCCGGCGCCAGCGGATCGAACCGATCGCCCCCGTTGGCGACCAGCCAGAGGGCCACGGCGGCCAGGAGCACGAACAGGACGGCAAAGCCGAGCAGGCGTTGGTTCTGCATGGGACAGGGCAGGTTTGGCGGACCGGTGGTCGCCGGGGACCGGCGGCGGAAGATTGTCGCGCGCGCTGCGGCCGGGCGACAATGGCCGCATCCTGGGTGCCGCCCCCGACGAAGGTCCGCCGCCCGCCATGAAGACCCTCCGCTCGTCCCTCCTGCTCCTGACCCTGGTTGCCTGCGCCGGCGGTGCCACGCAGCCCGCGGAAGCCGCAGCAACCGCCCCCTCCAACCCCACCGCTTCCCAGCCCACCGCGATGGACCTCTACTCCCTGCACGCGACTGCCCTGGACGGGACCGACGTCGACCTCGGCGCCTACCGCGGCAAGGTCACCCTGGTCGTGAACGTCGCCAGCGAATGCGGCTATACCCCGCAGTACGCGGGGCTGCAGCAGCTGCAGCGCGAGCTCGCCGGCCGCGGCTTCGAGGTACTCGGCTTCCCGAGCAACGAGTTCGGCGGCCAGGAGCCCGGCTCGCCGGAGCAGATCCGCAACTTCTGCACGACGAAGTTCGGCGTCCAGTTCCCCCTGTTCGCCAAGGTGCAGACCAAGGCGGGCGCCACGCAGAGCCCGGTCTACGCCCTGCTCGGTCGGGCGACCGGATCGTTGCCGAGCTGGAACTTCTGCAAGTACCTCATCGGCAAGGATGGCCAGCCGATCGCGTTCTACGCCTCGCGGACCAGGCCGGACGACGCCGAGCTGCGGGCCGCGATCGAGCGCGCCCTGCAGGCGGGCTAGACCGCGCCGTCAGAACGACGTCGGCGAACCACGGTCGGTGACGATGCGCGGCCGGATGTGGAACTCGACCGTCGTCTCGTTGCGCGTCGTCGAGGTGGCGCGGAACAGGAAGCCGAGGATCGGGATGTCGCCGAGCAGCGGCACCTTGGTCTCGGTCTCGAACTTGGTCTCCGACTTGAGGCCGCCGATCACCAGCGTGTGGTCGTCCTTCAGGTAGACGGTCGTCACCGCGGTGCGCTGGCTGGTGATCGGCGTGCTGACCGGCGTGGTCGGCGCGAATCCCGTCACCGCCGACACGTCGGCGTAGATCTGCAGGATCACCGAATCGGTGCCGGCGATCATCGGGATGATGTTCATCTTCACGCCGACGGGCTTGAACTCGATGTCGGTGGCGACCTCCGTGCCGAGCTGATTGATCTTCGCCCGCGGGAACGGGAAGTTCGTCAGCGTCGAGATCGCGGCGACACCGCCGTTGCGCACCACGAGCTTGGGGGAACTGGTGATGTCGGCGAGGTTGTTGGCCTCGAGCGCCTCCAACACCATGTTGAGCTCCCAGCTGTCGTGGATGCCGCCGAGCGTGAACAGGCCGACGTCGGTCACCGGCGAAGCGCCGACGGTCGGCTGACGCATCGGGAAGACCGACGAGTAGGAGCGCACCAGCTGGCTGCTCGACAGGTTCTGCAGGATCGGCGTGGTGGGATCGACCCGCCGCACGCCGAACGCCAGCGCGTCGGCGGTCTGGTACTCGACGACCTGCACGGTGATCTCGATCTGCGGAATGCTGGTGTAGAAGAGATCGAGCGCCGCCTCGAAGGCCGCCAGGGCCGATGGTTTGGCCGTGACCAGCACGAGGGCGACCGTCGGCGCCGTGTTGAGGTCGACCGGCAGCGGCGCGCCGCGCACGGCTCCCGGCTGGTTCGGCGCCGGTGGATCGACCAGCACCGCACCGCTGAGGATCTCGAAGTCGGGAACGTAGGTGACCTCGACCTCGTGCGCCCCCAGCATGCGGCCGAGGATGCTGCGTGCCTCCGGCCCGCCGATGCGCGTGCCGGGCAACGGGATCATGTCGAGCGGCTGGCCTTGCCCACGCGGGGCCGGGCGCTGCTCCGGCGAGATCTCGGCGATCAGCTTGAGGAACGTCGTGCCGAGTTCGCCAGCCAGGAAGTACTGCTTGGTCAGCCGGCCGTCGGCGCCGATCAGCACACTGCTGCCGAACTGCACGCGCAGCCGGGCGTCGCGCTGCTCCGGCGTCTCGACCGGATCCTGGATGGCGGCGGCGGCTCGTTCGGCGCCGGGCCCCGTGCCGAGCCCCCACGTCAGCGGACCCCGCGCCGCTGCGGTTCCGGAACCACCCGCAACGCTGGCCTCGACGGCCCGCGGTTCGGCCCGACGCGACTCGCCGGCCGCGACGCAAGCGCTGGCCGCCATGCACCAGCCGAGCAGTACGGCGGACCGGGATCGACGGGTGGCGACTCGCACGGAGGAGGGATCTTGCAGGGGTCGCCCGCGGGGTGCGATGCCTTTCTCCGTGCCGGTTGCGTCGTGAGCGGCGAACAGCCCCTGGCTACAGACGCGCGACCACCCGGTCGGTGAGGTCGACCACGTCGCGCCCCTGGCGGTCCGTGATGTCGCCCTGGCGCGCCACGAGGTCGCGGCCTTCCGCGGCGGCGACCGCCTTGGCGGCGTCGCGGATCTTGCTGTTCATCTGCGCGATCAACTGCTTGCCCTGCGCGGAGTCCGGATCGATGCCCTCGGCCTGGATCCGCTGCCATTCCCGCGTCGCTTCACGAACCTTGGCCTCGTCGATCGTCGCCGGGGCGCTGGTGTTGCTCGCACTGCCATGGAACACCACGGCGCCGCGCTTGAGGGTCACCTGGCTGGCCAGGCCCACCACGAGAAGCAGGCAGGCAGCGGCCGAACGAAGCAACGTGGCGAAGGCTGGACTCATGGGATCTCGAGAAGGCGAGGTGGGCGACTGCTTGCCGCATCGCCCGGAGCGACGGCGGGAGAGCAAGCGCCGGTCCACGGTATCGGCCATCTCTCGGCACCCGGCTTTAGTCCTTCCTCCAACAGGCACTTGAGGCAGGCGAAAAGTAATTGGTCACACCGCCGGGCACGGTATCCGCCTCGGCATGGCGGAAATCAGACTGCCGGCGCACCCTCGCCGTGGCGATTGAGTGGCCGATAAAACGCCCCCCTGCGGGTGCCGACCCGCTCGATCAGGCCTGCCTGGACGAGCGCCTGGAGGTCGCGCAGGCCGGTGCGGTGGGAAACGCCGGTGGCCTCCATGTGGTCCTGGGTCGAGTAGGTGCCCCGGGCACGGATCCGGGCCATCAGGTCGCGTAGCCGTGGCGGCAGGGCGGCGGGGTCGGGCGGCGCAGCGGCGGGAAGGGCAGCCGCCAGATCGGGCAGCACCACGGTCGGCTCGGCAGCTGCCGAGGGCACCGGCGCCGCGGGCTCGGGAGGCAGGGGGCGGTCCTCCTGCGGGCGCGGCACCGGCGACGCGGTCGGTGCCGCCGCCGGCAGGTCCTCGGCGACGCCGGCCCGCGACTCGCCGAACGGGCCAGCCCCCGCAACCGCCGCCGATCGCTGCGAACGCCCGGCAATCGCTGCCAGGATGTCGCGCCGGTGCACGACGTCGCCACGGGCGAGCACCATCGCCCGCACGACCGTGTTGCGCAGCTCGCGCACGTTGCCCGGCCATTCCTGCCGGTAGATCTCGTCCATCGCATCCGGCGACAGGGACCGCGCCTGCCCCTGCCCACTGGCCAGCACCTCGCGACGGAAGTGCTCGACCAGATCGGCGAGTTCCTGCCGCCGCTCGCGCAGCGGCGGCACCCGGACCACGACGCCCTGCAACCGGTAGTAGAGGTCCTCACGGAACTGGCCGGCCTGCACCAGCCGGGCGATGTCGCGGTTGGTCGCCGCGATCACGCGCACGTCGACGTGCACCGGCTCGGTCCCGCCGACGCGATCGACCTCGCCCTCCTGCAGCACGCGCAACAGCTTGACCTGCACGTCGAGCGGGATGTCGCCGACCTCGTCGAGGAACAACGTGCCCCCGTCGGCCTGCTCGAACCGGCCGATCTTGCGGCGGTCGGCGCCGGTGAAGGCGCCCCTCTCGTGGCCGAACAGCTCGCTGGCGAGCAGGGTCTCCGACAGCGCCGCGCAGTGCACCTTGACCAGGGGACCGGCGGCACGCCGGCTCCACCGGTGGACCAGGTTGGTCAGCACTTCCTTGCCGACGCCGGTCTCGCCCTCGAGCAGGATCGGCAGATCCGTCGGCGCCACGCGGCGCAAGGTGCTGTAGACCTCGCGCATCGCCGGACTGACCGCCGTCACGCCGGCCCGTTGCAGACTCTCGTCGGACTCCATCGCCGCCGCCCCCGGCGTGCTGAGCGCCTCCAGACGGGCCCGCAAGGCCTCGAACAGGAACTCGGCCGACGGCGCCTCGTCGGGGAACTGGACCACGACACCGATCGGACGGCGGTCTTCGATCTCGTTCTCGGGCAGCTGTTGCGCCAGGCCCGACCAGGCCGCGCCGATGGCCGCCACGAACGCCTCGGCCGCCGGGCGACCGACGCCCGGCAGCAGCACGTGGAACCGGCCCGATCCCATGTGGCACAGCACGGCGGCCGGCGGCTTCTCGTCCTGCAACACGGCGACGAACCGCCGCAGTCCGCGCGGCCGACGGTCGCCGTCGCCGAGCAACAGGGCCGCCATCGCCAGGGACACGCCGTGCTGCTGGGCGAGCGACACCTCGTCGACGACGAGCCGCCGGAAGTACTCCGGCGTGATCAAGCCGGTGACCGGATCCTGCACGGCCAGCCGGTGCAACTGCGACCGCTCGAGCGCGATCGCCGCCTGCGCGACCACGGTGCTGAGCAGTTCCAGGTCGACCGGCAGCGGCTCGGTGCGCTCGAAGCCGAGCAGGACCAGGCCGCGGGTCCGACCGCCGAACGCGACCGGCAGGCCGATCGCCGAGCGGCAGCCCGGCAGCACGGCCGCGACGGGCTCCGGCGGCAGGCCCTGGCGCGACACGCACGAGAACGAGCCGACGAACCGGGCCAGCCGCCCGGCCGCCCGCGGCGCCACTTCCCGCGCGCCACCGGCGTGCACGAACAGCTCGTTGCTGGCGGCGTCGATCAGCAGGATCCGGACCGCATCGGCGGCCGAGTGGCTGGCGCAGAAGCGCCGCAGCACATCGAGGGTGGTCGCTTCGTCGCTGGGTGCGGACAGTTCCCGCATCGCCCGGTTCAGCGCCTGCAGGTCCTGCACGCGCGCCTGCAGGTCGGCCGCCATGCGGTTGAAGGTGCGGGTGAGGCGGCCGATCTGGCCGCTCTCCTGGGCCGGCACGCGGGTGTCGAGCGCCCCGCGGGACAGGGCCAGCGCGCCCTGCTCGAGGCGCTCGATCGGCCGGCTGATGCGGCTGCTGACGACGAACGACAGGAAGGCCGCCAGCACGACGAGGCTGCCGGCGACGAGCAGGAAGAACGCCCGCACCGGCACGCGGCCGACCGCGAGTTCGAGCGTCGCGCGAGGATCCGGCTGGGTGACCACCAGCAGACCGCGTGGGGTGTCCTGCAGGTCGCGCAGCACCGCGTTGCCACAGACGTGGCGGCCCGTGGCGGAGGCCAGATGCTCGACCGTCGGCTTGCGCTGCTCGGCGCCGACGGCCAGCGCCCGTTCGCGCTGCGCCATGACCCTCGGGTCGAGTGCCTCCCGCAGCAGCAGTTCGGACTCGGGATGACCGCTGCTCGCCGCGATCGGGTAGCCGCGCACGTCGGTCAGCACCACCAGTCGCCCCGGCGCCAGGGCGCCGAGCAGGTTGCCGTCGAGCGGCCGGCCCGCGGTCAGCGTCAGCAGACCGCCCGCGACCGACTCCTCCGCCCGCACACCGAGCATCAGCATGCCCCATTGCATGAAGACGCCTGGATCGAGGCGCGCCGGCGTCTCGAGGTTGGCCACGCGCTCGTCGCCCGCCACCACCACCAGCGGTTCGCGGCTCGCCTTGCCGGACTCGGGCTGCCATTCGAGCCGCAGGAAGCCGCCGCCCCACTCCGGTGGCAGCTGGCCGGCGAGCAGCTTCTGGAGTTCGGCCGCGACAGCGGTGCCCGAGGCCGCCGCATCGCCGTCGGGCAGGCCGCCGAGGCGACCTGCCGACGCGGCCAGCAGGTCGCGCAGCCACTGGCGGGCCGAGCTGCGCACCTTCTCCTTCTGCTCCTCGAGCTGCCCCATCGCACCGCGCACGCTCGCCAGCACGCCATCCTGCACGCTGGCCGCATGGCCGTCCTCGAGCACGCGCACCAGCACGAGCGACATCACGCCGAGCGGCAGCAGGGCCGCGGCGGTCATGACCGCCATCAGGCGGAAGCGCAGGTTGGCGACGATCGCCAGCAGCTCGCTCAGCAGCACCAGCAGGAACGGCGTACCCAGCAGGCAGAGCGCCAGGCCCAGCCGATGATCCGACCGACCGACCTCGGCCCACTCGCGGTCCAGCGACGAGAGGCCCAGCACGGCCCCGTCCCAGCCCTCGCCCCCCAGCGGCGCGTAGACGCCGAGCCGGCGGCTGCCGTCGCGCAGCAGGGACGCCGCCGCCACGATCTCGCCGCCGGCGACGCTGCGCGGCAACGACAGCTGGTCGGCCCGCTGCTCCGCCGGCAGCGTCGACTCGCTGAGGCGGCCGTTGCGATAGACGGTCACGGCGACGCCGGCCAGCTGGGCACGCACGTCGGCGCGCAGGCGACGCTCCTGCCCCTCCCGCACCAGGGGGGCGTCGACGGGATCCTGGGGCGCCGCCGGTCGCTCGTTGCCGAGTACGACGGAACGGAAGCGGATGCGGTACTCGGCCAGGTTGCGGAACTCGATCGCCTCGAGCGCCGCGCCGGCGGGCAGGTCGAGCACCGGATAGGCGAGGTTGACGTGCTTCTCCCGCCCCTCGTCGGTCCAGCGCAGCGCGATCGCCGCTGGCGATCCCTCCGGCGGCTCGTCGCGCGTGTTGTGCACCGCCAGTTCGTAGAACATGCTGATCTGGTGCTCGAGCACGACGGTCCGCCGCAGCGCCGGATCGGCGAAGTGCAGCACGACCTCGGCGACCCTGGCGCCGGGATTCGCCGTCGGCAAACCGGGGTAGACGGCGCGGTAGAACAGCCACAGCTTCTGCGGCGGCTCGTCCAGCCGCGGCAGGGCGACCTTCGCGGTGGCCCGCGGCAGGAGCTCGATGCCGGCATCCCGCGGGTGGGGCCCGCGCAGGTCGGTCAGCACGCCGCCGAGCGACGGCGCGCCGAGCAGCAGCGGCACGACCTGGCCCTGCTGCTGGCTCTCGAGCGACAGGCCGACGAGGCTCAGGTCGACGCCGCGTTCACCGAGCACGGACAGCGCCCGCAGTTCGCGGTCGAGGGGCAACGGCAGCACGCAGACCTCCCAGAAGTCGCGGCCGAGCGAGGTGCCCTCGGCGAACGGGCGGTCGAGGTCGATCTCCCGCGCGCGACGGTCGCCGCCACCGTGGTCGAGTTCGAGTCGCAGCCGCTGCGGCTCGCGCACGGCCCCGCGCGCGGCGAACGGGAAGGTCGGCACGAACGGCCTGGCCACGACCAGGTGCAGGGTGCCGCGCAGGGGCGGATCGAAGGGGAAACTCTCGGGCTGCTCGGCCGACAGCGGAATCCAGTACGGGCGGATCGGCAGGTCGTCGAAGGTGCGCAGCGGCGGCCCGAACTGGTCGGGCGCCAACTGCGCCAGCGACCGGTAGCTGGTGTAGCGCTGCCGTGCGATCGACCGGCCCGCCAGCAGGTCGACCAGGGCGCGATCGCGACTGGCGCCGCGGTAGCTCGCCAGGGTGCCCTGTTCGAGCTTGGCGACCGTGTCGCGCAGCACGGCCAACGATGCGTCCAGGTGCGCGCGCTGGTCGCCGGCGCGCCAGTCCGCCAGCCATCCGGGCAGCCAGAGCCCGAGCAGGAACATCACGACGCCGGCGCCGATCAGCGTCGGCGCCAGCCAGCGGGCTCGCTGCCGCAGCCGCTGCCACCCGCGCAGCAACGCCACCAGCAGCAGCAGCGTCGCCAGGGGAACGACCAGGAACGGGAGGTCCTGCAGCAGCTCGTCGGCGAACAGCGCCGACGCCGGCGTGGCCGACACGAGCGGACCCGGGGCGGGCAGCTGCAGCACCCCGCGCACGGCCCCCCCCGGCTCCGCAGCCACACCCCATTGCAAGGTGGACCCGCGGCCACCGTGCCGGTCGTCGACGTCGCGCAGGGACAACTCGAGCGCGACCCGGGTGCTGCCAGGCCGCACGGCCTGCCACTGGTGGAACGGGATCGCGGCTTCGAACTGGTAGGTCGTCTCGTCGAGCCGCTTGCCGACCACGCGCACACCGGTCAGTTGCGGACCCGGCTGCCGCGGTCCCCCGGCCGCCGGGGCCCACTGCCACGTCCAGGGCCGACCGGACGACAGCGGCATGAGCTGCAGGACTTCGTCGCCCCTGGTCGGCGCCGCGTCGGCGTCGGCCAGGGAATACAGACGCAGCTCGATCCGATCGGTCGGGTCGAGGCCGACCAGATTCTGGCCAGTTCGCAACTGGTCATCGCGCACCAATCCGGCCAGGTACAGGTGGCCGGCATCGCAACTCAGCAGGAACTCCGCGGAAACGTCGGTCGGACCGCGCCAAAGATCCTTCTCGAGAATGACTTGCGACTCGTCATCCAGGCGGATGGCCGCCGACTCGGGCGGCCAGTCCGACAGATCGCCATCGATGACGGGGGTGGCGAAACCGATGGCCAATTCCGGGCCCGCCACCGCCTGGGGCTGCGCCTGCGCCACGGCGGGCATCGCACCGAGCATGCCGACCAGCAGGGCAAGGCAGCCCGGCCTTCGGCAGGCGGCACGGCGAGAGCGCATCGGCCGCGGATCCTAGCCGCAGCCACCACGCCCCGACCAGCCCTCGTGGTGGGGCAGGAACCCAGTGCGCGGGCGCGGTCGAGGACCGCGCCCTTGGGTGCGGCGGCGTCAGCGCCGCCGCCGGCCACCGCGGTGCCGCGGTCCGCGCTCGGCCGGACCCTCGTCCCCGAGCAGGTCCTCGATCGGCTCGAGTTCGCCGACGGGCCGGCCGGATGGCCTGTTCGGGCGCGACGCCGGGACCTCGTCCTCGGCATCGTCGAAGTCGCGCATCGGCATCGGCGACCGGTGGGCCGGCTCCGCGCGGCCACCGCGCTCGCCGCGGTCCCCGCCGCGGCGTCCAGGCCCCGGTTCGCGCTCGCCCTGGCGCTCCGCCTCACGGTGCGGCAGCGGGCGCGCCGCGACCGGCCCTTCGCCGGCGCCCAGATCGCGATCGCGGCCGGGGCCGCGGCCGCGCTCGGGGCCGGCATGGTGCTCACGGCCACGACCGCCGGGGTGGGAGCCCCGCGGGTGCCTGGCCGCCGGTTCGGGCGTGTCGAAGTGCGGGGCCGGCTCGTCCTCGCGGTGGCGACCGCGCTCGCCACGCTCGCCACGCTCGCCACGTTCACCGCGCTCGGGCCGCGGCTCGTCATGGCGCCCGCGGCCACGGTGCGGCTCGTCGTGGTGGCCACGCTCCTCCCGTGCCGGGCGGAACGATTCGCGCTCCTCGCGGGCCGGGCGCGGCGGCGCATCGCCCCGCGGTCCCCGCCCCTCGTCACGCCGAGGGGCATCGAATCGATCGCCGCGCTCGGGCCGGTCGCCGCGCGGACCGCGGTCGCGGTCGCCGCGATCGATGCGGTCGCCGCGATCGATGCGCTCCCCGCGATCGATGCGCTCGCCACGCTCCCCGCGGTCGCCGCGCTCCCCGCGGTCGGCACGAACCTCGGGCTCGGCAGGCGCTCCGCGCTCGCTCCGCTCGCCGCGTTCGGGACGTTCCCAGCGGTCGCCGCGCTCGGGGCGCTGTCCACGCGGCAGGTCGTCGCGACGGCCGCCGCGCTCGTCGCGGTCGCGGCCGCCGCGGTCACCGCGGTCCCCACGATGCGGCCGGTCGCCTCGATCGGGGCGATCGCCCCGATCCCGCAGCTCGGGGCGCGGCGCCTCTGCCGTTGCGGCGCCCTCGCCACGCTCGCCGAGGATCACGGCCTTGCGGCTCAGCTTCACCTTGCCGAAGTCGTCGATGGCGATCACCTTGACCTTCAGCGTGTCGCCGATCCGCACCACGTCGGTCACGGTGCGGATGAACCCATCCGACAGCTCGGAGACGTGCACCAGGCCCTCCTGGCCGGGCAGGATCTCGACGAACGCGCCGAACTCCTTGATCGCCGTGACCCGACCCTCGTAGACCGTGCCGAGCTCGACCTCCGCGGTCATCGAGCGGATGTGCTCGACGCACTTCATCACCTTCTCGGCGTTGACGCCGGTGATGGTGCACAGGCCGCTGTCCTCGATCGAGATCTTGCACTCGAACTGCTCCTGCAGCTGGCGGATGTTCTTGCCGCCGGGGCCGATGATCAGGCCGATCTTCTCGCTCGGCACCTGCACCGACTCGAGCCGCGGCGCGTTCGGGCTGATCTGCTCGCGCGGCGCGCGCAGCGCCTTCAGCATCTCGCGCAGGATGTGCAGCCGGCCCTCGCGGGCCTGCTCGAGCGCCTCGGCGAGGATCTCGCGCGTCAGGCCATCGCACTTGATGTCCATCTGCAGCGCCGTGATGCCGCGCCCGGTGCCGACGACCTTGAAGTCCATGTCGCCGCAGCCGTCCTCGCTGCCGAGGATGTCGGACAGGATCGCGTAGCGCTTGCCCTCCATGACCAGGCCCATGGCGATGCCGGCCACCGGCTGCTGGATCGGCACGCCGGCGTCCATCATCGCCAGCGTCCCGGCACAGGCGGTCGCCATCGACGAACTGCCGTTCGACTCGAGGATCTCGCTGGTGATGCGGATCGTGTAGGGGAAGGCCTCCTTCGCCGGCAGCACCGGCTCGAGGCCGCGCTCGGCGAGCGCGCCGTGGCCGATCTCGCGGCGGCCCGGGGCGAGCATGCGCTTGGTCTCGCCGACCGAGAACGGCGGGAAGCTGTAGTGCAGCAGGAAGCGCTTGCGCGGCTCGGGCATCAGCCCGTCGATGATCTGCTGGTCGTCGGTGCCGCCCAACGTCACGACGCCGAGCGCCTGCGTCTCGCCGCGGGTGAACAGCACCGAGCCGTGCACGCGCGGCAGCACGCCGACCTCGATCGTGATCGGCCGGATCGTCTTGTGGTCGCGGCCGTCGGCGCGGGTGCCGTCGAGGATCGACTTGCGCTCCGCGTCCTTGACGATGTCGGTCAGGATCTCGGCGACCTTGGCGTTCCAGGCCTTCGCTTCGGCCTCGGTCGCGGTGTGCGGCGCGTGGAACTTCGCCACCGCCTTCTCCTTCGCCGCCTTGATCGCCGCGCTGCGCGTCTGCTTGTTGCCCGGCGTGAGCGGGGCGGCGCGCAGATCGTCGCCGAACTCGTCCTCGATCGCGTCGACCAGGGCCCGGTCGACCTGCGGCGGCGTGAACGACATCTTCGGCTTGCCGGCCTTGGCCACCAGCTCGTCGACCATGCCGGCGATCTCGCGCACCACCTCGTGCGCCAGCTCGAGCGCCTCGAGCATCGTCGCCTCGGACACTTCCTTGGCCCCGGCCTCGACCATCATGATCGCCTCGTCGTGGCCGGCGACCGTCAGGTTCAGCTTGTTGGCCTCGCCCTGGATCGCGCTCCACAGCGGATTGACGACCAGCTTGTCGTTCTCGAAGCCGATGCGCACCATGCCGAGCGAGCGGCCGTGCGGCAGCGAGCTCAGCGCCAGCGCCGCGAACGACGCGATCGCGGCGACGACGTCGGGGTCGTTCTCGCGGTCGGTCGACAGCACCTGCGACAACACCTGCACGTCGCGGCGGAACCCGTCCGGGAACATCGGTCGGATCGAGCGGTCGATCAGCCGGCTGGCCAGGATCTCCTTCGTCGTCGGCCGCCCCTCCCGCTTGAAGAAGCCGCCCGGGATCACGCCCGCGGCCGCGGTCTTCTCACGGTAGTCGACCGTCAACGGGAAGAAGTCGATGCCCTCCGGCGCCTTGCTGCTGTTGACCGCGGCGAGCACCATCGTGTCGCCGTAGCGGGCCACGCAGGCGCCGTCGGAGAGCTTGGCCATGCGGCCCGTCTCCAGGGTCAACGTGCGGCCGCCGATCTCGCGCTCGACGACGACCCGGCCGGTCGTAGCCGGCGGAGTCGCGCCGCCGTGCGCCGGGCGCGGGTGGGATTCCGCGGCTTCCTTGCCGCCACGCCGGGGCGCACCGCCGCGACCGCCCGTCGACTTGCTGCGGGGCTGCCGGCCCCGCGTCGGGTTCTCGTTCTCTGCCTTCTTCTTGCTTGCCATGGTTCTCTCTTCGTTGCTTTGCGTTGCCGGGCGAGGGAAGTCGCCCGTCAGCACCGCCCGCTGCCCCCACGTGGGGCCCACGCGTGCGGTCTGTCGGCCGGACACAGGCCAGCCCTGTCCCGCCCGCGCCGGCGTGGCGCGGCAACCGTCCCGGGCCAGGGGCCGCCATCGCGGCGGCGGCGTGCGGGGCGCGTTCGCGGCCCGCAGGGGGGTGGGTCGGACCGGCGCCTCGCACCGGGACCCGACCGCTCGCGGCCGCATCCTGCGGCCGCGCTTCTGCACTCGTTGTCGATGGTCTCCTTGGACCGCGGGCTGGTCCCGCGGCGAATCACTTGCGCAGGCCGAGCTTCTCGGCGAGCTGGGCGAACTTGGCCGCGTCGACGCGGCGCAGGTAGGCGCCGAGCCGGTTGCGCCGGTTGACCTTCATCAGCAGGCCGTGCCGGCTGTGGTAGTCCTTCGGGTGGCGCTGCATGTGCGCCGTCAGTTCCTTGATCTGCGCCGTCAGCACGGCGATCTGGACCTCGGGCGAGCCGCTGTCGGCGGCGTGGCGCTTGTTCTCGGCGATGATCTGCTTCTTGGTCTCGGCGGCGATGGTCATCCCTGGATCCTCGGGGAGTTCGTGGTCACCAGCGCGCCAGAACAGGGCTTCCGGCCGCGCGGTCGGCCCCGTTCGACGGGGCAGTCTCGGAAAAAGGCCGGGAGGATAGCGGGCCGCGGATCCCGGATGCAACCACGGGCCGGGGGAAACCCCGCGCCCGGGCCGGCGATCGGGTCACCGCAGCCGCTGCGGCAGCCGCTGCAGCATCTCGCGGATCGCCAGTTCGCCGCAGCTGCGCGCCATGCCGTCGCGGTCGCGCGGCGCCGCCCCGAGCCCGCCCGCCTTGGCCTCGCCGCGCAGCGTGCCGCTCCACAGCACCTGGCCGTCGCGGGCCACCAGCACGGCCTGGAACTGGAACCGGAGCCGGCGGTCCACCAGCAGCTTGGATTCGTCCCAGCGTTCGATGCGCAAGGCGAACGCCGCATCCTCACCGCTGTGGCCCACCAGCCGCTGCAGGGCCGCCTGGCCGAGGATCGATTCGCCGGCCGGGGCTGCCGGAGCGCTGCGCAGGCCGGCATCGACGACGTTCGGCGACAGCGGCGAGAACAGCCGGTCGGGCAGCTGCCGCATCAGCTCCTGCCGCAGGAACACGAGGTGCCGCTGGACGACGCCGTCGGGCGTGCCGTCCTCGACCGGCAGCACCGCCACGTCGGCGGGGCTGTGGGTGGCGAAAGCCGGTGTCGGCGCGAACGTCGCCTCGACGAGCACCGGTTCGGTGGTCTGGCAGGCGCCGGTGAGCACCAGCAGCAGAACCAAGGGGGTGGCGGAGAGCGCGGCGTGGACCATGACCGTGACCGTTCGGGGGACCTTTCCTCTGCAGGCGATTCGGCCGCACCATAGCAACCGGCGGCGGCCAGAGGAAGCTTCGCTGCCGACCGGTCGCACCCGGGGCCTTGCGGCCCTCCCCTGAACGGGCACAATCCGCCGCCATGCAACGGTTCCCCAGTCTGCTCCTGGCCTTGGCCTGCGCCGCCTGCAGCATGCCGACCGAGACCGGCTCCCAACCGATGGACGGCGGCAAGGCCGCGGTCGCGGCCGAGGGTGGCGACGCCTGCTGCGGCGATGGCGTGGCGACCAAGGCTGCCGCCAGCGGCAGCTGCTGCGGTTCGTCGGCGCCGGCCGACGCCGTGGCCGCGCGGGCCGACGCGAACTGCGCCGGACACGACCAGGTGGCCGAGCGCAAGGCGGGCGAGAGCGGCGGTTGCTGCGGCGCCTGTCCGCCGGAGACCGGCGCGAAGCTGCCGGACTGAGCCCGGTCGAGGCACCGATGCCCTCGCGGTCGACGACCTGGCGGGCAGTCGCCGCGCGGATGTCGCTCGCCGGCGACCCAGGTCGGCCCCCGTGCTGACGCCTGCCGCGCCTGCCCTCCCGCCGGCCCGCGAGAGCCGCAGCGGCCTGCGGGCCCTGGTGTTGGCGATCGCGATCGCTTCGCCCGCCGCCGGCCTCGGTGCCCAGCCCCCCCTGCCGGTGCGCATCGAGGCCACGGTCGACGCGGCGACCCTGCCCACCGCCGGCCGGGCCACGCTGCAACTGCGGTTCCTGGCCACCGAGCCCCTGACCAGCCCCTACGCGGTGCGGGTCGAATTGCGCGCCGGCCGGCGCACCTTCCTGCGCCGCGACCACGCGCCACCGCAGCCGACCACCCGCTGGGCGGCGGGCGTCGCGACCACCTACGACCTGCCGCTGGTGTTCCCGCTCGGCCCGCCCGCCGACGCCCGCGGGCCGATCGAGGTGTTCGTCGGCCTCGTCGATCCGGCCACCGACGAGGTGGCGCGGCTCACGGGCAGCGCCGGGCTCGTGCGCGTGGCGACCTTCGTGTTCGAGGCCGGCGCCGCCCCGGACGTCGAGGCCGTGGTCCGCGCCGCGCTGACGGCCGCCGCCAAGGAGCCGCAGACGGCGTGGGACCAGCTCGAGTACGCCTTCCGCCGCGTCGACGCCTACCCGGCGAAGGCGAAGCTGCAGAAGGCGTTGCTGCAGGTCGGCCGCATGCCGCCGGCGCCGCTGTCGTTCGAGGAGACGGACATCGTGCAGCGGCGCATCCAGGAGGAACGCGCCCGCTACCTGCGGCTGTGCGCGGGGCGCATGTACGATCGCGGCCGGCTGCTGGGCGCCCTGCTGCTGCTCGACGAAGTCGGCGGCAGGCTGCAGGAGGAAGCCGACCGCGCCGTGCTCGGCGCCCTCGCGGGCGCGCAGCGGGTGACGCAGGACCGCGCGGCCATCGCCGACAAGGTGTTCGCCCTGTCGGGCGAACAGCGGGACGAAGTGGCGCAGCTGGTCGACAAGCATCCGGGCGGCAAGGAACGGCTGGCCGCCGGCGTGCGCCTCGCCCGGGATCCGCGGCACCGCGCGGTCGGCCGCGAACTCGTGCGCACGCTCGAGTTCACTCCGGAGCTGCGCGCCGAGGCGCGCGCCGCGCGCGAGCAGATCGAACGCGCCTGGCTCGCCGACGTCCCGGCCGACGAACGGGCCGAGGCCGAGGCGGCGCTGCAGCACCCCGCCTGGGCGCGCACGGCCGTGCGGCCGAGCCACCGCTTCGTGCTGATCGGCCCGCAGCGGCTGCTCGACGGCGTGCCGGCCGACAGCCTGCTGCGCTTCGACCTCGCCTACCTCTACCTGACCGACCTGTTCGGCCGCGTGCCGAACCCCGCCGGCGACCGCGTCACCGTCTACTTCAAGGAACTCTGGGACTTCGGCGGCGGCCAGGGCGGCGGCAAGGTGATCGACATCGGCCGCGCCGATCCGCAGGCCGAGGCCGTGCGCGTCGACACCGGCCTGCTCTACCACGAGCTCACGCACTGCGTCGAAGACGTCAAGCCGGTCTACGCCGGCTTCAAGGAAGGACTCGCCGACTTCGGCGCCGCGTTCGCGCTGCTCGAGCTGGGCCAGGTCGCAGCCGGTCGCGCCGCGATCGGCCTCGCCCAGCGCGCCTTCCTGCAGGACTACCTCGAACGCGACCTCGAGTACTGGCGGATCCCGAACTACGGGCCGAGCGCCGGCTTCCTGCTGCACTTCGTGATCGCGCACGGCCGCGACGGCGACGGCTACCGCTGGGATCTCTACCGGCGGTTCTTCCGCGACTACGCCGCCTGTCCGGTCGGCGACGCCCGCGCGCCGAACATCGCCCGCGCGTTCGCCCATCACCTCGTGCAGGCCTTCGGCGAGGCCGCGTTCGCCGACCTGCAGCGCTTCCGCTGGCCGCTGCTCGACAGCGACCTCGAGGCGGTGCGGCTCGAGCAGCTCGCCGCGGCGAAGCGGCAGCTCGGCCCCGACCTCGTCGGCTTCGCCGGCTCGCCGGTGCCGCGCGACCGCGCCGCCGCCGAACTCGACCGCCGCGGCGCCGGCCTCGACGCGCACGCCGCCCGGCTCGGCATCGTGCGCGATTGGTGGATCGTCGGGCCGTTCCGTCGCGACGGCGTCGACGTCGACACCTACCGCTTCCCGCCCGAGCTCGAGATCGACCTTGCGGCCCGCTACGAGAGCATCCAGCACAGTCCGACCTGGCGCCGGCCGGGCCCACGCCCGGTCACGGTGCGCGGCACCGGCTGGATCGACTTCGAGTTCGCCTACCAGGAGGACAGCGCCTTCTACGCCCTCACCCACGTGCGCGCCGAGCGCGACCTCGATGCGTGGTTCCACCTGCGCGCCGACGACGACCTGACGCTGTTCGTCGACGACGCGCTGGTCGACAAGTTCGGCTACGCCGACACCGCCACCGGTCCGTGGCGGCCGGGCCGCGGCGTGCTGCTGCCGGACGCGATCCGGTTCCAGGTGCCGCTCGCCGCCGGCCGTCACAAGGTGCTGGTGAAGGTGCGCAACGGCGGCGGACCGAGCGGCTTCGCGCTGGCGATCGCGCAGCGCAACGGCGAACCGCTGGGCGGCTGGGCCACCGATGCCGAGCCGCCGGCGCGGCCGCGGTCGGGAGTCGAACTGCCGGAGGCACGGCGCTGGCCATCGCGCTGGAAGGCGAAGTTCGCCGACGCCGCCGCGGCGAAGAAGCTGCAGGCGACGGTCGGCGGCTTCCGCGTGCGCGGCGGCGCGCTCGAGGGCAGCGACGACGGCCGCCAGGTCGAGTGGCGCAAGTACACCGTGCGGCCGGGCTTCCCCAAGGACTCGCCCTCGAACCTCGCCTGGCTGCCGGAGAAGGCGACCGAATCGCTCGACGCGCTCGAGCTGACCGTCGAGCTCGACGCCGACCAAGGCCCGCCGAAGCTCGCCGTGATCCTGCAGGGCGATGGCCTGCGCGACGCCCTGGCCGGCTGGACCCTGATCCTCGAACCCGCCGGCGACGGCGTGCGGGCCTTCCTCGAGCGCTACGACCGCCGCGTGCACTCGACCGGCACGCAGGCGCTGCCGCGCGAGGCGAAGGGACCGTGGCCGCTGGTCGTGACCGTGTACGCCAACCGCGTGTCGGTGCGGCTCGCCGGCGTCCTGCTGTTCGACCAGGCGCCGATCCGCCCGATCCCCGGCCGCCATCGCCTCGGCATCGCCACCTGGGGCGACAAGCCGCGGCTGCGCGAGATCGAACTGCGCGCGCCGGCGCGCACTCGCTGACCGCGAACCGCCCCGCCGATGCCGACCGACCCGCTGCTGCCCGCCGTCGCCATCGCCGCCGTGGCGATGTTCGTCGGCTGGCTGTGCGTGCGCGCGATGGCGCGGCAGGACCACCGCACCTGGGTGCTGGCCCGCGCGCCGGCGCTGCCGGTGAGCGCGCTCGCGGTCGGCGACGACGCCTGGGTGCGCGGCACCGTCGCGGCGCCGACGCCGCTCCGCTGCCCGCACTTCGGCACCGCCTGCGTCGCCTTCGACTACGCGCGCCAGCGCGAGCACCACTGGACCACGAAGGACAAGCAGGGCCGGACCCAGCACCACTCGGAGTGGCGGACGGAGCATGGCCAGGCCGCGGCGATCGACTTCGAGCTCGACGACGGCGCCCGCATCGTCGTGCGCGCGGCGCGCGCCACCAACGAGGCACTGCAGCGCCTGCGCACCGACTACGAGACCAGCCGGCTGCGGCACGTCGCCAGCGTGCTCGAGGTCGGCGCCACGGTCAGCGTGCTCGGCGTGGTGCAGGACGACCGCAGCCTCGACGCCGAGCGCGAGGTGCCATGCCTGTGGACGCGACTGCCGCGCGAGCAGCGCGTGCGCCGCAGCGCCCGCAGCGAAGCCTGGCTGTTCTTCGGCGCCGGCTTCGTGCCGCTGCTCGGCGGCGTCGGCGCCGTGCTGTGGCATCGTGCGCACGCCGGCGGGTCGCCGCTGGCGCCGGTCGACTGGGCCTGGGCGGGGGCGGGCGGAGTCGCGCTGTGGCTGCCGTTCTGGGGCCTCGGCACCTGGAACCGCCTGGTGCGGCTGCGGCAGCAGGTCCCGGCCGCCCACCGGCAGGTCGACGTCGACCTCGCCGTGCGCGCGGCGCTGGTGCCCAACCTCACCGCGGTGGTGCGCGCCGGCGCCGCCCACGAGACGGCGCTGCTGCAGGCCCTGGCCGGGGTGCGTTCGGGCCGCGACGAAGGCGCCGAGCACGCGGTGCACGACGTGCTGGTGCTGCACGAACGCCACCCCGAGCTGCGGGCCGACGCGCTCTACCGCGACCTGCACGAGCGCCTGTGGGCGATCGAGGAGAAGCTCGCGCACACGCGCCAGCTGCACAACGACATCGCCACCGAGTGGAACGACCGCATCGCGCGTTTCCCCGCCTCGCTGGTGGCGCGGTCGATGGGCTGCCGGCCGGCGCCGCTGTTCGCCGGCGACGACCAGCCGCTGCCGCCGCGGCTCTTGGCGTGAGGGGTACGAACGGGTGCGGCGGGGCTCGTTCTAGCGCTTCGCCACCGCGAGCCGCACTGCCGCCCCTTCGCCGCTGCCGACCTTGCCCTCGGCCGCGAACGCATCGGCCGGCGGCGGCGCGAACCGCACCTCGGTCGCCAGCACCTGCTCGCGCAGGTAGCCCTCGTGCGCGCGCAGCGTCGCGGCCGTGGCCGCGTCGGCGTCGATCCACAGGACGATGCGATCGCTGACGTGCAGGCCGGCGTCCTTGCGCGCCTGCTGCACCAGCCGCACGAAGTCGTTGCGCGCGCCTTCGGCCTCGAGTTCGGACGTCACGGTCGTGTCGAGCACGAGCACCATGTCGTTGGTCGACAAGGCCGCGGCGGTGATGCCGTCCTTCGGCACGAGCTGCAGCGTGAACTCCCCGGGCTCCAGCACGACGCCGCCGATCTCGGCGCGCTCGCCCGCGAGCTTCCAGGCGCCGCTCCTCGTTGCGGCGAGCACGTCCTTCATCCGCGGCCCCAGCTTCGGCCCGAGCGCCTTGGCATCGACCTGCAGGCGGAACGACCCGTAGGCGGCGAGGTCCTGCGCGAACCCGGCCGCCTTCACGTTGAGCTCGTCCTGCAGCAGGTGCACGAACGGCTCCATCGCCATGGCATCGGCCCCGGCCAGCGTGACCCTCGGCAACGGCAACCGGGTGCGCAGCTTCCTCGCCTCGCGCAGCGCCAGGCCCACCGAGCACGCATCGCGCACCCTGTCCATCCGGGTCACCAGCTGCGCATCGGCCGGCAGCGCCGTCGCCTCCGGCCAGTCGGTCAGGTGCACCGACTCCTCGCCGGTCAGCCCCGTGTAGACCGTCTCGCACAGCAGCGGCAGCAGCGGCGCCGCCGCCTGGGCGAGCGTCACCAGGCAGGTGTAGAGCGTGTCGTAGGCGTCCTGCCGGTCGTCGGCCCCGGTCTCGCCCCAGAAGCGCGGCCGGCTGCGGCGGATGTACCAGTTGTTGAGCGCGTCGAGGTACTCCTTCACCACCTGGCACGCCGCCGCCAGGTCGTAGGCGTCCATGCACCGCTGCACGCCCTCGACCATCGTCCGCGTCTTCGCCAGCGCGTAGCGGTCGAGCACGGCCGCCTGGTCGGCGCGCCGCCGCGCCTTCACCCCGTCGGCGTTCGCGTACAGGGTGAAGAAGTAGTAGGCGTTCCAGATCGGGTTCAGCACCAGCCGCACGACCTCGTGGATCTGCTTGCCGTCCTTGGCGATCTGCAGGTCGCCGCCGCGCAGGATCGGCGAGCTCATCAGGAACCAGCGCAGGGCGTCGGCGCCGACCTTGGCGAACAGCTCCTCGGGATCCGGGTAGTTGCGCAGCGACTTCGACAGCTTCTGGCCGTGCTCGTCGAGCACGACGCCGTGGCAGATCACGTTCTCGAACGGCGGCTTGTCGAACAGCGCCGTCGCCAGCACGACCAGCGTGTAGAACCAGCCGCGCGTCTGGGCGACGTACTCGACGATGAAGTCGGCCGGGAAGTGGCTCTCGAACCAGGCCTTGTTCTCGAACGGGTAGTGCACCTGCGCGAACGGCATCGATCCCGACTCGAACCAGCAGTCGAGCACCTCGGGCACGCGGCGCATCGTCGACCGGCCGGTCGGATCGTCGGGATTCGGCCGCACCAGCTGGTCGACGAACGGCCGGTGCAGGTCGGTCACCTGCACGCCGAAGTCGCGTTCCAGCTCGGCGACCGAGCCGTAGACGTCGACGCGCGGGTAACGCGGGTCGTCGCTCTTCCAGACCGGGATCGGCGCGCCCCAGTAGCGGTTGCGCGAGATCGACCAGTCGCGCGCGTTCTCGAGCCACTTGCCGAACTGGCCGTCGCGCACGTGCTCGGGGATCCAGCGGATCGTGCGGTTGTGGGCGATCATGCGGTCCTTGATCGCCGTCACCTTGACGAACCAGGCGCCCGGCAGCGCCTTGTAGATCAGCGGCTCGCGCGTGCGCCAGCAGTGCGGGTAGTTGTGCTCGATGGTGACGTGCTTCTTCAGCACGCCGCGCTCCTTGAGCACCCGGATGACGTCCCTGTTGGCGTCGAACACCAGCATGCCGTGCCAGTCGGGCACCTCGGCGGTGAAGCGCCCGCGGTCGTCGACCGGGCACACCAGCTCGATGCCGTTCGCCTCGCAGACCTTCTGGTCGTCCTCGCCGAAGCCCGGTGCCATGTGCACGACGCCGGTGCCCTCGGCGGTGTCGACGAAGTCGCCAGCGAGCACGCGGAACGCATTCGCGTGGTCCCGGAAGTACGGGAACAGCGGCGTGTAGGTCCGGCCCACCAGGTCCTTGCCCTGCAGGCGGGCGACCACCTCGAACCCTTCGAGTTCCTTCTGGTGCGCGGGCAGCGTGGCGGCCCCGATCAGGTAGCGCTCGTCGCCCTTCTGCACGATCGTGTAGTCGATCCCGGGACCGACCGCGAGCGCGAGGTTGGACGGCAGCGTCCACGGCGTCGTCGTCCAGACCAGCACCTGCAGGGGCCCTGGATCCCCGGGCCGCGGGTGCAGCGTGAACGCGACCGTGATCGCCGGATCCTGCCGCGGCCGCGTGGCGTCGTCGATGCGCGTCTCGAAGTTGCTGACCGGCGTCTGCATCGCCCACGAGTACGGCATCACGCGCTGTCCCTCGTAGACGAGCCCCTTCGCGTACAGCGCCTTGAACGCCCACAGCACGCTCTCCATGTAGGAGAGGTCCATGGTCTTGTAGTCGTGGTCGAAGTCGACCCAGCGCGCCTGGCGCGTGACGTAGTTGCGCCACTGCTGCGTGTACTTCTGCACGCTCTGGCGGCAGGCATCGTTGTACTTGTCGATGCCGAGCATCAGGATCGCCTCGCGGCCAGACACCTTGAGCTCCTTCTCGGCCTCCATCTCGGCGGGCAGACCATGGCAGTCCCAGCCGAAGCGGCGCTCGACGCGGCGCCCGCGCATGGTCTGGTAGCGCGGCACCACGTCCTTGACGAAACCGGTCAACAGGTGCCCGTAGTGCGGCAGGCCGTTGGCGAACGGCGGCCCGTCGTAGAACACGTATTCGTTGTCGCCGGCCGCGCGCCGTTCGATCGAGCGGCGGAAGGTGTCGTGCTGCCGCCATCGCGCCAGCACCGCCTCTTCCAGTGCGGGGAAGTCTGCCTGCGCGGGAACCTCGGGGTAGGGCTTCGGCTGCGGCGCGGGTACGGTCATCGGAGGGCGCAGTGTGGCCGCGCGCCCGCCCCGGCGCAAACACCGCGCGAACGCAACGCGACGCCAAGCGACAGCACGGCTCAGGGCGCCGTGATGCGCACGTCCTCCAGCAGACGCCGCAGCTCCGCCTCCTGGTCGCCCCAGGTCGACTGCAACGCCGTCGCGGTGATCCAGACCTGCTTCTCGCCGCGCAGGTAGGCCAGCGCCAGGAAGCGCAGCGGCGCCGAGCCGCCGATCTGACCGTGGTACTCGAGCTGCAGCACCTCGACGCCGTCGCGCGCCTGCACTTCGAGTTGGTCGATGTCGACGCCGAGCTGCCCGAACTGCTGCCGCGTCAGCGCCGCCAACTCCTCCAGGTCGACCACCTCGCCGCGCGGCTGCGCCAGCACGTTGACGTTGGTCGCGAAGCCGGCCCTGGCACCGCCGGTGCGCATCAGGATGTCGACGCCCTGGATCTGGCGCAGATCCCAGCCATCGGGCATCGGCACGTCGAGGCCGATCGCATCGTGCCGCCACCGCCGACCCTCGGCCCGGCTCTGGTCGAGCGCCGCGCGCAGCGCCGCCTCCGCCGCCGCCGTGGTCGCGGCATCGACGTCGTCCGGCTCGAGCGCCGGACGGTCGGCGGCGCACGCGGCCGCGATGCGGTCCTGCAGCACCGCGTCGGCGGCGGCGACCCAGTCGACCAGCCGGCCCGCCCTGACGAGCCGGCCACGGCCGGCGACCTCGACGCGGGCGACGAAGTCGGCGGCGTCCTCCTCGCGGTCCCACACGCTGCGCCAGGCCAGCGCCACCGCAGCCTCGTCGCCGCGGTCGAACACGACCAGTTCGTCGCCGTCCCAGCCGGCCGCGGCGAGACTGGCATCCAGGCGGTTGTGCCCGAGCTGCCGCAGCAGGTGCAGCACCATCAGCTCGCCGATGGTCGTCGACGCCGCGCGGGCCAGACCCTCGACGGCCGGCACCACCACGGCGGTGGGCACGTCGCGGCCAAACTTCGCCGCGTGCAGCACCTGTTCGGTCGACGGCGGCGGCGACCGCCACAGCGCCGCGACCGCCTGGAGGCCGCCGGCCTGGTGGCGCGCAAGCGCCAGCCGCCGACCACTCTCGTAGATCAGTCCGGTCACCTCGCCGGCGAACAGGCGGTCGAGCACGCCGGCCACCGCCAGGTCCTCGACCTTGGCCAATGCCGCCTCGCCCTGCAGCGCCGCGAACGCGACGATCTCGGCCTCGCCCTCGACGGTGCACCGGCGCGCGAGCGCGCTGTCGAGCGTGCGCGGCACCGCGGCGAAGAAGCCGGTGAGGCCGCCCTCGCGGGCGTCCTGGTGCGCGTGCACGAGTTCGTGCACGACCAGCGGCAGCGAACCGCCGAGCTGCTCGGTGACCTCGAGCGTGCGCGACTCCAACCGCACGAAGCACCGCCCGCGCGGGTCGTAGTAGGCGCTGAGCCCGCGCGCCATCGCCGCGATCGCCTGCTGGCGCAGCGCCTCCGCGTTGCGGCCGGCCGGCAGACCCAGCCGGCGCAGCAGTTCGTGCTGCAGCAGGTAGGCGTCCGGAGGCAGGAACAGATCCTGTTGCGCGTCGAGGTCGGCGATCACCTCGGCCGCGCCCCGCGCCTCCGCGCGCACCTCCGCCGGCACGGTGCAGCCGACGGCGGCGAGGCGCCGGCTCGCCTCGGCGACGAAGTCCTCGGCAGGCGCGGCCTGGCCCCGGACGACAGCCGCCAGCCACAGCGGCAGCAGGGCAGGAGCGAGGCGACGGCACGCGGCGAGGGCGGTCATGGCGCCGCCATGGTCGCGGGCCCCGGCCACGGCGTCCAGGCTCGTTCCGCGGCCGTCAGCGTCGCAGGGCGTCGACCAGGACCTGGGCCAGCACCGCATGGCCAGCCGGCGTGAAGTGCATGTCGGCGTCGTAGTAGAGCGGCTCCGGGCCGCGGTAGGCACGGAAGGCGTCGAAGGCGTCGACCAGATCGACGCCGATCTGCCGTGCATGCTCGGCCACGACCTCCCGCACCATGTCCGAGGCCGCGGCATCGACCTCGACGAAGTAGCTGCGCCCGGTTCGCCAGTGGTCGCCGTCGACCTGATGGCCCCACGGGTAGACCACCAGGGTGTAGCGCACGCCGAGGCGACGGCAGATGCCGGCGATCGCGTCGATGCTGTCGAAGAGCTCCCGCCACTGGTGCGTGCGATCGACCTCGTCGCCGGCGAGCGTGTGGCGCAGCAGTTCGCGGTGGGGCTGGCGCACGAAGTTGCCGACCGTGACGTCGGAGGCGTCGCGCAACCAGGCCACGATGGCGCCTGCGACCAGCGTGTGCTGCATCACCCATTCGGCGAGCGAGCGCGGCCGCCCCTGCACCGCGAGGATCCGGCCGTCGGCATCGCGCAAGGCGAGCCGGCGGTAGGCCTGCTCCTGCATCAGGTCGCTCATGTCCAGGCAGTGCACGACGTGGTCGGGCTCGATGTCGAGCAGTTCCTCGAACTGCAACCGCGACAGCACGGGCGCATAGCTGTCGACCCCGGCGTTCACGACCTCGCACCGCCCGGCCCCCGCCGTGGCGTTCAGCCCGGCCTCGACCCGGGCGGCGAAGGTGTCGGCTTCCTCGACGCCCTTGCCCATCGTGAACGAGTCGCCGAGGAACAGCAGCCGCCGCACGCCCGCGGGCTTGGGCACCGCAAGCTCGCCGCCGCGGAGGCCCCGGCTGTTGGTGCGCAGGCGGTAGGCGAACTCGGCGCCGTGCACCACGGTGTCCTGGTCGGCCAGCAGCCGGTGGTGCCTCCGCGCATCGGCGGCCATTGCCGGACCGTGCGCCGAAGGCCGCCAGAGGCCGCAGAACAGGTCGAAGGCCGCGCAGGCGATGGCCATCGACGCGAGCGCGAGCCACGGCTTGCGCACCGGGTGGCGCGGGTCGCGATGCAGCAGGCGACTGGTCCACGATGCGGCGAGGCCGAGCATCGTCAACCCGAGCACGGCCACGATCGAGCCGATGCCGATCGGCGGCGCGATCCACAGCCGGTGCACGAGCCAGGCCGCGGCGCCCAGCAGGGCCACGACGCCGAGCGCGGCGAACGACCTTGGCAGGATGGGGACTCTGGGCACCTTCGGTTCCTCGGCTGGGGATCGCCGCACTTGGCCGCGACCGCCTTGGTCGCTCGAGCCCGGATCCATCGATTCACTCGTGCCGGAGGATGCACGCCGGTGCAGCGGCCGTCAACGCGCGAAGCCGGGCGATTCCTCGGGTCAGGAGTCTCGGCGCCGTGACCAGGGTCGCGCACCGCACCACCGCACCACCCGTCAGCGGAACCTCTGCTTCCACCGCAACAGCGGCCCCTCGAACCAGCGGAACGACGCCGCGCAGACCAGGACGGAGAGCCCGACGCAGGCGACGAATCGCCCGCCAATGCCCAACACGCCGTCACCACCACCGCCGTCGCCGTCCACCCCGAACCGCCGCGCGACGATCCGCACCGCCGCGAACGCCAGCGGGTGCAGCACGTAGAGGCCGTAGGAGATCCGGCCGACGTAGACCAGAGGTCGCCACCGCAGCCAGGCCAGCCCCGACGCCGCTGGCCCCAGCACCACGATGCCGACCAGCACCGCCAGCAGCCCCGGCGTCAGCGAGTAGCGCACGCACAGCCGCAGGCCGTGGTTCTCCCCCAGCACCGCGTCGAGCGCGAGACCGACGAAGCCCACCAGCGCCGCCGCGCCGACCCACGGTCGCCGCAGCCAGCCGGACACTCGCGCGAACGACCCCGGCCGGTGCAGGGCGTAGGCGAGCAGGCAGCCCCACATCAGCGAGTCGAGGCGCACGTCGAAGCCGTACCAGAGCCGCCCCTCCAGCGCCATCGACGCCGGCTCGCCGAGCGCCAGCGCCGCGCGCCAGATCGTCACCGCCACCACCGCCGTCACGGCGATCGCCGCCCCCAAGGCCCGGCCGCGGGCCAGCACGGCCAGCGGCCACAGCAGGTAGAACTTCTCCTCCACCGCCAGCGACCACGAGTGGCCGAAGTACGGGAACGGCTCCGGCGCGGCGGCGAGGTGCACATCGGACCAGTGCAACAGCAGGGCGGGCAGGAAGTCCCGGTAGAGCGGCCAGGCCTCGGCGCCGCGCAGCCAGGCGGCGGCGGCGTAGAGCCCGCAGGCGGCGTAGAACAGCGGCAGGATGCGCAGCGTGCGACGGGCATAGAAGGCCTTCAGCGCGACGGCGACCGGCCGTGGCGGTTCGCGCAGCAACAGCGTCGTGATCAGGAAACCGCTCAGCACGAAGAAGACGTCGACGCCGAAGAACCCGGCCTGCTGCACCGGCCGCAACCACCCCCACGGCAGCGGCTCGAAGTGGTAGAGCAGCACCGCCAACACCGACATCGCGCGCAGGCCGTCGAGGTTGGCGAAGACACGCGTGGCGCGGAAGTCGGCGTGGGTCGAGGGCATGGTGGCCTGCGGCCCCCGATTCTGCGCGCGGCGCCCCCGCAACCACAACACCGGAGCCGGCGCGCGGCGGCGGGGCAGACGCCCCGATCAGTTCGCCGGCCGCGCCCCGCGGGGCAGGCTGCCGAGCACCCCCAACAGCTCGCGGCGATCGATCGGCTTGACCAGGAACGCATCGCAGCCGGCCGCCAGGCAGGCGGCCTGGTCGTGCTCCGTCGCGTTCGCCGTCAAGGCGACGACCGGCACCGTGCAGCCCTGTTGTCGCAGCCGGGCGGTGGCGGTCAGGCCGTCCATGATCGGCATCTGCACGTCCATCAGCACGACGTCGAAGGCCGGCGCGGCCCCCGACATGCGGTCGAGGCAGGCCTGGCCGTTGTCGACCGTCTCGACCTGGCACTGCGCCCGGTCGAGGATGTGCGTCAGCAGGCGCTGGTTGTCACGGCCGTCCTCGACGACGAGCACCCGCAGTCCTGCGGTCGCTGGCAGGGGTCCCGCCTCGGCAGGGTACGACGTCGCCGGCGACGTGACGGGGGCGATCCCACCTTCCCCTGGCGCAGTCGCCACGACGACACGGAAGCGCGAACCCCGTCCGGGACGACTCTCGACCGTGACGCCGCCGCCGAGCATCTCGGCGAGCTGCCGCGTGATCGCGAGGCCAAGGCCGGTGCCGCCGTAGCGCCGCGTGGTCGAACGATCGGCCTGCTCGAAGGGACGGAACAGCCGCTCGAGCACCTCGGGCTCCATGCCGATGCCGGTGTCCTCGATCTCGAACGTGAGCTTCGGGTCGCCGTCGCCCACCGCCGAGGCGCGCACCGTCACCGTTCCCTCGCCCGTGAACTTGATCGCGTTGTCGAGCAGGTTCAGCAGGATCTGCCGCAACCGGAGCGGATCGCTGTGGATCGTCGCCGGCACGTCGTCCGACCAGACCACCGACACGCGCAGCCCCTTCGCCGCCGCCCGCGGCCGCAGGGCGTCGACGACGCTGTCGAGCACCTGCCTCGGCGCGCAGGGGATGCGTTCGACCGACAGCTTGCCGGCCTCGAGCTTCGAGACGTCGAGCAGGTCGCCGATGATGCGCACCATGTGCTGCGCGTTGCGGCGGATCGTCTCCAGGGCTTCGCGCTCCGCATCGCTGACGGTGCGCGCCGTCATGTGGTCCTGCAGTTCCTCGGCATAGCCGAGGATCGCGGTCATCGGCGTGCGCAGTTCGTGGCTGATGTTGGCGAGGAACAGGGTCTTCGAGCGGTTCGCCGCCTCGGCCGCATCGCGCGCCAGCACCAGTTGACCGTTCAACGCCAGCAGGTCGTCGCGCGCGCGCTCGAGGTCGCGTGTGCGTTCGCGCACGAGATCGCCGAGTTGCGTCAGCATGCGCAGCGACTGTTGCTGCAGGTTCCACTTGTGCGTCAGCGCGCTCGCGACCTGCAGCACCTCGATGTGATCGAACGGCTTCTTGACGATCAGCAGCCGATCGGTGCGACCGAGCCGGCGGATCGTCTCCTCCCACGAGTAGTCGCTGAACGCGGTGCAGATGACCATCTCGATCTCGGGGAACTCGGCCCAGATGCGCTCGATGGTCTCGAGGCCGTCCCAGCCCGGCGGCATGCGCATGTCGACGAACGCCATCGCGAACGGTCGGCCGGCCGCCGCTGCCTCGCGCACCTTCGCCAGTCCGTCCTGGCCCTGGCTCGCGGTCACCAGTTCGAAGTCGACGCCCGCCGCCGCCGGCGCCGCGTCGCCGAACAACTCCGCCTCGGCCGCGAGCAGGTCGTCGGACACCGTCGCCGTCGGTGTCAGGATCTTGCGGAAGTCGGCCTGGATCGCCTCGTTGTCGTCGATCACGAGCACCCGGCGGTTCATCGTCTCGTTGCCACGCTCTTTCATGCGTCCACTCCTGCGGCGACCGCCGCCGGCACCGATCCCCCGACCGCGATCCTCGCCGCCGGTCGTACCGGCAGTTCGAGGTGGAAGGTCGCACCCGCTCCCGGGCCGTCGCTCTCGGCCCAGAGACGACCGCCCATCTCGGCGGCCGCGTTGGCGCTGTGGTGCAGGCCGAAGCCGTGGCCGTCGTGCTTGGTGGTGAATCCGTGCGCGAAGATGCGCGCCAGGTTCTCGCGGGCGATGCCGATGCCGTTGTCGGTGACGCTGAGGCGCACCCGTCCGCCGGCCACGGCGCGGGTCGCGATGCGCACGATGCCGCCGCCGCGCCCGGCCTCGCGCAGCGCCTGCTTGGCGTTCGCCACCAGGTTCATCAGGATCTGCAGCACGCGAGAACGGTCGACCTCGCAGTCCTGGTCCCAGGCGAAGTCCGTTTCGACGCGGATGTCGAGCTCGGCGAACGCGTTCGCGTGCATGCGCAGCACGTCCGCGGCGACGACGGACAGGCGCGTGTGCTGCGTCGTGCCGGAGACGCGGGCGTAGCTCTGCTGCCGGCCGACGATCTCCTTCATCAGGTCGATGCGCCGCGTCAGGTCCTCGGTCTCACCGACCAGGGCGTCGCGTTCCTGCGCCAGGTGCCCGGCGAGCTGGTCCAGGTAGCGCGGCAGCTTCTGGCCCTGCGGCGACCGGGTCAGGAAGTCACCCAGATCGTCGGCGTGCTGCCGCAGCAGATCGACGGCGCGCCGCAGGCCATCCGACTTCGAATGGCGCAGCCGCTCCAGCAGCAGGGCCGCGGACACGTTGACGCTGTTCAGGACGTTGCCGACGTTGTGCAGCACGCCGTTGGCGAGTTCCGCCATGCCGGCGCGCCGCGACGACTCCACCAGCTGGCGGTGCAGTTCCTCGCGCTGCATCTCGGCGCGACGCCGCTCGGCGATCTCGCCCTCGAGTTCGCGCACCGTGCAGCCCAGTTCGGCGGTGCGGTCGGCGACACGCCGCTCCAGCTGCTCCCACACGCGGCGGACGGGCACGACGAGCTGGCGCGAGAACCAGGCGACGAAGGCCGCCATCAGCAGCACGCCGCCGCCCATGATCGCCAGACTCGCGCGCACGGGCAGGTCGTGCACCTCGCGTTCGCGGGAGATGCCGTCGGCAGCGACGGCACGGACCTCGATCTGGGCCTGCAGCAGGGCCTGCTCGAGCTCTCCCACGCTGTCGTCGAAGAAGTCGGCGGCGTCACGCACGGCGATCGCCGCCGGCCCGGCCTGTTCGTGCTGCACGGCCATCGCCTGCAGCTCGCGGCGGGCGGCCGCGAGCCTGCTGGCGACCCCGGCGAAACGCGTGCCGCCGGCGCCCGCCAGCGCGGCGACCAGCGTGCGCGTCTGTTCGCCGACCTCGTCGAGGTAGACGAGGTAGACCGCCGGATCGATGCGCTCGGACCCGGCCTCCAGGTCGCCGGCGACGTGCTCGCGCAACTGCCGCACCGCGTCGATGCCGCTCTGCACGGCCAGGCTCGCGGTCATCGCCTCGGAGACCAGCACCGAGGCCGCCTGCATCTGGGCGGTGAAGTAACCGCCGATCAGCATCTGCGCGACCTGGAGCACGATCGCGAACAGGAAGCCGAGCACCAGCTTCCAGGTCAGCGACTTCGAGGTCGTGGCGACCGGTTCCACGCCGCTGCATCGGCGTCGCTGCGCTCTCGCCTTGAGGGCCGAGGCGCCGATGGCAACGAAGGCTCGGCGCCAGCCGCGGGTCAAGTCCACGCGCCGCTCCGGTCGATGGTGCCGCAACCGTGCCGATGGCACCGCGCGATCCGCGCGCCGCCGGCCCAACGTGGAGCCCCCCATGCCGAAGACGATCGCCCTGACCGTGTGCGCGCTGGCCGCCGTCCCGTCGCTGGCGCTGGCGCAGGACCCCGACGCCGTGCAGAAGGCGTTGCAGGACCTGCGCTCCCGGGTCGAGGAACTCGAGGAACAGCAGGCCAGGACCGCCGAACGGCTCGGCAGCCGCGCCGTGGTGCAGAGCTACACGGCGCGCAGCCTGGACCTCGGCGGCCACGTCACCTCGCTGTTCACGCACATGCGCGGCGAGAACGACAGCGAGACCGGACACGTGGTGTCGCTGGCCGAGCTGTTCCTGCGGGCGCAGATCGACGACCACTGGTCGCTGTTCGCGACCCCGGGCTTCTACACCTTCCACGGCGCCTTGCTCGACGATCCGACGACGCCGACCACCGGCGACCCGAGCTTCACGACCGCGGACACCAGCCAGGCCGACACCTTCCTGTCGCGCGCCTACGGCGAATGGAAGGCCAGCGACCTGTTCGTCGTCCAGGGCGGCATCGTCGGGTCGCCGCATGGCACGACCAACCGCGAGTACTTCATCCCGGCGCGCACGATCGGCCAGGCCAACCTGCACACCCGGGTGTTCCTCGCCAACCAGCTCTACCCGCAGCACCTCGCCGGCGCGCGGGTCTCCGGCAAGATCCGCCTGGGCGACGGCGTCGACATGCTCGAGTACGACGCCTACTTCGGCACCGAGGACGACAGCCCGAGCGACGGCATCGGCGGCGCCCGGCTCGCCTACGTGTTCGGCGACCTCGGCCTGAGCGTCGCCGCGAACTACGGCCGCGGCACCCGCGAGGGCCTGTCGCCGGCGGAGATCCTGACCAACGTCGGCGTGCTGCAGTCGCCGTTCCCGTCGCGGTTCAACGGCGGGCGCGACTACGAGTTCGTCGGCATCGACGTCGACTGGCGGCGGGGGAACTTCATCGTCAAGGCCGAGGCCTACCTGAGCGCCGAGAGCCAGTTCGACGACCAGCGGGCGCTGTCGCTCGAATGCAGCTGGTTCGTGCACCCCGAACTCGCGCTGAGCTATCGCTTCGACTACTACGACTCCGGTTCCGACCTCGTCGTCGTGTCGCTGACGCCCTTCACGACCGTCGAGGCGCCGCGCGGCCTCTGCACCGAACACGTGGTGGGACTGTGCTACGATCCGTGCCCGTCGGTGCGGCTCCGCCTGGACTTGCACCACAACGAACTGCCGAACACCAGCGACACCGTCGACTACCTGAACCTCAGCTGGTCGCTGAGCTTCTGACACCAGGGGGACGCCATGTGGAAACTCGCCACCATCGCGGCCGTGTTCGTCACCGGACTTGCCCAGGGCAAGGAGGAGCCGGCCCCCAAGCCGCCGACCCCGCGGCCGGCCCAGCACGCCGTCGTCGTGCACGTCGACAACAAGACCAAGGAGGTCGGCGACGCGGCGAAGTCGCTCGTCAAGAAGCTGTTCCTCAAGGACCTGTCGGAGTGGCCGGACGGCAGCGAAGCGAAGGCCTACGCCCGCGACGGCAAGTCCGACGTGCAGGCGGCCTTCCGGCAGCAGGTGCTCGGCATGACCGAGGCCGAACTGGCGCGCCACTGGTTGCGCGTGAAGAGCATCAACGGCACCACGCCGCCGAAGGAGGTCGAGACCGACCGCATGGTGCTGAAGCACGTGGCGCGGAACCCGAACGCCTTCGGCGTGGTGACGCTCGAGGCCGCGAAGGCGGCCGAGGGCGTCAGGGTGCTGTTCGAGTTCTGACCTGGGCTGCGCCTGCGGCGCAGACCAGGTCAGGACGCTCCCAGCGCTCCTGCGGAGCGCTGGGTCGGTTCTGACCTGGGCGGGTCCCCGCGCTGGCGGTTGGCGGTCGACTTCGCCCTAGGAACTGCGGCCTCGATCGCAAGCGAGCCAATCGAAGGCACTTGCGACTCCTCGTTAGCCTCACTGCGACTTGACGTGGCCTTCACGCGAGGGCGCACCCTGGGCGACCTTCCCCCTGCGCCAGACCACCCTCGCATGCGTCATCCCCACCTCCTGCCCTCCCTCCTGCTGGGAGTGTCGCCCCTGGCGGCGTTCGCGGTCGCCCAGGCGCCGATCACGCCAGGCAATCTGGTCGTCACGCGCGTGGGTGACGGCAGCCTGGCGCTGAGCAACTCGGCGCATCCCGTGTTCCTCGACGAGTACACGATCGGCGGCACCTACGTGCAGACGATCGCGCTGCCGACGGTCGCGGGCGGCGGCAACCTGCCGGTGTCGAACTCGGGCACCGCTTCGTCCGAGGGCGCCATCACGCAGTCGGTCGACGGCCGCTACCTGATCGGCGTCGGCTACGGCGCCAGCCCCTACCAGCCCGGCGTCGTCAGCACGGCCTCGACCGCCGTGCCGCGCGTCGTCGCGCGGATCGGGCTCGACGGCACCGTCAGCACCTCGACGGGCCTGACCGACGCGTTCTCCGGCAACAACGTGCGGTCGGCGGCAAGCCTCGACGGCGACCAGTTCTGGGTCGCCGGCACCGGCAGCGGACCGAACCGCGGCGTCGTCTACGTCGGCGCGCTCGGCGCCTCGACCTCGACCGAACTGCTGTCGCTGCCCACGAACTGCCGCGTCGTCGGCGTGTTCGAGGACCAGCTCTACGTCACCACGGGCGTCGCCAGCTACCAGGGCGTGTCGGCGGTCGGCACCGGCCTGCCGACGACCAGCGGGCAAGCGGCGGTGCTGCTCGACGGCTTCAACGCGCTGCCCCCGACGCCGTCGCACTACAGCTTCTTCTTCGCCAGCCCGACGACGCTCTACGTGGCCGACGACCGGTCGGCGGCCAACGGCGGCGGCATCCAGAAGTTCACCGAGAGCAACGGCACCTGGACGCTGCAGTACACGATGGCGCCCGGCAACGGCTGCCGCGGCCTGACCGGCTTCGTCAACGGCTCGGTGGCGACGCTGTTCGCGACCACCGCGCACAGCGTGCCGCAGCTGGTGACGATCGTCGACACCGACGTCGGTCCGACCAGCTTCACGACGCTGAAGGTCAGCGACCCCAACACCGCCATCCGCGGCGTGCAGTTCGTGCGCTTTCCGTCGGGCGTGACCTTCGGTGGCGTCGGCTGCGCCACCTCGGTGGGCATCCCGACGATCGGCACCAGCGGCGGCCTGCCGGTGTCCGGCAACGCCAACTTCGCCGTCACGCTCGGCAACGCGCCTGGTCCGACCCTGTTCCTCACCGCGTTCCAGATCGGCCTGCTGTCGCCGATCGGCTTCCACCTGCCGGGCTCGATCCCGTGCTCGCAGGTCTACGTGCTGCCGGACATCCTCTGGAACGGCTTCACGGACGGCGCCGGCACGGCGTCGATCCCGGTGCCATGGACGCCGCCGGACGTCTCGCTCGGCGGCCTGCCCGTGGCCGTGCAGCACGCCGTGTTCGACTTCAGCTTCCCCGGGCTCGACCTGCCGTTCGCGACGTCGGTCGGCATGCAGCTCGTGGTGGGCAACTGAGAGCGCCATCGACCCGACCTTCCCCGTGGACTCGTGCGCGTGGGGTCGCACGGGTCCGGAACCGCGGCAGATCCCTCTGCCGGCATGCAACGCCCCGCACCCTTGCCTCTGAACCCCTGACCTTGCCACCGAGAGACCTGCAATGAGCAACTTCCGATTCGCCACCCTCCTGCTGTCCGCGGCCGCCGCGGCGGCTCTCGCCCCGGCGGGCATCGCCCAGATCACGCCCGGCAACCTGCTGGTCCTGCGCGTCGGCACCGGCAGCGCCGCACTGACCAACGCCTCGACGGCCGTGTTCCTCGACGAGTTCACGACCACGGGCGCGTTCGTGCAGACGATCGCGCTGCCGACGGCGCCGAGCGGCGGCAATCTGCCGCTGACCACCTCCGGCTCCGCCACCTCGGAGGGCTTCCTCACCCAGTCGGTCGACGGCAACCACTTCGTCGCCGTCGGCTACGGCGCCGCGCCGGGCATCGCCAACATCGTCGGCACGGCGAGCGCCACCACGCCGCGCGTGGTCGGCCGCGTCGCCCTCGACGGCACCGTCGACACCAGCACCTCGATCGACAACGCCTTCTCGGCGAACAACATCCGCAGCGGCTGCACCGAGGACGGCTCGCAGTTCTGGACCGTCGGCGCCAACAGCGGCGTCGTGCTGGTCCCGTTCGGCGGCACCAGCGGCACGTCGCTGAACGCCGCGGCGCCGACCAACTGCCGCGTCGTCGGCATCGATCGCGGCCAGCTCTACACGACCAGCGGTTCGGGCGCGACCCAGCGCTGCGTCAACACCGTCGGCACCGGCGTGCCGACCGTGCCCGGCCAGACGCCGACGATCCTGCCGGGCATGAGCTCGGGCACCGCCTCCCCCTACGACTTCTGGTTCGCCGATCCGAGCACCGTCTACGTCGCCGACGATCGCTCGGTCGCGACCGGCGGCGGCATCCAGAAGTGGGTCGAGAGCGGCGGCACCTGGACGCTCGCCTACACCCTCGCCAGCGGCACCAGCTACCGCGGCCTGAGCGGCATCGTCAGCGAGACCGGCACGACGCTGTTCGCGACCGCGGCGGTCGCCTCGGCGAACCAGCTGGTCTCGGTCGTCGACGTCGGACCGACGTCCACCTTCAACGTGCTCGCTGCGGCGCCGACCAACACGGCGTTCCGCGGCGTTCGCTTCGTCCGCACACCCTACGGCGTCAGCTTCGGCGGCACCAGCTGCCCGACCTCGGTCGGCGTGCCGACGATCGGCTTCTCGGGCGCGCCGGTCTCGGGCAACGCCGACTTCGCCGTCACCGTGGGCAACGCCCCGGACATCGTCGGCCCCGGCGTCGGCATCACCTTCTGGGCCACGGCGGTCGGCATCGGCTCGCCGCTGTTCCCGTTCGGCGTGCAGATCCCGGACGCGCCGACCGGCTGCGCGCTGCTGTTCGCGTTCCCCGACCTGCTGCTGACCGGCCTGACCGACTTCAGCGGCAGCGCCAACATCCCGCTGGCGCTGGCCCCGGCGGACACGTCGCTGTGGGGGCTGACGCTGTCGATCCAGAACGCCGTGTTCGACTTCACCGGCTTCTACGGCAGCTTCGGTCTGCCGGTCGGCACGTCGGTCGGCATGCAGCTGACCCTCGGCAACTGAGCCGCGGTCCCGTGCGGCGAGGCTCGGCCTCGCCGCACGCGCCGCGATTGCCTCGGGCCGCAAACCCGGAGGAAGTCCGCCGCAACGGGAAGGGGAACTGCCGGCCGCCTGTTGCGCCCCGGGGCGAGCTTCGCCAACCTGCTCGCCCTTGCCTCCAGGAGACCCAACATGAGCCATCGCCTTCCCACCCCGTTCCTCGTCCTGGCCGTTGCCGCCGCATGGGCGCCGACCGCCGCAGCCCAGATCACCCCCGGCAACCTGATCGTCTTGCGCGCCGGCGACGGCTCCGCCGCGCTCAGTGCTTCCTCGACGGCCGCGTTCCTCGAGGAGCTCACGACCGCCGGCACGCCCGTGCAGACGCTGGCGCTGCCGACCGCCGCATCCGGGCCGAACCTGCCGGTGACGATCGCGGGCAGTGCCACCTCGGAAGGCTTCGTCACCCAGACCGTGGATGGCAACTACCTGCTGGTGACCGGTTACGGCGTCGCGCCCGGCACCGCCAGCGTCGCCGGAACCACCAGCGCCGCGGTCAACCGCGTCATCGCCCGCATCGACCTCGGCGGCGCCATCGACAGCACGACCGCGCTGGTCGATGCCCACAACGCGGGCAACATCCGCAGCGCGGTCAGCGTCGACGGCAACAGCTTCTGGACGTCGGGCGCCGGCAGCACGCTCGCCGGCACCAACCGCGGCATGGCCTACGTGGCCTCGCTCGGGGCGACGACCTCGATCCAGGTGCCTGCGACGCTGACGAACGGCCGTGTCGCCGGCATCTTCGACGGCCAGCTCTACCTGTCGACCGCCGCCGGTGGCACCTTCGGCGTGTGCACGATCGGCAGCGGCCTGCCGACGACGTCGGGCGAGACCTCGACCCTGCTCAACGGCTTCGGCTTCGTCACCGGCTCCGGCTCGATCTCGCAGTACGACTTCTGGTTCGCCGACGCGGCGACGGTCTACGTCTCCGACGATCGCACCGCGGCCAACGGCGGCGGCATCCAGAAGTGGACCGACGTCGGCGGCACCTGGACCTGGCAGTACACCCTGACCCCGGGCTCGGGCTGCCGCGGCCTCAGCGGCATCGTCGACGAGAATGGCACGCGGCTGTTCGCGACCACGGCGCTGGCCTCGGCCAACGCCCTGGTCTCGGTGGTCGACACCGGGCCGGCCTCCGGCTTCACGACGCTGGCCACGGCGCCGGCGAACACGGTCTTCCGCGGCGTGCAGTTCGTCCGCACGCCCTACAGCGTCACCACCGGCGGCACCACCTGCCCGACCTCGGTCGGCGTCCCGACGATCGGCACCACCGGCGGTGCGCCGGTCTCCGGCAACGCGAACTTCGCGCTGACCGTCGGCAATGCGCCCGACATCACCGGCCCGTTCCCCGGCGTCACCTTCTGGGCGACGGCGATCGGCGTGCCCCAGGCGTTCCTGATCCCCGGCGGCTTCCCGATCCCCGACGCGCCGCCGTGCGCGCTGCTGTTCGCGCTGCCGGACATCCTGCTGACCGGCCTGACCGATCCGACCGGCGGAGCGGTGATCCCGCTGTCGCTGGCGCCGGCCGACAGCTCGCTGTGGGGCCTGCCGATCGCCGTGCAGCACGCCGTGTTCGACTTCACCGGCTTCTACGCTGGCTTCGGCCTGCCGGTCGGCACGACGGTCGGCATGCTGATCACGATCGGCAACTGACCTGCGGTCCCGCACCGCGCAGCCCGGCGCGCCGGCGGCGCGGGGCGACGCCACGGCGCGCGCTCGCGCGCCGCCTGCCCCCCGGAGCCTCCTCCGGGGTCTTCGCCCGCAGGGGCAGCGGCTTTCCCAGGGGGTCACATACCAGCAGGTATGCAACTGGCGCCGCGCGGGTGCCCTCCCTATCTTCCCGCCCCTCGCCGACGCCCCTCGCGCCGTGACCACCCATCGCATCACCCCAGGGCCCAAGCCCACCTGGCTGAAGGTGCCGATCCCCGCCGGGTCCACCGTCGCCGGCGTCGAGAAGGTGTTGCGGGAACGGCAGCTGCACACGGTTTGCGAGGAGGCCCGCTGCCCCAACCTGGGTGAGTGCTGGGCCTCCGGCACGGCCACTTTCATGGTGCTCGGCGACACCTGCACCCGCGGCTGCCGGTTCTGCGCCGTGAAGACCCACAGCCGCGGCAACCCGGTCGATCCCGAGGAACCCGAGAAGGTCGCCGAGGCCTGCGCCACGATGGGCCTGAAGTACGTGGTGCTGACCATGGTCGACCGCGACGACCTGCCGGACGGCGGCGCCGGCCATGTCGCCGCCGTGATCGGGGCGATCAAACGGCGCAATCCCGGCCTGCTGGTCGAGGCCCTGGTCGGCGACTGGCTGGCGGCCGACCCGGCCGCGACCGAAGCGCAGATCGCCACCGTGCTCGATGCCGCCCCCGACGTCTACGCGCACAACCTCGAGACCGTGCTGCGCCTGACGCCGCGGGTGCGCGATCATCGCTGCAGCTACACAGGCTCGCTGGCGACCCTGCGCACCGCCAAGCGCCTGCGGCCCGAGGTGGTCACCAAGTCCTCGCTGATGCTCGGCCTCAGCGAGAGCGAACGCGAGGTCGACCAGGCGATGGACGACCTGCGCGAATTCGGCGTCGACGTGGTGACCTTCGGCCAGTACCTGCGGCCGACCCTGAAGCACCTGCCGGTGCGCGAGCACCTGACGCCGGCCCGCTTCCAGGCGCTCGAACGCCGCGCGCTGCAGAAGGGCTTCCTCTACGTGGCCGCCGGGCCGCTGGTCCGCTCCAGCTACAAGGCCGCCGAGTTCTACATCGCCGGCATGCTGCGGCAGCGCCGGTCGCTGGCGACGGCGGCCGGCAAGGAGAACGAATCCGCATGAGCCTCGAACTGCTCTCGATCCTCGACCAGGACGGCAAGGCCCAGAAGGGCAAGGACCCGAACCTGCCGCCGAAGGAGCTGCAGAAGCTCTACCGGCTGATGGTGGCGACGCGCGCCCTCGACGACCGCGGCCTCGCGCTGCAGCGACAGGGCCGCATCGGCTTCTACCTGCAGTCGACCGGCCAGGAGGCGTCCCACCTCGGCGCCGCCTACGCGTTGAAGGACAGCGACTGGCTGTTCCCCGCCTACCGGCAGCCGGGCATCCTGCTGCTGCGCTCCGTGCCGATCGAGCAGATCGTCTGCGAGTGGTTCGGCAACGAAGGCGACACCAGCAAGGGCCGGCAGATGCCGGTGCACTACAGCTTCCGCCAGGCGAACTTCGTCTCGATCAGCTCGCCGATCGGCACGCAGCTGACGCAGGCGGCGGGCGCCGGCATGGCGGCGCGCATCCGCGGCGACGACACCGTGTTCATGACCTTCTGCGGCGACGGCGGCACCAGCAGCAACGACTTCCACACCGGACTCAACTTCGCCGCCGTCTACAAGGCGCCGGTCGTGTTCGTGTGCGAGAACAACGGCTGGGCGATCTCGGTGCCGTCGAGCAAGCAGACGGTCAGCGAGTCGATGGCGATCAAGGCCGAGGCCTACGGCATGCCCGGCGTGCGCGTCGACGGCAACGACGTGCTGGCGGTCTACCGCGTCTGCAAGGAGGCCGTCGACCGGGCGCGCAAGGGCGAGGGCCCGACGCTGGTCGAGACCGTCACCTACCGCATCGCCTCGCACTCGAGCAGCGACGACGCGGCGCGCTACCGCGACGCCAAGGAGTTCGAGGCCTGGAAGAAGAAGGACCCGATCGCTCGCTTCCAGCAGTACCTGAAGCACAAGAAGCTCTGGACCGAGGCGTTCGAGCAGGAGTGCCTCGAGGGCGCCAAGGCCGACATCGCCGCCGCGGTCAAGGCCGCCGAGGCGCGGCCCAACCCGGGCCCCGAGACCATGTTCGACGACGTCTACATGAACCCGACGCCGCAGCTGAAGGAGCAGCGGCAGGAACTGCACGAGCTGATGCAGAAGGGCGGCGTCGGCGCCGACGTCGGCCACTTCCCTCTGTAGCCCCCGATCCCGCACTGGCCCGCACCGAGATCCACCATGACCGCAACCGGAACGAAGAGCGCCGCCGCGAAGGCCGGCACCAAGGTGATGACGCTGCTCGAGGCGATCACCGACGCGATGCGCACCGAGATGAGGAACGACGACCGCGTGGTCGTGTTCGGCGAGGACGTGGGCAAGAAGGGCGGCGTGTTCGGCGCGACGATGGGCCTGTTCGACGAGTTCGGCGAGAAGCGCTGCTTCGACACGCCGCTGTCGGAGTGCGGCATCGTCGGCACCGCGGTCGGCATGGCCGTCTACGGCCTGCGGCCGATCGCCGAGATCCAGTTCCTCGACTTCATCTATCCGGCGTTCGACCAGATCGTCAGCGAGGCCGCGAAGATGCGCTACCGCAGCGGCGGCGAGTACACCTGCCCGCTGGTGATCCGCTCTCCGTACGGCGGCGGCATCCGCGGCGGCCACTACCACAGCCAGTCGAGCGAGGCCTACTTCTGCCACACGCCCGGGCTCAAGGTCGTGATCCCGAGCACGCCCGCCGACGCCAAGGGCCTGCTGGTCGCGTCGATCCGCGACGAGGATCCGGTGATGTTCCTCGAGCCGAAGGCGCTCTACCGGCACGCCAAGGGCGAAGTGCCGACCGGCGAGCACGTGGTGCCGATCGGCAAGGCGCGCATCGCCCGGGAAGGCACGGACGTCACCGTGCTCTGCTACGGCGCCATGGTGCCGGTCTGCGAGCAGGCGGCGCAGGCCGCCGCCGAGCAGGGCCGCAGCGTCGAGGTGATCGACCTGCGCACGCTGGTGCCGCTCGACGAGGCGGCGGTGATCGCCTCGGTCAAGAAGACCGGCCGCTGCGTGGTCGTCTACGAGGCGCCGAAGACCTGCGGCTACGGCGCCGAACTGTCGGCGATCGTCGCCGAGAAGTGCATCGAGTACCTCGAGGGTCCGATCGTGCGCGTCGCCGGCTTCGACACGCCGTTCCCGTACACGCTCGAGCACCTCTACATGCCGGACCAGAAGCGCGTGCTCGCCGGCATCGACAAGACCTTCGCCTGGTGAGCCGCCGGCGGTCGCGTCGACCGCCGTCGCCTGCGCCGGGCCCGCCGCGCCGCCGGGCGCGGATCCCCCTCAACCACCGCACTCCCCAGGACACCGACAAATGGCCCTCAAGGAATTCAAACTGCCCGACATCGGCGAAGGCATCGCCGAGGTCGAGCTCGTCGAATGGAACGTGAAGCGCGGTGACACGGTGGCGGCCGACCAGGTGCTCGCGTCGCTCATGACCGACAAGGCGGCGGTCGAGGTGCCCTCGCCGGTGGCGGGGATCATCGTGGCGACGACGGGCAGCCCCGGCGACAAGCTCGCGGTCGGCAGCGAGTTGCTGCGGATCGAGACGGAGGCCACGGTGCCGGCCACCCCCGGCGCCGCACTCCCACCCGCAGCCGTGCGGCAGGACGCCGCGGACGCACCCGCAGCCGTGCGGCAGGACACCGCAGACGCACCCGCGGCGGCGCAGCGGGACGGCGCGCCGCCGCCCGCGTTCGTTGCGACCTCGGCGCTCGATAAGCCGCTCGCCTCGCCGTCGGTGCGGCGTCACGCGCGCGAGCTCGGCGTGGAGCTCGCGGGCGTGCGCGGCACCGGTCCCGACGGCCGCGTGCTGCACGACGACGTCGTGCGACATGCCGCACGCGTACCCGGTTCGCCCGCCGCGCCGGACGTCACGCCGCCTGCGGCGACACGGCGCGTCACG
>JAHBXX010000024.1 GCA_019636245.1 Planctomycetota bacterium | reverse complement strand
GGTCGCGGTCGAGGCAGCGGCGCACCAGCCGCAGCAGGCGGCGCGGCACGCCGGGCACCGCCGGCCACGGCCGCAGTTCGCCGGCGGCGACGGCGGCGGCGGCCCGATGGGAGTCGCGGTCGTCGACCGGCGCGGCGCCGGTCAGCAGCAGCCAGGCCAGCGTGCCGAACGAGTAGACGTCGGCCCGCGCGTCGACGTCCTCGTTGCGCAGCAGTTCGGGGGCCGCGAACACCGGGTTGACGAAGCCGGTGAACTCGCCGGCTGGTCCGCGGTCGCCGGCCAGGGTGACGCTGCGGGCGATGCCGAAGTCGAGCACCTTGACCGCGATCTCGCCGTCGCGCGTCGTGACCATGACGTTGCGCGGCGCGAGGTCGCAGTGCACGAGGCCGACGGCGTGGATCGCGACCAGCGCCTCGGCGACCTGCACCAGCACGTCGACCGCGTGCGACGGCGGCAACGGCCCGTGCCGCATCACCGTCTCCAGCGTCTCGCCGTCGACCAGTTCCATCGCCAGGTAGGCGGTGCCCGCCTCGTCCTCGCCGACGTCGAGCAGGCGCGCGCACCGCTGGTGGGCCACGGTCGCCGCGCGGCGGGCCTCGGGCAGCAGCGCCCGCCGGTACTCCGGCCGCTCGGCGAACCGGGGGTGCAGCAGCTTGAGCGCCACCCGCATCAGCGACCCCGTGTGCACCGCCTGGAACACGGTGCCCAGGCCGCCGCGCCCCAGCACGGCCTGCAGGCGGTACTTGCCGTCGACGACGGTGCCGAGCAGCGGATTGGTCGACTCGCCTTCGCCGCGGCGCAGCGGATAGTGCACCGCGCCGGTCGGCAGCAGCCAGGCGCCGCAGTGGCCGCACCGCGCCGCCGGGGTGTCGCTGACACCTTCACACGAGAGGCAGATCTTCACGCGACCGGTCCGGCGACATGATAGTGCGCGGCGGCCACCATCGGCGCTCAGTCCGCGAGGGGTTCGCGCAGCAGCGCGCGCCAGACCTCGAACACCGCCCGGTCCCGGACGAAGACCCGGCCGAGGTCGGGGATGCGTACCGTCCACGCCGCGACGCCGGCGGGCCGGGCGAGCGCGAAGCACACCGTGCCGACCGGCTTCTGTGGGCTGCCGCCCTCGGGACCGGCGATGCCCGTGGTCGCCACCGCGAAGTCGGCGTGGAACCGCTGCCGCGCGCCTGCCGCCATCGCCGCCGCCACCGGCTCGCTGACCGCCCCGTGGGCGTGCAGCAGGTCCGCGGGCACGCCGAGCAGCGCCTGCTTGCTGGCGTCGCTGTAGGCGACCACCCCGCCCTGGAACACCGCCGACACGCCGGCCACGTCGACGAGCCGCGCCGCCAGCAGGCCGCCGGTGCAGGACTCCGCGACCGCCAGCGTGCGCCGCGCGGCGGCCAGGCGCGCCGCCACCAGTTCGTGCAGTTCCTCGGTGCCCTCGGCGAACAGCCAGTCGCCGAGCAGGGGCCGCAGCTCGGCGGCGGTGGCGAGGCAGGCGGCGTGCGCCGCCTCGCGGCTGGCGGCCGCGGCGACGAGGCGCACCGTCAGCAGGCCGCCGCTGGCGGTGATGCCGACCGCCGGATTGCGACCGGCCGCCATGTACGGCTCGATGCGTTCGCCGAGCGCCGCTTCCGAGGGCCCGAGCACGCGCAGCCAGTGCTGCGCCACGGGCTCGAGGCCCGGCCGCGCCGCGAGCCGCGGCACGACCTGCTCGAGCAGCATGCGCTGCATCTCGCGCGGCACGCCGGGCAGCACGAACAGCTCGGCCCGGCCGAGCGGCACGGCGAAGCCCGGCGCGGTGCCGATCGGGTTGTCGAGCGGCACCGCGCCCGGCGGCAGCATCGCCTGGCGCCGGTTGCTGTCGGGCACCGGCCGGCCGCGGCCCTGCAGCCAACCGCGCAGCCGGTCCCAGCTCGGCGCGTGGAACCACAGCGGCCCCCCGCGCAGCTCGGCGACGACGTCGCGCGTGCGGTCGTCGAGCGTCGGCCCGAGGCCGCCGGTGGCGACGACGACGTCGGCGCGGGCGCATACCTCGGCCAACGCCGCGCGCAGGTCGCCGGGATCGTCGCTGGTCACCGTGAAGCGGCGCACCGCGAGGCCGATCGCCTCGAGCTGGCCGGCGATCCACTTGCTGTTGGTGTCGAGCATGCCGCCGTGCACCAGCTCGTCGCCGATCGCCAGGACCTCGGCCGCGACCGTCACGTGCCCACCCCGACGGCCGCCGCCTCGTGGCGGCGGCCGAAACGCGTCAGCAGGAGCCCGAGGCCGTAGAGCAGCAGCATCGGCAGGGACATCAGCAGCATCGACACCGGCTCCGGCGGCGTGAAGATCGCCGCGGCGACGAAGATGATCAGCACGGTGAGGCGCCAGTTCTTGACGAACGCGCGGTGCGTGACGAGGCCGACCCGCTGCAGCGCGACCATGACCAGCGGCAGCTGGAACACGAGGCCCATCGACGCCGTCAGCGCGAGCAACAGGTTCAGGAACTGGCCGACGCTGAAGATCGCGTTCACCTGCGCCGGATCCATCAGGCGGATCAGGAAGCCGAGGCTGTACGGAAGCGCCACGTAGTAGCCGAACAGCACGCCGGCGGCGAACAGCGCCAGCATGAACGGGAAGTAGCGGTAGAACACCGCCCGTTCGCGGGCGTAGAGCCCGGCGGCGAGGAAGGCCCACGCCTGCCAGATCACCACCGGGCTGGCGACGACCAGGGCGAAGATCAGCGACGCCCACATGAACGCGAACATGTCCTCGATGCCGCCGGTCGCGAACAGCGAGTAGGGCACCGGGAAGCCGGTCTTCTCCTTCAGCAGGTAGGTGTATTCCTTGGTGCCGGCCAGGATCGCCGCGCGGTGCTTGCGGCAGTAGGCCAGGAACTCGAGCCCCTCCTCGTCGAGCGAGCCGGCGCTCTGTCGCTGCTCGAGCTGCTCGATCCACTGCTGGAAGCCCTGGCGCCACTGCAGCCGGTAGGGCTCGACGATGATGTCCTGGACAGGTCCCTTGAACGGCAGCAGCGCCACGACCGCCAGCACGACCGCCAGCAGCGCCTTGATCAGCCGCGACCGCAGTTCGTCGAGGTGATCGCCGAACGACATGCGCGGCAGCGGCTCGTCGGCGTAGGCGGCGCGCACCGCGGGATCGTCCAGGGACACCATCGCGGCCGGCGACTGTAGCGCCGTGCGCCCGGCGCGAGAACGCCGCGACCGCCGCGATCGCCGTCCCGGCGCGCCGCCGCGGCGGCGCGGCGGCGCGCCGGGACGGCGGGTCGGACGGGGGTCAGGCCGCCATCGGCGACCGGATCACAGCTTGATCAGGTCGCGGATCGTGCGCAGGTAGGTGAACTCGACGCGCAGGTCCGAGGCCAGCTTGTACTCCTCGGAGTCCTGCACCGAGACGAAGCCGTCGCCGGCCTCGTTGATCGGGTCGTTGCCGAGGATCACGGTGTCGACGCCGGGCGCCATCTTGTCGACGACCTTGTTGCCCAGGCGACGCAGCAGGTTCGCCAGTTCGGGCTTGTTGTAGGGCGCCGAGAAGCGGCCCAGCAGGTAGATCGTGCGGGTGACGCGCGGCGTGTAGAGCTCGTTGAACAGCAGGTCGCCGGCGCGCACGAAGTCGCCGACCGGATCCACGAGGCCGGACAGCTCGACGGCGGCGCGCTCCTCCTCGACGGCGGTGACGGTGGCGTAGCCCTTGACCGCCGCGCCGTGCGGATTCTTGATCCGGAACACGGTGCCGGGCTGCAGCAGATCCTTGCGGCCCAGGTTGATGAACGCCCGCGGCACGCCGGCCTGGGCAGCGATCACCTTGCCGTCCGGGGCATCCGGCGGGTTGCGCAGCGCGTCGCGCGCGACCATCGCCGAGACCTGGGTGTTGCGCTTGTCGATCTCCTTGCGCAGGTGCTTCTCGTTGGCGGTCGCCTCCTCGCGCACCGTCGACAGTTCGTCGGCCTTGTTGCGCAGGCCCTCCTGCAGCTGGGTGATCGTGCGATCGCGGTCGACCGTCGCGTTGGTGAACTCGGCGCGCGCCTGTTCGAGGTTCTGGCGCCAGGCGTTCGAGTCCTGGCCGTGCTTGCTGGCCGCCGCCTGGAACTTGTTCTCCACCTCGCGCTTCTCGGTCAGCGCGCGGTCGCGCTCGGCCTCGATGTCCTTGACCCGCTGGCTGAGCTGGCTGGTGTGGGTCACGAGCGCGCCGAGCACGTTCTCGATGCCCGAGGCGACGGAGACGCCGGCGCTGGCGCAGGCCTCGTCCATGGTCTTCTTGACCGCCGCCGGGTCCATGACCATCGGGTTGTCGAGCGCGGCCCCGCCGTAGAGGCTGGCCGACGCCGGCCGCCCCTCGTACTTGCCGGGCTTGCCGATCACGCGGCCGATGTCCTCGATGTAGTGCTCGACCAGGAACGCCTTCTGGCGCAGCACCTCGGCGTCGGCCCTGGTCGTGGCCACCTGCTTCTGCAACTCGCCGTTCCGCGTGAGCGTCACGTAGCCAAACCCCAGCGCTCCCAGGAACAACACCAGGAGGATGAGGAAGAACATGATCGGGACGTGGGCGGCGCCGCTCTGGCGATTGTGCATTGGAAGCAACTCCAAGGGGTCTGTTCGAGGCGTGGCCGCCAGGCGGCGGCGCAAGGGGAGAACGTCGGGGCTCGGAAGCGTCTCGGCTGGCGGTTGGGCTCGGGATGTCGGGATCACGCTCCGCACGAGGGCACGATGCGAAGCGGCCGGCGGCACGCAGCTGCCGACCACCAAGAGGACGCGGGGCGGGATCTTAGGAAGGCCCGCAAGCGGAGGTCAAGGTGGCGCCTCGAACCGGCTTGCGAGTCCGAGCAGTCTACCTCAGGATGGCGCCCATGCCGGCCGAACCCCGCCCGACGCAGACCGCCGCGCGGCCCTTCCGGCCGCCAACGCCCGTCGTCATCGGCATCCTGGGCGGCATCGCCGCCGGCAAGTCGACGGTCGCCGGCCTGTTCGCCGCCCGGGGGCTGCGCCACGTCGACGCCGATGCCGAGGCGCGGCGGGTCGCCGCCGACCCCCAGGTGCGCGCCAGCGTGGCCGCGGCGTTCGGCCCCGCCGCGGTCACCGCCGACGGGCTCGACCGCGGCGCGCTCGCCGCCCGGGTGTTCCAGGACCCGCTCGCACGCCAGCGCCTGGAGGCGATCCTGCACCCGCCCATCCGCGCCCGCATCCTCGCCCAGCTCGAGGCCGCGCGGCGGGCGGGCGAATCGGTGTTGCTCGACGCCCCGCTGCTGCTGGAGACCGGCCTCGTGGACCTCTGCGACGAGGTCGTGTTCGTCGACGCGGCCGCCGCGATCAGGCAGCAACGCGCGGCCGCCCGCGGCTGGAGCGCCGACGAACTGGCCCGGCGCGAGGCCGCCCAGTGCGATCTGGAGCGGAAGCGGGCCCGGGCCACGCGCCGCATCGACAACGGCGGCGAGCTCGCCGCGACCGGACGGCAGGTCGACGACCTGCTCGCTGCGCTGGAGGCGGGCACCGCATGAGCCCGGTTCCGGCGGCCTCGACGACGCTCGACCTGGCCGAACTGGCCCGCCGGCCGACCGGCGACCTGGCAGCACTCGCGGTCCGGCTCGGCATCGACCCGGACCCCGCCCTCGACCACGGCGACCTCGTGCTGGCGGTGCTGGCCCGGCACCTCGCCGCCGGCGGCAGCGGCCGCGGCGACGGCGTGCTCGAGGTCCTGGCCGACGGCTTCGGCTTCCTGCGCCAGCCGCACGCCGACTGCCGCCCGCAGCCGTTCGACGTCTACGTCAGCCCGGCGCAGATCCAGCACCTGCACCTCCGGCCGGGCCACCGCCTCGCCGGACCGCTGCGGGCGCCGCGCGCCGGCGAACGCTGCCTCGGGCTCGCCCACGTCGACCTCGTCAACGGCGGCGGCGACACGGCGCTGGCCGCCCGGGTGCCGTTCGCGGCTCGCCGCCCGCTGCTGGCGACGCGCCGGCTGGCGCTGGCGCCGACCGGCGACCCCGACCTGCGCGCGATCGACCTGCTGTCGCCGTGGGCGCACGGCCACCGGGTCCTCGCCGTGCTGCCGCCCGACGCCGACGGCGGCGCCTGGCTGCTGCGGCTGGCCTGTGCGCTGCGGCAGCAGGCGCCGGCGCTGCGGCGGGTGGTGGCCCTGCTCGACCAGCGGCCGGAAGTGCTCGCCCACGGCCACCACGCCGGCGACGCCGACCCGCACACGACGCTGCTCGGCAGCACGTTCGACGAACCGCCGGCGCGCCACGGCGCGGTGGCCGACCTGGCGCTGGCGGTGGCGCAGCGCGAGGTCGAGGCGGGGCACGACGTCGTGCTGCTGGTCGACGCGCTGCATCGCCTCGCCCGCGCCTGCAACCTCGACCGGGCGCCGTCGGGCCGCCTGCTGTGCGCCGGCTTCGATGCCGGCGCCGTGCAGCCCGGCAAGCGCCTGTTCGCCGCCGCCCGCGCCTGCGCGGAAGGCGGCTCGTTGACGGTCGTCGCGACCACCGCGGCCGGCGACCACCCCGTCGACCGCGCCGTGCTCGACCAGTTCCGCCACCGCGGCAATGCCGAGGTGGCGTTCGCCGCCAGCGACCTGCCGGGCGCGATGGAACTCGACGTGGCCGGCACGTTCACGCGGGCCGAGGACCTGCCGCTGCCGCCCGCGCAGGCCGCGGGCTGGCGGCAGCTGCGGCGCACGCTGCTGGCGGCGCCCGCCGAACGGCGCCACGCCGAGCTGGCGGCGCGGCTGTCGGCCGCGGCGGACAACGCGGCGCTGCTGCGGGAGTCGGCGCCGTGATCGGCGCCGTGACCGCGACCGCCTAGCCGGGCAGGAAGCGCCGCACGTCGGCCGCCGAGGCTCGATGGCCGCCCAGCCCCGCGAGCAGGCCACGCAGCTTCGCCCAGGCGGCCCGCGGCCCGGCCGCGAACGCCAGCGGCCACAGCAGCAGGTCGAACAGCACCAGCGCGCTCCAGCCGGCGACGCCACCGCGGCGGCGCAGGAACCGCACCGCGTTGCAGGCCATCAGGAACTTGCGCAGCGGCGAGCGGCCGCCGCCCGACGACTGACCGGCGTCGTGCACCACGCGCACCCACGGCAGCCAGACGATGCGGCCGCCGCGCGCGGCGAGGCGGTCGCACAGGTCGACGTCCTCCCAGTACATGAAGTAGGCCTCGTCGAAGCCGCCGACCGCCAAGGTCTCGGCCACGCGCAGCAGCACGCAGGCGCCGGGCAGGAACCCGACCGGCTCGGGGCCGTGCGCGCGCGGTCGGGGCGCCCGGCCGTGGCCGTGCAGCCGCAGCGCGTTCGGCCCGAAGCCGACCGCGCCGCCCTCGGCCCACACCGTGCCGTCGGGCTGCAGCACCGTCGGGCCGATGGCGTGCACGCGCGGGTCGTGGTCGAGCGCCGCCACCAGCGGCCGCAGGAAGTCGGGCGGCAGGCGCAGGTCGTTGTTGAGCACCAGCGCGTAGGCGAGGCCCTGCGCCGCCGCCCAGCGCAGGCCGTGGTTCATGCCGCCGGCGAAACCGAGGTTGTGCGGCAGCGCCGCCAGCTCGATCCGATGGCGCGGGTGCGCGGCGGCGAGCGCCGGCAGCCGGTCGCGCAGGGTGGCCGCCGAGCCGTCGTCGGAGCCGTTGTCCACCACCAGCACGCGCAGCGCCACGTCGTCGACCGCCAGCAGGTCGCCGAGGCACTGCAGGGTCAGCTCGGCCCGCCGCCAGTTCAGCAGCAGCGCCGCCGTGCGCGCCCCGGCCGGCTCAGCCACAGAACCTCCGCACCGCGCGCCAGTAGCCGGCGAAGAAGCGGTCGAGGCCGCGGCGCAAGGCCGCCCGCGCGCCGCGCTCGGCGAGCCCCGGGTTCAACGTCATCGGCAACGCCACCAGCAGGTCGCGGTCGGGCACGGTGCGGCCGCGCTGCGCCCGACCGCGGGCCCGCACCGCCTTCGGCAGGAGGCACAGCAGTTCCCACTTGCCGCGCAGCCAGTCGCCGACGTGGCCGCGCTGCCAGCCGAACAGCGCGTAGACGACGCCGTAGAGCAGCTGCGCCGGGATCGTCAGCAGCAGCGTGCGCCAGCGCATGCAGGTCAGCAGCACGTACCAGCGGTTCTTGCTGTGCAGGTAGGTGCGGCGCCCGGGATAGGGATCGCTCGCGCGGCGCACCGACAGGCCGGCCGTGCCCGCCATGTGCGTGCACAGGGCATCGGCGGCGAGCCGGATGGTGTGGCCGCGCATGCGCAGCTTGTACGAGAACTCGTTGTCCTCGTAGAGGATGAACAGGTTCTCGTCGAAGCCGCCGACCGCCTCGTAGACGCCCTTGCGGGTCAGGAAGCAGAGCGCGATGCCGGCGCCGATCGGGCCCGTCGGCACGTCGGCCTCGGCCAGCGGCCGGTACCAGTTGCGCAGCACGAGCGTGCCGAGGAAGTGCAGCTCGCCGCCGTCGTAGTGCACGCGCTGCGGATCGTCGCCGCACAGCGAGCGCGCCTGCACCATGGCGCACGCCGGATCGCGCTGCAGTTCCTCGAGCAGCCGCGCGAGGGCCCCCGGGTGCAGCACGACGTCGTTGTCGAGCAGCAGGCAGGAATCGCCGCGCGCCGCGGCGACGCCGACGTTGCGCGCATGGCAGGGCCCGGCGTTGCGGCCGGTGTCGAGCACCCGGACCTGCGGGTAGCGCGCCGCCACCAGTTCCCGCGAGCCGTCGTCGCTGTGGTTGTCGACCAGCAGCACCTCGGCCGGCGGCGGCACCTGGCCGAGCAGCGCGTCGAGGCACGCCGGCAGGTAGTCCCTGCCGTTCCAGTTCACGACGATCGCGCTGACCACGGGGCGGCGCGATGCTAGTGGGCCGCCGGCGGAGGCGCGTCGGATTTCGACCGCGTCGGCGGCGGCACGGGGAAGAAATCAGGGTGGCCGCCGGCGACCGGCGACCACCCTTCCCTTGCACATCTCTTCTCGCAGCGCAGGCGCAGCACGAGGGTTGTCGGCAACCCAGGCACCGCGACCACGCCGATGGAGGCCCTCGCACGGCCGTCCGCCACCAAGGCGCCGTTCCGGCCGCCGAAGGACGACGGAATCCGCGGATTCCGGCGCGACCCGCCCGCCACCGAACGGAGCCCGAACGGCGGTCAGCGCAGCGGCGGCTCGAAGTCGGGATGGCGGCAGACCTGCCGGCGGCGCAGGCAGTAGGGCAGGCTCGCGAGCGCCGCCAGGGTGGCCCTGGCGACCACCCACCACCCCCACGGCACGGCGCGGATGTTCTCGAACAGCCCGATGGTGCCGACCGCGTCGGCCACCTCGCCGCCGCTGCCGGCCTGCTTGCCGCCGCGGCGCCCGGCCAGGAACGCGAACGGGAACCCGAACACCTGGCGCCAGGGCAGGTACTTGAACGCGTACAGCCAGAAGTTGCGGACGTGGTAGTAGAGGCTGCGCCGGCCGTGGCGCATGCCGAACGGCGCTTTGTGGAACACCTCGACCGACGGCACCATCTTGACGCGGTAGCCGAGGTTCAGGAGCCGCGTCGTCAGGTCGCGTTCGTTGCCGAAGATGAAGAAGCGGATGTCGTACCAGCCGGCTTCGCGCAGCGGCGCCGCGCGCGCCATCGAGCCGCAGCCCCGGAACGTCGGCAGGTAGCGCTCGGTGTTGACCGCCGGCGAGTCCAGGTACCACGCCGGCATCTCCGGCTCGCGCACCTTCGGCGACAGGATCGCCGTCGTGGCGGGCTCGGCGGCGAACTTCGCCAGCATGCGTTCGACGAAGTCCGGCGGCAGCACGACGTCGTCGTCGAGGATGCCGATGAACTCGCCGCGGGCGCTGGCGAAACCGACGTTGAACGTCTCGCAGGCGCCGTAGCCGCTGTGCGGCATGCGGATCAGGTGCACTTGCGGGAACTCGGCCAGCACCATCTCCGGGGTGCCGTCCCGGCTGGCGTTGTCGACCACCACCACCTCGTCGGGCGGCACGGTCTGCGCTGCGATCGCGCGCAGGTTGTCGCGCAGGTCGTCCTTGCGGTTCCAGACCGAGATCACCAGCGAGACGGTCGGCTTCGTCACGGCCGCTCCCCGAGCAGCAGGTCCTGCAGTTCGGTGCAGAGGCGCGCCGCGCGCGGCAGGTCGGCCGGGCGCAGGTCGGTGAACATCTCGCCGTAGAGCACGCCGGCCACGTCGAGATTCACGGTCGCGGCGCGGTCGCGATGCTCGCTCATGCCGGGCAGGTCGACGTAGACGTTCTGCGACGCGTAGGCCTGCAGCGCGCGGTACTTCGCCGGGTAGGCATCGGTGGTGTCGAACAGCACGCCGCCGGGCACGACGTGGTTGACGCCGTAGCCGAGGCAGCGGCAGTCCGTCGGCAGCGCGTCCGCCGCGGCGGCGGTCGCGGCGGCGACGGCGCGATGGTCGCGGTGCGCCTCGCCGAACCAGAACGAATAGAGCGTGCGCGGCCGGACCTCGGCGAACAGCGCCCGCACGCGGTCGGTCAGCGCGGCGAGGTGCTCGGGCAGGGCGCCGTCCGGCAGGTCCCAGTGCCGCGGCGAGGGCACGCCGAGCCGCGCCAGCGCCTCCTGCCCCTCGCGTCGGCGCACCGCGGCGATGTCGTCCTCCCGCCGGGCCGGGTCGCCCCGGGCCCCGTCGGTCGCATGCACCACCGTGATCGCGTGGCCGCGCCGGGCATGGAACGCCAGCATCGCGCCGGCGCCGATGACCTCGTCGTCGGGGTGCGCGGCCAACACCAGCACCGGTCCCTGCAGCGGATCGCGCGGCAACAGCGGCGTGAAGCGGTGGTTCATGCGAGGCGGCGGTAGAGCTCGAGGTGGCGGGCGGCCGAGGCGGCGATCGTCGGCAACGCCGCGGGGATCGCGGCGCGCAGCGCGGCGAGGCGGTCGCGGGAGGTTACCAGTTCGCGCAGCACGTTCGCCAAGGCCGCGAGCGGGGTCACGCGCACGCCGCCGGTGCCGCTGCGCTCGGCCAGCGCGCCGGCATCCGACACCACCGCCGGCACGCCGTGCGCGAGCGCCTCGTCGACGACGAGGCCATAGGTCTCCTGGCACCGGGACGGGAACACCGCCAGGTGCAGGTTCCTGGCCGGGTGCGCATCGGCCGGCGTGTACTCCCCGTGCCAGTGCCAGCGCAGCCCGGAGGCCTCGCGCCGCCGCAGGTGGGCGACGATCGCGGCGTCGTGCAGACGACCGGCGAGATGGAGTTCGCACGGCAGGCCGACCACGGCGTCGACCAGGTCGAGCACGCCCTTCTCGGCGACGAGCCCGCCGAACGTGCCGACCCGCAGCACCTCGCCGGCCGTCGGCGGCGCCGCCCGCGCCGCGGCGGCGACCGGCCGCAGCAGACCGTGCGGAATCACCTCGATGGCGCCGGCATGCGGCAGGCAGTCGCGCACGAATCGGGCGGCGGTCGCGCTCGGCGCGGTGCAGAGCGCGGCCCGGCCCACGTCCTCGCGCAGCACGCGGTCGCGCTCGGCGAGCGCGGCCGCGACCCGGCCGGGATCGGTCTGCAGCGCGTCGTTGACGCAGGTCACGCACGGGGTGCGGTCGGTGCCCGCCGGGCAGCGCACGCCGCCGGCCGGGATCCGGAAGTAGCGGGCGCACGTGACCCAGAGGTCGTGGAAGGTCATCGCCACCGGCAGGCCCAGCTCCTGCGCGATCGCCGTCACGCCGCCGCCGAACGCCGCGCACGAGTGCACGTGCACGAGATCGGGCCGTTCGCGCCGCAGCAGATCGCGCAGCAAGGCCAGCAGCCGCGGTCGCACGAAGCCATGGCGATCCCACTCGTCGGGTCGCTTGAACACGCGGTGCACCACCGTGTCCTCGAACCGCTCCGGCCGCACGTCGCCGTCGCCGGCCGCCTCGCTGCCGTGCGGCACGTCGCTGCCGGTGATCGCGACGACGGCAACGCCGCGTCCATGCAGCTCGCGGGCCAGCGCGGTCACGACCTGCTCGGTGCCACCCCAGGCCTCGGGCGGGTAGTTCGAGGTGACGAAGCAGACCTTCACGGCGAGTGCAGCTCCGCGATGGCCTGGCGCAGGTGCGCGCGCTCGGCGGCCCGGCGGCCGGGATCGGTGCGGTTGCGGCGACCGATCCGCCACCACTCCTCCCAGATCCGCAGCCGCACGCAGACCCGCACCCACAGCGCGCCCGGCCCGCCGTAGTGCTTGCGGTAGTAGGCGAGGCGGTTCTTGTGCCAGATCACCAGCATGCGGGTGAAGTTCCGCGTGCTGGCGCCGCGATGGTGCAGCACCTCGGCGGTGGCCAGGTAGTGGATGCGGCGGCCGCGGCGCCACAGCCGGCGGCACAGGTCGACGTCGTTGTAGAACAGCGACAACCGCTCGTCGAAGCCGCCGAGCGCCTGCCATTCCGCGCGGCGCATCAGGAAGCACGCCCCCGGCGGCTGGTCGACGTCGCGCGACGACAGGTGGTCGAAGTCCCGCATCAGGTAGCGCCGCTGCACCCACGAGCCGGGCCAGAAGGTCCCCCACCACGAATCGAAGCACAGCGCCGACAGCAGCGTCGGGAAGCGCTGGCAGGCGTGCTGCACGCTGCCGTCCGGGTCGCACAGGCGCGGCGCGACGGCGCCGTGCCCGGGGTGCGCCTCCAGGAAGTCGACCAGCCGATCGAGCGCGCCCGGCCGCACCTCGGTGTCCGAGTTCAGCGTGCAGACGAACTCCCCGGTCGCGGCGGCGACGCCCTGGTTGTTGCCCGCGGCGTAGAGGCGGTTGTCGGCGTTGCGCAGCAGGCGCACCTGCGGGAACGCGGCCGCGACCGCGTCGGCGGAGCCGTCGCTGCTGCCGTTGTCGACGACGATCACCTCGCGCGCATGGCGCGGCGCCTCGGCGAACAGCGCCCGCAGGCAGGCGAGCGTCAGGGCCTGCGTGTTCCAGCTCAGCACGACGACCGACAGCACCGGCGCGCTCATTCCCGGCCTCCGGCGACCAGCGGCGCCTTGCCCGGCGGCGGGGTCGCGGCGTGCGGCATCGGCTCGCCGAGGTGCGACAGGCTGCGGAAGCGCCAGCGGCCGATCGTCTCGAAGCGGCCGCCGCTGAGGTCGATCGCCTCGAAGAAGTAGGTCGTGCAGGCGAAGTTGCTCCACATCGTGTCGCTGGGCGTCCACTGCTGGCCGCGGCCGAACATGCCGCCGGACAGGTAGCCGCGCGCATCCAGCGACAGCAGCAGCAGGTAGCGGTCGCAGTGCCGCGGCAGCCGGATCACCGGCCGCTCGACGCTCTCGCCGAGGTCCTCGACCGGGCCCGGCGACGGCGGCCGCTTCCAGCGCGCGAGCCGCGGGTCGCGCAGCAGCCAGCGCGACCACGCCAGCGTCCAGGCGCCGAGGCGGCCGTACCACTTGCGGTAGTAGAGCGCGCGGCTCACGTCGTGGCGCGACGTCATCGTGCCGACGTCGGTCATGCCCGAGCGGTTGACGAGGTGCACGAAGTGGGCGTCGGGCACCTGCACGACGGCCCGACCCGCCCGACGGATCGTCAGCGACAGGTCGGTGTCCTCGTAGTAGAGCGGGTAGCGCTCGTCGAACCGGCCGACCGCATCGAAGAAGTCGCGGCCGATCAGGAACAGGCAGCCCGACATCATCGGCAGGGGCACCGGCCGCTGCGCCGTCCACACCCGCACCCAGGACTTCTGCAGCCGGCGCCGGTACCAGTGCGACAGCCGCGGCGAGAACTCGCCGAGCGTCGTCAGCGCCACGTCCCGCAAGGTCGGCAGCGTGTTCGGCGGCAGGTGGCCCTCGAGGCCGGGATCCCAGAACCCCTTCGGTACCGCGCAGCCGGTCCCCGGGTTGCGCTCGAGGTGCCGCAGCAGCGCGTCGATCAGGCCCGCGGTGAAGACCACGTCGGGGTTGCTGACCAGGATCCAGCGGCCGCGGCTGTGGCCGAACGCCAGGTTCATGCCCTTGCTGTAGCCGCCGTTCTCGGTGTGCAGCACCAGCCGGCCGGCCGCCGGGTCGCCCTGCTGCTCGCCGCAGAGGCGCAGCTCGCGCTCGACGGCGGCGATCTCGGCGTCGCTGCGCCGCGGCGACAGGTTGTCGACGACGATGCACTCGAACGGCATCGGCGTGCCGTCGGCGCGCGTCGGCCGGTGCTGGCGCAGCGAGGCGATCGCCGCCGCGCACTCGCGCCAGGTGTTGTAGTTGACGATCAGTACGGACAGCTCGGCCATGCGGACACCCGGCGCCGCGGGTGGGCTCCCGGCAGAGGATCGGCGAAGGCGGGCCGGCAAGCAAAGCCCGAACGGCGCCGACAGGCAGGGTTCGAGTCCGCCGGTGCCACCGGCGCCACGCTGCCCGCCGCGGGCCTCGCGGTCACGTCGACTTCGGCGCCAGACGTCGCACCAGCTTCTCGCCGAGGATCGCCTCGCGCTCGCGATCCTGGCCGTCGGGCGACCAGTCCCCCTCCTGGGGCTGCAGCGACTGGCGCAGGTCCTTCACCTTCTGCTGCTCGATGACGTAGCGGATCGGCCACCCGGCCTGGTCGGAGCCCTCGTCGATCAGCACCTCGGCGCGCAACCGGTAGCGGCCGGGACGGCCGAGGCCGATCTGCCGCTCGCGCCAGCGCGACTGCCAGGTCCCGAGCCCGCGGTCGCAGGCGAGCGAATCGGCGCTGAAGCCGTCCCGCTGGGCGATGAACACCAGGCCGTCGTAGCAGTCGGCGTACTTCATCGGCGCCGAACGCAGCTCCCGCCAGTCGGTGATCGTGCCGCAGGCGGCGAACGACAGCAGCAGGGGCACGACGCGGGCGGCGGACTTCATCGGGGGCGGGAGTATACCGACGCCGTGCCAGCACCGCCTCCGTTCCTGTTCGACCTCGACGGCACCCTCGCCGACACGCTGGCGGACCTCGCCGCCAGCACGAACCACGTGCGCAGCCGGCACGGCCTCGCACCGCTGCCCGACGCCACCGTGCGCGCCTTCATCGGCGACGGCGCGCGCAAGCTGGTCGAGCGCGCGCTCGGCGACGTGCTGCCCGCGGACGCCGCCGCGCGCGAGCGCGCCCTCGCGGCGGCGTTCGCGGCCTACGTCGAACACCACCGGACGCAGTGCATCGTGCACGTGCGGGCCTTCCCCGGCGTGCGCGAGCACCTCGAGCGGCTGCACGCCGCGGCCCACCCGCTGGCCGTCGTCACCAACAAGCCGGAACGGTTCGCGGTGCCGATCGTGCGCCACCTCGGCCTCGCCGACCTGCTGCCGGTGGTCGTCGGCGGCGACACGCTGCCGCAGAGGAAGCCCGACCCGGCCCCGCTGCGGCTGGCGCTGCAGCGCTGCGGCGGAGCGGCGGCCGGCGCCACGATGGTCGGCGACGGCGTGCAGGACCTGCGCGCGGCGAAGGCGGCCGGCCTGCGCACGATCGCCTGCCTGTTCGGCTACGGCGAGCCCGCGGCGCTGCGGCGCGAGGGCGCCGACGGCTACTGGGGCGCGTTCGGGGTCGAGGTCGCCTGACCCGGACGCCAGGGCATCAGTCGAACTTGCGCTTGCGGATGCGCTGGATGAGCTTGCTCGACGAGTGCGACTTCTTGTCACCGACGAACACGGCCTTGATGTCGTGCTGCTTCAGCGTGTCCTTCTCGGGCAGCGTCTTCAGCGTGTAGTCGGTGCCCTTGGCGTAGAGCGAGGGCTTGAGCTGCTCGAGCAGCGCGTCGGCGGTCGCCTCCTCGAAGGCGGTCACGTAGTCGACGAACGCCAGCGCCGCGAGCACCTCCATGCGCTCCTCCAGCGGCACCACCGGGTGGCCCTTGCCCTTCAGCGCCTCGGCCGACTTGTCGGTGTTGAGCGCGACCACCAGCAGGTCGCCGCGCGAACGGGCATCCTCGAGGCATCGGGTGTGGCCGACGTGCAGCAGGTCGAAGACGCCATTGGTGAGCACCACGACCTTGCCGCTGGCGCGCAGACCGGAAAGGATCGCGGCGAGGCTGCGCCGGTCGGTGACGACCTTGTCCTTGGATCGCTGGCGGCGCGGAACGACGACCAAATGGGACCTCCGGGAGTCGCGGGAAGCGGAAGGCGGCGAAGGATGCCACGCGGAGGTGCCGGCGGCAACGGACGTTCGGACACTTCGCCACGTTGCATCTGCGGCGGCGCCGCAGCGAAGACCCGGCCATGTCGGTCGATGCGAGGACGACGGCTGCCGCGGCCACGCCCGCGCCGCGGGCGCGCCCGATCGCCATCGCCGGCGCGACCGGCTACGTCGGCGGCCGGCTGGTGCGGCGGCTGGCCGCGGCCGGCCACCAGGTGCGGTGCCTCGTGCGCGACCCGCGCAAGCTGGCGGGGCGCGGCCTGCCGCCGGCGCCCGCCGTCACTGCCTGGGCGTGGGACGGCAGCGACGCAGAGGCGCTAGGCGCGGCGCTGGCCGGCGCCGAAGTCGCCTACTACCTGATCCACAGCATGGCGGTGGCCGGCAGGGGCTTCGCCGCGCGCGACCACGCGCTGGCCGAGTCGTTCGGCCGGGCGGCGGCGGCAACGGGCGTGCAGCGCATCGTCTACCTCGGCGGCCTCGGCGAACTCGGCCCCGACCTCAGCCCCCATCTGCGCTCGCGGCGCGAGGTCGAGCACAGCCTCGCCGCCGGCGGCGTGCCGGTGACGACGTTCCGCGCCGCGATGCTGATCGGCTCCGGTTCGGCCTCGTTCGAGATCCTGCGCTACCTCGTGGAGCGGTTGCCGTGCATGGTGACGCCGCGCTGGGTCGAGACCGAGTCGCAGCCGATCGCGATCGAGAACGTGCTGCACTACCTGGTCGCCTGCCTCGACGAGCCGCGCACCTGCGGCCGGACGCTCGACATCGGCGGCCCGGACGTCGTCAGCTACCGCGACCTGCTGCAGGCGACCGCCCGCGCGCTCGGCCTGCGGCGGCGCCGGATCGTGCCCGTGCCGGTGCTGACCCCGCGGCTGAGTTCGTTCTGGGTGCACCTGGTGACCCCCGTCGGCGCCCGCATCGCCCGGCCGCTGGCCGAGGGCCTGCGCAACCGCATGGTCTGCCGCAACGACGACGCGCAGCGACTGCTGCCGCAACGCCTGCTGCCGGTCGAGGAGGCCATCGCCCGGGCGGTGGCTGCCCGGCCCGAGACGTCGTGGCACGACGCCGGCGCGGTGCCCGGCGACCCGGCCTGGGCCGGCGGCAAGGTGTTCGAGGACGCTCGCTCCGTCCGGGTCGCGGCGCCGGCCGCGGCGGTGTTCGCGGCGGTGAGCCGCCTCGGCGGCGCCAACGGCTGGCATGCCGGCGACTGGCTGTGGCGGCTGCGCGGCGCGCTCGACAAGCTGGTCGGCGGCCCCGGCTCGCGGCGCGGTCGCCGGGATCCGGAGGAGCTGCGCTTCGGCGATGCGCTCGACTTCTGGCGCGTGCTCGAGGCGTCCCCGCCGCACCGGCTGCGTCTGGTCGCCGAGATGAAGCTGCCAGGCCAGGCCACGCTCGAGTTCGAAGTGCACGCGCAGGGCCCCGACGCGGCCCTGCTGGTGCAGACGGCGCGCTTCCGACCCCGCGGCCTGCTCGGCCTGGCCTACTGGTACGCGGTGCTGCCGCTGCACGCCTATGTGTTCGCCGGCATGCTGCGCGGCATCGCCCGCGCGGCCACGCTCAGTCGGCCGCCGGCAGCGCCAGCAGTCGGCGAGCCTCGGCCAGCAGCCAGTCGAACCGGGTGAACGGCTCGGCGCCGATGTCCTGCCAGCGCACGCGGCCGGCGGCGTCGACCAGGAAGGTGCCGTGCAGGGGGATCGCCTCGAAGTCGTCGTGGCAGCCGAAAGCGCGGAATGAAGCGAGGTCGGGGTCGGCGAGCAGCGGGAACGCGAACGCGGCCGCGTCCGGCCCGGCGAGGTGTCCGGCGACCGCTGCCACCGGCTCGTTGCCGATCGCCAGCACGTCGATGCCGGCGGCGGCGAAATCGTCCGCCCGCGGCGACAGCGCCTCCAGCTGCTGCACGCAGTGCAGGCAGCCGAAGCCCAGGTAGCAGACGATCAGCACCGGACGGCCACGCTGGCCGGCGAGCGAACGGCGACCGCCGCTCGCGCACGGCAGGTCGAAGTCGGGCGCGGCGAACGGCCGCCACGCGGCCGGCCCCAGCGTGGCGAGCGGCGGCCGCGGGCCGAAGTCCGGGCCGAACGTGGCCAGCCGCGCCGCCTCCGTCCCCGCCGACGACGACTCGTCGTCGGCCGGCGGCGGCGCGAGCAGGCCCGCCGCGGCGGCCAGCCCGCCGCTTGGCGGCGCCTGGAGCTCGAACCGGTCGCTGCGCAGCAGCGCCGCCAGTTCGGCCGCGCGGGCGGCGGGCTCGGGCGACGCGGCCGCCCGGCAGGCGAGCAGCAGCCGTGCCGCCGTCGGCAGCCGGTACGGCCGCTCCGCCACCTCGTGTTCCAGCAGTTCGATCGCCTTGCCCGGCTCGCCGGCCGCGACCCAGGCGTCGGCCAGCAGCGTCTTCGGGAAGCCGTCGATCGCCGCGAACTGCGCCACCGCCGCCGACGCCTCGCCGCAGGCCAGCAGCCGTTCGCCGCGCAGCTCGCGCTGCAGGTCGAGCACGGCGCGCACCAGGTCGGTCGGCTCCCGGCCGGCTTCGGCCATCGCCTCCTGCACCCTGGCCTTGGCGTCCGGCTTCGCCAGCGCGTCCGCCTCGGCGGCGTCGACGGCGGCGGCGCGCGCGGCCCGGGCCTTCGCCAGCAGCGCCTCGACCTCGGCCGCGATGCGGTCCCCGGCGTCGCGGTCGCCGCAGCGGAGCGCCGCGCGCCCGAGCAGGCCGAGGCGGGCCACTTCGCCGCGCACCGACGCCTGCGGCTCCAGGTACCCCTCCCGCTCGAGCTGCCGGGCCATCGCCCACAGCGCGTGGTCCTCGCAGATCTGCACCAGCTGCCTGCGGGCCACGGCGGCGATGTGCTGCTCGTCGTCGAGCGTGTTCCAGCGCGGATGGCGCGGCAGTTCGGCGAGGTTGCGGGCGACCGCGAGCGCCGCGGTCACGGCGCCGCGCCACGACAGGCTGCTGCACAGCCAGGCCTGGTTGTGGCCGTAGTTGTGGATCAGGAACGGCAGCACGCGGTCGCGCTGCATGTGGGCATGGTCGACGCGCGCGCTGGCCTCCTGCTGCCATGCCGCCGCGCCGTGGCGGTGCAGGCGCCGGTAGACGTGGCTGGCCATGTGCCACTGGTGGGCGATGCCGGGCGCGCTCTGCCCGATCGCCGCCGCCGACCGCAGCGCGCGCTCGGCCTGCTCGGCGTCCCAGAGGTGGATCCGGTAGTGGTGCGCGGGATGGTCGGGCGCGCGCTGGAACACCAGTTCCAGCAGCGCGTCGACGGCGGCGTGCGCGCCGATCGGGATGCCGCGGCCCCAGTCGTCGTTGTGCCAGTGCTGCAGCGCCAGGAACGCCTTCGCCTCGAGGTCGGCGGGACACTCGTAGACCAGCGTCTCGAGGTCCTTGATCAGCCGCTTGCGCAGCGCCGCGGCGTCGCGGCTGGCGTTCTTCGCGGCCAGCGCCTGCACCGCCTGCGCCACGCGCACCGGGTCGTCCGCGCGCAGCTCGTCGCGGCAGGCGGCGTCGATCTGGTAGTAGTTCGCCCACGCGTCGATCCACAGCTGCTCGGCGCGCGGCACGTGGGCGCTGTGGCGCACCGCCTCGGCGATCAGGCCCGCGGCGCGCGGGGCCTGCTCGACGTTGGCCATCGCCATGCCCCAGTAGGCCATCGCGCAGTCCGGCTGCAGCCGCGCCACCTGACGGAAGCTGCGCTCCGCCTCGAAGTACCAGAAGCCGTGCAGCTGGGTGACGCCCTGGTCGAAGAACGCCTGCGCCTCGCCCGACAGGTCCGCGACCGGCAGGTGCACCGCCGCGCTCATGCCCGGCATCAGGTAGGCGGCCTGGCGGGGGCCCTCGTCGAAGGCGTTGCCGTGGCGCGAGCGGCCGTGGCGGTCGTCTGGGGCCTGGGCGGACAGGACGGCGGCGAACAGGCTGACGACGGCGAGGCGGCGCATCGCGGCGATGCTATCCGGGCGGTGCGGGCGATCCGCGCGGCTCCGGCGGCGCCGCCACGTCACCCCGCCGGCCCCCCGGCGCCGCGCCCGCGGAACCGCGCCGCGATGCGCAGCAGCGGCCGCTCGAGCGCGTACCACGACGCCGTCGCCGCCGCGAACGTCGCCGTCACGGCGATCGCGGTGTTCGCCGCGGTCGGCGCCGGATGCAGCACGTAGTGGAAGAGCGGGTAGTGGTACAGGTAGAGGGCATAGCTGATGCGGCCGATCGCCCGCAGCGGCGCCGCCGCCAGCGGGTTGCGCGGCCACGCCTCGCCGAGCAGCACGGCCAGCAGCACGAGCCCCGTCGCCAGCGAACCGCTCTGCAGCAGCCAGGCCAGCGGCCCCAGGCGCAGATCGACCAGCGGCGGAGCCTCGCGCAGCATCGGTCCGAGGAACAGGAACCACGGATGCAGCGCGACCCCGACCGCGACCAGCCCGAGGCCGAGCGCCGCCGCGCGCCGCGGTGCGGCGAGCAGGCGCCCTTCGGCGAACGCGAGCAGGGAGCCGGTGCCGAGCGTCAGGAACCGGAACGGCGAGCCGTGCTGGACCGCGGTCAGCGCCCGTTCGCCGTCGACGAGTTCGCAGACCAGCCAGGCCCCGCCGACGGCGGCCGGCAGGACCACGAACACCAGCAGCCGCGGCGCGCAGCCGCGCGGCAGGAACGCGACCGCCAACGGCCAGAGCAGGTAGAAGTGCTCCTCGATGCACAGCGACCACGTGTGCGCCAGCGGCCCGCCCGCCCCCCAGAGGATCGACTTCAGGTTGTAGAGGTAGGCGGCGCACCAGCCGATCTCCGCCGCCGGCCGGAACGGCAGCAGGACCAGCAGCAGCAGGTAGTAGATCGGGAAGATGCGCAGGAACCGCCGCGCCAGGAACCAGCGCACCGGCACGTGGCGCTCCCGTTCGCCGATCAGGATGCGCGTGATCAGGAAGCCGCTGAGCACGAAGAACAGCTCGACGCCGAAGCCGCCGGGCCCGACCAGCATGTCGGCGACCTTCAGCGCCTCCGGGTAGCCCGGCACCGCCTTCGGCACGTGGTTCCAGAGCACCAGCAGCACGGCGATCGCCCGCAGGCCGTCGAGCACGGGGAGGTGGCGTGGCGGCATGGTTCCGGTGCTAGCCGTGCGCCCCGACCACGGCGCCGCTGCGCTCCCCGAGGTGCCGCGCCAGTCCGTCGGCGTCGTCGGTGCCGAGCCGGACGAGCCCGTCGTCGGTCGTCACCTCGACGCAGTCGAACCCCCACAGGTTGAACGTCCAGCCGCGGCCGGGGAACCAGTGGATGCCCCAGCCGTCGAGAACCGTCGACCGCGCCCGCCGCACCGCCCGCACGCGCGCATACGGCACCCGGGTGCCACCCCACGGCAGCGGCCCGAAGCGCACGCGCAGGTGGTCGTCGCGTTCCTCGAACCGCAGCTGCGCGAACATCGCCGCGAACAGGCCGCCGACCACGGCCATCGTCAGGCAGATCGCCCGGACCACCGGTTCGCCGGCGAACGCCCAACCCCCGAGGCAGGCGGCGGAGGCGACGGCGAACACCGGGCCCAGCGGGCTCGACTGCGTGTGGCTGTAGCGGGGCATGCACGCCGTCGACTCACCGCCGCGGCGCGGCGAGCGTATCGTGCGACCATGCGTCGCACCGCTCCTGCCTGCCTGTTCGTCCTCCTCGCCGCGGCCCTGACCGCGCAGGCGGCCCCGACCCCTGCGCCCGCGCCGCTGCCGGCGCCGCCGGCTCCGCTCGCCGGCGAGGAGTTCCGCGCCCGGCGCGCCGAGCTGGCGCGGCGCGTCCGGGCGCTCGCCCCGGAGGCGGTGGTGCTGGTGCGCGGCGCCGGCAAGCAGGCGGACATGGGGCCGTTCGTGCAGGATCAGGACTTCCTCTACCTCAGCGGCATAGCCGAACCGGACCTCGCGCTGCTGCTGGTGCCCGGCGAAGCCGGCGCGCTGGCGCGCGACGAACTGCTGGTGCCGCCGTTCTCGCGCTTCGCGGCCACCTGGGACGGCAACTTCCTGGCCCCGGGCGAGGCGACCGCGCAGCGCACCGGCTTCGCCGCGGCCGGCAACGTGCGCGGGCTGCAGGGCCTGCTCGACGAACTGCTGGCGCCGCGCGAGGGCCGGCGGCCGGTGCTGTTCACCCTGACCGAGCCGGCGGCGCGGCTCGGCAGCACCCCGGGCAAGGCCGAGGAGGCGGGCAAGGCGATCGCCGGCGACCGCTTCGACGGCCGCCCGAGCCGCGAGGCGGCGTTGGTGGCCCGGCTGCGCGAGCGCTTCCCCGACCTGGAGGTGCAGAGCCTCGAGCGCGTGCTGCACCCGCTGCGGCCGCACAAGTCGCCGGGCGAGATCGAACTGCTGCGCTGCTCGGCGCAGATCGCCGCCGAGGGCATCGCCGAGGCGATGCGCGCCGCCCGGCCCGGCCGCTACGAGTACCACCTCGCCGCCGTCGCGCGCTACGTGTTCTCGCTGCGCGGCGCCGGGCCCGACGCCTACGCGGCGATCGTCGGCGCCGGCCCCAACGGCTGCATCCTGCACTACAGCGCCCTGTCGCGGCAGCTGCAGGAGGACGACCTGATCGTCATGGACTACGCGCCCGTGCTGCACGGCTACGCCAGCGACGTGACGCGCACGTTCCCGGCTTCGGGCCGCTTCACGGACGCGCAGCGCAAGCTGGTGCAGGACGTGCACGAGATCCAGCAGGCGCTGCTCGCCGACGTGAAGCCCGGCGCGCGGCTCAGCGCGCTCGGCGGCAAGTGCGCGCGGCTGTTGCGCGAGCGCGGCTACCGCAGCGACCACGGGCCGTGCCACCACGTCGGGCTGGCGGTGCACGATCCATCGGTCGACGTGCTCGAGCCCGGCATGGTGATCACGGTCGAACCGGGCGCCTACCTGCGCAACCAGGGCATGGGCTGCCGGATCGAGGACACCGTGCTGGTGACCGCCGACGGGCACGAGAACCTGTCCGGGCACCTGCCGTCGGCGCCGGACGCGATCGAGGCGCTGATGCGCGAGCGCAGCGTCGTCGACGTGCCGGTCGGGTTCGTGCGGTAGGCGCCCGGGGCGCCCGCATCCAGAGGCCGCCGCGGGCAGGCGGTCGGCGCGAACGTCAGAAGGCGCCCGCCCTGAGCCGCAGCGCGTTCGTCGCCGTGACCGCGAGGAAGCGCCCCTGCGCGTCGACCTCGATCGGGATCATCTGCTGGTGGAAGGTCACGCCGACCAGCGGTGGCACGTTCGGCAGGTACAGCTGCGACTGCGCCGAGCCCGTGGTCGTGTGGATCGCCTGCAGGATGTCGCCATCGACGAGCACGTCGCAGCCGGCGACGCCCTGGGGGAACAGCGACGTCAGCGGCAGCACGCCGGGCGGGATCGGCGTCAGGCTGGTCACCGCGACCACCCACGCCCGCGACGGCAGGCCGGTGCCGGTCGCGCGGAACGTCGCGTCGACCCAGGGCAACGTCGTCGCCGCCAGGGTGTTGCTGCCGCCGCTGCTCGCGCACCCGCCGCCCGTGGGCACCGCGGTCGCAGGGCAGGTCGTCGTCAGGCGGGCCACGTAGGCCGACACGCCACCGCCCGCGGTGGTGAAGTTGCCGCCGGCCACGAGGTTCCCGTCCGGCAGCATCGTCAGCGCGCGCACTTCGTCGTTCATGCCGGCGCCGAATGCCGACCAGCTCGTGCCCGTCCAGCGCGCGATCCGGTTCGTGGCCGCGCCGCCCGCCGTGAGGAACGCACCACCCGCCACGACATCGCCGTTCGGCAAGGCCGTCACGGCATCGACGATGCCGCTCACGCCCGCGCCCAGCAGAGACCAACTGCTGCCGTCCCAGCGCGCGATCCGGTTCGCGGCGACGCCACCCGCCGTGGTGAAGTTGCCGCCCGCCACGAGGTCACCGTTCGGCAGCGTCGCGAGCGCGAAGACCGCGCCGTTCAGGCCCGACCCGAGCGGCGACCAGCTGGCGCCATCCCAGCGCGCGATCCGGTTCGCGGCCGCGCCGCCTGCCGCGAGGAACACTCCCCCCGCCACGAGGTCGCCGTTCGGCAGCGTCGAGAGGGCATGGACCGTGCCGCTGGCACCCGCGCCGAGCGCGGACCAGCCGACCCCGTCCCAACGGGCGAGGCAGCTGGCCGCCACGCCGCCGGCCGCGGTGAAGTCGCCGCCCGCCACGAGGTCGCCGTTCGGCAACACGGCCAGGGCGAGGACCCCGCCGTCCATGCCCGCGCCCAGGGCCGACCAGGCCACGCCGTCCCAGCGCGCGATCCGGGCCGCGGCCACACCGCCCGCCGTGGCGAAGTTGCCGCCCGCCACGAGCTCGCCCGTCGCCAACCCCGCCAGCGCGTGGACGGGGCCGTCCAGGCCCGTGCCCAGCGCGGACCAACTGGTGCCATCCCAACGCGCGACCCGGTTCGCGGGCACGCCGCCCACGGTGGTGAAGCCCCCGCCGGCCACGAGATCGCCGTTCGCCAGCGCCGTGACGGCGTTGACCCCGGCGCTCGTCCCCGTGGCCAGCGGCGACCAGCTGGCGCCGTCCCAGCGGGCGAGCCGGAGCGCCGCCAATCCGCCTGCCGTGGCGAAGACCCCACCGGCGAAGAGATGCCCGTTCGGCAACGCCGCCGTGGTGTAGACCGCGCCGTCCAGGCCTGCGCCCAGCGGCGACCAGGCGCCACCGTCCCAGCGGGCGACGAAGTTGGCCGCCACGCCGCCCGCGGAGACGAAGGCGCCGCCCGCCACGAGGTCGCCGTTCGGCAGCGCCGTCACGGCCAGCACCGTGTTGCCGATCCCGAAGCCCAGCGCCGACCAACCGCTGCCATTCCACCGGGCGATGCGGTTCGCGGGCACGCCGCCCGCCGTGGAGAAGCTGCCCCCCGCCACCAGGTCGCCATTCGGCAGCGTCGTCAGCGCCGAGACCCCGGCGTTCACGCCCGCGCCCAGACCCGACCAGCTGGCACCATCCCAGCGCGCGATCGAACCCGCGGCCACGCCGCCCGCCGTGGCGAACCAGCCGCCCGCCACCAGGTCGCCGTTCGGCAGCGCCGCCAGCGCCCGGACCTCGCCATCCATGCCCGTGCCCAGCGCCGACCAGACGGCTCCATCCCAGCGCGCGATCCGGCTCGCGGGCCCGCCGCCAGCCGACGTGAAGTCGCCGGCCGCCACCAGGTCGCCGTTCGGCAGCGTCGCGAGGGCGTAGACCGTGCCGCCGAGGCCCGTGCCCAACGCCGACCACTGGGAGCCATCCCAGCGCGCGATCCCGTTCCCGGGCGCACCGCCCGCCGACGTGAAGCCGCCGCCCGCCACCAGGTCGCCGTTCGGCAGCGCCGCGAGGGCGAAGACGGTGCCGACGAGGCCCGTGCCGAGCGCCGACCACGCCGCCGCCACGGGATCCCAGGCGGCGATGCGGCTGGCGGCGACGTCGCCCACCACCGTGAAGCCACCGGCGACCACCAGGCGCGCCGGAACCGGCCCGGCCCCGTCGGGATCCCACAGGGTGGCGGCGAAGACCGTCCCGCCCACGGCTCCCGGCACGCCGTCGCCGGGCGACCACACGTTGCTGCACTGCGCCGGGAGCGGCGCCGCGCCGAGCAGGATTACCGATCCGAAGAACGACCCGATGCAGGATCCCACGGTTCCCATCGCCCGCCTCCTGGTGGAAGTGGAAAGGAGACGCGCCGCTTCGGAGCCCTGGTGGCGAGCCCCGGCCCGGAGCATCGGACCGCAGTTTAGGCGACCCTCGACGCCCGATCGGGATGGCCTTCGTGCGCACGGAAGGGGGCCGAGACGCCGTAGGGCGCGCGGCGAACGGCCGCCGCTTCAGCCCCCCTGCTGCCGGATCCGCTCCACCACCCCGGTCGTCGACCGCCCCGGCACCAGCGGCACCAGCACGACCTGCCCGCCGTGCGCCTCGACCCACTCGCGGCCGACGACGCCCTTGTCGCGCCAGTCCTCGCCCTTGCACAGCACGTGCGGCGTCACCGCCTCGATCAGGCCCTTGGGCGTGTCGTCGTCGAAGGGCACCACGAAGTCGACCGCCTGCAGCGCGGCGAGCACCGCGGCGCGGTCCTCGAGGCCGTTGATCGGTCGGCCGGGAGCCTTGTTCTGCCGCCGCACCGACGCATCGGTGTTGATGCCGACCATCAGCGCGTCGCCGTAGGACCGCGCCTTGCCGAGGTAGTCGCAGTGGCCGGCGTGCAGGATGTCGAAACAGCCGTTGGTGAACACCAGCCGCCGGCCCTCGGCGCGCAGGCGGCTCCCGATCTCGACCGCCTGCTCGCGCGTCAGCACCTTGCCGGCCGGCGCGCCGGCGGTCTCGCCGAGCCTTGCCAGCACCTCGCGCCGCGACGGCGCCCAGGTGCCGAGCTTGCCGACCGTGATGCCGGCGGCGTGGTTGGCGAGCCGCAGGCTGTCCTCGAGCGAGACGCCGGCGGCGCGACAGAACGTCAGCGCCGCGACCACCGTGTCGCCGGCGCCGGTGACGTCGAACACCTGCCTGGCCTCGGTCGGGATGATGCGGTGGCTGCCGTCCTCCGTCTCGAAGAAGATGCCGTCCTTGCCGAGCGTGACCACCGCCGTGCGGATGCCGGTGATCTCGCGCAACCGCTGCGCCGCGTGGTGCAGGTCGTCGGTCGTGCGGATCGTCACGCCGGTCGCCGCCTCGGCCTCCTCGCGGTTGGGCGTCAGCAGGTCGACGCCGCGGTAGATCGAGTAGTCCTTGCCCTTGGGGTCGACGACGGTGACGCCGCCCTGCGAGCGCGCCGCGGCGATCGCCGCCGCGATCACCCTCGGCGTCAGCACGCCCTTGCCGTAGTCGGACAGCAGCACGCTCCTCCAGGGGAACGGCCGCTGCTCGAGGATCGCCAGCATCGCCTGCTCGGCCGGCCCGGACACCGGCGCGCGGCTCTCCTCGTCGACGCGCAGCACCTGCAACGTCTTGGCGACGTAGCGCGTCTTGCGGGTCGTCGGTCGCGTCGGGTCGGTGACCAGCGCCTGGGTGTCGATGTCGGCGTCCTGCAAGAGCGCGCGCAGCCGGCGCCCGCCCTCGTCGTCGCCGACGACGCCGAGCACCGACGCCGAGGCGCCCAGCGCGCGCAGGTTCGCGGCCACGTTGCAGGCGCCGCCGAGCAGGTAGCGTTCGCTGTCGAGGTCGAACACCAGCACCGGCGCCTCCGGCGAGACGCGGCTCGCCTTGCCGTCGGCGTAGCGGTCGAGGATCAGGTCGCCGACCACCAGGATGCGCGTCGGCGGCAGGCCGGCGAGGATGCCGGCGAGCCGGTGGTTCTCGGCCGGCGGGGTCGCGGTCGTCGGGGTCGCGGTCGCCTGGCTGGTCGGGGCCGGGTCGACCATCAGCGCAGCTCCGGCAGGCAGCCGCGCGCCTCGGCCGTGCACAGGATGGCCTGGTGCAGGAGCGGCAGCACGATCTCGTGCATCGCGATCACCGAGCGGCCCTCCTTCGGCGGGCGCTGCACGACGTTGGTCACCGCGCGGTAGTGCGAGATCATGTCGAAGTTGCAGGTCAGGAAGTCGGCGCCGAGCTGGCCGCGGTTGCGCGCCACCGACACGGCCTTCAGGAACACCTCCGGCATGATCACGGCCGAGCCGATGTTGCACCAGACGCCGTGGTCGAGGCGGCCCACGCTGTCGGCCAGCAGCCAGAAGTCGCGCTGCGTCGCCGCGCCGAGCGCCGCGCCGTCGAGGTCCGGATCCATGTGCGTGATGTCGCAGCCGAACGCGACGTGCACGGTCGCCGGGATCGACAGCCGCGCCGCCTCGGCGAACACCGACAGGTGCCGGTACGGCAGGTCGGCGTCGAGGATCGTGCGGCCGATGGCGAGGCCGAGCCCCTCGCCCTGCCGCTGCGCGCGCACCGCGGCGCCGTTCAGCGCGTCCAGCGTCTCGCGCCAGAAGCCGAACGAGCCGTCCGGCAGGTTCGCGGCGACGTCCTCGCTGGTCGCGCCCTGGTAGGCGGTCTCCCAGTCGTGGATCGCCGAGGCGCCGTTGGTGGCGACGTGGGTCACGAAGCCGCGCCGCATCAGGTCGATCAGCAGCGGCGACAGGCCGACCTTCAGCACGTGCGCGCCGAGCGACACGCCGACCTCCCTGCCCTGCTGGCGCGCGGTCACGATGGCGTCGACGACCCGCTTCAGCGACTTGCTGCCGTAGATGTCCGGCAGCGACTCGAACCAGCGCAGGAAGCCGTCGACCGGCGGCAGCACCTTGGCGAAGTCCCCCTTCTGCACGAGGTTCCTGCGCTCGGCGAGCGGGCGGATGCGCAGCGGGCGCGGCGCGGCGGCGGGCGTCGGGTTCGGGTCGGGCATGCGCGGCCAGGGCATCGTGCAAGAACGCGCGGCGCCGGTCCAGCGTCGCCAGTCCGGGAGCACCCGGGGCCGCGCCGCGGCGGCCGGTCAGCAGCCGCGCGCGGCCGCGAGGCGCGCCAGCACGGCGCGCTTCTCGGCGTCGCTCAGGCTCCACCACCGGGCGATCTCGTCGACGGTGCGGCCGCAGCCCGTGCACGACCGCCGCGAGGCGTCGAGCACGCAGATGCGCACGCACGGCGACAGCGGCGGCGCCGCCGGCGGCGAAGGGCCTTCGCCAGCGCCGCCGTCCGTGGTCGGACCGGGCTTCACCGCAGGCTCTGGCGCCCCGCGTCGGTGGCCGGGAACGCGCCCTCCTTCTGCAGCAGCGCGACCAGCAGGTCCTGGCTGGTCTGCCGCGCGAACTCGACCTCGCCGTCGGTGACGCCCACGAGCTGGAACAGATCGACGCGGCCGGACGCCAGCTCGAACGACGCCGGCACGTGCGTCGGCGTCTCGACCAGGAGCCAGCGGATCGCGCTGTCGAACGACGGCGTCACCGAGCCGCCGAGCGGCACGCGGTTGCCGTATTCGAGCAGCTCCGCCCCCGCGTAGGCGCCGACCGCCACGAGCAGTTCGTAGGCCATCAGGTTGTGCAGCAGCGGCACCGCCCAGTCGGCGGCGGCCGGCGTCTCGAGCAGCAGTTCGAAGCCGAGGCCGGACAGACCCGACGGGTCCTTGCCGATGCGGTCGAGGTTCCACGGGTTGCTGAGGCCCGAGGTGACGTAGGCCCAGGTGGCACGGCCGGGGTGCGGCGGGCAGGCGAACACGCCGTGGTTGCACCAGCCGGGATGCGGGTCCTTGCCGAAGCGCCGGTAGACCGAATCGCCGGCGGTGTAGACGCCGGCGCCGAGGTCGGTGAACCACGTCCGGTAGACACGATCCTCGCGGTCGCTCCACACGCCTTCGAACCACTGCGCGAACTCGGCCTCGCTCATCGGGCCGCGCAGGCTACCACGCGTGCGCCGGTCGCGGCGTCGCGTTTCGCGGCGAAACCGGCCGGCGCTGGCGAGGCCGGGCTCCGGCGGCTAGACCGCCGGCATGCGGCGGCACGAACGCGCAGCGCGCATCCAGGCGATCCTCGACGCGCACATCGGCGACCCACCGATCCCGCTCGAGCATCGCGATCCGTTCACGCTGCTGGTCGCGGTCGTGCTGTCGGCGCAGTGCACCGACGAACGCGTCAACCAGGTGACGCCGGCGCTGTTCGCCGAGGCGCCGACGCCGCACCACCTGCGCCAGCTGACGGTGCCGCGCATCCGGCACCACATCCGCTCGTGCGGCCTCGCGCCGCAGAAGGCGAAGGCGTTGCGCGCGCTGGCCGAACGGCTGGTCGTCGAGCACGGCGGCGCCGTGCCGCGCGACCTCGACGCGCTCGAGGCGCTGCCCGGCGTCGGCCACAAGACGGCCGGCGTCGTGCTGGCGCAGGCGTTCGGCGTGCCGGCGTTCCCGGTCGACACGCACATCCACCGACTGGCGTGGCGCTGGGGCCTCAGCTCGGGCCGCAGCGTGGCGCAGACCGAGCGCGACCTGGTGCGCACCTTCCCGCGCGAGCGGTGGAGCACGCTGCACCTGCAGTTCATCTGGTTCGGCCGCCGCTTCTGCCCGGCCCGGCGGCACGATCCGGAGGTCTGCCCGATCTGCACTTGGGCGATGAGCCGCACGCGGCGGGCGATCGAGCGGCGCCGCCGCTCCCTACCGCCGGCGCGGCCGCGCTGACGCGCGCTTCGTACCGGCGCGGCGCTTCGGCCGGGGCATCGGCCCGCAGTCGGCGACGGCCCGCGGCTGCGGCCGCAGCGCGAGACCCTGGAACACCAGGGGCGCGACCTCGTCGAACGAGGCGACGTAGTCGATGCGCAGTCCGGCCACGAGCTCCGGCTTCAGCTCGAGCACGTCGGGCTCGTTGCCCTTCGGCAGGATGACCCGCGACAGACCGAAGTTCTTCGCCGCCAGCACCTTCTCCCGCACGCCGCCGATCGGCAGCACTTCGCCGACGACGGTCAGCTCGCCGGTCATCGCCACGTCCATCGCGGCGCAGCGACCGAGCAGGCAGCCGAGGAAGGCCGAGGCGATCGCGATGCCCGCCGACGGACCGTCCTTCTTGATCGCGCCGGCCGGGAAGTGCAGGTGCAGGTCCAGTTCGGCGAGCCGTTGCAGGTCGATGCCGTAGCGCGCGGCACGGCTGCGCAGGTAGCTGAGCGCCAGGCGCGCCGATTCGGCCATCACGTCGCCGAGGCTGCCGGTGAGCTGCAGCGCGCCCTTGCCCGGACTCGCCACCGCTTCGACGTGCAGCACGTCGCCGCCGAACGGCGTCCAGGCGAGTCCGAGCACCACGCCCGGCTCGGCCTGCTGGCGCCGTTCGTCGGCCTTGAACCTCGCCCGGCCGAGCATCTGCTCCATCTCGGCGAGGCTCAGCTTGCCCGGCCCCTTGCCGCCGCGGCCGACTTCGAGCGCCGTCTTGCGGCACAGCCGCTGCACCACCTTGTCGAGCCCGCGCACCCCGGCCTCCCGCGTGTAGTCGCGCACGAGGCGCCGCCACACCGTCACCGGCACCGACAGGTGCCGCGGCTGCAGGCCGTGGTTCGTCAGCTGCCTCGGCAGCAGGTGGCGGCGCGCGATCTCGACCTTCTCCTCGAGCAGGTAGCCGGGGATCTCGATCACCTCCATGCGGTCGCGCAGCGGCTCGGGGATCTGCGACAGCACGTTGGCCGTGGCCAGGAACATCACCTTCGACAGGTCGAACGGCACGTCGAGGTAGTGGTCGAGGAAGGCGTGGTTCTGCTCGGGATCGAGCACCTCGAGCAGCGCCGAACTCGGATCGCCGCGGAAGTCGCTGCCGAGCTTGTCGACCTCGTCGAGCAGGAGCACCGGGTTGTTGGTGCCGCAGGCCTTCAGTCCCTGCAGGATCCGCCCCGGCAGCGCGCCGATGTAGGTGCGCCGATGGCCCTTGATCTCGGCCTCGTCGCGCAGGCCGCCGAGCGAGAACCGCCAGAACTTGCGCCCCATCGCCCGCGCGATGCTGCGGCCGAGGCTGGTCTTGCCCACGCCGGGCGGTCCCGACAGGCACAGGATCGAACCCTGGTGGCCTGGCCGCAGCCGGCGCACCGCCAGGAACTCGAGGATGCGGTCCTTGATCTCGTCGAGCCCGTAGTGGTCGTCGGCCAGCACGCGCGCGGCGCGGCCGAGGTCGGTGTCGTCGACGGTCGCGCGCGACCACGGCAGGCCGGTCAGCCAGTCGAGGTAGTTGCGGATCACGCCGTATTCGCCGGACTCGACCGGCGTGGTCTGCAGCCGGGTCAGCTCCTCCTTCGCACGCTGGCGGGCGGCCTCGGGCAGGTTCGCCCTGGCGATCGCCTCCTCGAGCCGCTGCAGCTCCATCGTGCGCGGGTCCTTCTCCTCGCCGAGTTCGCGGCGGATGATCTTCAGCTGCTCGCGCAGGAAGTAGTCCTTCTGCGCCTTCTCGGCCTTCTCGCGGATCTCGTGCTGGATCTTCTTGTCCAGCTCGACGAGCTCGGTCTCGGCCATCGCCAGCTGCAGGGCGAGGTCGAGCCGGCGTTCGACGTCCGCCTCGTCGAGCAGCCGCTGCCGGTCGGCGACCCGGCGCACGACGCCGCCGCTGAAGTCGGCGAGCTGGCTGGCGTCGTCGACGTTGAGCAGCGCCGTGGCGAAGCCGGTGTCGAGCTGCTCCTGCATCTCCGCCAGGTGGCGCAGCTGCTGGCGCAGGAGCCGCACCAGCGACTCGGCCCGGGCACCGGTCGCCGGCACCTCGACGACCTCCCTGACGCGCGCGACGAGGTGCGGCTTCTCGCGCACGACCTTCACCAGGCGGGCGCGCCGCAGGCCCTGCGTCATCGCCGACATGCCGCCGTCCGGCAGCTTCAGCGTGCGCAGGATGCGCGTGACCACGCCGACCTCGTGCAGGTCGGCGGCGCCCTGCGGTTCACGCTCGGGATCACGCTGCAGCACCAGGAACAGGTGCCCGTTGTGCGCCTCGGCCTTGGCGACGATGTCGCGCGCCACGGACGAGTCGAGCAGCAGCGGCATCATCAGGTGCGGGAACGGCACCGCCGTGCGCAGCGGGAACACGAACATCGTGTCGGGCAGCTGGTCCTGGCGCACGACGGCGCCGGCGCCGCCGTCCTCGACGACGAGCGCCGCGCCGCGCCGTTCGCCCGCCGTCGCGTTCGCGTCGTCGGCCGGGTCCTGGGGGGCAGCCGGATCGTCGGGCGGTACGGGGTCGTCGGCGCGCATGACGGCCCTTGTAGAGCCAAGGCCAGGGACGCGAAAGGGAACCTCCGGCCACCGCCGCCGGGCGGTCAGGCCCAGCCGCGGGCGCGCTCCACCGCCGCGCGCCAGCGGCGGCGCAGGCCGTCGACCGCCGCCGCGGACAGCGTCGGCGACACCACCAGCGGCGTGCCCGGCAGGGCCGGCAGCCGGGTCGGGTCCGCCACCACGCCGGCACCCAGGAGGCCCATGCGGAAGGCGCCGAACGCGGTCGCTTCGAGCAGGGCGGGACGCACCACGGGTCCGCCGCGCAGCGAGGCCTGGATCTCCAGCAGCAGGCCGTTCGCCGCCGCGCCGCCGTCGACGGCGAGCGGCGCGGCCGCGGCCGCGGCCGCGGCGGGCCCGCCGCGCATCGCCGCCAGCACGTCGTCGACCTGCAGCGCCATCGCCTCGACCGCGGCGCGCACCACGTGCGCGCGCGAGGTGCCGCGCGACAGCCCGATCAGCAACCCGCGCGCCCGCGGATCCCAGTGCGGCGTGCCGAGCCCCGCGAACGCCGGCACGAACACCACGTCGCCGCTGTCGGCGACCGAGCGCGCCAGCGCCTCCACCTCGGCCGACGTGCGCACGATGCCGAGCTGGTCGCGCAGCCACTGGATCGCGGCGCCGCAGACCAGCACGCTGCCCTCGTGCGCGAACGTGGTCGCGCCGCCGAGCCGCCAGGCGACGGTCGCCAGCACGCCCGGCGCCGGGGCCGGCGGCGTGCTGCCGGCGTTCTGCAGCACGAACGCGCCGGTGCCGTAGGTGCACTTCGCCTGGCCGGGCGAGAGGCAGCCGTGCGCGAACAGCGCCGCCTGCTGGTCGCCGAGCACCGCGCGGAGCGGCCAGCCGTGCGGCTGCCAGACGCCGAAGTCGCCGGCCGAGGGGCGCACCTCGGGCAGGCACGCACGCGGCACGTCGAACAACCGGCAGAGTTCGTCGTCGAAGGCGCCGCGCCGCAGGTCGTAGAGGCTCGTGCGCGCGGCATTGCTGGCGTCGGTGGCGAACACCGCCCCGCCGGTCAGGCGGAACAGCAGCCAGGTGTCGATGGTGCCGGCGCCGAGTTCGCCGCGCGCGGCCGCCGCGCGCGCGCCGGGCACGTGGTCGAGGATCCAGGCGATCTTCGCGGCGCTGAAGTAGGGATCCAGGGGCAGTCCCGTGCGCTCGCGCACGAAGTCCTCGTGCCCCGCCGCGCGCAGCGCCTCGAGCCGGTCCGCGGTCCGCCGATCCTGCCAGACGATCGCACGGTGGATCGGCCGGCCGGTGCGGCGGTCGAACACCACCACCGTCTCCCGTTGGTTGGCGAGGCCCACGGCCTCGACGGGCCCGCCGCCGGCCGCGGCGACCGCCGCCAGCGCGGCATCGGTCTGGCTCTGCAGGATCCGTTCGGGGTCGTGTTCGACCCACCCCGGCGCCGGGAAGTGCTGCGGGAACTCGCGCTGGCCGGTGCCCAGCACGGCACCGTCGCGGTCGAAGGCGATCGCCCGGCTGCTGGTCGTGCCCTGATCGAGGGCGAGGAACATGGCCGCATTCTGCGGCCGCGGCCGACCAGACGCCACGGCCGCAGCAGCGCGGCGCGGCGCGGCGCGGAGGAAGAAGGTCCGGGCGCATGGCTGCCGCGCTACGTCGCGCGGAGTCCCGCCCGTCGTTCCTGCCTGCCCCAACATTCGGAACGGCGAACGGGTCGAACCAGCCATGCGCCCGTGGAAGCAGCGGATGCATGGCCCGCGCAACACACGCGGAGGACGGCGGCCGGCCCTACCTGCCCCAACTGTCATGGGCAGACCGACGTCGAGGTCCATGCATCCGTGGCGACGGCCGCGGCACGAAGCCGCGGACGCCGCCGAATACGGTCACCGCCCCGCAGGGCGGCACGGACGGATCAGCAACAAGCCAAAGAACCGCGGCGCGGGCCGCACAACGCACTACTGCATCGACAACACACAGATCCGCACCACCGCCCCGTCGGCGCCGGGCTCGCAAGCCAGACTGCCGACGTGCCGCGCGGGCACGGAGGAGAGATCCCAGGCCGCGCGCACGCCATCGTTCGGCCGCGCCAGGCTGGCGAACAAGCCCCCGAGTTCGAGGTCGAACAGGCCGCACACGGGGGTAGGTCCTATGCGCTGCATGGCCCCGGTCACCACCGCATCTCGGCGACCACGCGACCGGCCGGCACGCCGGTAGTCGTCGTGCACGCGCTGCAGGGTCGCCGCGTCGAGGGCGACCAGCACCGTGTCCTCGACCACGGCGACGCAGAACGGCGCCTGCGCGCCCGCATCCGGATCCCGCATCGGCCGCAGTTCCAGCACGTCGGGCCCGCGCCGGTCCCGGTTGCCGGTCAGCCGACCGATGCCGTGCGCCTCGGCGGCGCGCCGCAGGTCGGTGAACAGGTCCGCGGCCGCGGCGCGACTGCGCGCCCGCACGGCGTAGACGGCGACGACTTCCTGCGCCACGCCGTCGCTGCCGTCGCGCAGCAGCAGCTGCACCGTGCCGAGCGCGCTGAGCCGACCGAGCACGTGGCGGTCGAAGTCGAGGCCGTAGTCGTCGAGCGAATGGCGCAGGTCGCGCACCAGGTGGGCCGCGCGCGGCGAACGCTGCGCCAGCCCGGCAAGGTCGACGGCGACGACGACGCCGCCGAGGCCCGCGGCCGGCAGCTCCGGCTGCAGCTGCCGGGCCGGCACGTGCTGCACCGCGGCCAGCCAGCCGTCGATCGCGCCCCCCGGCGCCGCGGCCGTGGCCGGTCCGAACGACAACAGCAGCGTGGCGGCGACGCCGGCCGAGGCCGGCGCCAGCGACAGCAGGACGCGCCGCGCGCCGCCGACGCCCGACCAGTCGAGCAGGGCGCCGGGCACGCCGCGCAGGTCGTCCTGCAGCCGATGGCCCAGCCGCTGCCAGTCGCCGTAGGCGACCAGCGAGCCGGCGGGCAGTTCGAGCCGTTGGCGCAACGCCAGGAACTCGGGATCGGCGGCCAGCACCCGCCGCAGCGCCGACGAGGTGGTCGGCGCCGGGCCGAGCAGTTCCTGCATGCCGAGGTCGTCGTTGCCGACCAGCAGGTCGTTGCCCACCAGCGCCAGTTCGACCAGCCCGCCAGGCCCGGCGGGCGCGGCCGCCGGGGCGGCGAGGCGATCGTGCAGGCGGTAGGTCTGCCGGCCGTCGATCGCGCGGTGCGCCGTCGCCACGCCGCCCTCGCCGAGCAGGCCCTGCAACCGTTCGGCTTCGGCCGGCGGCAGCTGCAACCGCAGCAGCAGCAGCGGGCGGCCGGCGCCGGGCACGACGCCGGTCAAGGCCAGTTCGAAGTCGACGCAACGACGGGCCAGCATGCCGCGCACGAGGCCCCACGCCGGCGCCGCCGCCCCATCGCCGCTGGCCACGAACGCCTCGAGGCCGGGGTCGGCGAGCAGACGCGCCACGGCGCCGGGTCCCGCCGGCGCCGCCCCGCCCGCAGCGTCGTAGCGCACGTAGGCGATCGGCGCCTCGACCCGGTCGACCAGCCGCAGCCCCTGGGCGGGCGAGGTCGCCAGCAGCGAGACCAGGGGCAGGAGGCGCAGCACCACACGGCCCGCTGCGCAACTGTGGTGCCGCGCGACGCTCGCCGCCGGTCCGCCGGTGCCCGGGCCCGCGGACGTTCGGGGCGGCGGCGGAGCGTGCCGGGCCCGCCCAGCTGTGCCGATCTGGCACGCCCGGGCCGCGAACGGTCAGCGGCGGCGGGGCAGCGGCAGCAGCCCCGGCACACGACGCCGGTAGTCGAGGTAGGCGTCGCCGTGCGCCCGCACCAGGTCGGCCTCCTCCATGCGGACGCCGACCAGGATGTAGCCGGTGCACATCAGCGCGAAGAACAGGTGGCCAACCGTCATCACCGGCGTGGCCCAGAAGGCGATCAGGAAGCCGAGCATGATCGGGTGGCGCACCCACCGGTAGAGCGAGCGTTCGCGGAAGGCCGCCGCACGCGGATTGCGACCCTGGAAGTGCAGCACCACCTGCCGCAGGCCGAACAGCTCGAAGTGGTCGATCAGGAACGTGGCGACCAGCACGAGCAGCCAGCCGGCGCCCGAGGCCGCCTGCATCGCGATGGCCGCGGTGCCTTCGACCTGCCAGACGACGTCGGGCATCGGCCGCCACTGCCAGACCATCGTCGCCAGCACGGTGCACGTCGCGAGCACGAACGTGCTGCGCTCGGCTGCGGGCGGCACCAGGCGGGTCCAGCGCCGCTTGAACCCCGGCCGCGCCATGATGGCGTGCTGCAGGGCGAAGGCCGCCAGCAGGCCGCCGTTGACCAGCAGCGCCGTGCCCAGCGGACCAGCGGGACCGGAGTCGATGTGCTTGGGCACGAGCACGCCGGCGACGAAGCCGATCATGTAGAGGAACGTGCCGAGGAACAGCGTGTAGACCGCGGTGCCGTAGAGCAACGTGAGGACCCGGCTGGCCACCGAGGGCTGGGCCGGGGCGGCCAAGTCGGCCGCGTTCGAGAGCAGAGAGGTCATGACAGTGGGCGCTGGATGGGTTGTGGGTTCGGGAGCCGACGGGCTCCCCCTCCCCGTGGCGCAACCGCCGCCTCGGCGCTGCCACGGAAAGTCGCCGACAGGGCGACCGCACGCATCCCGTCGGCGTCGCCGCGTTCAGCGTGGGGCGTGGTCGTCCCAGGTGGCGAGTTCGCCCGCCGCGTAGACGACGAGCGGGTCGGCGGCGCCGCGGCTCGCCACCAGCACCGCGTGGGCCGCGGCGAACTCGGCGCGGCCCTCGGTCACCCGGCCCAGATTCCGCAGGGCGAGGCCCAGCCGCAGGCGATGGCGCGCCAGCGCCGGCGAATCGGCCGGCAGCACCCGCGCGCCGGCCTCGGTGGCATGCCGCGCCAGCGCTTCGGCCTCCGCGGGCCGGCTGGTGTCGAGCAGCACGCCGGCCAGGTCGCTCTCGAGTTCGAGCACCGCCGGGTGTTCGGCACCGAGCCGCTCGCGCGTGCCGACCAGCGCCTCGCGGAGCAGTTCCTCGGCGCGGTCGAGGTCCTGGTGCTGCTGGTGGAACCGGGCCAGGTTCGCCGCCGCCCGCAGCGTGGCCGGGTGCGTCGGTCCGGCGATCCGGCGCTGGGAGGCGAGGCTGGCCGCGAACAGCTCGCCGACCTCGGCCACGCTGCCGGGCTGGTCGAACAGGAAGCCGGCCAGGGCCTGCCGGCGCGCGTTGGTGACCACATGGTCGGGTCCCAGCTCCGCCTCGGCCGCCGCGAGCGCCTCACGGTGCAGTCGTTCGGCTTCGTCCCGTCGCCCCAGCAGTTCCAGGCTGCGCGCCAGCGCGCCGGCGGCAAGCAGGGTGTGCTCGTGGTGCGGCCCCAGCCGCGCGCGCATGCCGGCGAGAGCCTCGGCCAGCAGCGCCTCGGCCTCGGCGCCCTGGCCGCGCTCGACGGCGATCGCGCCGAGGTTGTACAGCACCCCGAGCGTCGTCGGGTGGTCGCGACCGAGCGTCAGCTCGAACTGGGCGCGCGCGACGACGAGCAGCTCCTGGGCCTCGTCGGTGCGGCCTTGGGCGCGCAGGAACGCGGCCAGGTTCGCCATCGCGCTCGTGGTGTCGACGTGCTGCGCGCCGAGCGTCTGCTGGCAGCCGGCCAGCGTGGCCCGCAGCGCCGCCTCGGCCTCGGCATCGCGCCCCGACGCCTGGGCGACCATGCCGAGCGCGCCCTGGAGCCACAGGCAGATGCGGTGCCGGTCGCCGAGCGCGCCGGCTGCAAGCGCCAGCCCGTCGCGCAGCAGCGCCAGGGCCTCTTCGCTGCGGCCCTGCCGCCAGCGCAGCAGACCCAGGTAGTACTGGGTCAGCAGGGTCGGCGCGGCCGCCTCGCCGAGTTGCCGGCGTTGTGCCGCCAGCGCCGGCACCAGCAGACTCTCGGCGGCGGCAAGGTCGCCTTGGCGCCGCAATTCGTTGCCCAGGGCGCTGCCCGACCGCAGCGAGTTCGCATGCTCGGGCCCGAGCAGGCGTCGGTCGAGTTCCGCGGCGCGCCGCAGGTGCCGCAGGGCAGGCTCCGCTTCGCCCAACTTGGCGTGGATCGAGCCGAGCATGAAGCACAACGCCGACTCGACCTCGGGCAGGTCGGCGAAGCGCCCGCCGGGTTGGCCGGCCCCCTCGATCTGCGTCGAGGCCGCGTCGACGACGACGCGCAACGGCACGTCCCGACCGCGTCCGTCCTCGTGCGACGGCAATGCGGCGCCGAGCAGGTCCTGGAGCAGGAAGTCGTTGACCACCGCGGCAATCGCCGCCTGACGGCGCGCGAACTCGGCCTCGCTCGCCGCGCTGCGCTCGGCCTGTTGCGCGCGCTCGGCCTCCCGAGCCGCCCGGTGGAGCGCCGCGGCCAGGCCGGCGTTGGCCCGCTCGGCGCGTACCAGGCCGAGCAGCGTGCCGATCGAGCCGGCGGCGAACACCAGCACCAGGGCGGCCGCGGCTGCGACCGCGAGTCGGTGGCGGCTGGTGAGCTTGCGCAACCGGTACCAGGTGCTGGGCGGCGCCGCCTCGACGGGCCGCCCGTCGAGGAAACGCTCGAGATCGAGCGCCAGCGCGCCGGCGCTCGGATAGCGGCGGGAGCGCTCCTTCTCCAGGCACCGCATCGTGATCCAGTCGAGGTCCTCGGGCACGCGCTGCGGCACCCGTCCGGCGGGCGCCGCGAGCGCGCGCCGACCGGGCAGCTGCGGCTCCACGTGCGAGATCGCATCCAGCAGACCGGCGAAGCCGAGTTCGCGCACGTCGAAGGGCGGCGAGCCCGCCAGCAGTTCGTACAGCAGCGCCCCGAGTCCGTAGACGTCGGACCGCGTATCGACGTCGACCTCGCCGGCGGCCTGCTCGGGGCTCATGTAGGCCGGCGTGCCGATCAGCTGGCCATCGAGCGAGACCAGCGCCAGGTCGGTCAGCGGTCCGTCGATGGCCTTGGCGACCCCGAAGTCGATGACCTTCGGCAGAGCCTGCCCGTCGACCTCGGTCACCAGCACGTTGCTCGGCTTCAGGTCGCGGTGCACGACCCCCTTCTGGTGGGCGTGCTGCACCGCCAGGCAGACGGCCCGGAAGATCTGCAGGCGGGCCGCCGTGTCGAGCGCGCGCCGCTGGCAGTGCTCGGTGATCGGCAGCCCATCGACGAACTCCATGACGAAGAACGGCCGCCCGTCCGGCGTCGTGCCGGCGTCGTACACCCGCGCGATCGCCGGGTGCTCCATGCGGGCCAGGGCCTGCTGCTCGGCCTCGAACCGCGCCCGCGCCGCACTCGAGTCGAGGCCGCGGTGCATCACCTTGAGCGCCACCCGGCGCGAGACGGGCTCGCTCTGCTCGGCGGTGTAGACGGTGCCGAAGCTGCCGGCACCCGCCGTACCGCACACCCGGTACGGACCGAGCGTGTCGCCGGGGCGCAGTTCGCCCGCCGTCGCCGCCAGCACGCCGCCCACCCCTGGGAGGCAAGGAACGGTGCGCTCGACACCGAGCCACGTCGCGGCGTGGGCATGGGCCGCCAGCAGGGCCTCGACCTGCGCGCGCCGCGACGGCGAACCCGCGCAGCGTTCGGCCAGGAAGGCCGCGCGGGCGTCCGCCGGCTGTTCGAGCGCCTCGCCGAACAGTTCCTTCACCTCGGGCGGCAGCGGTCCGGCCATGATCAGCCCTCACCCCTCCGCTGCCAGCAGCTGCGTCAGCCGCGCGCGCGCGTAGGCCCAGTCGCGCGCCGCCGTGCGCGGCGCCAGCTCCAGCAGGCGGCCGACCTCGTCGACGGAGAGGCCGGCGAAGAACCGTAACCGAGCGACCTCGGCGGCCCGTGGGTCCTCGGCGGCCAGCGCCGTCAGCGCCTCGTCGAGCGCCAGCAGCAAGTCGGGATCGTCCTCGCGCGCGAGCCCGTCGAGGGTGATCGAGAGCCGCTGCTGGTCGCCGCCGCGCTTGTCGCTGCGCACGCGGCGGGCATGGTCGACGAGCACGCGGCGCATCGCCTCCGCCGCCGCGCCGAAGAAGTGGCGCCGATCGCGCCAGGCCATTCCCTCGCCGGGCACCAGGCGCAACCAGGCCTCGTGCACCAGGGCCGTGGCCTGCAGCGTGTGCTCGGGCCGTTCGCCGCCCATGCGCCGCCGGGCAATGGCCCGCAATTCGTCGTAGACCAGCGGCAGCAGTTCCTCGCTGGGCGCCCCGCGCTGCAGCATCTGGGTCAAGTTGCGGCTGTCCTCGCGCATCGGCTCGTCTCCTCGGTCGCGGCGGCGGTGGGCCGCGGTGACACCATAGCCCGGCCGCGCGCAGGCGCCGACGCCCTGGCGGCCACGACCGCCGACCGGCCGCTTCAGCCGTCCGGCGCCGGCCGCTGCCCGAGCTTGCTGTAGAGCGTCCGACGGCCGATGCCGAGCAGGCGCGCGGCTTCGGCCTTGTTGCCCTTCGCCGCCGCCAGCGCGCGCTCGATGGCCCAGCGCTCGAGCTGGGCGAGATCGAGCAGATCGGGCCGCGGCCCGACCGCCGGCTCGGGGTCGGCCGGCGACAGCAGCGCCGGGGACAGCGGGCCGCCGGCCGCCAGCGCCCACAGCCGCTGCATCTCGTTGCGCAACTGGCGCACGTTGCCAGGCCACGGCCGCGCCCGCAGCGCCGCGCCGAGGTCGGCGGCGATCGCCGGCGGCGCGGCGCCCTGCTCGCGCGCGACCGCGGCGAGGAAGTGCTGGGCCAGCGGCACGACGTCCTCGGGTCGCTCGCGCAGCGACGGCAGGTGCACGGTGACGACCGCCAGCCGGAAGTAGAGGTCCTCGCGCAGGCGGCCGTCGGCGATCGCCTGCCGCGGCTCGCGGTTGGTCGCCGCGACCAGCCGCACGTCGATGCCGAACTCGCGGTCGCCGCCGACCGGCCGCACCACGCCGGCCTCGAGCGCCCGCAGCAGCTTGGCCTGCAGGTCGAAGTCCATCTCGGTGACCTCGTCGAGGAACAGCGTGCCGCCGGCCGCCTGGCGCAACAGGCCGGGGCGATCGCGCTCGGCGCCGGTGAACGCGCCGCGGCTGTGGCCGAACAGCTCGCTCTCGAGCAGGCCCTCGGCGATGGCCGCGGTGTTGAGGGCGACGAACTCGCCGCGGCGGCGGGGTCCGGCGGCATGCAGAGCGCGCGCCGCCAGCTCCTTGCCGGTGCCGCTTTCGCCGGTGAGCAGCACCGGCAGGTCGGTGGCGGCGACCCGGTCGAGCACCTGCAGCGCGCGCAGGAACGCCGGCGCCTCGCCGAGCAGGCCGGGGAACGCATGCTTGAGGGTCTCGCGCGCCAGCGGCGCCGGCGCCGCCAGGGCCTCGGCCTGCGCCGCGACCGCGGCCTGCAGCGAGCGGTTGTGCGCGGCCAATGCCTCGGCCTGGGCGCGGTTCTGCGCCAGCAGTTCGTGCAGGTGCAGCACGATCGCGCCCTGGTCGGCGAACGCCATCAGCCACGGCAGGTCGCGCTCCGAGAAGACGCCGGCGTGGAACCGGTGGTCGAGGTACAGGCAGCCGAGGATGCGGTCGCCGACGCGCAGCGGCATGCTGAGCACCGAGCGCAGGCGCAGGTCGGCGACGCTTGCGGCCGCGCCGAGTTCGTCGGCCTGCGCGTCGTCGCTGAACAGTCCTTCGCCCTGCTCCAGGGCCCGCGCCAGGATCGTGCGCGACACCTTGCGGGCGGCGTTGGGCACGGCCTCGCGGTCGAGGTTGCGCGCCACTTCGACCTGGAAGCCCGGCGCCGCCCCGGCCGGCGTGACGAGGAAGCCGCGCTCGGCGCCGAACAGACGCACCGCCTCGTCGACCAGCACGGTGAGCACCTGCTGCCGCCCCGCCGCGGCCGCGAGCTGGCGGTTCAGCGCCAGGACAGCCCGCATGCGGTCGCGGTCCTCGGCCCGGCTCTCGCCGCGCAGGCGGTGCAGGAAATCCGTCCAGCGCGGCATCGTTCAGCGTCCCGCCGCCTGCAGGGCCCGCACGACCAGGCCTTCGGCGTGCCGCTCGGCCGGCTCGAGCCCGCCGTGGTCGGCGATCGCGGCATGCAGGGTCGCCGGCGCCGCGGCCAGGGCGGCGCCGGGCAGGACCTTCGCCGCCAGCGCCGCCACGGCCATCGCCGCCGGGCAGCCCTGCGCCCGCCAGCGCAGCGACTCGATCCGCCCCGCGTCGAGCCGCAGGCTCAGCTCGACCCGGTCGCCGCAGACGGGGTGGTCGGCGACGCCGCGGCGCACGTCGTCGCCGTCGAGCGCGCCGCCACCCTCGGCGGCGAGCAGCAGCTGGCGGAGGCGCGCCGACACCATGCCCGGCTCACGGCTGCGTGGCGAGGCCGGAGACCGCGGCGTCGGGCGCCCGGCAGGCGCCCGGCGCCGGGCGATCGAACCACGCGAACTCGTCGGCCAGGAACCGGCAGCCCCCCAGCGAGGCGGCGGCGAGCAGCGCCAGCACCAGGCCGGCGCGGCGCGACGGCGGCACCGACGGGCGCGGGGAGTCAGACTTCATCGAGGTCGACCTCGTCGGCGAACAGTTGGCGGCTGGCCTCGCGCCGGCGCACCAGCTGCGCCGTGTCGCCGTCGACCAGCACCTCGGCCGGGCGGCGGCGGCTGTTGTAGTTCGAGGCCATGCTGGCACCGTACGCGCCCGCGGCCAGCACCGCCAGCAGGTCGCCCCGCCGGCACGGCGGCAACGGCCGCTGCCGACCGAGGAAGTCGCCGGTCTCGCACACCGGGCCGACGACGTCGACCAGGCGTTCGCCGGTGGCCCCCTCCACCACCGGCACGATCGGGTGTTCGGCCTGGTACAGGGCCGGCCGCAGCAGGTCGTTCATCGCCGCGTCGACCAGGAGGAACGTGGTGTGGTCCTGCTGCTTCTCGCCCAGCACCGCGGTCAGCAGGATGCCGGCGTCGCCGACCAGGTAGCGGCCCGGTTCCAGCACCGCGCGCCAGCCGCGCGCCGCCAGCGCCGGCAGCACCCCCGCGGCGACGGCGGCCACGTCGAGCGCAGGGCCGCGCCCGTAGCCGATCGCGAACCCGCCGCCGAGGTCGTAGTGGGTCACACCGTCGCCGCGGACGGCGGCGCCGTCGACGAACTCGAGCACGCGGTCGAGCGCCAGCCGGTACGGCTCGGCCGACTGCACCTGGCTGCCCAGGTGCACGTGGTAGCCGCACAACTCGAGGCCCGGCGTGCCGGCGATCGCCTCGACGACGCCGCCGGCCGCCGCCAGCCCGATGCCGAACTTGGTGTCGCCGCCGGCGGTGCGGATGTAGCGGTGGCCGCCGGCGTCGACGCCGGGATTGAGGCGCAGCGCCACGCGCACCGACCGGCCGGCGGCCGCGGCCGCTTCGGCGAGCAGCGGCAGTTCGTGCGGCGACTCGACGTTGAAGAACAGGATGCCGGCGGCCACCGCGGCGGCGATCTCCCACGGCTCCTTGCCGACGCCCGCGAACACCGCGCCGCGGGTGGGCAGTCCCGCCGCCTGGAGGCGCATCAGTTCGCCGCCGCTGACCAGATCGAACCCGGCGCCGAGCGCGTGCAGGCGCGCGAGCAGCGTCAGGTTCGGGTTCGCCTTGACCGCGTAGCAGATGTGCGCGCCGGCGCCGAACGCCGACCGTAGGGCGAGGTATCGCTCGCGCAGCACCGCCGCGCTGTAGACGTAGAGCGGCGTGCCGTGGCGCCGCGCCAGCTCGCGCACGGGCACGCCCTCGCACCACAGTTCGCCGGCGCGGCGATGGAAGGCGGGCGAGCCGGAGCCAACACAGGGTGCCGACGGCGGCGCGGTCATGCCGGCAGCATGCCGCACCCGGACCGGCGGCGGAGCCGGTGCGCCCAGCCGCCGGCGCCAGGCCTCACGCCTCGAACCGCTCCTTCAGCTTGGCGAGCACGCGGCCGTGGATCTGGCAGATGCGCGAGGGCGACAGCCGCAGCCGGCGGGCGATCTGCTTGCCGTTCAGCCCCTCGAGGTAGTGCAGCTGCAGCACCCGCCACTCGACCCGGTCGAGGCTGCCGCGGATCAGCTCCAGCAGGTCCTGCCGCGACAAGGCCTCGATCGGCGACTCGGCGGCGGCGTCGGCCAGCGACTCGCAGCGCTCCTCGTCGGGGTCGCCCTCGCCGCCGCGCACGATGCGCCAGACCAGCGGCTCGCAGCGGCGCAGCAGCGCGGCTTCGGTGATGCCCAATGCCGCGGCCAGCTCGCTGTCGGTGGGCTCGCGCTCCAGCTCCATGCACAGCCGCGCCCGCATCTCGTTGCGCTCGCGCAGGCGGCGGCGCAGCAGCCGCGGCACGAAGTCGAGCGTGCGCAGCTCGTCCAACATGGCCCCGCGCACGCGGATGCGCATGAACGCCTGGAACTGGTCGCAGCGGTCGGGCTCGTAGCTGGCGATGGCCTGCATCAGGCCCCACATGCCGGCGTGCACGAGGTCCTGCGCGTCGACGCTGCGCGGCAGCCTGGTCGCCAGACCGTGCGCCATCGACTCGACGACGTCACGGTGCCGTTCGACGACGCGGTCGCGCAGCGACGCGGTGCCGCGCAGGCGGTAGCGCCGCAGCAGATCCTCGGTCGACTCGTCCGCCCCGGCGCGGCGCCGCGAAGCCGCGGCCGGCGCTGGTTCGGCGGCGGAAGCACCGCGCGCGCGGCGGACCGCTGCACCAACGGAGTTGCTCACCATGTGCCACCCACACCCATCGGGACCAAGCAGGTCGCCGTCGCGCTCGCGGTGCACGGCGCGATCGAGACCATCGCGTCGTGCGTCGGCCGAGGCGCCAACGACGTGCAGAGGCTAGCACATCCTGCGGGCGCGGTGCAACCGCGAGTGCGCCAGTTCCATCGCCGCGTGCCACGACGTCGTCGTGCGAGCCACGCCTCACGCATCGACGGGTCGCACGCGCAGGCGAAGCCGGCGCAGCACCTCGTGCTCCGCGGCGCGCATGCGCACGCGATCGCGCGCGCGCAGGTCGTCGTAGCCGACCGTGTGCAGGATGCCGTGCACGACGTACAGCGCCAGCTCGGCGCGCAGCGTGTGTCCGTGTTCGCGCGCGCAACGCCTCGCCGTCTCCACGCTGACCACCAGTTCGGCGCCGCCGTCGATCCCGAACGAGATCACGTCGGTCGGCGCGGCGTCGCCGAGGTGGCGGGCGTGCAGGTCGGCGATCTCGGCGTCGTCGGTGAGCAGCAGCGAGACCGGCAGGTCCGGGCGGCCGGCGAACTCGAGCGCCGTGCGCACGACGCGGCGCAGGAAGGCGCGGTCGGTGCGCGGCCGGCCACGATCGACGCAGGCGAACTGCAACGCCGCCCGCCGAGCCGGGCCACGGCCGGCGGCGCGCTTCATCGCCGCGGCGGGCCGGACTCCCGCTCTTCGTAGGCGGTGACGATGCGGCTCACCACCGGATGCCGCACGACGTCGCCGGCGTCGAGCCGCACGAGGCCGATGCCGTCGACGTGGCCGAGCTTGCGCACCGCATCGGCGAGGCCGGAGACCACGTTGCCGGGCAGGTCGACCTGCGACGGATCGCCGGTCACCACCATGCGCGAGCCTTCGCCGAGCCTGGTCAGGAACATCAGCATCTGCGGCACGGTGGTGTTCTGCGCCTCGTCGAGGATGACGAACGCCCTGTTCAGGGTGCGGCCGCGCATGTAGGCCAGCGGGCACACCTCGACGACGTCGCTGTCGAGCCAGCGGGCCCGGGTGCGCGCGTCCAGCAGGTCCTGCAGCGCGTCGTACATCGGCCGCAGGTAGGGGTCGATCTTGGCCTGGAAGTCGCCGGGCAGGAAGCCGAGCTTCTCGCCGGCCTCGACCGCCGGGCGCACCAGCACGATGCGTCGCACGGTGCCGCGCTTCATCGCCTCGATCGCCTTGGCGACGGCGAGGTAGGTCTTGCCGGTGCCCGCCGGGCCGACGGCGAACACCACGTCGTGCCGGTCCATGCTGTCGAGGTAGGCCTGCTGGCCGGCGGTCCGCGGCCGCACCGCCGGCGACGACGGCGGCCGCCCCGCGCGTTCGGCGGCGCCGGCGTCGGTGGAGACCTCGCCGTCGAGCGTCTGCCGCAGGCGGGCGGCGACGTCCTGGGTCGACAACCGGCGGCCGGCGCGCATCGTCGCCAGGCTGTCCTCGAACACCTGCTGCACGACCGTCACGTGCGCCGCGTCGCCCAGCAGGCGCAGGCTGCCATCGCGCGCGAGCACGCTGATGCCGTGCAGTTCGCGCACCAGCCGCGCGTTGCTGTCCAGCGGCCCGAGCAGCGTCCGAGCCTCGTCGACGGACTGCACGGGGATCTGGACGTCGGCGTCGGTCATCGGCGGCGCAGTCTACCGTTCACGTGAGCCAGACGAGCACCAGGAACCAGGCGCCGAACGAGAACAGCAGGCTGTCGATCAGGTCCAGCACGCCGCCGTGGGCCGGCAGCAGGTTCGACGAGTCCTTGGCGTTGCAGCGCCGCTTCAGCAGCGATTCGATCAGGTCGCCGGCCTGGGTGGTGAAGTTCAGCACCAGGCCGACCGCCAGCGCCCCCCACAGCGGCAGCTGCACCTCGGGTTCGAGCAGGCTGCCGCGTGCCAGCGCCGCGACGGCCATCGACGCGGCCAGGCTGCCCAGGGCGCCCTCGACGGTCTTGCCGGGGCTGATGTGCGGGATCAGGCGCGTGCGGCCCAGGAGGCGCCCGACGCAGTAACCGCCGATGTCGCCGCCCTTGCAGACCAGCACGACGAACAGCACCGACGGGAGGTGCCGGAAGCTGGTGCCGATCGCCAGGTAGACCGGCCAGGCGACGAACACGAAGCCGAGCAGGGTCGCACCCTGCAGTTCCAGGCCGACCTTCATGTCCTGCTTGCGCAGCGAGCGCACGGCCAGCGGGAACACCAGCAGCAGGGTGCCCGCCACCAGCGGATAGAGCTCGCGGTCGATCGTCTGCCAGCCGAACCAGAGGCCGCTGGCCAGCAGGGCCGCGGTGAAGCACAGCAGCGTCTTGCGCGCCACCGCGAAGCCAGCCCCCCGCAGCAGGTGGCCGTATTCCCAGGCGCCGCCGACGCCGAGCAGCCACAGCACGCCCGCCGCCAGCGTGCCGCGCGGCAGTCCGGTGACGCCGGCGAGGTCGGCCCAGTAGACGCCGCCCACCAGCGCCAGCATCGTCGGCGCCAGCACGGCGCGGGTGCGCAGGTCGCGGTCGGGCACGCTACAGCACCTTGCCGAACTTGCGCACCCGGCGACCGTAGTCGCGGAACGCGGCCTCCAGCTGTTCCCGGCCGAACTCCGGCCAGCAGACGTCGCTGACGTGGATCTCGGCGTAGCTGATCTGCCACAGCAGGAAGTTGCTGAGCCGCTGCTCGCCGGCGGTGCGGATCAGCAGGTCGGGATCCGGCACGCCCGGCTGGTAGAGCGCGCCGCGGATCGTCGCCTCGCCGATCTGGCCGGGCGACAGCTCGCCGCTGGCCACCCGCCGCGCGAGCGAGCGCATCGCGTCGACCAGCTCCTGGCGACCGCCGTAGCTGATCGCCAGGCACAGCTGCATGCCCGCGTTGTCCCTGGTCAGCGCCACGGTCTCGTCGATCAGGGCGAGCACCGGCGGCGGCAGGCGCTCGCGCCGGCCGGCGTGCAGGAGGCGCACCCTGTTCTGCATCAGCGTCGGCCGCTCCTCGACCAGGAACCGCTGCAGCAGCTTGAACAACAGGTCGATCTCGCGCTGCGGGCGCTGCCAGTTCTCCTCGGAGAACGCGTACAGCGTCAGCGCCTCGACGCCGAGCCGCGCGCACTCGGTGACCGTGGTGCGCACGGCGTCGATGCCGCGCTCGTGGCCGCGGATGCGTTCGAGTCCGGCGCGGCGGGCCCAGCGGCCGTTGCCGTCCATGATGACCGCGACGCTGCGCGGCACCACCGGTTCGGGGGCCGGGACGCTGCGGCTCATCGCCTGCCGCCCTCCGGCGCGGGGCCCGTGGCGGCCCTCCTGCACCTGTTCCTGCTGCTCGAACGGCTGCGCATCGCTGGCCCGGAAGCTACCGCCGGGCCGCCGGAAGGTGGCGCAATTCCTGCCGCCCCGTCACCGCAGGATGATCTGGTCGCGGCCGGGGCCGACCGAGATCGTGCGGATCGGCAGGCCGGTGTGGCGCTCGATCGCCTGCACGTAGGCCCTGGCCGCCGGCGGCAGGTCGTCGAACCGGCGCACCTCGCGCACGTCCTCGGTGAACCCGGGCAGATCCTCGAACTCCGGCACCGCGGCGTCGAGGTCGAACGCCGGGAACTCCGTGGTGCGGGTGCCGTCGGCGAGACGGTAGGCGACGGCGAGGCGCAGAGGTGCGAAGCCGCGCAGCACGTCGAGGTTGGTCAGCACGAGTTCGCCGGCGCCCGAGACGGCGCCGGCATAGCGCACGGCGACGGTGTCGAACCAGCCGCAGCGCCGTGGCCGCCCGGTGGTCGAACCGTACTCGCGACCGGCTTCGCGCAGCCGGTCGCCGGTCGCCTCGCGCAGTTCGGTCGGGAACGGCCCCTCGCCGACGCGCGTCGCGTAGGCCTTGGCGATGCCGACCACCCGCATCGCGTGCGGCGGCAGGCCGGTGCCGCTGAAGGCGCCGCCGGTGCTCGCGTGCGAGCTGGTGACGAACGGATAGGTGCCGTGCTCGAGGTCGAGCAGGCAGCCCTGCGCGCCCTCGAGCAGGATGCGCTGGCCCTGGGCGTGGGCCCGGCGCAGCACCGCGCCGCAGTCGACGATGCCGGCCCGCAGGCGGTCTCCGGCCGCGAGCAGCTGCGCAACCGCGGCTTCGACGTCGATCGGCTCGAGACCGACCGGCGCGAACCAGGCGTTCTTCTGCTCGGCGAGGCCCTGCACGGCGCGGCGCAGGTGGTCCGGCCGCAGCAGGTCCCCCAGGCGCAGCCCGATGCGGCTGCAACGGTCGCTGTAGGCCGGGCCGATGCCGCGGCCCGTGGTGCCGAGCCGGCCGCCGCGGCGCACGCCTTCCGCCCAGTGGTCCTGGCGGCGATGGGCGTCGAGGATCACGTGCGCCCGCTCGCTGATCAGCAGGTTGCCGCCGGGTTCGACGGCGAGGCCGCGGGCCCGCAGCGTGTCGATCTCGGTGCACAGGTGCAGGGGATCGACGACGACGCCGTTGCCGATCACGTTCCGCGTGTGCGGGTGCACGATGCCCGAGGGGATCAGGTGCAACACGAGCTTGCCGGACGGCAGGATCAGCGTGTGGCCCGCGTTGTGGCCGCCGCCGTAGCGCACGACGAAGTCGGCCTCGGCGGCGAGGTAGTCGATGACTTTGCCCTTGCCTTCGTCACCCCAGAGGATGCCTACGACACAGGTGGTGGGCATGGATCGGCGCCGTGAAAAAGCGCCGGAGCATAGCACCGGACCCGACCGCGCCGAAGCCTCGCCTGCCCCCGGTCGACGACTCGCCTGCGGAGGCGAGACCCATGCACGATGGCGAGCCCGATCGCGCCGAGGCACTGGCGCTGCTGGACCTGTTCTGCCGCCGCCTCCTGCCGGGGCTGCTGCGCCGCATCGCCACCTGGAAGCAGCTCGGCCGCGGCGAGCTGCCGGAACTCGCCGAGGACGTGCGGCAGGAGCTGGCGCTCGACTGCCTGCAGCACGCGGCGGTCGTGCGGGCGCTGCCGGCGACCGCACGCCACGCGCGGTGGATGCGGCTCGCGGAGCGCTGGGTCTACCGGCAACGCGTGCGACCGCGCATTCCGCCGGCGCGCCCCGCCGGGCTGCCGGCGCCGATCGGGAACGGCGAGGAGACGGCGCTGCCGGAGGTGCCCGGCGGCGTGCGGCTCGGCAACGGCCGCTGGAACCTCACCGCGAGCGCCGTGCGCGAGGGGCGGCCGCTGGGCGCGATGCAGCGGCAGCTGGAGCAACTGGCCAGCCAGCTCGGCGGCGACGACGGGTTCTGGCGCGCCCGCCTCGCCGAGGCGCTCGCCGGGCTCGCCGCCGACCTGCTGCAGGAGCGCGGCGGCCTGCACGTGCTGTACGACCTGACGCCGCCGGCGCGCCAGCGGCGCCTGCGCCGCCTGCGGGCGCTGCGGCGCCGGTTCCACGTCCGGCCGTCGACGATCGACGTCCGCCGGGCGGTGCGCCGCTGGACGCAGGCCGCGCACCTCGACGCCGCAGCGGCGCCCCTTCGGCTGCTCGAGGATGCCGTGCAGCTGTGGCCGGCGAGCTCGGTCGCCTGGCTGTGGCTCGCCGAGGCCTGCCTCGGCGAAGGCGACCTGCGCGGCGCCCTCGCCGCGGTCCGGTCCCACCGCCGGCTCGGCGTGCCGCCGCGCGGACGCGCCGTGCTGCTGCGCGCCCGCGTGCTCGAGGCGCGCGGGCGCTGGTCGGCGGCGGTGCGGCTCCTGCGCCGCGCCGCCCACCGCTGGCCGCACGAAGGGCGCCTGCGGCAGGCGCTGGCGCGCATCACGGATTGAGCAGCGCGCGCAGCACGCCGGCGAGTTCGCGCTCGGCGGCCGCATCGCCGCGCGCCGGCGTCCACCGCGGCAGCCCCCAAAGCGGCATGCCGAGGCGGCGCACCTCGACGACGACGGCGAGGTCCGCGGTGGCGCCGTGTTCCTGCCGGAACACCGAGGCGCGGCGCTCGTCCGGCGCGTCCGGACTCGGCACCCAGTCGGTCTGCAGCAGGAACGCGACCTCGTCGGCGACGAGCAGCGGGCCGTAGCGCTGCTGCAGCGCGTCGCGGCAGACCTCGAAGGCGCCGGCCGGCACCCCCCCGACCAGGTCGACCGGGCAGGCGCTGTAGCTCGGCGTCGTGCACGCCGCGGCGAGCACGGCGGCGGCCACCGCGCCCGGCCGCGGTCGCCCCTCACGCACGGCCGTGCCCGCCGCCGCCCGGCGTCTCGACGGTCAGGATCTCCCCCGGCAGCAGCGTCAGGGTGGCCTTCGCCGGCAGCCGTTCGCGGCCGCGCCCGCGCCGCCGCCACAGCCGGCCGGGACGACCGGCGCCGCCGCCCTGCGCGCCCGGCGGGCCGCTGGCGTGCCGTTCGCCGAGGAACGACACCTGCAGCGGCACCCGGGCGACCAGCGACTTGACGAGGCCGTCGCCGCCGCGCCGCGCGCCGCGCCCGCCGCTGCCGCGGCGCACCGACAACGCGGCGACCACGACCGGTGCGTGGTGCTCGAGTTCCTCGATCGGCGTGTTGCGCGTGTTGGTCATGTGCGTCTGGATCGCCGCCCGCCCAGCGCGGTGCGGGCCCGCCCCGGCGCCGCCGGGCAGCGTCTCGTAGCTGGTGAACGTGCTGCCGTCGGCGCGCCGGCCGCCGAACGACAGGTTGCTCATCGTTCCGGCCGATGCCGCCGGCAGGCGCGCCGGCGCCGCCTGGGCGAGCGCGGCGAAGGCGATGTCGACCAGGCGCTGGCTGGTCTCGACGTTGCCCCCCGCGACCGGCGCCGGCGAGAGCGGCGCACACAGACTGCCCGGGCGGGTGCGCACGGCGACCAGGCGGAACAGGCCGTCGTTGGTCGGCAGACGGTGCGGGCAGAGGCAGCGCAGCGCGTAGACGCACGCAGCCAGCACGATGCTGCGGTTGGCGTTGACGCCGCCGCGGGCCTGGTCGCAGGTGGCGCGCCAGTCGAACTCGAGCCCGCCCGGCGCGACCCGCAACGCCAGGTGGAGGCGCAGCCGACCGCTGCCGAAGCCGTCGTCGTCGAGGTGGTCGTGCGCGGTGAAGACGCCGCGCCGCAGGCCACGGAGCACGGCCCGCGCGGAACGCTCCGAGTAGTCGAGCAGCTGCTCGGTCGCCGCGGCGACGAAGCGGAGCCCGCGCTCCTGCGCGAACTGGCGCAACCGCTGCTCGAGCTGCACCAGGCTGGCCTCCTGGGCGCGCAGGTCGAGCAGCCGCTCGTCGGCGCCGCGCACGTTGCGGGCGAAGAGGCGCAGCAGGTCGTGCTGCAGGCGGCCGCCGCGCCGCAGCCGCACGGGGGGCAGCACGAGGCCTTCGGCGTGCAGGTCGGCGGCGATGCCCATCGACCCCGGGACGGCCCCGCCGATGTCGGCGTGGTGGGCGCGGTTGACCAGGAACCAGCGTGGCCGGCGGCGGTCGCCCAGGAACACGGGCCGCACCATCGTCAGGTCCGGCAGGTGGGTGCCGCCGGCGTAGGGGTCGTTGAGGATGGCGACGTCGCCGGGCGCGAGGTCGAGCGCGGCGCGCACGGCCGCTACCGCGTCGCCGGCGCTGCCGAGGTGCACCGGGATGTGCGCCGCCTGCGCCACGAGCCGACCGTCGGCGTCGAAGATCGCCACCGAGAAGTCCCGCCGTTCGCGGATGTTGGGGCTGGCGGCGCTGCGCGCCAGCCGCACGCCGGCCTCCTCGCAGAAGGCGCTGACGAGGTGGTGGAACACCTCGAGCCGGACCGGATCGCAGGGCGCCGCTGGCATGCGCGGCAGTGTTGGCGGCGGCGCGATGGCGGGCAACGGGCGGCGCCAAAATGACCGCGGCCGCGTCGACCACGCGGCCGCGGCAGGATCCGTCGCGCGGGGACGGCCTCAGCGGCCGTTGCCGCCCTCGCCGCCGCGCGGGCGGCCGCCGGCACCGGGACCACCGCCCTCGCCCGGACGCCCGCCCTCGCCGGGGCGACCGCGGCGCGGCATCGCCTCGCGGATCGCGTCCAGCGCCTTCTGCGCCTCGTCCAGCTTGTTGGCGTCGAGGCTCTGCCGCAGCGTGCGCAAGCTGGCTTCGAGCTTGTCGACCTGGTCGTCGCCCAGGCGCTCGCGCATGCGGTCGAGCATGCCCTCCATGCGGTCGAGGCCGCCCTTGACCTCCTGCAGTTCGTCGGCGCTCATCTCGGCGAGCTTCTTCTCGGTCAGCATCGGACCGCGGCCCGCCTGGCCGGCGCGGGCGCGCTCGCCCATCTGCCGCTGGCGCGCGATCTGCTCCTCGAGCTGCTTCTGGCGCTCGGCGTCGCCGGCGGCCTTGGCGGCGGCGAGTTCCTTCTCCAGTTCCGCCAGGCGGGCGGCCGGATCGGGGCGGCCGGCGCCGCGGCCCGGGGCCTCGGGGCGACGACCGGCGACCTCCGCGTCGGCGCGCGCCGGACCGCCGACGGCGACCTCGCCGATCAGCTTCTCGTACTTGGCCTTGAAGGCGTCGCGCTCCTTGGTCTTGCCGGTCTTGTCGAGCAGCTGGAACTGCTGCTTCGCCGCCTGCGCGGCCAGGGCATGGTCGGGCGCCTGGGCGAGGAACTGCTCGTAGAGCACCATCGCGCCGGCGTAGTCGAGCTGTCCCTTCTCGAGGTAGAAGGCCTTGTAGAAGATGGCCTCGGTGGTCGAGGGCGAGGCGCCCTGGGCGGCCAGCGGCAAGGCCAGGGCGAGCAGAACAGTGGCGAAACGGGTCTTCATCGGGTTCTCCTGCGGGTGGGGATCGACTCCAGGTGCCGAAGCCGAAGCGCCGGCACGATAGGCGCCGGTAACGGCGCCGGCCTTCCCCACCCACGTAACGCTTTGGTCGCTTGGGGCGAAGCGCCGCAACGCCGACGGCCCGGCCTGCCCCCGGTCGCGCAGCAGGAGGGCATGCGCGCCATCCCGATCGCCCCTGTGCCTCGTCCCGGTCCCGCTGGCGGTGCCGAGGAATCGCCGCCCCCCGCATGCGCCCGGCCGGCCATCCCCCCGGCCGGCGACGGCCTCGATGGACGGGCGCCGCCCGCCGAGGCCGAGGCGGGGCACCGGGCCCGGCCGCGCTGGCGGATCCCCACCGACCCGCCGCCGGTGTGAGGCGTTCAGCGGTGGGCGCGGGCCCGCTCGAGCAGCGCGTCGCGCACCATGCTGCCGAGTTCGCTGCAACGGTGCTCGCCGGCCCGCAGGCTGCGGATCCGCCCGGTGCGGATCAGCTCGGCCACGGTCGCCTCCAGCTCGCGACCGGCCTCGGCCTCGCCGATGTGGTCGAGCATCAACCCCATCGCCAGGATGGTCGCCAGCGGGCTCGCCTTGTCGGTGCCCTTGTACTTCGGCGCCGAGCCGTGGATGCCCTCGAACATCGACACCCTGCCCGGGTGGATGTTGCCCGAGGCGGCGATGCCCATGCCGCCGATCAGCATCGCACCGAGGTCGGTGATGATGTCGCCGAACAGGTTGGTCGTCACCGCCACGTCGAACCACTCGGGGTTCTTGATCATCCACATGCACGCCGCGTCGATGTAGGCGTGGTCGGTGGCGACGTCGGGATACTCGCGCGCGACCTCGGCGAAGGTGCGGGTCCAGAGATCCTGGGCGCGCACCGCGTTCGCCTTGTCGATCAGCGTGACCTGGGGCTTGTCCTTGCCCGGCTTCGGCCCCCGCTTGCGCGCCAACTCGAACGCGTGCCGCACGATGCGTTCGGTGCCGCGCCGCGTGTAGATCATCTCCTGCAGCGCGATCTCGTGCTCGGTCCCCTTCTTGGTGTGGCCGTAGACGCCGGCGTAGGCGTCCTCGGTGTTCTCGCGCAGGAACAGGATGTCGATGTCGGCGGGGGTCTTGCCCTTCAGCGGGCACAGCGCTTCGTGGTAGAGCTTGACCGGCCGCAGGTTCACGTAGAGGTCGAGCTTGTGCCGCATGCCGGCGATGATCGCGAACTCCAGCTTGCCGACCTCGATGCGCGGGTCGCCGATCGCGCCGAACAGCACCGCGTGCAGCTGGCGGATGCGGTCGAACGCCGCCTCCGGCATCGTCTCACCGGTGGCGAGGAAGTGCTCGGCGCCGTAGGGCATGACCTCGCGCCGCGTCTGGAAGCCGTGGATGGACTGGATCGCGTCCAGCACCTTGAGGGCTTCGCGCACGACCTCCTCGCCGATGCCGTCGCCGGGTAGAACGCCGATGTCGTAGACCTTGCTCATCCGATGCTGCGGTTGCCTCGTGGGGTTGCGGTCGGTCGACCGTGGGGGGCGAACAGTATGGCGGCGGCCGGCGCAGGGGCCAACCACGAATGCCGCCCGGCGCGACGCCCCCGCACGGCCGGGTGCGGGACCACGACGCCCTCGCTACACTGCGGGGCCTTCGAGTCGGCCCCACCGCCACCCCATGAAGCATCGCCTGCTGCCGTTCGGCATCTCCGCCCTCACGTTGCTCGCCACCGCCGCCGCGCAGAACGAGGAGGCCGAGTTCAACCAGCGCCAGGCGAAGGCGCTGAACGCCTTCGCGAAGAAGGCCTTCGACAAGGGCTTCCCGCGCATCGCCAAGGTGGTGTGGATGCAGGTCCACAAGCTGTACGACATCGACAACGAGGAGGCCTGGAAGGCCCTCGGCTACGTCAGGATCGGCAACAGCTGGAACCCCGACCCCAAGCGCCCCTATCCGACGCAGGACACCGGCTCCGGCGCCGAGGGCCAGCCCCTGCAACGCCAGTACGAGGCGCTCAAGAAGGAGCTCGCCAACCAGCATCGCCAGCAGGCCCAGAAGTGGAGCAAGGCCGGCCGCACCGACCGGGCCAACCACCACTGGAGCATGGTCCTGCGCTGGGTCGACGACGACGCCGAGGCGAAGAAGGCGCTGGCGCACGTCGAGGTCGGGGCGCTGAGCGGCACCGATCTGGAGAAGACGCTGTACGAACGCAGCAAGGCGATCGAGAAGGCGATCGAGGAGCAGAGCAAGACCGACTACGAGGTGAAGCGCGTCGACGGCCTGCAGTGCGAGCCGCTCGACCGGGCGCAGGTCAAGTACGTGTCGGTGCAGTCGGAGCACTTCACGCTGCACGGCGATCCCGACCAGGCCGACAACCTGCTGACGGCGCTGCGCTGGGCCGAGCGCGCGCTGCAGGTGTGCAAGGTCGCGTTCCCGTGGCAGTACCAGGACGGCAAGTGGCCGCAGGAATGGGCCTGCCTGTTCGCCAAGGAGACCTACCACCAGATCCTGAAGGCGAACCAGGTCCCGGACCTGGCGTGGAAGCTCGAGCACGGCGCCTCCGACGTGATCGGCAACACCGAGATCACCAACACCAACGGCGTGCAGACCCTGTTCGACGCCTGCGTGCGCAACGTCGCGCAGGGCTACGCCGGCTTCCGCTCGACGGGCTTCGTCGAGGGCATCGGCCACACGTTCGTCGGCATGATGTTCAACAACAACCGGCTGTTCGCGATCGACCGCAAGCGGCAGGAAGGCACCTCGGCGAGCGAGGAGGACCGCGAGTTCCAGTCGCCGGACTTCGACGTCTGGAAGAACCTGAGCCTCGAGCTGGCGTGGAAGAGCAGCGGCGGCGTGCCGGCGAACGTGCTGGCGTTCTGCGACGCGTCGAACTTCCCCAACGAGGAACGCATCAAGGCGTGGTCGTTCTCCGACTACCTGATGCGTCGCGATCCGGAGCTGCTGCGCACGCTGGACCAGATCGCGCAGGAGCTGAAGAAGCAGCGCATCAAGCAGCCGGCGGAGTTCGAGCGCCGCTTCGCCGAGAAGCACCCGGAGGTCTCGCTGCCGCAGCTCGACAAGGAATGGGAGGACTTCTGGACCGGCGCCTCGCCGGTGCTGAAGGCGATCCAGAACAACACGCCGCCCCTGGCGGCGATCAGCAAGGGCGTCGACAAGTGGCTCGAGGCGTTCAACGCCGCGCGCAAGGAGTACGACGCGACGCCGGTCAAGTGGTCGGCCAACCTGTCGGCGCGGTGCAAGGACCACGCCGAGTACCTGCGCAAGAACAAGGACCTGCGCGACCCCGCGTCGACGCACACGCAGACCGTCGATCTCGGCGGCAGCTACAACGGCAGCCTGTTCGCGCAGATGGCGGTCGTCGTCGCGCCGGCGAACCTCGGCAACGCGAAGAAGATGTTCGAACGCTGGGTCTACCTGCCCGGCTACCGCGACGCGCTGGTCAACAACACCATCCTGACGGTCGGCGCCTACCTGGAAGGCGACGTGCTGGTGCTGAACGTGCTCAGCGGCGTCGGCACGCCGAGCGCGGCCAACGCGGGCATCCGCAGCTACCCCAAGGCCCACGACGCGCAGGACATGTTCGAAGGCGAGGTCAAGGTCGCCGACCTCGGACCGGAGGCGGAGGCGATCCTGCGCAAGCACGGCCGCGACGGCAAGAAGGTGATCGGCTTCCCGCTGACGCTGCACAGCGGCGGCACCGGCGGCGTCGGCATCCGCGGCTCGCTGACCTGCACGGTCACCGGCCCCAAGGGCGACAAGATCGAGGGCGTCCTGGTGTTCGACGAGGGCCAGATCCGGACCACGACGGCGCCCGGCATGGTCACCTTCTGGCCGCTCGATCCGCTGCCGAAGGGCAAGATCAGCTTCGTGTGGAGCTGGATGGGCAACGGCACGCAGCAGGTCGCGCGCGGCTCGTTCTTCGCGAAGTGAGCCCGGCGGCGCGGCGCCGGCGGCCGGCGCCGTTCACCAGAACAGGCGCCTGGCGCGCGCCTCCACGCGGCGCACCGCGCCGGCGCGGGCCACCCACAGCGGGAACCCGGCGCCGTCGTAGCTGCCGATCTCGCGATCGTTGAACAGATCGCGCAGCTTCGTCGTGTCCTCGATCGGCACGAACACCGGTGCGCCGTTGTCGCGCCGGTGCAGTTCGCAGGCGAGTACGAAGTCGCCCGGCTGCAGGTCGGTGCCCTCGGGCTGTTCGCCCGGGAAGACGTGCTCGACGACCACCAACGAGGTCGGGATCCGCACCGGCTCGCCGTGCGGATCGCCGGTCATCTGCCGGTGCATCGCGATCGCCGCCGTCCGCACGGCCTCCGGTCCCTCCGCGTAGTCGAAGTCGCGGCAGGCGAGACCCGCCTGGCGGATCAGGGCCCAGATCGGCGCCGGCAGCGGCGCGACGCGGAACGCCTGCGCCGCGCCGTTCCGCTCGACGCGGAGTTCCAGCTCGACGCCCGCCGGCTGCTGCAGCAGCGTCATCGCGAAGCCGGGACTCCAGGTGATCGGCACGCCGGCGAGCGCCACGACGCGGTCCCCCGACCGCACCCCGGCCTTGGCCGCGGGACCGCGGCCGTCGACGTCCATGACCACGACGCCGCGCTCGTCGTCGAGCACGCGCAGGCCGAGGTCGGGGCTGCGCAGCTTGTAGGCGGCGAACAGGAGGCCGAGCACCTGCTGGCGCACGTGGTCGACGGCGATCGCGTAGCCCTTGTTGTTGAAGGTGCCGCCGCCGGCGCTGTTGATGCCCACCAGGCGACCGTGCATGTCGAGCAACGCGCCGCCGCTGTTGCCGCCGTTGATCGCCGCGTCGGTCTCGATCAGGTGCTCGAGCTTGGCCCAGCGGCCGCGCACGCGGATGCCCTGCTCCTTCGCCGTGACCAGACCGAAGGTGATGGTGTTGGCCCGCCCGTGCGGGTTGCCGATCGCGGCGACGTTCTCGCCGATCGCCAGCGCGCCGGAGTCGCCGAGTTCGACCGCCTGCGCCTCCTCGCCCGGCTCGAGCTGCAGCTGCAGCAGCGACAGGTCGTCCTCGCGCGAGATGCTGAGCACCTTGGCCGGACAGGTCTTGCCGCCGAACACGCGCACGGTCACGGCGTGGTCGGGCTTCATCGAGCCGTCCGGTCGCACCGCGTCGGCGACGACGTGCCAGTTGCTGATCGCCAGGCCGGAGCGATCGATGACGACCCCGGAGCCGAGGCCCAGGGTCACCAGCTCGGGCTCCTTCATCGACGCGAACGGGTCGTCCTCGTCGACCTTGGCGACGTTCCTGGCCACGTAGACGTTCAGCATCGCGCCGCTCGCCTTCTGCACCATCGCCGTCAGCGCGTTCTCGCGGCGCGCACGATCGGCTGGCGTGACCGCGGCCGGCGCCAGGATCGGTTCGTCGGCGGCGGCGCCGGCCCGCAGTTCGGCGGCGAACACCTTGCGCACGCGGGCGATGCCGACGAACGTCGACAGGTTGGTCTCCGTCGTCACGCGGTCGCCGCGCATCGCGTACTGCATGTCGATCGCGTCGACCGCGCCGGCGTCGCCGATGCCGAGCAGGCGCCCCAGCGCGTCGACCACGGCCCCGCCGCCGTTCTGGTTGCCGAGGTTGGCGTCGGCCTGGATCCGCCCGCCTTCGCGGTCACGCCGCGCCGAGACCACGCCGGCGGACGCGACCACCCGGGTGCCGACCGGATTGCCGACCGCGAGCACGGTCTCGCCGAGGATCGCGTCGTCGTCGGGGTTGCAGTCGGCGGCGGCCAGCACGACGCCCGCCGGCAGCTCCACCTGCAGCAGCGCGAGGTTGGTCGCCGGGTGCGCCTTGACCTGCCGGGCCGGGAAGGTGCGACCGTCCAGCATGCGCACCTGGGGCGTGCGCCCCTGGCAGACATGCAGGTTGGTGACCACCAGGCCCTGCCGGCTCAGCACCACGCCCGAACCGAGCCCGTCGCGGCGCTGCACGCCGCCCGGATCGTCGGCGCCGCACCGAGGCCAGTCGCCGGCGCCGGCGTAGACCGACACCACGGCGGGAGCGATCCGTTCGACCGCGTCGGCGAACGGCGAGGCCGCGGCAGCCGGCGCCGCGCGCAGCGTCGCATTGCCGGCGTTCGCCAGCGCCGGCGCGAACACCCGGCGCACCACGCCGGCGGGCACCACGACGCCGAAGCTGGGGCGCTTCAGTTCCTCGAGCGACGGTTCGCTCTTGTCGCGCTGCACGTGCTCGGCGGCGTAGAGGCCCAGCAGGCGACCCTGCAGGTCGACCACCGGCGCGCCGTCGCAGCGTTCGTCGTGGCGCGAGTCGGTCAGGAACAGGTCGTCCGCGGCGCAAGGCCGCCCGTCCAGCGGCACCGCCGCCAGCGCCGCGCTGGCAACGCCGCCGAACGCGAGCATGTCCTTGCCCTCGGGACGCGCCACCACGACCAGGGGCTCGCCGGTGCGCGGCCGGTCGGCGCCCAGTTCGAGGCATGGCAGCGGGCGCCCGGGCGCCGTGACGCGCAGCAGGGCGAGCCCGGTCGCCTCGTCGATTTGCTCGATGGCGGCCGGCAGGCGGCTGTTGCCGGCGTCGTCGAGCTGCACGAACAGCCGTTTGTCGGCGGCCCCGGTCACCTCGGCGACGAGGCGCCGCCAGGTCAGCACCAGCCCGCTCGCGTCGACGAGCACGCCGGAACTGGGTCGCTCGATCGCGAACTTGCCGCGCGGGCCGTCGACCTCCACCACGACGTGCACCACGGCCGCGCGCGCCCGGGCGACGACGCCTGCCGACGGCGACAGTCCCGCCGCAGACTCGGCGGGCGCGCGCAGCACCGACGGATTGACGTGCCCCTGCGCGGACAGGGCGGAGCCGAAGAGCAGGGCCGCGGCGGCGGCAACGGGGCGCGAACGCATGCGTGGCAGGTTAGCGCCGCCGCCGCGGCGCCGGCAGGGTCACTTGCCCTTGTTCTCCTCGAGCACCTTGGCGTTCGCCTCGGCCCGCTTCAGGGCCAGTTCGAGCATGCGCCGCTGGTGCTTGAGGTAGTACTCGGCGCTGCCCTTGACGCCGCCGAGCAACGCGCCCTCGCGCTCCGCCTGGCCCTGGTACTGGGCGCCGCCGGCGGTCTTGTTCATGGCGTCCTCGAACGGCTTCTGGAGCCTCTTCAGCGGCGGATAGACCTGCTGCGCGATCTGCAGCTGCTTGACCAGTTCCTTGACCGCCTTGCGGGCCGGCAGGTTCGCCGGCGCGAACTTCGCCAGTCCCTCGAGCGCCTCGTCCGTGGTCGTCAGCGCCTTCTGCAGCGCCGCGGCCTGGGCGTCGCGCAGCGAGGGCTTGACCTGCGCCACCTCGACCAGCCGGTTGCCGTTGCAGCCGCCGCACTTCCAGCCGCCGTCGCCGCGGCACACCGGGCAGCTGCTCCAGCGATCGCCGTCCTCGCCGCGGATGCGGCCGCCGCCATTGCAGAGGTGGCAGAGCAGGAACCCGGCCCCCTGGCAGCCTGGGCACAGCGCCTTCTCGAGTGGATCGGCGAAGTGGCCGAGGCCGGCGCAAGCGCGGCAGACGGCCTCCTTGGTGCGCTTGCATTCGATGCAGACCTTGGCGTCGTCGAAGAACCGTTCGCACGTCGAGCACTTCGTCTTGCCGGTGCCCGAGCAGGTCGTGCACTTGGGCGGCGCGTGCTCCGCCCACTGCAGCAGACCATGGTCGTCGGCCTTGGTGGCTCGCTCGTACTTCTCCGGGTGCACGTAGCGGATGTCCTGCGCCGGCAGGCCGGCAGGCAGGACGAACACCGCGACAGTCCAGAGCACGGCGAGCAGACGGCGTACGATCGGCATGGCACCTCCGCGAAGGTCGCGATGTGGCGAGAGGCGCAGGATAACGCCGTCCACGCCGGCCGCCAGACCGCGGCCGTGGACAGTCGCCGGCGCCGCCGACCGCCCACCGTCAAACCGCGTCGTCGGCCGCCGCCGCGTCGTCGGTCAGGCCGGCCCGCTGCAGCTTGAGCCGCAGCCGGCGGTTCTGCCGCCGCAGCCGGTCGTTGCTCTGCTGCAGGCGGCCGACTTCGTCGAGCAGGAGCCGCAGTTCGCCCGGCGCCAGCGTCACGTCGGCGGCGGCTTCGAGCCGCCCCCGCAGGGCCTTGCGCAGGGCGCCGAGGTCGTGGGCATGGGACATGGCCTCTGCCGTACTGCGCCGGGGCGCCGGCACAAGCCCGCGGTGGCCGATTCCCTGCGCTTCGCGCGCCCCGGCTGCGCCCTGACCGTTTGCGGCGCGGTCCACCGGCGGCCATCATCGGCCCCGCCGATGGCGGATCCGCTGGTCGATCTCCTGCGCGGCGCCCTCGAACGGCGCGCCGACCTGCTGGCCAGGCTGCACGGCGAAGGCACCGACTGCTACCGCCTGCTGCACGGCGTCGCCGAGGGCGCGGCCGGGATCACCCTCGACCGCTACGGCCCGCTGCTGCTGCTGCAGACGTTCCGCGCGCCCCTGCCAGCCGCGTCGGTGTCGGCCCTGGGCGACGCCGCGCGGGCGGCGCTGCGGCTCGACCTGGAGATCGTGCACAACCACCGCGGCGCGGCGCCGCCGGTCGACTGGGTGCCGCACGAACCGAGCCCCACCGCGCTCGCCGAGCACGAGTGCCGCGAGGCCGGGGTGCGCTTCCTGGTCAGCGCCCGGCACCGCGGCCGGGATCCCTGGCTGTTCCTCGACCTGCGCGCGGGGCGCCGGGCGGTGCGCGACCTCGCGCGCGGCCGCTCGGTGCTGAACCTGTTCGCCTACACGTGCGGCGTCGGCATCGCCGCCGCGGCGGCAGGGGCCACCGAGGTGCAGAACGTCGACTTCGCCCGCAGCGCGCTCGAGGTCGGCGCTCGCAACATCGCCCGCAACGGTCTCGATGCGACGCGCTGCACGACCCTGCAGGCCGACTGCCTGCCGGTGCTGCGCCAGCTCGCCGGCCAGCCGGTGCAGCGACGCGGCCGGCGGGTGCCGTTCGTGCCCCTCGCGCCGCGGCGCTTCGACCTGATCGTGCTCGATCCGCCGCGGTTCGCGAAGAGCCGCTTCGGCGCCGTCGACGTGGTGCGCGACTATCCCTCGCTGTGGAAGCCGGCCCTGTTGGCGCTGGCCCCGGGCGGCGCCGTGCTGGCGACCAACCACGTGCCCGAGGTCGACGCCGCGGCCTGGCACGACACGCTCGCGCGCAGCGCGGCGAAGGCCGGGCGACCGCTGCGCTCGCTCACCGCCGTGCCGGTCGACGCGGACTTCCCGTCGTTCGACGGCCGCCCGCCCTTGAAGATGGTGCTGGCGACGGCGTGATCAGCGGCCGGTCGCGGCGCGCGCCAGCATCTCGTCGGCCAGCACGCCCAGCGCGGCCAGCATGGATCCGAGGGCCAGCGCGCCGTGGTGGCGCAGGGTCAGGCCGTCGTCGTCGATCCGGTAGCAGATCGTCTCGGCCCCGACCGCAGCCGCGACTTCGTCGGCATCGGGCAGGACCTCGCGGCCGAAGCCGAGCTGGTCGCGCTGCGCATCCAGCTGCGGGTAGCCCCAGGTCTCGACCGCCCGCCAGCCGAGCTCCGCCGCGCGCGACCAGCGCAGGTGCAGCATGCCGCTGGCCCCGCCGGCGAGGCCGGTCGCCGCCGCGAAGTCCGCCTCGGCGGCGAGGCCCGGTTCGCCGTCGTCGGTGCGGCGCAGGGCCCGCACCAGCGTGCCGGGGTCCGCCGCCAACCACAGCCCGTCGGGCCGCAGCAGGTAGCTCGGCGCGACCTGCGGACCGTCGCCGCCGAGGCGCAGGTTGCAGAAGCGGATCGTGTGCCCGCCGGCCTGGCGCGATCGCCACTCGACGCCATCGCCGCCGGCCGCCGCCTCCAGCCGCTGCAGCGCCGCAGCGACCACGTCGGCGTCGCGCACCGACAGGCGCAGCAGCAGTTCGGGCCGCGGCACCGCCCCGCGCTCGAGCGACAGCGCGAACGCCACCTGCGGCGCCAGCGCGCGGACCAGGGCCGCGGCTCCCGCCGGTGTCGCGCCGGCCCGGCGCACCAGCCGCGCCATCGCCCGGGCCGCCTCGCGGCCGGCTTCGGCGCGCACGGCGGCGGGCAGCACCGCGGCCAGCGCCTGCCACGCGTCCAGGGCCCCGGCGAGGTCGATGCTGCCGGCGCCGAAGACGACCGTGTTCGGCGAACAGGCGCGCGCGAAGTCGAGCGGCGCCGGCGCCGCCAGCAGGACCTTGGCGAGGCCGCTGGCCCGGCCGCCGACGGCGACCCGCAGCGCATCCGCGCCCGGAGCGACGACGGCGTGCAGCGAGCGCGGGGCGCCGAAGCCGAGCGCATCGGCGAGCGCCTGGGCCTCGTAGGGCAGCAGGGGAGCGCAGGCGGCCACCAGCGGCTGGCCATCGACGAACAACGAGCCGAGTGGCGCGACCGCCGGCATCGCCGCCGCACCGGCGGCGAGGGCCGCGGCCAGCGACGGCGCCCCGCCCGCGACCACGGCGCCGAGCTCGTGCAGGTAGCCGCGGCTGTTGCTGGCGACGAAGACGCCGCCGGCGATCCCGAGCCAGAGCGGCGGCCCGCCGGGCAGCTGCAGCGATTCGAACTCGGTCCCGGCGAGCCGCAGCGGCTCGCCCGGCGTGACCCCGTGCTGGCGCAGCACCGTGCGCCCCGCCGCGAGGCATCGCCGCAGCGCCGCCTCGGCGTCGCCGAGGTCGATCGCCAGGCACACGGATGGCCCCATGCCCTCGAGGGTCGGGCGGCCGACCGCCACCGCCGCCGGGCGTTGCAGGACCGCCCGCAGGTCGGCGGCATCGAGGCCGAGCCGCTGCAGCGCTCGCCGCGCGCCCCTGGCCGCTCCGTCGAGCGGTCCTTCGAGGCGCTCGCGGCGCGCGTCGTCGGGCAGCCGGCCGAGGACGTCGCGCAGCAGCGCGGCCAGCGGCAGCTCGTGGGCACCGGCCGTACAGGCGGCGAGGCCGCCGAACTGCAGCAGGACATGGGTCGAGGCCGGCAGCAGTTCGGGGAGCGGGCGCGGGGTGGCAGACCCGGTCTGGGCGAACAGGCTGCCGCCGAGGGCGAGCACGGCGAGGGGGCGGGCGAGCATCGGGGTTCTCGTGGGAAGGGACACGGGCGCGGGAGAACGCACCACGACCGACACTATTGTGCCAGCCCGGCCGCGTCCTCGGCCCCGGTTCCCGGCTCGACCCCGGCCGGACGCAGGTCGGCGGCGTACAACACCCCGACCAGGTAGAGCCCCGCCGCCGGCGCCGTGGCGCCCGCCGCCCGGCGGTCGCGGCCGCGCAGGACCTGCTCCAGCCATTCGACCGGCCGGTTGCCGTAGCCGATCTCGAGCAGGGAACCGACCAGGTTGCGCACCATGTTGTAGAGGAAGCCCGAGCCCTGCACGACGAAGTCGAACCCGCCCGGTCGGTGCAGCAGGTGCACGTGGTGCAGGGTGCGCACGGTGCCGCGCCGGCGCGGGTAGCCCGGGTTGGTCGCGAACGCCGCGAAGTCGTGGCGCCCGCGCAGGCACGCCGCGGCCTGCCGCATCGCCGCGAGGTCCACGGGCCGGCGCACCCAGTGGTAGAGGCTGCGACCGATCGCCGGCCGCACGGGACTCGTGAGGCAGCGGTAGGCGTAGCGCTTGCCGCGGGCATGGAACCTGGCGTGGAAGCCCGGCGGCGCCAGCCGCGCCGCCTGCACGGCGACGTCGGCGGGCAGGTTCGCGTTCAGCGCCAGCGGCAGGCGGTCCAGGGGGAACGCCCGCTCGAGTTCGACGTGCGCCGCCTGCCCCATCGCGTGCACGCCGGCGTCCGTCCGCCCGGCGCCCTCGACGTGCGGCGTGCCGCAGCCGATCGCCGCGAAGGCGTTCTCGAGTTCCTCCTGCACGCTGCGGAAGCCGGCCTGGCGCTGCCAGCCGTGGAAGCACGTGCCGTCGTAGGCGATCGTCAGCAGGTAGGTCGGCACGGCCGCACGATAATGCAGCGCGGCCTGACGATCAGCGGCGCAGGAACACCCAGGCGAACGCCGCGGCGATGACCGAGAGACCGGCGACGATGCCACCGAGCACGTGGTTCTGCTCGAAGGCCCACAACCACGCCGCCGCCGTGCCGCCGGCGACGAAGACGGACGGCGGCACGACGAGGCCGGCGATCCGCATGGTCGCCGAAGCCTCGGGGCGCAGTGGTCGCCGCATGGGCGCCGGCGCCGGCGCCGGCGCGCCGCTGGCGGGCAGGCCGCCCGCCGGCGCCGCCGCGCCACCCGGCAGCCGGGCCGATGCGACCGGCGGCCATCTTGTCGGCCAACGGCATGCCCGTCGCCGGCATCGCCGGGCGCGGCACCGCCGCCGGGCGGGCCTTGTGCGGCGCGGGCGCCGGCTCGGGCGCCGGCACCGGCCGCGGCGGCGGCGGCGCCAGCAGATCGCCGAACTCGCCGTCGGCGTCCGCGGCCGGCCCGTCGCGGAACTCCGCCGGCCCGGCCCAGCACTCGTCCGGGGCGGGACCGTTCGCCGGCTTCGCGAACAGCAGCTCGTCGGGGGCATCCGCGGCGGCGGGATCGCCGCCGCCCATGCGCACCTGGCCGTAGGAGAACGGGTCGTAACCGGTCATGGCTGGTCTCCGAACCTTCGTCGCCGGTAGCTCGACGGAATGCCGAGATCCCGGCGGTACTTCGTCACCGTGCGCCGTGCCGCCTGCACGCCGCGGCGCTGCAGGGCCGCGACGAGGTCGTCGTCGCTGAGCGGCGCGCGCTTGTCCTCGGCGGCGACCAGGTCGGCGATCTGCTGCGCGACCGCCATGCGTCCCTGCCCGGCGGCGGGGACCGCATCGATGCGGCCGCCGTCGAAGAAATCGCGCAACCGGAACACGCCGCGATCGGTCTGCACGTGCTTGCCGGCGATCGCGCGGCTCACGGTCGACGTGTGCAGGCCGAGGCGGTCGGCGATCTCGCTCATGCGCAGCGGCCGGATGCCGCTGCGCCCGCGGGCGAGGAACTCCGGCTGCTCCTGCAGCACCGCGCGCACCACGCGCAGCAGCGTCTCCTGCCGCTGCTGCACGGCCTCGATCAGGTCCCGTGCGGAGCGCAGCTTCGGCCGCAGGTAGTCGCGAACCTCCCGCGCGGTGCCGCGATCGCTGGCCATCGCCGCGTAGTCGCTGTTGACGGCCAGCTCCGGCACCGCGGCCTCGTCGAGCGCCACCTGCACGACGCCGTCCCGCAGCCAGGCGAACGCGTCGGCCCGCAGCGGTGCGGCCGCCGTGTCGCGGAAGGCGGCGCCCGGTCGCGGATCGAGTTCGCGCATGCGCGCGAGCAGGTCCGCCAGTTCGTCCACCGACACCTGCATCGCCCGCGCCACCTCGGGCAGCTTGTTGCGCCCGAGGGCATCGAGGTGTTCGCGCAGCAGGCGTTCGATGCGCGGCAGATCCGGGTCCCCGGCGGCCTGCAGCAGCATCGCCTCGATCGGATCGCGGGCGCCGATGCCACGCGGCTCGAGCGTGCACAGCAGCGCGTGCGCCTGCTCGATCAGGTCCAGCGGCGCGCCGAGTTCCGCCGCCACGTCGGCCAGCGCGAACGGCAGCAGGCCGCGGTCGTCGAGGCGCTGCGCGATCTGCACGACGGCGTCGGCCAGCAGGTCCGGCACGCCGCGGAACGCGAGCTGCTGGCGCACGAACCCGACCAGCGAGTCGCCGGAGGCGGGCAGGTTGTCGAACAGCGCCTGCCGGGCGTCGCCGTCGTCGCCGACCGGCCCCCGGCGCCACTCCTCCCAGCCCGAGTCCTCGCGTTCGCGTTCCGGCACGGCCTCCGGCTCGACCGCCGCCGGCGGCTGCAGCTCGAGCGTCTCGTTCTGCTGGGCCTCCTGTTCGAGGAACTGCAGCAGGTCGGCGGTCGCGAGCTGCAGCACCTCGATCGACTGCAGCATCTGCGGCAGCAGCGCGAGACGCTGTTCCTGGCGTTGGCCGAGGCGTGCTTCGAGGCTCATGCGCGAAAGTCCGCTCCGCAGGGGACTTTCGACGCCAGGCGATGGAATCTTGAGCGGTCGCGCGCGGCCCGTCCTGGAATGCGGCAGTGGCCGCGCGCGGCCGGCCGGCCGACCGGGTCAGGACCGCTTGCGGCGGTACTGGATCCGCATCTGGTGCACGCCGTCGTCGGTCTCGAACTTCATCTGGAGGTCGCGCGTGTCGTCGTCCTTCTGCACGAGCGTCTGGTGGATCTTCGCCGGCTTGCCCGCCATGTCGGTGCAGACGCCGGTGTAGGTCCAGGCCTTCTCCTCCGCCCCGTGGGTGCCCTCGCAGCGGGAGTGGGTCGGCGACATCGAGTCGATCCAGAAGTTGACGTAGCGCTTGGCGTTCGGGTCGTAGCCGGTCAGCGCATGGCCGCGGAACGGCGCGCCCATCATGGTCCCCTCGAAGTCCGACCAGAACCACTTGCCGCCGCAGATCGGCATGACGCGCTCGCGGCCCTGCTCGACGGCGGACTCGCCGCCGGGCGCCGTACTGGTCACGGTCGCGGTCCACTCGCCGAGGCCCTTTGCCAGCAACGCGTGCTCGGCCGAAGGCCACTTCTTCGGCGGCGTGCCGGCTTCGATCGCCCGCCCGGCACCGGGCTGGCGCGTGCGCACCATGCGCATGCACTCGACCTCCTTGCCGTCGGCCTCCAGGTAGCAGACCTCGGTGAAGTGGTCGGCATCGGCGAACGTGGTGACGCTGCGCATCGGTCCGTGCGGCGTCGCGCCGGTGAAGGTCCAGGTCTTCGTCGCCGCGTCGTAGCCGCCGTCGCACTCCATCGGCGGCTCGTCCATGCTGCTGACCCAGATGCCGCGGTACTTCTGCTGCTGCGGGTCGTAGCCGACCAGCCACAGGCCCTCGAACGGTTGACCATCGTGCTCGCCGCGGAAGCTGGTCTTCAGCCACAGACCGTCGCAGACCAGCTCGGCCCGTTCGGTGCCGGTCGACTTCTGGGCCTCCTCGTGGCCAGGGACCCCGGGCATCGCCTGCAGTTCGCAGACGCTCGACCAGGAACCGGCGAACATCGCCAGGGCCTCGTGCGCCGCCACCTTCGCCGGCTGCGGCATGGGCTTCGGCGTCTCGTCCTGGGCCCGGAGGCAGGACATCGCCGCGACGGCGGCGCAGAGCAACAGATCGGACTTCATCGTGGTTCTCCAGTGTCTGTCCGGCCGCGGGCCCATCCCGCGGCGGATCGCTCCTTGTACCCGAATCCGAAGCCGGAAACGCATGACGCTGCGTCAGTCCCGACGCCGCCGCGGCCGGGCCTCGGGCCGCGCCGCCAGCGGATCTTCCGGCCAGCTGTGCCGCGGGTAGCGCCGGCTCAGCTCGCGCCGCACCTGCGGGTAGACGTTGCGCCAGAAGCTCGGCAGGTCGGTCGTCACCTGCACGGGACGGTGGTTCGGCGCCAGCAGCTCGAGCACGACCGGCACGCGACCGCCGGCGAGGGCCCCGACCGCCGGCAGGCCGAAGAACTCCTGCAGCCTGGCGGCGATCGTCGGTCCTGCGGCGGCGGCATAGTCGACGACCGCCGCGCGGCCGGACGGCAACTCGATGCGGTCGGGGGCGAACTGCTGCAGCGCGCGGCGCTGCGGCGGCGACAGCTGCGCGAGCAGCGGCGTCGCGACGTCGGCGTCGCGCAGGACCCGCAGGTCGCTGCGGTCGCCGAGCAAGGCCACCGCCGCGGCCGCGACGGCGCCGTCGTCCCAGACCGGCAGGCCGAGGTCGGGCATGCGCTCGGCCAGCCAGCGCGCGCGGCCGAGCAGCCGCCGCAGGTCCTGCTGCTCGCCGAGCCAGCGCCACGGCTCGGCGGCGACGACCGGCAGCAGCAGCTCGGCCGCGCGCCCCGGCGGCAGTTCGCCGCCGCGCGCCGACCGCAGCGGCAGGTCGCGGTAGCGGCGTTCGCGCACCGCGACGACGCGGCCGATCGCCGCGTCGAGTTCGGCGGTGACGACATCGCGCAGGGCGTGCGGTTCCACGGCCTCGAGGTCGGCGGGCTCGATCGCCGCGACCAGCGTCGCCCGCGACCGCTGCTGGCGCCCGGTCTCGAGCAGACGCAGCGCCACGACCAGTTCGTGGCCATCGGCCGCCGCCGGCAGCACGAGGCCGCGGCCGCCGACCATGGTCGCGTGGCGCGGCTCGCCGCCCGGGGCCCGCCGCGCGACCCGGTCGGGGAAGCCGCGCAGCAGGCAGCGCGCCAGCAGCGCCGTGTCGGGGCCGCGGTCGCGCGCCCCGCCGAGCAACCGTTCGCGCGCGGCCAGCAGCTGCCGCGCCTGGCCGCCGCTGGAGCCGAACTCGCGGCAGAGCGCGTCCGGGAAGCCGCGCGGCTCGGCGAGCAGGAACGCCTCGACCGCGGCCAGCAGGTCGGCGCCGTCGCCGCGGCCTAGCGCTTCGACGTCGCTGAGCAGCACGGCCGCCGTCGCCGCGGCCTTGGCGCACCGCAGCGCCCGGCCCGCGAGCACGACCGCACCGAGCCGCGGGTGCAGCGGCAGGTCGAGCAGTTCGCGGCCGAACGGCGTCAGCGTGCCGCCAGCGGGAGCGATCGCGCCGAGGTCGGCGAGCAGCCGATCGGCGGCCGCCAACGCCTCGGCCGGCGGCGCCTCGAACCAGCCGAACTCGCCCGGGTCGCGGCCGGCGAAGGCGCGGACCAGCAGCGCCGGCCCGGTGAGGTCGACGCGCTGCACTTCGGGCAGCGCGCGGGCGGGCAGGCCGCGTTCCTCGGCCGCGGTCCACAGCCGGTAGCAGACGCCGGGGCCGGTACGGCCGGCGCGGCCGGCGCGCTGGGTCGCCGAGGCGAGGCTGATGCGCTCCAGCTGCAGCACGTCGACCCCGCGGCCGCGGTCGAAGCGCAGTTCGCGCGCCAGCCCCGAGTCGACGACGGCGGTCACGCCGGCGATCGTCAGCGAGCTCTCGGCGACGTTGGTCGACAGCACGATCTTGCGCTGCGCCTGCGGCCGGATCGCGCGATCCTGCGCCGCCGGCTCGAGCCGGCCGTGCAGGGGCAGCACCAGCACGCCGCGCCGCCGGGCGAGGTTCTGCAGCGCGTCCTCGCAGCGGGCGATCTCGCCGGCGCCGGGCAGGAACACCAGCACGTCGCCGCTGGTCTCGTCGAGCGCGCGATCGATCGCGTTGCGGGCCGTGAGCTCGAGCGCGTCGGCCGCGGCGCGATCGAGGTGCACGATCCGCACCGGATGCAGCCGACCGTCGGCTTCGATCACCTCGCTGCCGGGCAGGAACCGGCGCAGCGGCGCCGGATCGAGCGTCGCCGACATCACGCACAGCTTCAGGTCGGGCCGCACGGTCGCGCGCGACTCGGCGAGCATCGCCAGCGCCAGGTCGCCTTCCAGGTGGCGTTCGTGGAACTCGTCGAGGCAGACCGCGCCGACCCCGTCCAGGAACGGGTCGCGAACCAGCTGGCGCACCAGCACGCCCTCGGTGACGAAGCGGATCCGCGTGCGCCGGCTGGCGCGCACGTCGCCGCGCACCTGGTAGCCGACGAGGCCGCCTATGGCGTCGCCCGCCTCCTCGGCGACCCGCGCCGCGGCCGCGCGCGCCGCCAGCCGTCGCGGCTCGAGCACGACAACCTCGCCGCCGCGCTCGCCGAGCAGCGGCAGCAAGGCCGGCGGCACGCGCGTGGTCTTGCCCGAACCCGGGGGCGCCAGCAGCAGCAGGGTGCCGGCGGCGCGCAGGGCCTGCTGCACCGCGGGCAGCACCGCGTCGATCGGCAGCGGTTCCGTCACGACGGCAGCGGCCGCCGGCCTTCGATCGCATCGGCCAGGATCGAGGCGCTGACCTGGGCGATCGACGCGCCGGCCGGCAGGCCGCGCGCCAGCCGCGTCACCTTGACGCCGAGCGGCCCGAGCCGCTCGGCGAGCACCCGCGCGGTGCCCTCGCCCTCGAGGTCGGGGTTGGTGGCCAGGCAAACCTCGGCTGGATGCTCCTCGGCGACGCGCCGCAGCAGCAGGTCCGTGGTCAGGTCGTCCGGGCGGATGCCCTCGAGTTGCGACAGCCGCCCCTGCAGCACGTGGTAGCGGCCGCGGTAGCCGACGTCCTCGAAGCGCGCCACCTCGCGCGGATCCTCGACCACCAGCAGCATCGACGCGTCGCGGGCCGGATCGGCGCAGATGGCGCACGGATCCTGCGCGTCGAGGTTGCAGCAGCGACGGCAGGTCTTGACCGCCGCGCGCGCCGCCTCGATCGCCCGCGCCAGTTCGAGCGCCTCGGCGGCGTCGACGCGCAGCAGGTGGAACGCCAGTCGCTCCGCCGTCTTCGGGCCGATGCCCGGCAGGCGACGCAGCCGTTCGATCAGGTTCTCGATCGTGCGCTCGCGCGTGGCCACGGCCGTGTCACCGCCTCGTTCGGGAGCCGGGCAGGGGACGCCTGCCGCACCGGCTCAGAAGCCCATCCCGGGCAGGTTCATGCCGCCGGTGACCTTGGCCATCTCGCGCTCGCGCAGTTCCTTCGCCGCCTGCAGCGCCTGGCGCAGCGCGCCGGTGACCAGGTCCTCGAGCGTCTCGACGTCGTCGGGGTCGACGGCGGCCTTGTCGATCTTGACCGCCTGCAGCTCCTGGTTGCCGTTGACGTAGGCCTTGACGGCGCCGCCGCCGGCCGAGCCCTCGAGGATGCGTTCGCCCAGCGAGCGCTGCGCCTCCTGCATGCGCCGCTGCATGTCCTGCGCCTGCTTCAGCAGGCTCTGCATGTCACCGAAACCGGCCATGGTCGCCTCGCAAAGCCCGCATCATGCCGGCCGCCACGGCCGGCATCCACTGCGCCGCCGCGTCTTCACGGGCCGACGGTGAAGTGCAGGCCGCGGCTGCTGCTGAACAGCTCCGGTCCGCACAGGTCGAGCCAGACGACCTGGCCGAACACCTGCAGCCCCAGGGTCTCGGTGGCGGCGACGGGGAACGGCATCCAGCTGCTGCCGAAGGCGTCGCTGGCGACGCCGAGCAGCACCGCCGTCGTCGGGTCGATCTGGATCGTGACGCCGATCGCCGGGAAGGCGCTGGCGCCGAGCGCGAGGCCGAGGATGCCGAGCGACTGCGCCGGCGCCGACTCCATGACGTGGCCGAACTGCAGGTTGCCGCGGCGCGGCTCGGAGTTGACGCGCAGCGACGGCTCGCCGTCGCAGCCCGGCACGGCGACGCCGTAGACCACGGCGGCCTCGTCGCCGTTGCGCACGCCGTCGAGGTCGCGGTCGAGCGCGAGACGTTGGCCGGTGCCCGGCGGCACGGCGGTGAACACGAGGCTGGCGGTGCCGGCCTGGGCCTTCGCCTGCAGCTGCGCGGCCGTGAACGGCCCGACGCCGGTGCGGTCGGTGACGAACTGGCCGCTGGCGGACTGGTAGAGCAGCCCACGCAGCTCGCCGTCGAGGCGCCCGTGCGCGGTCAGTTCGACGTCGCCGGCCGCGGCGCGCGCCGTCGCCAGCGCGAGGTTGGCGGCGTAGCCCGGGCTGCCGGCGGTGGCCCGGTCGAGGTGGAACTGGTAGCCGGTGAGCGGCGCGGTGCCGGTGTCGAACGCCAGCATGAAGGTGACGAGGTCGTCCTTGGTCGCGGCCGGCCAGGGGTTGAACACCGGCAGGGCGAAGAACGTCGTCAGCGTGTCGACGGCGCCGTCATGGGTGAAGCCGAAGCCGATCTTCTGCGGCGCCGCGGTGCGCTGGAAGCCGACCTTGCGGTAGAGGTTGCGCAGCTGCGGCACCTTCATCTGCTGCGGCTCCTGCAGGATGTTGGCCGGGAACACGATGCCGTTGGTGCCGCTCGGAAGCGCGTGGCAGGTGGCGCACGACGCGCCGCCGGGCAACGGGAAGCTGCCGATGTTCTGCTGGAAGGCGGCCAGCCCCGCCGCCTCGTTGTTGCCGGCCGGAGCCGTGCGCAGCGAGCGGTCGAGCAGCTGGTTCGGGTTCGGCGGATGGCGCAGCGTGGCGACGAAGGCGGCGTAGTCGTTCATGTCGGCCGCCGGCAGCAGCGACCCGCCCATCAGCTTGTCGAACGCGCCGTTGAAGGCCTGGAAGTCCGTGCGGTCCCCGCGCCAGTGCAGCACGCCGGTGCCGGCGAGACCACGCAGGGTCTGCGTCGTCATCGGCCCCTTCATCGGGTGGAACGCCGACAGGCTCAGCAGGCTGAACGGGAACGGCTGCGCCGGCGGGCTCTCCATCGGCCCGGCCGGATCGCCGAGGTCCCAGGCGATGCCGTCGATGTCGCCGTCGACGTGGCAGGCCGCGCACGACATCGTGCCGTTGCCCGACAGCTTGGCGTCGTAGAGGAAGTTGCGACCCTCGCGCCAGGAGGCCGGCAGGGGGTCCCAGGTGGCGATCGGCTGCTCACCCAGCACCGTCCACGACGCGCGATCGACGACCGCGAGCGTGTCGCTGAGCCTGTTCAGCACGTAGAGCAGCCCCTGCGTCGGGTGCAGTGCCAGCGCGCGCGGGCCGCGCTTGCGGCGCGTGTCGACGATGGCGCCGGGCGTGCTGCCGACCTCGATGCGGCCGACCACGTTGCCGGCGAGATCGAGCACGCCGATGCGGTCGGTGCCGTGCGCGGCGACGTAGACCAGGCCGGCGGCGGCGTCGACGGCCGTGCCGAACGGCTCGCTGAGCGCGGTCGCCAGCGCCGCCGCGTTCGGCAGCACGCCGTAGTCGAGCCCGGGGTTCAGATCGAACGGCGTCACCGTCGGCACGGCTCCGGTCGTGATCCTGGTCACGCGGCTGTCGATCGCGTGGCCGCGCAGTTGCGGTTCGAAGCGCACGAGGTTGCGCGCCTCGGTGTTCGCCACCCACAGGTCGCCGGTCACGGGGTGCACGGCGATCGCGGTGTTGGTCGTGCCGACGCCGCGGAAATAGCGGGTGACCGTCTGGGTCGCGACGTCGATCTGCGCGACGTCGTTGTCGGGCAGGGTGTAGGGGATCTGCGCCGCCCAGGCCGGGTCGTTCGCGCGCACCAGGATGCCCTGCGCCGGCGCCGGCACGCCGTTCTGCGACGGCGGCGGCGCCTGCACGCCCGCCGGCAGCACGGTGGTGCCGTTGCCCGAACGCTGGATCACGGCATAGACCCGGGTGCCGTCGGGGCTGACCGCGAGCGCCCGCGGGTCCTTGCCGAACAGCGGGATGACGCCGAGCGGCGCGCGCGTCGCGGCGTCGAAGACCTCGACCTCGTCGGTCGTCGCCGCACTGACGAAGGCCTTGCCGCCGGCGAACACCACGTCGCTCGGTTCGTCGACGACGCGCAGCGTGTGCACGACGCGGCGCTCCGGCACGCTGACGATGCTGACGCTGTCCGACAGCTGGTTGACCACCCAGACCTCGTCCCGCGTGCGCGGCTGCACCGACACGGGGTCCAGGCCGACCGGGATCTCCGCCAGCAGGAACGGCGCCGACGGCTGCCGCAGGTCGAACACGCACAGCCGCCCGCCGACGGTGTCGGCGACGAACAGCCGGGTGCCGTCGGCCGACAGGCGCAGCGGCTGGACCGGCCCGCTCTCGAAGTTGGCGACCGACTGGGCGGCGAGGCCGGCGGCGAAGGCCAGGGCGGGGACGAGGCGGGCGCAGCGAGGGAGCATGGTGACGAGGTTCCCGACCGGCAGTCTCGCGGTCCAGCGGCCGGGCCGCAATCCAGGCCGCGGATCGACGACCGGTCCCGCCGGCGGGCGGTCCGGTCAGTACTCGAATCCCTCCGCCCCGGCGAGTTCGGCGTTCGGGTAGATCAGGTAGCAGGTCCGGCACTTGCCGAGCGGCCGCTCGGTGAACACGTGCTTGCGGTACTGCTGGTAGGTGGGCGAGTTCCACACCTCCCAGAACGAGTGGTCGCGGATCTGGCCGAAGTGCGGCATGCCGGCGAGGCAGCACGGCACGACGTCGCCGAACGGCGTGAAGTAGACGCGCCGCCACAGGAACCAGCACTTGATCGGCGGCGGCGAACAGGGCCGCTCCGCCTTCGGCAGCGCGCCGGGAGTCGCAGCGGGCGTGTGTTCGTGGCCGCCATCGGCCGGCGTCGCCGGCTCGGTCGCCGCCGGCAGCGCGGGCGAACTCGTGTCGCCGAAGTTCGCCGGCAGGGTCACCTGGACGCCGAGGGCCTTGGCCACCTCGCGGATGCGGTCCTGCCACTCGTTCGCCTCGGCGCGCATGTAGTTCAGCGACTCGCCGACGAGGCTCGGGTGGAACGTCACCAGATGGTTGAACACGATCTGGTCGCCGCCCCACTGGTGCACCATCTCGACGAAGCGCGGCGCCTCGCGCAGCGTGCGCTTCATCAGGATGTAGTTGAAGTTCATGCGCGGCCGGCGCGCGGGCGGCAGCTCGAGCCGCTTCTCGCAGAAGCGCGTGATGTTCCCCACCACCTCGTCGTAGCTGGCTCCCTGTCGCACCGACTCGTAGGTGGCCTTGGTCGCGCCGTCCATCGAGAAGGTCACCAGCTCGAGGCAGCGCAGCAGCTGCTCGCGGAACCGCGACTCCTTCATCATCAGCGTCGCGTTGGTGACCATCTCGAGCTTCATGCCGTAGCGCTCGAGGTCATCCAGCTTCTGCGCCATCTTCGGCGTCATCAGCGGCTCGCCGAACGCCGACAGCTGCATGGTCTGCGCGTAGGGATAGAGTTCGCGCACGACCTTCGCGTAGACGTCCTCGTCCATGACGAACTTCGGCGAGTTCGGGTCGAGGAACTGGTTGCACATGAAGCACTGCAGGTTGCAGACCGTGGTGCTGGTCAGGTTGATCCAGGTCGGCATCGCCCGCACGAACGGCGCGCAGCGCGCCTCGTCCTCGGCGGCCAGCCGGGCATTGGCGGCCTTGAACTCGGGGCTGCCGAACGGGAGGGACGCGAGCTCGGCGGGCCACGACTCGAGCACGCGCGGGTCGGCAGGGGCGATCGTCATGCAGGTGACGCAGTCTAGCCCAAGACGGCACGCCCGGGCGCTGCGCACCGGCCGGCCGGGCCGGCGGTCCCGGGAGTCTGCGGGAGCGCGCGTCCGCGATCAGTCGCCCGGTTCGGGCGGCGGTTCCGGTGCCGCCGGTTCGTCGCCGCCGGCCGATGGCGGCGCGCGCCGGCGCTCCTCGGGGTCGACCTGCACCACGCGGCCGGCGAAGCGACCGATCACCCGCTTCGCCGTCGGTCCGGGCTCGGCCGGCGCGGCCGCGGGCGCCGCGGCGTCGGCCGTGGCGAAGCGGAACTCGACCTGCACGTCGCCGCCGGCGACCGCCCGCACGACCTGGGTCAGCTCCTGCTGGATCACCGGCGAGCGCAGCCTGTCCTGGTGCATCTTGCGGTCGCTGTGCAGGGTCACCGTCACGCGGCGCTGGGCATCGGGACCGTCGAAGCGGCACTGCTCGACCGAGGCCTGCAGCAGGGCGCGGTCCTGCAGGCGGGCCAGCGTGCGCGCCCGCAGGTCGGCCGCGTCCACGACCGGGCCGGCGGACGT